>CAVYIZ010000035.1:0-29296 GCA_963768555.1 uncultured Alphaproteobacteria bacterium
GACGTTGTGGAGATGCTTCGCCGGTCCGGCGACGCGCCGAAGGCGACCGGCTTTCTCATGGCGTCGTTGTCGTTCCTTCGGACGCCGACCGTCGCGGAGCAGGCGCTCCCCTTCGCCGTACTGTTCGGCTCGATGATCGCCTTCCTCAATCGCCCGGAAAATGGGCAGCTTGCGGTCGCGCGCGCTGCCGGCGTTTCCGTCTGGTTTATCTGGCTGCTCCTATCATCGTGATCGTCCTGATCGGAGTTCTATCGGTCGTCGCGTACAATCCGGCGTCGACATGGATGAAGGATAGGTCTGACGAAATCGAGACCTCCGTTTTCGGCGGCCAGTCGAACCCCTGGGGCGACCTGTGGCTACGGCAAAAGAGCGTCGACGGACAGGCCATCATCCACGCCCGCGGCAAGGAGGCGGACGGGGCCAATATCAGCGGCGTCGAGGTCTTCAACTTTGATGACAAGGGGAATTTCATCGAACGCGTCGACGCCGCCTCCGGAGAGCTCCACGAGGGCTACTGGGAACTGCACGACGCCAAAGTGGTGACGCCCGGATTCGAGACCCTTCCCGCCTCGACCTATTTGCTGGCGACGACCCTTACTCGCCGCGAGGTCACTCAGGCCTTTGTGTCGCCGGAAACAGTGTCCTTTTGGAGCCTTCCCGGCCTCGCCGAACAGACGGCTCAAGCGGGGCTGGACGCAACGCCCTACCGATTGCGGTATCAGGAGCTGCTGGCTCGACCGCTGCTGCTCGCGGCGATGGTGTTGGTCGCGGCTTGCTTTTCGTTAAGATTCTTCCGAATGGGCGGCGTCGAGTATATGGTTTCAGGTGGCGTCACGGCTGGGTTCATGCTCTACGGGGCGACCAAAGTGAGCAACGATCTGGGCGAGGCCGGGTTCATCAGCGCGCCGGTCGCGGGATGGTCGCCTGGTTTGGTCGGGTGTTCGTTTGGCGTTCACGTCTTGTTGCAGAAAGGACGGTCGATGGGATCGTCCGTCGGCTCCTCCTTCGAGTCGAATCTCGTATTCAAGCGGCGAGAGCGACGCTGCCGACGCTGATGTGGGCGGCTTTCGCCACGCTCATCTTGTGGCTCTGCTTCGCCCCGCCGGCGAGCGCGGCGCAGGCGTCGCCGGCCCGACCGAGCGCTGAGGCGGCAGAGACCCCGGACAAGCTGTCATCGAGGCTGACGAACTCGTCTACGACAAGGACAAGAACACCGTTTCGGCTGTCGGGTCGTCTAGCTTTTCGACCAGGGCCGCGTTCTTCAGGCCGATCGTGTGGTCTACAATCGCGCCACCAAGCGGGTCTACGCCGAGGGCCACGCGAAGATGACGGACGAGCATGGCGACGTCGTTGACGGAAGCCGGTTTGAGCTCAGCGACAATTTCCGGGACGGCTTCATCGACAGCGTCCAGGTGCCGACCTCCGACAAGACGCGGTTCCCATCGCCGCGGGTGGAGCGATCGAACGGCGACATCATATTCGAACAAGGGCGCTAAGACGGCCTGCGAACCTTGTAAGGATCATCCCGAGCGGCTGCCCTTCCGGCAGGTGCGCGCGACTCGATCATCGAGAACCAGGAGACCCATACAATCTACTACGAGGACGCGCAGATGCTCGTCTGGGGCGTCCCGGTCTTCACATGCCCTATTTCTCCTCGCCGGATTCGACCGTCAACAAGCAGACCGGGGTTCTGGCGCCTCCGTTCGTTTCCGGCACAATCTCGGCTACGGCCTGAGCCCGCCCTACTTCATCAACCTGGCGCGAAGTTACGACCTGACGCTATTCCGACGACCTGTCGAAACAGGGATTCCTCGGAGAGGCCGACTGGCGGCAGCGCCTGTCGAACGGCGAGTACAGCATCTGCGCGACCGGGATCGACGAGCAAGAATGAATTTGTTCCCTCGTATCCCTACGGCGCCGGAGACCAACGACTGCGCGGCTCGATCGAAACCAAGGGCAACTTTTTCCTGAACCAGGATTGGCAGTTCGGCTGGAACGCAACCTGGCTGTCGGACAAGTTCTTCGCCAACGACTACAGGCTTCAGGGCATCGACTTCAGCAACTATTACTTTCAGGACGTCGTTTCGTCGACTACCTGCGCGGCCAGGCCGACCATAGCTTCTTTGACCTGAGCGCTTACCACTTCGAGGGCACGACCGCCAACGACGACAACCGCACCCTGCCCGTCGCCGCGCCGGTGTTCGACTACAACCGCGTCTTCGCCGTGCCGGAGGACCGCAGCAACGGTATCGGCGGCGAAGCGACGATCGACATCAACGTCGCCAATATCAACCAGACCAACGCCGCGTTCCAGTCCACGGGCCTCGAGACTTTCGACAACGCCTATCATCTCTACAACGTTTGCGAGAGAGTCGTCGCCGGCCAATACGTCAACACCTACTATCCGGGCGCCTGCATGCTGCGCAGCATCGCCGGCGACTACGCCCGAGCAACTGGGCAGGTCTCCTGGCAGCGCAGCTATATCGACCCGATCGGAGAGGTGTGGAAGCCATTCGTCTTCGGCCGCCTCGACGGCGAATCGACCGAGCTCAACGAGACCGGCTCGATCACCTACGCGAGCTCGATCGGGTCGAGCACGGTGGCGAACTCGAGCCAGGCTGCGTTCTTCTCCGGAGGCAATCAAGGCTCGTTCGCACGCGGCATGGCGGGCGTCGGCGTCGAATACCGTTATCCCTTCACCATGAGTCCTGGTGGGGAACACAAACGATCACGCCGATCGGGCAGTTCATCGTCCGGCCGAGCAAAGTCATTCCCGGTATCCAGCCCAATGAGGACGCCCAGAGCCTCGTGTTCGACGAGACGAACCTGTTCGCCTGGAACAAGTTCTCCGGCTACGACCGGATCGAGGGCGGCACGCGGCTCAACTACGGCGTCCAGTACACGGCCAATTTCGCCAACGGCGGCCATGCCGACGTCATCGGCGGGAAGTCGATCCAGGTCGCCGGGCAAAACTCCTACACGCTCTTCGACGTCGCCAACACGGGCCTCGAATCCGGCCTCGACCGGAAATTCTCCAACTTCGTCGCCGGCGAGACGCTCCAGCCGACCTCGGCCCCGATTTCGCTGATCAGCAAGCAGCAGTTCGACAGCACGACGTTCCAGCTCGAGCGGTTCGACGCCATCGCCAAGGCGAACATCGCCGGGGTCAACACCAGTCTCGACTATGCGCTCTATGCCGCGCAGCCGGCGCTCGGCTTGGAATTTCCGCGCGAAGGCCTGACCGGCAGCGCGTCCTATAATTTCCTCGATCGCTGGTCGGTCAACGGATCGCTCGTGCTCGACATGTCGCGCCACTATTACGACACGGCCGGTCAGGAGACCCCGATCTTCTACCCGGTCGGCTATTCGTTCGGGTTCGGCTACAAGGACGATTGCACCACCTTTACCCTGAAGTATTCGTCGAACCTGAGCGCCCCGGCCGCCTTTCCCATCTACGCCGGCGGCCCCGTCATCTACAATCCGGCCGTGCGCGAGCAGGTGCTGATGTTCCAGCTCACTCTGCGCACCATCGGCGACATCAAGGGCAACGTCGGCCTGTGACGGCCTGACCCGACCCAGGCGCGGAGCCCTTGGCATGACGCCGAGAAGCCGCCTTTTGCGATGACGATGGGGATCGGCCGGGATCGGTCCCGAGATCGCGCTCGCGGCCTGGCGGGCAAGGGAGGCGGGCGACCCGCCCTCTTCGTCCTCGCCGCGCCGGCGCTGCTCACCGCCGCCGCGAAGCGGGCG
The DNA here is from genome assembly GCA_963768555.1 of uncultured Alphaproteobacteria bacterium. Taxonomy (GTDB): domain Bacteria; phylum Pseudomonadota; class Alphaproteobacteria; order Rhizobiales; family Beijerinckiaceae; genus Roseiarcus. Next base: position 3,751 of record CAVYIZ010000035.1, read on the forward strand.
AGCTTCGAGGCGCCGATCGTCGAAACCGAGCCCGACCGCGTCGCGGAAGTCGTCAACCAGGGCTTGCCGGTCGTCCCGCTGGAGCACGGGGTGGATGCCGAACCTGGGCGCCCGACGCGCGCAACGCCGCAGCGACGATGAATTGATCGCCCGCGCCGTCCAGGCGGTGCGCGACGGCGCAGCGCGCGCCGTCGTCACCAACCCGATCGCCAAGGCCGTGCTTTACGACGCCGGGTTCCGCTTCCCCGGTCACACGGAATATCTGGGCGAACTCGCCAAGGCCTGGGGCCAGGCGGCTTTTCCGGTCATGATGATCTGGTCGGAGACGTTGGCTGTCGTGCCGGTCACCATTCATATCCCGCTCTCTGAAGCGCCGAAGGCGCTGAGCGCGGAGCTCATCGCGAAGACGGCGCGGGTGGTCGACCACGATCTGCGCGCTCGCTTCGGTCTCGCCCGACCCCGACTCGCTGTCGCCGGCCTCAATCCGCATGCCGGTGAAGGCGGCGCGATGGAAGCGAGGAGTCGACGATCATCGCTCCGGCGCTCGAGATCCTGCGCGCGGAGGGGATCGACGTCATCGGCCCTTTGCCAGCGACACGATGTTCCACGCGGACGCTCGGGCGCGGTACGACGTCGCGCTGACCATGTACCACGATCAGGGCCTGATCCCGGTCAAGACGCTCGCGTTCGACGAAGGCGTCAACGTCACCCTCGGCCTGCCCTTCGTGCGCACCTCGCCCGACCACGGCACGGCGTTCGATATCGCCGGCAAGGGAATCGCCAATCCTTCGAGCCTCATCGCGGCGCTGAAGCTTGCCGACCGGCTGACGCGATGACGGTCGCAGCCGACGGACTGCCGCTCTGCGCGAGATCGTGGCGCGGCACGGGCTCGACGCCCGCAAGGCGCTCGGCCAGAACTTCCTGTTCGACCTCAACCTCACAGCAAAGATCGCCCGCGCGGCGGGCCCGCTCGCCGGCGTGGCCGTCGTCGAGGTCGGACCCGGGCCCGGCGGCCTCACCGCGCCCTCCTGTCGGAAGGCGCGAGGAAGGTGATCGCGATCGAGCGCGACGAGCGCGCCCTGCCCGCGCTCGCCGAGTCGGCCGCGCTGGCCGGCCGCTCGAGGCGTCCGCCGATGCGCTGACGGTCAAGCCCAAGACGCTGGTCGGCAAGGCCGATGCGGCGCCGATCCGGATCTGCGCCAACCTCCCCTACAATGTCCCGACGCCGCTACTCACGCGCTGGCTCGAATGCGAACCCTGGCCGCCGTTCTACGATCGTCTGATTCTCATGTTCCAGCGCGAGGTCGCGCTGCGGATCGTCGCGACGCCGGCGGAGCGCGCCGACTACGGCCGCCTCGGGGTGCTGGCGGGATGGCGCGCGGAGGCCAAAATCCTGTTCGACGTGCCGCCCGCCGCCTTCACCCCGCCGCCGAAAGTGACCTCGAGCGTCGTCGAACTGATTCCGCGGGCCGCGCCCGACCCTTGCGACGCCGGCGTGCTGTCGGCCGCGACGTTCGCCGCCTTCGGGCAGCGCCGCAAGATGCTGCGTCAGTCGCTCAAAGCCTTCGCCGCATCGCGCGGCCTCGACCTCGCCGCGCTGCTTGCGGAGGCGGGGCTCAATCCGATGGTGCGCGCGGAGGAGGTGGACGTCGCAGGCTTCGCGGCCCTTGCACGGGCGGCAAACGGCGGACGCGGGACCCTGCGATGAGATAGGCCACTCGGCGGTCCCGGCTCAATTCCATTCGCTCAGGCAGGCTTTTCAAACGGATAGGCGCCAAAATCTGTCCCGGCGGCGAGCGCTGCGTAGGCAGGATAGATCCAACGGCGGCTACTGATCAGCCGGAGCGTAAAGCAATTGAACATTTCTAATTAGTAATAGTGCTAGTCATCAGCTAAGCAGAAGGCTGGCAGTTTGAAAGTTTGGCTCCAATCTCTCGAAGCGCTTGGCGATCCTTGCACTATCGTTGTCGTTGCGCCGCGGCGATAACGCGCGCGTTCCGCGCGTCCTTCCAAGAAGCGTCTGCGCGCGGGCCGGAGCACATTTTCGGCACGCAAGAGGGACGAAATTTCTACACCGAATTCGGATTTATCAAGGCGTTATAGACGATCGACACCCACCAAAATTCTTTTTTTGTCCCCCTCTGCCGGGCTAATCTCAGTCTCGATCCACGATTCCGCCTGTTGAGCTTCCCTCGGCCGACATTTCTGTTTTCCATCCTCCATCCCCGCCCCTTCGGCTTCCGCGTCTGCTTTCCGCGAACCTGGACGGTAACACAAGTCTCTAGAACCCGGAAGAAAATGTGGGTCTCTGCTGCGTTAACCTTAATCGATCGGATGGATCGATCCCGAGTTCGCTGTCGAAAGCGACCTTCGCAGGTCGGCGTTCGCGCGGACTATGTCGATGGCGGGCGGCCTCTGGCCGCGCTTGTCGCCAGAGCCCAGAGCACCCGGGCCGCGAACAGCCTGGTCAAACGGGGGCGGGCGCGCACGTTTGCGCTTGCGGCCTGAATTGCAGGCAGCCCTCGCGCGATCGCTTCGGACGTCCAGGCTACAGACTGTCCGGAAAGCGTCCGACGGGCGGAGGGCGGCAATTTGACGAACGACGGCAGACGCGAAGCGTCGGGCGGCTGCGATCGATCCATCTCCAGCCGCAATCGATGCAGCAGCATGAGCTGCGCAATCAGGCGAGCCATCAGTTGTTCGCCCTCGCCACCCTCGTTGAAGAACTGGGCGGCGGAGGCCGCCGCTCCCCGAAGGTCGCCGGTTAGCGAATGATCGATTACTTGCTCGAGCTTCGACGGCGCCGCCCCCGACACGATCGCTTCCAGGTCCTCGACCTCTATTCGTGGTCGCCCCATCGCGTAGAGCATCAATTTGGCGATCTCTCCTCTCGTCGTCTCTCGATCCGCCCCAAGCAAGGTCAGGAGCGCGGTTCGGGCATCGGGCGCGATTGCAATCCCAGCCGCCTTGGCCTCGCTATCCAGTAGCCGCGTGAGGCTCGCCTGCTCGTCCGGGTAGCATTCGATTGACGCGCCGTTGATCATCTTTTCGAAGGCCTGTCGAAGCGCGCTGTCCTTCTTTAATTGCCCCGCTTTGGCGATGATCGTGCAGTTGTGCGGCGGCTTGCCGAATAACGGGCCCAAAGCGCGAAGGAGATCGTGCCTCTGGACGTCGATCCAGATGACCCGATGACCCCCGAACATCGAGATCGCATAAGCCTCGTCGGCAAGCGCGCCCGGTTCGCGCGCAACCATGTCCCCGTCGAGACGCAAAAGGCTCAAGGGGTTTTCGTCGCCGCCAAGGACCTTGCGAGCGATCGCCCTGCTCCGCTCATGCGTCAGTCCCTCGTCGGGCCCGTGCACGAGGTGGAATGGGTATCGCTCGGCCTCTCGGCCGATGAAGCTGTCAGCCGCCGCACTGCTGATGACGCTCATCGCGAACCGGCCGAGATCGAGGTTCTTATCACGGGAAACTCAATTTTATCCTGGAGCGTTCATGATCTGATGTCGTCCGGCCGCGGCATGGAGAGGATATGGTAGCCCGCGTCCACGAAATGCACTTCCCCCGTCACGCCCTCGGACAGGTTCGAGAGCAGATATAGCGCCGAGCCGCCGATATTCTCGATTGTCATGCTGCGCCTGAGCGGGGCGTGGGCGCGCTGGAAATTGAGCATGAACCGCGCGTCAGCGACGCCCGCGCCGGCCAGGGTGCGGACCGGCCCGGCGGAAATGGCGTTCACCCGGATGTTGTCGGGGCCGAAATCGGCCGCGAGATACCGCACGCTCGCCTCGAGCGCGGCCTTCGCGACGCCCATGACGTTGTAGTTCGGCGCGACCCGAGTCGAGCCGCCGAAAGTAAGGGTCAACAGTGCGCCGCCCGACGGCATGAAGGCGGCCGAGCGCCGGGCGAGCTCCGTGAAGGAGAACGCCGAAATCACCATCGTGCGGATGAAATTCTCCCGGCTCGTGTCGGCATAGCGCCCCTTCAGTTCGTTTTTGTCGGAAAACCCTATGCAATGAACGAGGAAATCGAGCGATCCCCAGGCGGAAGCGATGGTTGAGAAAACCGCATCGACCGAGCCGACATCCTCGACGTCGCAGGGGAGGATGAGTTCCGAGCCCAGGCTCTTCGCGAGGGGCGCGACGCGCTTCCCGAGGGCCTCGCCCTGGTAGGTGAAAGCGAGCTTCGCCCCCTCGGCGGCGAGCGCCTTGGCTATGCCCCAGGCAATCGAGTGGTCGTTGGCCACGCCCATGACCAACCCACGCTTTCCGTGCATCAAGCCAGACGTCATCGCTCACTCTTCCAAAAACACGATTGGTTAGGATCAGGACTGCCGGCGCACACAAGTCGTGACCGCAGAATGCGATCAAGCGTCGACGCGCTTGAAGACGAGCGTCGCGTTGGTTCCGCCGAAGCCGAAGGAGTTGGAAAGCACGGCGCGCAAACTGACGTTGTCCCGCCGCGACCGGACGATTGGCATGTCGGCGAATGCGGGATCAATCTCTTCGATATGGGCGCTTTCGCAAATGAACCCGTTGCGCATCATCAGCAGCGAATAGATTGCCTCGTGCACGCCAGTCGCTCCCTGCGAATGCCCGGTCAGCGACTTGGTGGCGGAGATCGGGGGGCACTTCTCGCCGGAGCCGAACACTTCGCGTAAAGCCTCAATCTCCTTGAGATCTCCGACCTGTGTCGAGGTGGCGTGGGCATTGACGTAGTCGATTGGCGTTTTCACGGTCGCCAGGGCCTGGCGCATGCAGCGCGACGCGCCCTCGCCCGACGGCGCCACCATGTCGTGGCCGTCGGAGGTCGCGCCGTAGCCGACAATCTCGCCATAAATCTTCGCTCCGCGACTCTTGGCTCTGCCATATTCCTCGAGAACAAGCACGCCAGCGCCGGCCGAGATCACAAAGCCGTCGCGGTTTCGATCGTAGGCGCGGGACGCCCGCGCTGGCGTGTCGTTATAGGCCGAAGACATCGCGCCCATCGCGTCAAACAGGACAGAGAGCGTCCAGTCGAGCTCCTCGCAGCCGCCGGCGAACATCACGTCCTGCTTCCCCATAACGATATGCTCGGATGCCGCGCCGATGCAGTGGTTCGACGTCGCGCAGGCCGATGAGATCGAATAGCTGACGCCCTTGATTTTGAACCAGGTCGACAGGGTCGCCGATGCTGTCGAGCACATCGACTTGGGGACGGCGAACGGCCCGACTCGCTTCGGGCCCTTAGCGCGGGTGACGTCCGCCGCCTCGACGATGGCGCGCGTCGACGGTCCACCCGACCCCATAATGATGCCGGTCCGTTCGTTCGAGACTTCGTCGGGCGCAAGGCCGCTGTCGACGATCGCTTGATCCATCGCGACATGATTCCAGGCCGTGCCTCCGCCGTGGAAGCGCATCGCTCTCCGATCGACGACCTCTTCGGCATTGAGCATCGGGGCGCCCTGCACTTGCGAGCGGAAACCGAGCTCGGCGAACTTCTCGGCGCGGGTGATGCCGGACTTGCCGCCATGCAGGCTCGCCGTGACTTCCAGCGTGTTCGAGCCGATCGAGGACACGATGCCCATCCCCGTGACCACGACGCGTCTCATTTTAACCTCTCCGTGATTCGCGGCCTTCGCCGCATCCAGCCTTCAGGCTGGGGTCCAGCGGGCTGAACAGGCCTACGCGCATATCCTTCACGTCATATATGCGCTTGCCGTCCGCCTCCAGCCATCCGTCGGAAATGCCGAGGACCAATTTGCCCCTGAAGACGCGTTTCATGTCGACGCCGTAAACGATCTTCTTGACTGTCGGGAGCACTTGGTCCGCAAATTTCACTTCTCCGACGCCGAGCGCGCGACCTCGACCGGGCAGGCCGAGCCACCCGAGAAAGAAACCGGTCAGCTGCCAAAGCGCGTCGAGACCCAGACAACCCGGCATGACGGGATCGCCTTTGAAGTGGCAATCGAAGAACCACAGTGTGGGCCTGACGTCGAGCTCGGCGCGAACTTCGCCTTTACTGTTCGCGCCGCCAGTCTCGGAAATCTCGGAAATGCGATCGAACATCAGCATCGGAGGCAAGGGCAGTTGAGCGTTGCCCGCGCCAAACAGTTCGCCTCTGCCGCAAGCGAGGAGTTCTTCGTAGTTGAAACTGCTTCGCCGCTCTGTCATCGCGCCGTCTGCCCATCGTCCACGGCGGCGAGGCGCGCGGACCCTTCCAGCCGGTCTCGTAACACAAGCGCCTCGCGATCGAAAGCGCGGCGCCCGGCCCGGACCCCGCGGTCCGATTGACGTGTCGCGGCCGGCAGAGCAAGGGCGCGCCGTTTGCCACAGGCGTCGAAGACATCGCCGAATTCCGGCCTGCAGGGACCGACCAAAGTTGTAAAGAGTGACCCGCGGAGTCGATCAGACCACGACCGGCAATCCGGGCTCGGCTACGCCGCAGCGGCTGCGTCGGATCGGATCCGGTCGATCATGGCGCGTACGCCATTCGATCGCTGAGGGGTCAGATGCTGCTCGAGGCCGAGCGCGCGAAACGTCCCCATCGCATCGACGGCGAGAATTTGTTGCGGCGCGTGATCCGAGAAGAGAGCAATGGCGATCGCGGTCAGCCCGCGAACGAGGTGCGAGTCGCTGTCGCCGCGGTAGTGAAGGGTCGTCACGCCGCCAGCGTCGATCCGCGGCTCTTTTTCAAGCCAGACCTGGCTGACGCACCCGCGCACCTTGTTCGCGTCATTATGCGCGGCCTCGCTCAGGGGCTCGAGGTCGTTGCCGAGCTCGATCAGATAGCGATAGCGGTCCTCCCACTCGTCAAGCGAGGCGAAATCTTCGCGAATGGTCTCAAACGCAGTCACTGCGACATCCCGTTTCTTCTATATAGGGATGAGGAGGGGTCGAAGGCTAGCGCCGGAGTTATCGCCCGGGGCTTCACCCGCGAAGCGTCGCCTTGAGACTCGGCCTCCTCCGCCGGTTCAGCCGGCGGCGAGAGGCTGACGAACCATGCTCCGCCATACCAGATCTTGGAGCGTCGACGCCCTTCAGCGCCATCGCGTCCCTCGGCGCGAATTCAACCATTTGCTCGGCTCGTCTCATACCCTTCACTATGATTGAATCCCACGGCTAGTTCTACTGCGTCACAAGCGTTGGCTGAAGTTCCGCGGCGTCGAGACGGTTTGACAGCATGGGCATCGATAGAGGGATTTTGCTAGGGCGATCGTCAATAGCTTGCGCATTGTGGCGATCGAGTTGGCCACGTGGCGTTCGGGACGGATTGGGAGCGCGAAGGGATCGAGAACGGCCGGAAAGGACAGGTTTTTCGCGGCGCCGGCGCGCTGAGGGGGGAAAAGCTGATCTCTCGAGGATCAGGAATCCGTAGGCTGCGATGCAGAGGCTGGCGTGATGATGGAATCCCCGCCAGCCTCGCCCCTCGAAGTGAGCCAGGCCGAGTTCGCTCTTCAATTCCTCGTAGTCGCGTTCGATGCGCCATCGCAGCTTGATGACGTCGACGAGAACCGCGAGCGGCATGTCCTCGGGCAAGGTCGAGAGCCAGTATTTGGTCGGCTCCGCCTCGCCCTCTGGCCATTCGACGACGAGCCATTCGACGGGATGCGGCGCGACCAGTTTGTGGTCGCGCGACGCCGGCCTGACCCGCGCGGCGGCGAAGCGCGAAGACAAGGGCTGGTTGGAGCCTTCGCGCCACTCGACGTCTTTCCAGGCCTCGGCGGGCAGGCGCATCGCAAGCTCTTTGGCCGAAATCGGCCGATGATCGGCGTCGTGTCGCAGGCGCGAAGGCTTGCGCCCCCGGCCGCTCCAGGGCTTGGGCGGCAATGGCTCTTCGCCGGGAGGCCAGACCGACAGCGTCGATTGCACGCCCACCGCATAGGTCAGCCCCAGCGCCGTGACGCCGGCGCGGAAGGCCCGGTCGCAGCCGTAGGCGGCGTCGGTCAGCACGACGCCCCTGGCCACGCCGTCCTTCACGGCGGCCTCGATCTGGGCGAGCGCGATCTGCGGCTTGGTCCTAAACTCCACGTCCTCGGGAACATGCGCCTTTTCTCGACGCTCGGCGTCGTTCGCCCAGATTTCGGGTAGATAGAGCCGATAGGCGATCGGCAGACTCGCATGATGATTGGCGATCGATAGCGTCACTGCGATCTGGCAGTTGTCCGTCTTGCCCAGCCGCCCGCAATATTGCCGCGCCACGCCGACCGAATGCGAACCCTTCTTCTGAAACCCCGTGTCGTCGACGATCCAGGCTTCGACGCCTCCTTGCGCCGCAAACGCCGGCGCTGCAAGTTCGCGAACCTTCGCCAGCATCGCCTCGTCCGACCACGCCGACTGCCCAACAAAGTGCAACAGCGACTGATGCGCCGCCGCGGCGCGCGCCGGAGACACCATCGAAGCGATCGGCTCGACGCTCTTGCGCTCGCAGGGCATCAGCAAACCGGTGCAATAATCCAGCAAAGGGCCCGCTCGGTCCGCGTGCCCGAGCACGCCCGCCACACTGTCCACGTAAGCCGCAAACCGCGCCTCGCTCTCCCGCCTCGCCCCGTCCACTTTCGCCGCCTCCGCCAACAAAACGAATCGGCAGAATATCAGAGCCTTACACTCGACGAATCCGCAAAATGGGGTTGTGACTCAGTAGAACTAGGCGACCCACGAGTGGTTCCGAGCTTTCGCTGTCCATTCTTTCCCGACATGCCGCCCTCGATGACCCCGGGGAGTTTCGTCATCGTCATGGTCCAGTTCTCCGATGCCGAACATGGCCTTCGCCAGGATCTGAACAGCTCGGCACTCCCATAATTCCTGCAATCCGTTTCACGCAGGGCACGTCTTTCGGGGCTTCCCGATTCACTTCCGCTACGGCCTGTCGGTTTGCTCGCCCTCCTGTGACGGATCAGACCAGGTCTCCCCAGCCCCAGAGGACTTTTACTTCCAGGCTTCCGGCAGGTCGGTCGCCCTTCCTGCCGCTGGATATGACTACAACAGTGGCCTGAACTCCTTCTGTTGGCGGGACTCTCACCCGCTAGAATGGCAGCTAGCTTCGCTGCACCAGATTCCGGACGTGAGACTCTCGCCTCATTCGGCTCGTGCCACTCAACGAAGGCTGGCGCGCCTTCCGGTGAGACAGCTGGGTTCCTCCGGTCTCCCGTTGACCCAACAAACACGGTGAGTGACCCACCCCCTTCGCTCCACGGGCATTACCCCGCTTCGTCACTACTATGGGGCGGTCCGCGCCTGACTGGCCCATCGGGCGGGTCCACCGCTTGTGCCTTTTCCCTTGGCATGGCCAACCAGGGTCTCAAGTTCCGTACGAAAGCCCATAAGTATGCATCTTCCACGCTGATCCCGGAGCAAGCGGGATTACGGTGACGGGCGCTCATTTACCGATTTTTGCGTCCCTAGCAGCCTGTCGGACTTAACCTTCGGACCATTGATTTCATTAGCGTTTTTCAAATTTGTGAAAAACACAATACCAAATGATTTCAACATCTTACGCGGCACGAAAAGATCAAGTCCGACAAACTGCTAGAAGGCAATCAGACCGGCAAGCGGCAGCGGTCAGGCCGCCGTTCTGGTCCTGTAGGGCCGCACGAGAAGCTCGGTCGGAAGCTTCCATGCCTGGCCAATGACGTGGATCATCCGGACGGTCAGCGCGCGGCGGCTGAGGATTTCCGAGGCGCGGGAGCGGGAACCCAGAATTTGCGTCAGCTCCGCCCTGGTGCGCCCGAGTTCCTCCATCGCGAAACCCAGAAACCAGCGGTTTCGCTCTTGTGCGAAGTGAGGCAGGATGCGTCAAGAGCAGCCGGCCGCCAATCAGGCAGCGAACAAAGAAGTCTTGCTCCACGCGGAGGGGAGCAAACCATGACCTGGTCGAATGCCGCGAAAGGCGCGGCCATCGTCGCGCTGCTGTCGTCCGCCCCGATAGAGGCGGGCGCGATGGAGATCGTCGGCGGATCGCGTTCGGCCGGCGTCGTCAAAGACGGTCTGATCGCAACCGTCGCGCAGGCGCCGACAGGCGCGCGGGTGCGCGTCCGCGGCGCCCAGAAGAAGCAAGTCGAACTGCAAGTGAACCGGAACGTGCGTGTGAACCGGAACGCGCGCGCCAACGTCGACGTGAACCGCAACGTTCATGTCAACGGCGCCGGGCATCCCGGGAATGGACCGGGCCATCCCGTATCCGTCCAAGTCGCCAAGCCTCCAGTCAGGGTGGGCGCCAAGCCTCCGGTCGTGGGGGGCGCCAAGGGCCCGGTCGTGGGGGACGCCAAGGCTCCGGTCGTGGGGGGCGCGAAGCCTCCGATCGTGGGGAGCTGGGCCCGTCCGGACTGGTATCGCTGGGCGCCGGGCGGCGCGATCGCGGCGGGCGCGGCGATCGGATTCGTCACCGCCGCGGTCGCGACCTGGGCGACGCCGCCGCGGCCCGGTCTCTGCTGGTATTACACGGATCCGAGCCAGCAAGACGGCTTCTGGGACGCCTGCCCTTAAGCAAGGAAGCCCGCGGTTCGCAAACCCTTTCGCTCAGCGCGTCCGTCCGGCGTCGAGCAGGCGCAGCACGAGCCAGACCGGCACGACCACCATGGCGCCGGTCAGCAGGATGCGGCCGATCTGGCGCACGTCGGTCAAGCCATATTCGATGATGTGCCGCGCCGCCCGCATCGCCTCCTCGATCAGGCTCATCGGGTCGAGCCCGAACGACTCGAGCAGCAGCCCGACGACGAACGACACGACGATCAGCCGCACAAGCGCGGCCATCGGCGAACCGCCGACAAACCGGGCGACGACATTGTTGGTCATGGACGAGCGCTTTCCTCAGCGACCAGCAGCCATACAGGGGCCGCTCCCCTCTTTGAAGCCTTTTTCAAGGGGAGCGGGGTCGACCCCGTCACGATTTGGGAAACGGCACGACCGTCGGCTTGGCCTGCGCGGCCTCGTCCTCCTCGCCGCCGACCGGCTTGCCGTTGATCGTGAGCCTTCCGTGCGCGGCGCCGATCTTGACGGTCGAGCCGTCCGCGGATCTCGCCCGACAGCAGCCCCTGCGCGAGCGGGTCCTGCACCCATTTCTGGATGACGCGCTGGAGCGGCCGCGCCCCGTAGGCAGGGTCGTAGCCCTTGTCGGCGAGCCACTGGCGGCCCTTGGCGTCGAGGGAGAGCGTGATCTTGCGATCGTCGAGCAGCCGCTGAAGCCGGCGGAACTGGATGTCGACGATCGCGCCCATGTCCTCGCGCCTGAGCCGGTGGAACAGGATGATCTCGTCGACGCGATTCAGGAACTCGGGCCGGAAATGCCCGCGCACCACCGCCATCACTTCCTTCTCGACCGCCTTCGTGTCCTCGCCCTCGCTGAGGTTGACGAGGAACTCGGAGCCGAGGTTGGAGGTCATCACGATCAGCACGTTGCGGAAATCGACCGTGCGGCCCTGGCCGTCGGTGAGGCGGCCGTCGTCGAGCACCTGCAACAGGACGTTGAACACGTCCGGATGCGCCTTCTCGATCTCGTCGAACAGCACGACCTGGTACGGTCGGCGGCGGACCGCTTCGGTCAGCGCGCCGCCCTCCTCATAGCCGACATAGCCGGGAGGCGCGCCGATCAGGCGGGCGACCGAGTGCTTCTCCATGTACTCCGACATGTCGATGCGCACCATCGCGCTCTCGTCGTCGAACAGGAACGCGGCCAAGCGCCTTGGTCAGCTCGGTCTTGCCGACGCCGGTGGGGCCGAGGAACATGAACGAGCCGATCGGCCGGTTCGGGTCCTGCAGGCCGGCGCGCGCGCGGCGCACGGCCGTCGAGACCGCGGTCACGGCCTCCTTCTGGCCGACGACGCGCCGCATGATCTCCTCCTCCATCTTGAGGAGCTTCTCGCGCTCGCCTTCCAGCATCTTGTCGACCGGCACGCCGGTCCAGCGCGAGACGACCTGCGCCACGTGATTGGCGGTCACCGCCTCGTCGACCAGCGCTCCGTTCGCGCTGCGTCTCGGCCTCGGCGAGCTTCTTCTCGAGCTCGGGAATCGTCCCATAGGCGAGCCTGCCCGGCCTCGGCGAAATCGCCCTTGCGCTGCGCCTGGGCGAGCGCATTGCGCGCCGCGTCGAGCTCTTCCTTGAGCTTCTGCGCGAGGCCGATCTTGTCCTTCTCGGCCCGCCAGCGCGCGGTCAGCGAATCGGATTTCTCCTGCAACTCGGCGAGTTCGGCCCGGAGCTTCTTCAGGCGGTCCTTGGAGGCGGCGTCCGTCTCCTTCTTCAACGCCTCCTGCTCGATCTTGAGCTGCATGATGCGGCGGTCGAGCTCGTCGAGCTCCTCGGGCTTCGAGTTCGACCTGCATGCGCAGGCGCGCCGCCGCCTCGTCGATGAGGTCGATCGCCTTGTCGGGCAGGAAGCGGTCGGCGATGTAGCGGTCGGACAACGTCGCGCGCCGCGATGATCGCCGGGTCGGTGATGCGGACGCCGTGATGGAGCTCATACTTCTCTTTCAAGCCGCGCAGGATCGAGATCGTGTCCTCGACGGTCGGCTGGGAGACGAACACCGGCTGGAAACGCCGCGCCAGCGCCGCGTCCTTCTCGACGTGCTTGCGATATTCGTCGAGCGTGGTCGCGCCGACGCAATGGAGTTCGCCCCGCGCCAGCGCCGGCTTGAGCAGGTTGGAGGCGTCCATCGCGCCTTCGGCCTTGCCGGCGCCGACCAGCGTGTGCATCTCGTCGATGAACAGGATGATCCCGCCCTGGGCGGCGGTCACTTCATTCAGGACCGCCTTCAGCCGCTCCTCGAACTCGCCGCGGTATTTCGCCCCGGCGATCAGCGCGCCCATGTCGAGCGCGAGCAGCTTCTTGTCGCGAATTGACTCCGGCACGTCGCCGTTGACGATGCGCAGCGCGAGCCCCTCGACGATCGCCGTCTTGCCGACGCCGGGCTCGCCGATCAGGACCGGATTGTTCTTGGTTCGGCGCGACAGGACCTGGATCGTGCGGCGGATTTCCTCGTCGCGGCCGATGACCGGGTCGAGCTTGCCCGTCCGCGCGGCCTCGGTGAGGTCGCGGGTATATTTCTTCAGCGCGTCATAGGCGTTCTCGGCGCTCGCCGAATCGGCCGTGCGGCCCTTGCGCAGGTCGTCGATGGCTGCGTTCAGGGTCTGCGGCGTCACGCCGGCGTTGGCCAGGATCTTGCTCGCCTCGGCGCCCTTCTCCATCGCCAGCGCCAGCAGCAGGCGCTCGACGGTGACGAAGGAATCGCCGGCCTTCTGGGCGATCTTTTCGGCGTTATCGAAAATGCGCGCCGTCGTCGGGGCGAGGTAGAGCTGCCCCGCGCCAGAACCCTGCACTTTCGGCAGCTTCGCCAGCGCCAGCTCGACCTGCCTCAGCGCCTCGCGCGAATTGCCGCCCGCCTTGTCGATCAGGCCGGCGGCAAGCCCTTCTTCGTCGTCGAGAAGGACCTTCAGAATGTGCTCGGGCGTGAACTGCTGATGGCCTTCGCGAAGCGCCAGCGACTGCGCGGCCTGCACGAAACCGCGCGCCCGTTCGGTGTATTTTTCCAGATTCATGGACGACCCCTTCTTGGCGTCGCTCCCCGCCCCGCAGCGACGACGCGCGACCCGATCGATGGATTGGCCGCCTCTCGCGACCTCGTCGTCATGTAGGAGCGCTCTCGGCCGGGCGGAAGGGCGCCGCCGCGCCGAAAATCGAAGCTGCGCGCGTGTTTACGCGGCGGCCCGTTTCAGAAATTCCTGGAGCCATTCGGCGTTCATTCCGGCGATCGGCAGCCAGGCCTTGAACAGAGATTCGGGCGAGTAGCGTTCGAGCTCGGCCATCATGCGCCTCTCGATCTCGGCCATGGCGGCTTTCTGCATGGGCTCGACATCCGGCAGTCCCATGAACTGGCGCGCCTCGAGGGGCGTGCAATCGACGTTGACGGTGATCTTCATCTGGCGGCGGATCTCCTGATCTTCTGCCGAAGCGTCTGCAGCCAGAGCAACGAATCATATGCGATACGGGAGCAAGAGTCCCATCCGAACAGCGCCTTCAAGGCTGTCGCCCGCGAAGCTTCTTTAAGACCTACCTGACCTCGACGCGCGGACGGGGCGCGACCACGGAGACAATCGGCTTCGACCAAGAAGCCGCCCCGGGGACGGTCCGCGGCGTTTGTTGCCGTGCGAAGACTTGTTTGCAGACGCCTGAAACAATTCGCGCGGGAGGGCGTTGTAGTGTGTGGCCGCTGCAGGGCGGCGAAAGGTAAACAATGATTTACCCTCATGCATATGTCATTGAAAGTCTTGGATAAGCCAAAATTGCTTGATTTACACCGTTCCCTAACGTGGCGTAAGATGGTATTCTCGTGTTCCTCATGCGGGCAGTGCAAGATACGGTACGAGAGCTAAGGATGGCGAAAGGTGCGGCAATGGATGAGACCCCCGCTCCACGTCCTTATCGTCACGGTAATCTGCCGAATGCGTTGCGGGCCGCGGCGCGCGCCATTCTAGACGAGGCCGGTCCGGAGGCTGTCGGCCTCAGGGAAACGGCGCGCCGGGTCGGCGTTTCGGCGACCGCGGCGTATCGACATTTCTCGAGCAAGGAGGATCTGCTCGCTTCCGTGGCGGCCGAGGGCTTCCGGGAGCTCACCGCCGCAATGGAGGCGGCGGCGAACGGACCCGACCCGCTCATCGGACTGGGTCTCGCCTATGTCGAATTCGCGCTGCAGAAAAGGGGATTGTTCCGCCTGATGTTCGGTCCGGTCCTGGTCGAGCGGGCGAAATATCCCTCCCTCAATGAGGCGGCCAACGCGGCGTTCGACTGCGTCCAACGCATCGCCAGCGGCGCCGCAGGCGGGCGCCAGGAGGACAACGCCTCGAGCATGGCCGCCTGGGGCCTGGTCCATGGGCTGTCCGCTCTTTTTATCGACGATCTCGTCCCGGAGTTGCGCGCAAGAGACCTCGCCGAAGAGATTCTTCTAGCGGGACCAAAGCCGGAGCATCGGCCCGCGGCCTGAATGACCGTTGCCGAACGCAAGACGTCCGAATAGGCTCCATCGGCGTCCTGGCGTCCAAGCAGCTCGGCCTTCCATGTTCGGCACCCTCCTCGAGCGGCTCTGCGGGCCGCGCGCCTTGGTCGGCGCGCACGGAGACATAGTCTCCCCCGATCCCGGCGTGGCCGCGTGACCGCGTCCGTCCTCGTCATCGATCAGGGGACGACCTCGACGCGAGCGCTCGTCTTCGACGCCGCCGGCGCCCCGGTCGCCTTTGCGCAGGAGGAATTCCCGCAGATCTTTCCCCGGCCGGGGTGGGTGGAGCACGACCCTCAATCGCTCTGGTCCAGCGCCGTCTCAACGGCGCGGGAGGCGCTGCAGCGGGCCGCGTGCGAGCCGGCCTCGCTGGCCGGAATTGGCATCGCTAATCAGCGCGAGACCATTCTTCTCTGGGAGCGGTCGACCGCCAGGCCGATCGGCAATGCGATCGTCTGGCAGGACAGGCGCACCGCGGAAACCTGCGCCGCGCTCAAGGCGGGCGGTTGCGAACCGCAGGTGACGGCGACGACCGGCCTGCTGCTCGACCCGTATTTCTCCGCCACCAAAATCGCCTGGCTGCTCGACGCGGTTCCCGGCGCCCGCGCGGCGGCCGAGCGCGGCGAGCTCGCCTTCGGCACCGTCGACTGCTTTCTGCTCTGGCGCCTGACGAACGGGGCCGTCCACGCGACCGACGCGACCAACGCCTCGCGCACCCTGCTCTACGACATCCGCAAGGGCGAGTGGGACGACGACATGCTGCGGCTGTTCAATGTGCCGGCCGCGATCCTGCCCGAAGTCAGGGACACGGCGGCGGATTACGGCGCGAGCGCTCGCGAATGGTTCGGCGCGGAGGTCCCGATCCGCGCGCTGGTCGGCGACCAGCAGAGCGCGCTGATCGGCCAGGCCTGCGTCGCGCCGGGCATGGTCAAGGCGACCTACGGCACCGGCGGCTTTCTGCTCCTCAACACCGGCGAAACGCCGACGCCGTCGCGGAGCCGGCTGCTGACGACCGTCGCCTATCAGTGGAACGGAAAGCGCGCCTATGCGCTCGAGGGGTCGATCTTCTCCGCCGGCGCGACGGTGCAGTGGCTGCGCGACGGCCTCGGAATCATTGCGACGGCGGCCGAAGCGGGCGCGCTCGCGGCGGCTGCGGACCCGGCGCAGGCCGTCTATTGCGTTCCCGCCTTCGCCGGCCTCGGCGCGCCGCACTGGAGTTCGGAGGCCCGCGCCCTCATCTGCGGCCTCACCCGCGGCGCGACGCGCAAGGAAATCGCCCGGGCGGCGCTGGAGAGCGTCGGGTATCAGACGCGCGACCTCGTCGAGGCGATGAGGTCGGACGCCGGCGGAGCGATCGAGGTCATTCGCGTCGACGGCGGCATGGCGGCGAGCGACTGGACGATGCAGTTCCTCGCCGACATTCTCGCCGTCCCGGTCGACCGGCCCAAGGATCTCGAATCGACCGCGCAGGGCGCGGCCTTCGCCGCCGGCTGGCAGGCCGGCCTCTACCCGGGCCCGGAGTTGTTCGCCGAGAAGCGCCGCCGGGACCGCCTGTTCGAGCCGCACATGGACGAGGCGACGCGCGGGCGGCTCTGCCTGGGATGGCGGGACGCGGTGCGCAGGGCGCTGTAGGGACACCGAGAAGCTCGCGACCGGCGGAATCAAACATAGTCCCTATTGGTGGTGCGAGACTTGCTCGCCGCCCGCATTCTCCTCAAGCCGCGTTCGCCCCAAAGGCGTCAACTCGAATATTCCTCGGCCGAGTTCATCCAACCCAACATACCGAATCCACCCCCGACTCGAGCACCTGCCGACGGGTCCGGAGTTAAGCGCGCCGGGACCCGAGGCGAGCTGTTTCATTAAGTTGATCTCGTCATCTCGAGGCCGTCGCAGCTTTCCGGATATTTTCATCCTACAGTTTTGCCCGCAAATCACGTTCCTTGAGCCGTCTACGTTTCAGCCGCCGAAGATTACCTTGCGGAAGCGGCTCATCGCGATGGTGAAATAGACCGCGCCGATGATGAACATCGCGACCATCGGGCGCCAGACGAGCGTGATGTCGGCGCCGCGGAAGAGCACGGCCTGAGAGAAGGCGACGAAATGCGGCGTCGGGCTGATTGTCTGCATCACGTATTGCAGCCAGACCGGCATGCTCTCCATTGGGGTGCTGCTGCCGGAGAGCAATTGCGTGACCATCACCGTCGGCATCGCCAGCAGCCCGAACTGGCCCATGTTGGTAGCGAGCGTCCCGAGCATGATGCCAAGGGCCGCCACGACGAGAGCGTAGATCGCCGCGCCGAGGAGGAACAGCAGCAAAGACCCATTGATCGGCGAGCCGATCCACCAGTGAACGACGAACTGCAGCGAGAGCATCGCCGCGACGAGAATGACGAGGCCGTTGGCGATCATCTTCGCCAGCATGATCTCGGTCGGGATGACCGGCATGACCAGCAGGTGCTCGACCGTGCCCTGCTCACGCTCGCGGATGAGCGCCGCGCCGGTCAGGATGACGGTGAGCAGGGTGATCTGATTGACGACCTGCGTCATCGCCGAGAACCACGCCGTCTTCAGGTTCGGGTTGAACGCCGCGCGCACGACAAGATTGATCGGCACGCCCGTCGAAGCGCCTCGGCCGGAGAGGAACGCCTGGATCTCGTTGGCGATCGCGGTCCTGAGATAGCTTGCGCCGTTGCCGGCCTGGGCGACCGCAGTCGCGTCGACATTGATCTGGAGGCCGGTCTTGCGCTGGGCGCGAACGTCGGCCTCGAAATTGGGAGGGATCTCGACGACAAACAAGAGCTTGCCCTGGTCCATCACCGGGTCGATGTCGGAGGCGGTGATGTGCACCGGCGGCTGGAAGGTCGGGCGGCGCAAGCGCCTCAGCGATCTGCCGCGACAGGTCCGAACCGTCCTCGTCGACGATGCCGACGGAGAGATTGGTCGCCTCTGTCACGGCGCCGGTCGCGACCGTATTGACCGAGATGCTGAAAGCATAGACCACAAGGATCAGCATCGTCGGGTCGGCCCGGATGCTCCGCAGCTCCTTGATCACCAAACGGAAAATGTTGACGACGTGATCGGTGAAGGTGAGCGGCTTCGCCTCTGCGAGATGCGGGACTGGCGGGGACGAGGGCGCGGTCACGTCACGCCTCCTGTTTTCGGAGAAGCAAGAGCGAGAGCGCAAGGAACGCCAGCGCGATTATCGTAATTGCCGCGATGTTGCGCCATAGGTCGAGGAAGCCGAGCGCCTTGGCGAACACGCCGACGGTCACCGGCTGATACCAGGCCGAAGGGAACGACAACCCGAGGATCTTCGCCGTGCCCGACAGGGACGACACCGGCGCGAACAGTCCGGAGAAGTTCACCGCCGGAACGATCGAGAGGATCGCGGTGGCGAAGACAGCCGCGACCTGGGTGCGGACGAAGGAGGAGATGAGCTGGCCGAACCCGGTCGTCGCGAACACATAGACGAAGGTGGCGATGAGCAAGGTGAGGAACGGCCCCTTGATCGGGACCTGGAATAGGAAGATCGCCATCAGGAACAGACAGGCGAAATTGATCATGGCGACGGCGACATAGGGAAGTTGCTTGCCGATCAAGAAACTCGAATTTGGTGATTGGCGTCGAACGGAAATTCGCGATCGAGCCGGTCTCCTTCTCGCGCACCACCGCAATCGCGGACATGATCGCTGGGATGAGGCAGAGCATCAGCATGAAAACACTCGGGACCATGGCGTTCACGCTGAGGAAGGCCTGATTGTAGCGAAAGCGCGTCTCGATATCGTCGCTCGTCCAGGCGTTGGCGGTTCCGGGGCGGCGCAGACTTCCGCTGCAGTTCCTCGCCCTGCTTGCTCACGACGCCGCGGACATAGTTCCTCGCGGTCTCACCGCGGAAGGTCATGGCGCCGTCGACGGTTGCGTCGACCTCCGGCTGCCGGGCGTTCAACAGATCGCGGCCAAAACCGGGGGGCACTTCGACCACGATCTGGGTGTTGCCGCTTCTCAGCCGCCGCTCGGCCTCATCGGCAGACATGATCGGAGGTTGCATCGAGAAATAGCGAGATCCCTCAAAGCCCTGCAGCAGTTCGCGGCTCTGGGGCGTGTCGTCCTGATCGAAATACGCCGTCGCCAGGTTTTCGATATCGAACGAAATGCCGTAGCCGAACGCCAACATGAGAATCACCGGGCCAAAGAGGGCGAAGGCCATGCGGATCTGATCGCGCAACAACTCGACCGTCTCGCGCCGCGCGTAGGCCCAGAGCCGGCCGAGGCTGAACAGCTTCGGCGGCGGCAGCGGCTCCGTTTCGACCGCTTCGGCCCCGGCCCCGGCGACCCTCAACGGCCTTCGAGCGGTCGATGCCCGCGGCTTCCGCGAGATAGCCGACGAAGCAATCCTCGAGCGAATTGCTGCCGCGCTCTTTGACGAGCTCCTGCGGCGCGCCGACGGCGAGCACCTTGCCCGCATGCATGAGCGAGATGCGGTCGCAACGGTCCGCCTCGTTCATGAAATGGGTGGTGACGAATATCGTCACGCCGTCGTCGCGCGAGAGATCGATCAGCGTCCGCCAGAACGAATCGCGTGCGATCGGGTCGACGCCCGACGTCGGTTCGTCGAGGATGAGGATCGCCGGCTCGTGCAGCACGGCCACGGCAAGCTGGAGCCTCTGCTTGATGCCGAGCGGCAAGCTGTCCGGCCGGGCGTTGACGAAGGCCTTGAGATCATAGCGTTCGAGCAGCTCCTGGAGCCGGCCGGCGATCTTTTCCTTCGGCAGATGATAGAGCTGCGCGTGCAACTCGAGATTCTGCCCGACGGTCAGTTCGCCATAGAGCGAGAAGGCCTGCGTCATGTAGCCGACGTTGCGCCGGGCCTGCATGTCGTTCGAGCCCATGGGTTGGCCGAACAACTGGCACGTGCCGCTGGTCGCCGGCAGGAAGCCGACCAGCATCTTCATAGTCGTCGACTTGCCGCATCCGTTCGAGCCGAGGAAGCCGAAAATTTCGCCGCGCGCGATTTTGAAACTGACATGATCGACCGCAACAAAGTCGCCGAACTGCCGCGTCAATCCCTCGGCTTCGATCGCCGGCGTCTCGTCAGGGGAGGCGACACGCGGGCCGAACGACGACCTTCTTGTGCAGGGCGCGCTTGGCCTCCGGCATCAGCGCAATAAAAGCGTCGTCGAGATTGGGCTCGCCGGTCTTCGCGAGGAGATCCTTCAGCGTGCCGGTGGCGATGATCTTGCCGTCGTCCATCGCCATCAACCAATCGAAGCGCTCGGCTTCGTCCATATAGGCGGTGGCGACGATCACGCTCATCTGCGGGCGGCGCGCGCGGATCGAATTGATGAGATCCCAGAACTGGCCGCGCGAGAGCGGGTCGACGCCCGTCGTCGGCTCGTCGAGGATCAGAAGGTCGGGATCATTGATGAGCGCGCAGCAGAGGCTGAGCTTCTGCTTCATGCCGCCGGACAGCTTGCCGGCCGGCCGCGCCTCGAATTTCTCCATGGCCGTCGCGGTCAGGAGTTCGGTGATGCGCTCACGACGCTCTTTCGCGCCTTGGCCGAACAGGCGACCGAAGAAATCGATGTTCTCGAACACGGAGAGGGTCGGATAGAGGTTGCGGCCGAGCCCCTGCGGCATATAGGCGATCCGGCCGCGAATCTCGCGCAAAGTGTCTTGGTCAGCGACGTTCTTGTCGAAAACGACGACCTCGCCGTCCTGAATTTTCTTAACTCCGGCGATGAGCCCGAGCAGGGTCGACTTGCCGACGCCGTCCGGCCCGATCACGCCGACCATGATGCGCGCCGGAATGTCGATCGAGACGTCGTTGAGCGAGACCGTCGCGCCGTACCGGTGCGATACCTTCTTGACCCGCGCGATCGCCTCGAAGGTCATTTGGCGTCGGGCGTCTTGGTTTCGGTTGCGTTGTTGTCGGGACTGTTGGTTTGGGGCGCGTTCGCCTGAGGCGGCCGCGCTATCCCCAGCCGGAGCTGCAGGGGCCTTGTCCGGCGGCGGCTTGGGGAGCTTGACCTGAAGGTCTTGAGGCCACTCCACATCGACCTTGGTGCGGACGAAGCCCAAGCCCCGGACGCCGGTCTTCACGCGCGTGTAGAACTGCTGAAGGACCTGCGGGTCGATCTTGAGCTTGATGCGGAACATCAGCTTCGCCCGCTCGTCCTTCGTCTCCACCGTTTTGGGAGTGAACTGCGCATCGGCCGCGACGAAGCTGACGGTGGCGGGAACGACGTAGTCGGGGACTGGGTCGAGGATGATGCGGGCCTCGTCGCCGACCGCCAATTTTCCGGCGTCCGCTGCAGGCAGGAAGAGCGTCATGTAAACGTCGGTGAGGTCGAGGATCGTCACGATCGGCGCGCCCGCCGCGACCACTTCGCCTGCGCGCGCGAGCTGGTATTGCACCCGTCCGAGCCTTGGCGACACCAGGGTCAGATCATCGATGATCGACTGGATTCGATCGGCCTCCGCTTCCGAGTTCGCGATGTGGGACAGCGCCTGATCGCGCTGCGCCGTGAAGCTCTTCACCGCCGCAATCGCCGAAGTCGTAGTTGCGCTTGCGCTGCTCGAAGGTCTGCTTGGTGATGAAGCCGGTCTTCATCAGCTCCTGTCCGCGCTGGAAGTCGGATTTGGCGAACGCGAGCGCGCTCTCACGGGAGGCGATCTCCGCCTCCGCTGCCGCGAGCGCGTCGTTGGCCTTCTGCACGTCGGCCTTCGCGGCGCGCAATTTGGCCTCATATTCCGGCGAAGTGATCTTTGCGATGACCTGCCCTTTAGTCACGTTGGAGCCCTCCTCCACCGTCACTTCGGAGAGCCGGCCCGGATATTTGGAGGACACGTCGACCTGGGTCGCCTCGAGCCGTCCGTTCGACTTGACGATGCCGTCGGGCAATGTCTGGCCACGCAGGCGGGCGATCAGATTCCTGATGATCTGAGCGTGCGCCGACGGACCGAGCCAGGCGCCGCTCTTCGGCTCCGCGCCGGAGAAGAACCCGCACGCCCCAACGCCCAGCAAAAGGGCCAAGGTCGCAATGCGACGATGAGCAATCATTGTGGATCTCCTGCGCGCGTCATCCGCATTTGGCGTCTCGCCCGCGAATGCGAATTCTCAGAGCGCAGGGAGCCGCGTCGTCCGTCTCGCGACGCCGGTGAACAGGCGTCATGAGCCACCACCTCTGCCTCCAAGCTTTGGGCTGCTTTACTAGGCAAGCGCGACCATGTTGTAAAGAACGAACCGGGGAGGAATGCATGGCTGCGACAAAAGGTCAGGGCAAGGGGCGCAAGAGAGAGACCGGCGCCGAGTTCGAAGCTTCAGGAGAAGCTCTCCAACAAGGTTTACCATCGCGAGCTCGCCCTTCTGCGCGGCGAAGCTGGTCAAGCTGTAGACCTGGGAGGTCGAAACGAGGACATTTCCTGAGTGGACAGATCGGCGACCGGATCGCGGCGGTGACTGGGCGCGCCGGTCGCGCCGAGCGATCCAGCTGATTATCGCCAAATGTCGCTTATGCGATCAGGTTGGCCCCTCCGTTGTCGCAGCCCATTAATCAGCAGGCCGGAGACGTTCATGAAAGCCATCTCCCATTTCATCCTGACCACGTTTCTCGGCGGCGTCCTCTTTCTCGCACCGATCGTCGTGCTCGGGCTCATCCTGGGCAAGGCTTACGATTTCGCCCGCCGGGGACTGCAGCCGGTAACGACGCTCATTCCCGACCGTTTCGCAGCCGGACCGACCGCGTCGGCAATCCTCGCGATCCTCGTCCTGGCGCTCGCGTGCTTCTTGGCCGGGCTAGTCGCGCGAACCCTGTTGGCGCAGAAGATAGTGGGCGGCCTCGAGGCCGCCGTCCTGTCGAAGGTCCCCGGCTATGAATATCTCAAGCAGGCGGGGACGAGCGTGCTCGGCGTCAGCAAGTTGGCGGAGCATCCGGTCGTGCTCGCGGAGCTTGGCGGCGCGTGGCGGATCGGGCTGCAGACTGACGTCGTCGGCAAGGGTCTCGTCGCCGTGTTCGTGCCCAATGCGCCGAACCCTCTGTCGGGCGCGGTCTTCCTCGTCGCCGCCGACCGGGTGCGTCCGGCAGGCGTCCCGCTCGCGGCGGCAATGGGGGCGCTGAGGCGCTGTGGAACCGGGTCCGCCATTCTTGGCGAGTCCTTGCCGGGCCAAAGGCCTTAGCCCTCACTTTGCCGCCGCCAAATGCGCAGGTCCGCCATGGCGCCGCGGGTTGGCGGTGGCGGGTGAAACGTGTCGTGGATGTAGTTGCGACGGCGGGCGCCGACTACGTGCAGATGGATGCAGCCTTCCGCGTGGCAGTCCTCGCGGAGTTAATTGCGTCGGTCAGTTCCTGTCTCGACAGGATTGAAATTTCCGCCGTTTTCGCCGAAAGTTCAGGATCGGGAAGTCATAACAGCTGGTTGTTGTGAAGCCGCAGGAGACTTTCGGCCGCCAGCTGAGTGGGTTCCGACGAACCAGGCAGAGTCGTAAGCTGCCTTCGGTCGGGAGGTTACGTCATGACTTGGGCGTGTCGTTTCAAAAACACTCTGTTTGCGCTGGCGCTTGCGGGCCTGATTGTGCCTGAAGCGAATGCGATCGAGATTTTCACTGGAGCAAGCCCCGCGACGCAAATGGACAACGGGTTGCTCACGCAAATTCGCGGAGGGCGGCGGCGGCGTGCGTCACGGCGGTGCGGAAGCATCGGGGCGGGCGGAATGCATCGGGGCGGGATGCACGGCGGCGCGCGTTACGCCGGGGGGATGCACCGAGGCGGCATGCACGGCGGGGCGCGCTACGCCGGCGGGATGCATCGAGGCGTGCATGGCAACGTCAACCGGAACGTCAATCGATGAACGTCAATCGAAACGTCAACCGAAACGTCAATCGAAACGTCAATCGAGCCGGCTACGGATATCGCGGCGGCGCCGGGTGGGCCGGGCGGCCTGGCTGGTACCGATGGCCAGCCGGCGGCGCAATCGCGGCCGGCGCAGCGATCGGCTTTGTCTCGGCGGCGACCGCGGCGGCCTGGGCCGGCGCGCCCCCGCAGGCGGGTCTCTGCTGGTACTATACCGATGCGAGCCAGCATCAGGGCTTCTGGGACGTGTGCCAGTAAGCCTGGAATACGCTGAGTATGCATCTCCCGGCGCCATCGCAGGCAGACGAGACTGTGATGGCGTTGCGGCGCGGTCGGATGTCGCCTCGAAAGAGGCGGAAACGTGCTTGGAGCGAAGAGCAACCGCCGAGCAACAATTGGCAATACGCGAAGGCTATCGGCAAGCCTGTCTGTCTTCGAAAGAACGAACCTGGGAGAAAGGGATGGCGGCGACAAAGGGCCGCGGCAAAGGCCGCAAGACCGATGACGATAACAGTTTGGGCAATCAGCAAAAGCTCTCCAACAAAGATTACGAGCGCGAGCTCGCGCGCCTGCACGGCGAACTGGTGAAGCTGCAGCTGTGGGCCGTCGACAAAGGCCTTAAAGTCTGCATCGTGTTCGAGGGCCGCGACGGGGCCGGCAAGGGCGGAGTGATCAAGGCGATCACCGAGCGCGTCAGCCCGCGCGTCTTCCGCGTCGTCGCGCTGCCCGCCCCGACCGAGCGGGAAAAGTCCCAGATGTACGTCCAGCGCTACATGCGGCATCTGCCTGCCGCCGGCGAGATCGTCATTTTCGATCGCAGCTGGTACAACCGCGCCGGCGTCGAGCGGGTGATGGAGTTCTGCTCAATGGAGCAGGTCAAGCGCTTTCTCGAAGTGACGCCCGAGGTCGAGAAGGCGTTCGTCGAGTTCCGGCATCATCCTCGTCAAGTATTGGCTCGAGGTCAGCGAAGAGGAGCAGACGCGCCGGCTCGAGGCGCGGATCAGCGATCCGCGCAAGATCTGGAAATTGTCGCCGATGGACCTGAAATCGTACAGCCGCTGGTACGACTATTCGCGCGCCCGCGACGACATGTTCAAGGCGACGGACACGCCCTGGGCGCCGTGGATTGTGGTGCGATCGGACGACAAGAATCGCGCGCGGCTGAATGTCATTTCGCATCTTTTGTCGCAGATCCCGTACAAGGAACTGGACCGGCAGAGGCCCGAACTGCCAAAGCGGCAGAAGCCTCACGGCTACCAGGAGTCGAGCTACCCCTATAAGTTCGTGCCGGAACTCGAATGGCCGACCAGCTAATCGTGAAATGACGCATACGGAGCCGGCTCGCCGCGAGGGCTGGACCGCTCGCAGAACCCCCACAGAGTTCGCGCCAATCGAAAGCCGACAGCGAGAGACTCATCCGTCTGCTTCGAAGCGCCGGACTTGTCCGTGGACAAGGCCGGCGGTTCGCTTCGACGGGCGGCTGCAGCGTCCCTTGGTCCGACCGTCAGAGCGGGCACTTCATCAGAGTGGTCGCGAGCACCGGATCGCCAGTCGGACTGTAGAAGAGCTCGGTATCGGATCTGAGTTCGATGTACACTGTCCGCGACGTGTAGCTGATGGAATCCTGACAATCGGCGCTCAGTCTGAGCGCGCCGCCTTCCGCGAGGCCCTCTCGAGCTGGCAAACGGCGGAAGGCAACCGGATTCGCTGCGACTCGACGATCGCGGCCTGTGC
>CAVYIZ010000036.1:0-30256 GCA_963768555.1 uncultured Alphaproteobacteria bacterium
TACAATCATCGGTTCAAAAATTCTCGTCTTGGCGCAAATCGACGGCCTCGTCAAGCTGATCAGGACAAGTCATTCACCACTAGACCAAGAATTAAATGGTGGACCCAATCGATCGCATCGTCGAGGACGAACTCGCGCACGAGCCTGTCCGTGCGCTCGCGCAGGCCCAGGACGTAGAGCAGCCCGCGCGCTTCGAGTTCGACGATCGTCTCGGCGCTGTTTCGCCTTCGCGGCCTGACGGCGGCAAAGACTTTCGACGGACCGATCAACGCCGCCCTGTTCGGTGTCCATGACGACGATCTCCCCGGGCGAGAGTGTGGGGACGAGGCATGTCTCCAGCCAATCCAGGCCGGCGACCAAAGTCACCGTTTTGTAGTGACTGTGCGGGATGGCCGCCCGCAAGCGGCGCCCGCGCCGGCTACGTCCGTATTTGCGCGCGAGATTACCCTCGACGCCCTCGACGCGATAATCCTCCCGCCAGCGGCCGGCGGCGCGATCCGAACCGCCGCAGAACAAGCGGTGCAGCACGGTCAGGAACGCCGCGCGCTCCAGAGAAAAGTAGCCAATCGCTTCGAGGCGCTGGAGCCGGTCCGGCAGGGGGTGCATCGGTGCTTCGGCTCCATCGCGCCCGGCGTGGCGCGTGGGCTCAAGGTGCGTCACGATCATGGCTCCAATTACATGTCCGGCGATTTCCAGGACGAGATCAAGTGTCTGGGCATCGAAGCTTCGCCGTCCTTCGTGCGCGAACCCGAGGGCAATGGCGTCGCCGAGCGCTTCATCCGAACCTTGAAGGAGAACTTGCTCTGGGTCCGGACGTTCAAAACCATCGAGGAACTGCGCGCCGAGCTCGTCGCATTCGCCAGGCGCTACAATGAAACTTGGCTCGTCGCGCGCCATGGATACAAAACGCCCGCGAGGGTCAGAGAGGAGCAAACCACGCCACGAATTGCGATTGACCCGACCCTCGCAGCCGCCTTACCCTTGGCCGCCTGAGCAAGCGCAGCCGCGTGTCTCAAAACCGTGCCGCACTACACGGAGCGAAGCAACCGTCCCAACTGCCGCTCTCTTGCAGATCCTCGACCCTTCCGAGCGTGGCGATCACCTGCTGGCGGACCGCCGCGCCTTCGCGCCGGCTTTCGACGATTTACAAATAGGCGCGGCCGCCCGCGCCCCGACAGGCCGCCGCCGCAGTTCGATACGCCAGTCGTTGTAATCTCAGCCTGGGAAGGCCCTCGGCGTCCACGCTTGCCTTCAACAAGAAATCCGCTCTGCGGATCAAGGACATGGGTGCCGGCGCGTTGCGTCTGGGGTCGCGTCTGGCGCGGGCTCGACCACTTCAGGAGGTCCTCAGTCGTCGCCTTCCGTCCAGCCGCTAACAAGATCGGCTGATCCCGGATCGATCGCTCATGCGCGGTTTCCGTTTTCGCGGCCGGCCCAACCCGGGCAATCGCTAGATGAAGGAAATGGCAGGCAAACCAAGCCGTTCACAACCCGCTCCAGCGCAAATCCAGCTAACAAAACATGCATTTATCGACGAGCACTATCTATTCATATCTAGCGGGCGGAAGCTCCAACGCGCAGAGTCCCCGGGCGATTTGGAGTAGGTCGAGGCGATGGAGCCGGGTCGCCTTCAAGCGTCCGCCCGCCATTATCCAACGATATGAAAGTTGATTGACGAGCCAAAAGCTTCCAACAGAACGGAAACGGATTTCCGTTCTGCCAAATTAGCACCCCGCTTGTTGTTTGACCGGAGTCGTTCGACGGGATAAGTTACCCGAGCAAGCCAAAGGGTTGCGATGCAAAAGATAAGGCTCAGTTCGCATTAGCTATGCAATTTGTCTGACCGGCAGGATTTCCTGCGGCTGCGGCGAGGACGGCGCGTGGTGTGGGCTGTCGTGGAAGCACTGCAAGGTGAAACCATCTGAGATAGCTGTCGAGATACTTGGTGGCTACGCCGCGATGGCGACGCAGGAAGGTCTTGAGCCGCTCATGGCGGCTGTTGACGGTCTGGATGTGCAATTCGCCCCGGACGCGCTCGCCGGCAGTTTGGTTGAGCGCCTCATGGCTGACGCCCAGCGCGGCGGCGCAGGGCGGATAACTGGTGCAGCCGTCGGTGACCAGCAGAGCGTCCTGATCAAGGACTGGCTGCAAAACCGCTTGCAAATGAGCGGCAGACACCACCGGCAACACGGCGCTGACGGTGACGCCGGAGCGGTCGGCGGCCACCAGGACCGGAACCTGCTCATCCGACAATCCCCGTTTGGACGCCTTTCCGCCGCGCTTGCGGGCCTTGCGATCGAGATTCCGTTCGCCTTTACGACTGCTCAAGACAAACGTCTCGTCGGCCTCGACGATGCCGCGCAGTTTGATCGCGCCAGCCGTCACCGCCCGCAGGAAGCGGTGACGCCAGCGAAAAGCAGTGCTGCCGGCCACCCCACAGCGCTCGGCCGAGGTCTTCACCGTGTCGCCATCGCTTAACGACGCGGCGAATTCCGTCCAACAATCCTTGCGTCGCAGCCGGGCTAACGGCGTCCCAGTCAGGGCGTTGAAGGTTTTGCCGCAGATCTTCCAAAAATACCGGTTCAGCCCGTTGGAGCGACCTCGGATCACAGCTCCACCCGTCGCACAGTGCGGACAGCTTCGCGCTGCCCGATCCGCTCCTCCAGCAGGCCGATCACGGCTTCCAGCGACGGCTGACCAGCCAAGAGCCGAACCGTTGCAATCCGCTGCTCCGGGGAGAGATCATCAATCTCAGACAGCCAAGCCAGATATTCTTGATGGTCCATGCGTGCCTCCTGCGTTCACTTTATGTTCTATCACATAAGAGATTGCATAGCTAATGCGAATTGAGCCAAAAATAAATTCCGTGCACCGCAAAAAACGCCTATGTTGCGTTGGCATTGGGAACGCCGCGCACCATTGGGTCCGGAACGACATGGCCGACTTCACTCCAACCATGATCAAGAAATACGCAAATCGCCGGTTGCATAATACAGCTTCAAGCATGTATGTAACATTGGCGGATCTCGCGAAGATGGTAAAGAACGGGGATGACTTCGTGGTATTCGATGCGAAAACTAATGAGGATATCACACGGTCGTTCTCACTCAGATAATATTCGAACAAGAAGGAATTGAAGGCCAATCCCTACTCCCGACAACTTTTCTTCGACAGCTAATCAGGTTCTACGGCGACAGTATGCAAGCGCTATTGCCCAGCTATTTAGAGTTTTCCATTGATAGATTTAACGGTGAGAAGCAAGCAATAAGCGATGCAGCAAGTCGAATGTTCAGTGCTGGTGCTTTTCCATCGAGCTCTTTTAACGTCTTGCAAGAATTAACCCAGCAGAATTTGGCCGCGTTTCATCAAGCTTTAGGCTTTTTTCGCCTTTCGCAACGACAGCGGCACCCGTTGCAGAACCACGCTCACTTGACGCCAGCTCCGCCGAGGAAATAGAGAGACTACGGGATCAGCTATGGGTAATTCAAAAGAAATTAGAGTTGTTGGCGAAGAAGGGTTCGTAAAGCCGGGGATGATTGCCGACCCAACTAGTCTTGGCGTACTACAACTAACTTCTACGCTTCTGTTTACCTAGAGGATTCGTATCCTGAGGTAGCTGTCCGTGGATTATCATATTTGCCGTAGATTTATGCGGGGTTTGAGCAGCTCGACGAGTATTGGTTTTTCTGCTTCTCGAGATCCCCCAGTGCAACCTCGCTAGTATCTTGCGATCGACCACACGCCCACGCCCTTCGCGCACTGATGCGTCGACTTACAGAAAATCGGGAAAAGCCCATCTCCAGCGGCGCTCTCCGCGAGCCGACGAATGCGGCAAGAGCCTCGTGGAATAATGCGCCCTTTTTCCCGCCGAGCATCCCCCACCGTCCAACCCCAAATCTCTCCAAATCCATCGAAAGCATCTAGACTAGACTGGACTAGACTAGAGCCTTGCGGCTCCGTGGGTCCAGTGGGGTCATCGAGGCGCCCCGGGTCCAACCAAAAGACGGGCTCTGCCGCACCAAGAAGGGATCGACTGGGATCGACCCCTTTGCCGATGACCTGCGCAGTCTACAACTGCCGCCGCAGCCTCCAACGTTTCATCGAATGGCGGGTCGGTCGGCCGCAGGCCGGTGTCAAACTAAAAGGGGACATTCTCATGTTGCGCTAAACACCGCCCCAGGGTAATCGGGTGAAGAAGTAGGTGACAAACGGCGAAAGTGCTGAATCCATAACGATCCTCAATTCGCATCGAGGGGCGAGGCATGGCGGAGGCGACAGCGGACTGCGCGGCGTTTGACGAAACCATAGTTTTTCTTAATCATTTCAGTGATCTGAAGGATCCCCGCCAGCAGGGGAAGGTGGACTACCCGCTGGAAGAGATCCTGCTCCTCTGCCTCATCGCCGTCCTGGCCGGCGCGGAGACCATCACCGACATCGCCCTGTTCGGCCGCAAAAAGCTGGACCTTCTGCGCCGCTTCCGCCGCTTCGCCAACGGCACGCCGGCGCACGACCATCTCGGCGATATCCTCGCCGTGCTGGACCACGAGCAGTTCCAGCGCTGCTTCGTCGCCTGGGTAGCCGCGCTGACCGGAATTCCCGAGGGGGTCATCGCCATCGATGGCAAGACCGCCCGGCGGTCCGGCCAGAAGCGGAAGGGCCAGGCGCCAACCACATGGTTTCCGCCTTTGCGGCGCGCCAGCGGCTGGTGCTCGGCCAGGTCAAGGTGGCCGAGAAGTCCAACGAGATCGTCGCGATCCCCAAACTGCTGGACCTGCTGGCCATCGAGGGGGCGATCATCACCATCGACGCCATGGGGTGTCAGCGCGACATCGCGCAGAAAGTGGTGGAGAAGAAAGCAGACTACATGCTAGCGCTGAAAGGCAACCAAGGGTCGCTGCGCGAGGACGTGGAACTGTTCGTGGCCGAGCAGAAAGCCGCCGGTTTCAGGGATACAAGATCAGTCAGGACCAAACGGTGGATGGCGATCATGGCCGCATCGAGACCAGGACCACGACCGTCATTCACGACATCGGCTGGCTGCAGGAGCGCCACAACTGGCCCGGATTGAAGGCCGTGGTGGTGGTCGAAAGCAGCGGGAAACCGGCGACAAGATCGAGCGGGAGACCCGGTTCTACCTGACGTCGCTGGCGCTGATGGCGTGCATGCTAGGACCGATCGTACGCAGCCACTGGGCGATCGAGAATAGCCTGCACTGGATCTTGGACATGGTGTTCCGCGACGACGAGTGTCGGCTGCGAACCAATCATGCACCCGCCAACTTCTGTACGATCAAGCACATGGCGCAGAACCTGATCCGATTGGCTCCCGGAAAGGCTTCCCTGCGGCTCAAGCGAAAGACCGCCGGATGGGACGACGACTTCCTCGCCAGCCTGATCACGCGGTAAAAAAGCTTCACCCGATTCCCCTGGCTCCTTGCTCTTGGCCCGAACGGCGGCCCGTGTTATCGCGCGGTCAGCGCCGGACGAACGCGCGCCACATGCCCGGACCGGAGCGATCAGTGGGATCGGAGACATGGCTTGAAAAGGCTGACCCAACAGGTGATGTGAGCGTTCAACCTGTTGTCGTTGTTGGCGCCGGCGGCCATGCGAAGGTCATAATCGAGCTGATCCAGGCCCAGGGTTGCTATCATGTTGTCGGACTGATCGACGCCGATCCGACCCCACGGACGGTATTGGGCGTGCGGGTTATCGGCGCCGACCACGATCTCGCTCGAGTTCGCGGTTCTGGCGTGCACAAGGCGTTCGTGGCGCTTGGCGACAACCGGCGCCGGCTCGTGATCGGCCGCGACCTCGAACATATCGGGTTCGAGATCATCAATGCAATCAGCCGCGCTGCCGTCATCTCCCCGTCAGCGCAACTCGGCCACGGCGTCGCCGTCATGGCCGGCGCCGTCGTGAACGCCGCGACCACGATCGGCGACTTTGCGATCGTCAACACCGGCGCCTCGATCGATCACGATTCGGCGATCGGTGAAGGGGCGCATATCGGTCCAGGGTGCGCACTGGCGGGAAATGTGAGAATTGGTCGTCTCGCTTGTCTCGGAGTGGGGACAAGTGCTACTCCAGGGACGACAGTCGGCGCGGGCGCGCTCGTCGGTGCTGGGGCTTGTATTGTCCGCGATATTCCGGACGCTGCGGTGGCGCGCGGCGTTCCAGCCAGGGTCGTGAATTTCCAGCAAGATCGCGAACGCCATAAACATGACCGCTAATCCAAGTGCGCGCAAGATGGAGGAGATCGCTCACTCCCGCATCTCTGTAGCGGAACCTGTCCTCGACGGCCGCGAAACCGAATATGTGCTCGAATGCCTGCAAACGAACTGGATTTCGTCGCATGGCAGGTTCATTACCCAATTCGAGAGGACTTTTGCAGAATATTGCGGCGTCCGACACGCAGTCGCCGTCAGCAACGGAACCACCGCCCTCCATTTGTGCCTGGTGGCGCTCGACGTGAAGGCAGGCGACGAGATCATCGTTCCAAGCCTCAGCTATGTCGCCACCGCCAACGCTGTTCGCTATTGCAACGCCACTCCGGTTTTCGTCGACAACGGTCTGCGCACCTTCAATATCGATGTCGATGAGATCGAGGCCAAAATCACGCCCCGCACAAAAGGAATCATGCCGGTTCATCTCTATGGTCATCCGGCCGATATGGATCCGATGCTCGAGATAGCCGATAAATATCGACTGTTCGTTGTGGAAGATGCCGCCGAAGCCATTGGGGCGAGCTACAAAAACCGTCGGGTCGGCGGGATCGGAACGTGCGCCACTTTCAGTTTCTTCGGCAATAAGATCATCACGACAGGCGAAGGGGGAATGGTGACCACGAACGACGAGGCGCTGGCCGCGCGGCTCCGACTGTTTAAGGGGCAGGGCATGGACCCGGATCGACGCTATTGGTTTCCAGTCATCGGTTACAACTATCGCATGACCAACATTGCAGCGGCGATTGGTCTGGCGCAACTTGAGCGGATCGAGAACCATCTCGAGACCCGCAAGGCAATCGCTGCCGGTTACAACCGCCGCCTAGGTCATCTGTCGGAGCAAATTGCGCTGCCTCAGTCGGAGAAATGGGCCAACCATGTCTACTGGATGTACACGATCTTGCTGCGCGATGGTGGAGAGCGGGATCGGGACAACGTCATGCGTCGGCTCGGCGAACGCGGCATCGAGACACGCCCGGTATTCTATCCCATGCACATTCTTCCGCCCTATCGCGCCACCGCAGGCGGCCCATTTCCGCGTGCCGATCTCTGCGCGTCGCGCGGCATCAACCTACCGACCCATGGGCGCTTGACGGAACAAGACATGGACCGCGTTGCCGAAGCCCTCGAGCTTCGCGCTCGACTGACCGGATCGCTGTTCAATGAAGATAGTTCTTGCGTCGTCGTTCGTGCCGTTCACTAACGGCGGCGGACGCTTCATCGTCGAATGGCTTGAGCAGAAGCTTGTCGAATGCGGTCATCGCGTCGAGCGATTCTATATTCCATTTGTCGATCGGCAAGAGGATTTATTCGATCAGATTTTGGCTTATCGCTTGATCGACCTCGCCGATTCGTGCGACCGGCTCATTGCCTTTCGACCGCCGAGCTACGTGCTTTGCCACCCCAACAAGGTTTTGTGGTTCATTCACCACATTCGCGCCCTCTACGATCTCTGGGACAGTCCGTACCGAATTGTGCCGGACGATCCGGGTGGACGGGCGTTCCGCAACAGACTGATTGATCTCGACACGAGGGCGATTCGGCAGGCCCGCCGCGTGTTCACCAATTCTAAGGTGGTTGCCAATCGCCTGGCGCGCTTCAATGGAATTGCCGCCACGCCACTGTACCCGCCGATCATGTCTCCGGAACGGTTTCGCAACGATGGGTACGGCGACGAGATCGTCGCCATCAGCCGGGTCGAGCCGCACAAGCGCCAATGGCTCCTCCTCGAAGCGATGCGCTATGTAACAACTAACGTTAAACTGCGCATATGCGGCGCCAGCTCGAGCCCTCCTCACGTGGAGACGATTCAGCGAGCCATCGCCGATCATGGCCTGAGCCACCGCGTGATTTTCGAGGATCGCTGGATTTCCGAGGAAGAAAAAGTCGAGCGGCTGGCCACGGCGCTGGCCGTCGCCTATGTGCCGGACGACGAGGACAGCTATGGCTATCCCTCGCTTGAGGCGGCGCACGCACGCAAGGCGGTTCTGACCGCAAGCGATTTTGGCGGTGTTCTCGAACTCGTCAGCGATGGCCACAATGGCATTGTCGCTCCACCCGACCCCCGGGCCCTGGCGCAAGCAATGGACCGGCTGCATCGCGACCGTGCGCTGGCTGCGCGCATGGGAGCGGCGAACGAGCGTCGCCTCGCTGAGCTTCACATCGATTGGCCGAATGTTGTCGACGCCCTGACATCATGAAGGTCCTCGTTCTGAATAATGCGGCTCCCTTCATAAGGGGCGGAGCAGAAGAGCTTGCCGATTGTCTGGTGCAGCGGCTCAACGCCACCAGCGGTGTCGAGGCCGAGTTGCTCCGCATTCCATTTCGTTGGGAGCCGGCGGAGCGGATCGTCGACGAGATCGTGCTCAACCGCAACCTGCGGCTCTACAATGTCGACCGCACCATCGCATTGAAGTTCCCGGCCTATCTGATCCCTCACTCCGATAAGACGCTCTGGCTTCTTCATCAATTTCGGCAGGCCTACGATCTCTACGAATCCGGGCTCTCGCATCTGTGCTCCGACCAGCGGGGCGCCGAGATCGTGCGTCTCGTGCGCAAGGCCGACGAGCAGTTGTTCGCGACATGCCGGCGAATTTCACGAACTCGCCCGTCACGCAGGGCCGCCTGAAGAAGTTCAACGGCTTCGACTCCACGGTGCTGCATCCGCCGCTCAATGATCCATTCCGGTTCAAGGGCGGCGAGTACGGCAGCTATATCTTTGCCGGCGGCCGGGTTGGCGATGGCAAGCGGCAGAAGCTCTTGGTTGAAGCCATGCGATATGTGCGCTCCGGGGTCAGGCTTGTCGTCGCGGGTCCGCCGGACGACCAAGCCGCTGGCGCGGCGCTCGAAACGCTCGTCGCGACTTGGGACTTGCGCGGCCAGGTCGAGCTTCGGCTCGGCTATCGCGCGCGCGACGAGATCGCGGCGCTCGCCAACGGAGCGCTGGCTTGCGGCTATCTGCCCATCGATGAGGACTTCGGTAGGATACGTCACTATGGAGGCTTTTGCTGCGGCAAAGGCTGTTGTCACCGTGCGAGACGCAGGCGGCCTCCTGGAGATCGTGCACGATGAGGAAACCGGGCTCGTTGTGGATCCGGAGCCGCAGGCGATCGCTGCCGCTTTCGACCGGTTGGCCGGCGATCGTCGCCGCGCGATGGCCATGGGACGCGCCGCCAAGGAACTGCTGGACAGCAAAGGCATCACATGGGAGAAGACGATCGCGCGCTTGCTCGATTAAAGCAAGGCCGCCTGGACGGAGGTTCGCCTGTCAGCTGGCCGTCGTCGCCGGTGAAAGTTGGGTCAGGCGGCCTGCGGACGGGCTCGACGGCGACGAATCGTGGACGATAGGGGTGCGGCATTGCACACGAATGGCCTCTTTGCAGAAGCGAAGTGCGTCTCCCTGGACGAACGCGGCAAGCATGCTGCCGCTATAACAGGTATTGCTCGTCTTCCCGGGGTCGGAGACCAGTGACGTGCAAAAGGACCCCGTCGCAACTTGAGAGATCCCATGTCCGATCACTTGCACGCCTCGCCGTGGTCCAGGTCGACAACGAGATCGATGGGTGTGAGAGTTCGAACATCGAATCCGGGGATGCCGGGGACACCGGTTGCGTTCCCGCGCCATTCGGGGCCACGATTCCCCGCAACCTATCATTTTGCGAACCAGCTTCGCGTCGAGTGCGTTTCGACATCAGTATGACCAATTCCATCCGCCACCTCAGACACCGTGGCGAAGGCACCGAAGCGCAAGGGGCGGAACGCGACCGCGACCCGGACGTGACGCATGGGGTGTTTCCTGAAGCCGTCGTACCTGCGCCAGATGCCTTGCATAGAAATCGATCCGCAATCGGTGAATGGATCGCTGGGATAAGGCGCTCGACCAGACCTTGGCGCCGCGCGATACGAATTGGGTTCACGCGGTCGGACACGGAGCCGAAAGGCAGGAACTTGGAAAGCGCGAATTGCGGAACTGACGTTGACGATCGCCAAAATGGCGCAAAACCGGGCGACCATCGTGCTGAACAAAGGAACACAAAGAACACATAGCAAGGGAGCCACTTGCAGAACGTCTGAGCGCGTCGGCTCGCGCACGAATGAACATAGCTGAGACGTGTTGGCTTGAGTTGTTTTTGACGGTTGCAACGCCGCTTCCGCCGTTTTTTTGCCTTCGCGGACATTTTGGCGTGGATTTTGGCCATGTTTCGTCGACCTCCCGATTTTTTGGGAGGCTCCGGACCCGTTTTCGCGCCGCGATGCGGCTCGCTATGCGATGAGACGGATGATCTGAGAAACGGTGATGACCAGAATGCCGAACATCAGATGGCACATCACCTTCGCGGGGCCACGCACCTGGACGGTTCTGCCGCCGTGGTTGTCTTTGAGGTTGGCGTTGACCCGTTCGGCGCCGCTGCGCTCGTTGTAGCGGATATCCTCGGCGGCGCGATGGCCGACGAGCGCTCGACGCTTGTCTTCCTCGGCCAATTCCTTCTTGAGGCAGGCGTCGCGGCGCGGGTTGACATCGATGATCGGCACGTGGCCGAGCGCGCGGCTATGCGCCCTGATCTCGGCCGCATCGTAGGCGCTGTCCATGAGATCGTAGAGATTGACCAGACGCCCCGCCGTCATCGTCGCCAGGGGGATGGCGACCTGACTGTCGTGGACGGAAGCCGAGGTGAGAACGCAACTGACGGGAATGTCGCCGTCCGCGGTGTCGATATGCAGCTTATAGCCGATCCATGTCTCCTGATGTCCCTTGGCGTTGCGTTTGACGCCGACGTCACAGTGCTGGGGCAGATCGGCGAGCATCTGGCTCAGCGTCATGCCGGCCTGGCGTTCCAGCCGGCTGGGCGGCTTGGGCGCGGGCCGCTCGCCCTTGCGCGGACGCCCGCGCTTGCGGGGCTTCTGCTCGAGCGCAGACGGCTCGGGCTTCTCTGCGCGTTGCGGCTTTTCATGGCCTTCGATCGCCGTCGAATCGCGCGCGATGTGACCAACCAGCCGATCCCCGTGGGTCTTGCGGATCAAGGCTTCATGCAACCGCGACGGCAAGGCGCTGTCGGCGAACTCGGCGAAGGCGCGCGAGAACGTCGCCTCGCTGGGAACCTCGGACAGACGCGACCAACCGCACAAGCGCCGCAACGTCGTGTCGGCCTCGACGCGTTCGATCAACATCCGCGTGGTCGGCAAGTTGAGAACCGCCTTGGCCACGAAGGCCCTCGCCAATGCGGCCCGCTCGGCTGCCGGCCGTCCGGGAAAACCACCCCAGTCAGGCGCGAAAGCCTCAAGCCGCGTCATGTCCAGAACCGTCACCAGCGCTCGATGCGACTCCGTCAAGAACCCGGCCGTCTCCTCGAGAAACGGGAAAAGTTCTCCTTGAAACTTCTGCCAGTATACGGATAGGGTCTCTCGTAGCGACATCGTCGGCGGTTCCTGGCTTTCTGCTTGTTTTTCCTCGCAGAATCAACATACCAGAAACCGGCCGCCGACGGTTCGCGACGCTTGAGAAATCACCCGAAAATTCGAAAATTCCGGCCGTCCGAGCCGTTTTGCAAGTGGCTCAGGTTTAGAATTATTCACAATCTACAATTTCGGAGCAAATAGTATCATAAGGAGCGCAAGGGGCGTGATCAAATTGGACGCGGCTGTCTGTCGCTGCGGCGTGTTCGAGAAGGAGAGTTCAGGCTGCGCGGGCGGGCACCCGCGGGCTGGCGCGTGAATTCGCCAAATGCGGCCTCAAAGCCGATTATCCTCGGTGTGGAACTTCGTCCGCGCCCAGAGGCTTAGCTAAAAAACCGTCGTCGCCAGCGAGCGCGACCGCCCCCTGGTCGCCAAAGAGTATATCGTAAGTGATCGGATCGTAATAACTGAGTAACTGCTTGACGAACAGTTTAGGATCAACTTCCAGGGCGCTAGCCCATAGGCGGTAGCGATCTGGGGGCACCCGGCCGCGCCCGGTCTCCAGCTGGGAAATAAACGTGTAGTATTCGGCGCCCACCAATCGGGCTAACTCCCGCTGCGATAGTCCACATTTTTCGCGCAGCCCGCGCAGCCATATTCCCCCCGCGCGCCTCAGTTCTTGAACATCAGGGTCGGACCGTCGCTGCGAAGCTCCATACATCGGAATTCACCCACCAATTCACATTTAGTATACCACGGTACTTTTATGCTGGCAAGCCCTGGGGGACAGCCGGACCGTGCGACCTTTGCGCCCGTGACGATGGCGTGTATAGGGGGCTGCCGCGGCCGGGCAATTGTTGATGGACAACGGGTGTATCGCGTTTATGTCTAAAAGGGCGCTCATCACCGGAATCACGGGGCAGGACGGGGCCTACTTGTCCAAGCTCCTGCTTGAGAAAGGTTATGAGGTCCACGGCCTCGTTAGGCGTTCCAGCACTTCCGAAGTGAATGGCACACGGCTGCGCTGGCTCGGCGTCATCGACGATGTGAACCTCTTCGACGGCGATCTTACAGATCTGGGGAGTCTGATTTGGATCATTGACGACGTGCAGCCGCAGGAGATCTACAACCTTGCGGCGCAATCCTTTGTGAAGTCGTCCTGGCAACAGCCTCTGCTCACCGCCAATGTGACCGCGCTCGGCTGCCTGCACGTGCTCGAAGCGATGCGCATTGCCTCTCCGCACGCAAGGTTCTACCAAGCCTCCTCCTCCGAGATGTTCGGGATGGTCCGGGAGCCGATCCAGAAAGAGACCACGCCCTTCTATCCGCGCTCGCCCTACGCGGCCGCCAAGGTCTATGCCCATTGGATGGCCGTGAACTACCGCGAGAGCTTCGGCATGCATGCCTCGAGTGGCATCCTGTTCAACCATGAATCGCCTGTGCGCGGCATCGAGTTCGTCACCCGCAAGGTCACGGATGGAGTGGCGCGGATCAAACTCGGAAAGGCGAACGAGCTGCGTCTCGGCAATATCAATGCGCGCCGCGATTGGGGACATGCCCAGGACTACGTTCGTGCCATGTGGTTCATGCTGCAGCAAGACGAGCCCGACGACTATGTGATCGCGACCGAGCGCACGGTGACGGTGGCCGATATGTGCCGGATCGCGTTCGAGCACGCGGGGCTCGAGATGGACCGGCATATCGTGATCGATCCGGCCTTATTTCGGCCGGCCGAGGTCGATTTCCTCCACGCCGACGCAAGCAAGGCCCGGGCCAAATTGGGCTGGGAGCCTGCCGTCAGCCTCGAGGAAATGATCCGCGAGATGGTTGACGTCGATCTTGAGAGGATCGCTTCAACTTACTAATTGGACACGGACCGTTCGATGGCTCGCGCCTATTCTCGGATTCTCGTCACCGGCGCGGGCGGCTTCGTCGGTTCCCACCTCGTCGCCTCGCTTTCGAAAAGGTTCCCCGAAGCCCGGCTCAGCGGCGCCCACCACAAGGACGGGGAGCTCTCTCGCGGGAATATCCGGCTTGATATCCGCGATGCCCGGGCGGTGGAAAGAGCCATTGCAGAGTTCGCGCCCGACGGCGTTGTCCATCTCGCCGCCATCTCACAGGGGCAGGAGGCGCAACAAGCGGTGCGCGCGACTTTCGACGTCAACCTCGGAGGTACGATCAACCTTGCGGAGGCAATGCGCCGTCATGTGCCGGACGCCCGGCTTTTGTTCGTAAGCACCGGCGATGTTTACGGCGGTAGTTTCTTGACGGCGCGAGGCCCCGTCGACGAGCACGCGGCGGTCGACCCGATGAATGCATATGCGGCCTCGAAAGCCGCGGCCGAACTCTTTATCGCGCAGATGGCGCGACACGGGCTTCGCGCGATCCGCCTGCGCCCCTTCAACCATACCGGGCCGGGCCAAAGCGATCGTTTCGCTGTGGCGTCCTTTGTCGCGCAGATCGTCGATATTGAGAGTGGACTCAAGGCCCCCGTTCTGCGGGTCGGCAATCTCGACGCGAAGCGAGACTTCCTTGACGTGCGCGATGTCGTCTCAGCGTATGTAGAGGCGATGGCGGCCGCCAACCTCAACGATGGAGTGGTCCTCAATATTGCTTCAGGAGAGGCGCGACGGATCGGCGACGTTCTGGAGACCCTGCTGAAAAAGGCCAAGGTCGCCGCCAAGGTGATGATCGATCCGGCGCGCCTGCGCGTGGTCGACATTCCGATCGCAGCGGGCGATGCGCGGCTCGCGCGAGCCCTACTCGATTGGGCGCCGACGATTCCCTTCGAGCAGACCTTAGTCGACATGCTCGAGGCGCGGCGCGCAAAATCCGTCTCCTGACGCTGTTCGAGCCTCCGAAGAGCCAGCTCTACGGAGGATATTCTCGACGCCACACCGGGCGCGCGCTGCTTCGGTCGCCGGCTGCACGGTCCCGACGGCGGCTTCGACGTCCATCGAGTGGAGGAGGCGCTCGCCACGGTTCCCGGACTGCGCATGGAAATCGTCAAGAGCTCCGACGACGTCAAGGGCTTCGTCGTTCTGCCGCGCCGTTGTGTGGTCGAACGCACATTCTCATGGTTCGGCCGACATCGCCAATTCGCCGAGGATTACGAAAACCTTGCCGACGCTTCTCGCCGCCTTCTCGCCCTCGCCGCCCATCCACCACGGCCTCAAGCGCCTCGCACAAGCATAAAATGTTTTAAACTCTTAAGTCGAAATCTAAGAGACTGGCGCACAACGATGAATTTTCAGATGACGGGCAGACTTCCCAGAAGTCGCGTCGGGCGCGAAAGGGTAACGACTGGATAACGACTGGAATCAGGCGAGCAAAGGACTACCTTTTGCGGCCTCTTCTTATTTCTGCAATCCTGGCTCGAATTTTTTCTGCGACTGCTTCCGCTGAATGGTGGGTTTCTATGTACAGTTTTGCCCGCTCCGCCCTTCTTGCCGCTTCCGCACGATCATCAACAACACCTCTCATGTGCCTGATCGCCTCCTCTAAATCCGGTTCCGCCCAACTTTGCCTCTCTCCATGTGCGTACTCGCCGGGCATCAGCTTCCGTAAGGCATAGTGAACAGGAAACCCCGTATCTTGGGTAAGAAATTCGGTGTTCCCCGAAAAGTCTGTTCCTATCACCGGTTTCTCTAGCGCCATTGCCTCGGCCATTCCCGCGCCGAACCCTTCGGACCGATGCAAAGAGATATAGCAATCGCTCACCGATATCAGCGACAGCATCTCGTCTCTCAACAAGGATCCAGTAAGCAGTTTGATTCTGTTATCAATTCGCGTAACATTCTGAAGCTGTTGAAAGGCGGTCGGATCATACTCGCCCGGACCAATCGACTTAATAATAAGTCCCACTTTTCGTTGCCGTTCCGGGAATGCGTAGCCAAAAGCCTGCACCACGCCCAGAGGATTCTTCCGCGCCGCACTCGAATAAAAATCAAACGAGAAAATGAAATAAAATGTATTTTCATCTAGACCAAAATACTTCCGATCGTATAAATCAGCGTTCTTCACACTTACAATTGGCGGAATTACGGTAATGACCCCGTCAAAAATCGAGCGGAAAGCGTTCTGAACAAAAGAATTGGGAACCCAAAGCTCGTCAATTCGAGCCAATAACGTCCTCCACTCGATAGGCGCCTCCGGAAGCTCCCAATAAGTCCTCAAGATATTATAAGAGCCCAGAATCGACCTGCGCTTCCAACTCTTCATAGTAATACGGTAGTTGATCAGTCGCGATATACGCTATGCTTATGTCGTATATCCCGCTGCGATCATACAATTCGGGCAGGAAAGGAGCCCCCAGGCAAGTCTCGATATTCCTGCGAAACGGGTAAATTGAAAACTGCAAGCCAAACTCATAGAGTGCCTGAAGCATGCTGCGAAAAGTTTCGCCAAGTCCCAACCCGCCTTCAGCATACCCGACGAACAATACCGAGTCCCTTCGGCGAAGACGACGCAAATCTTCCCGAACCGAGGCAATTTCTTCCTTTAAGAAGTTGACTTGGCTGCTGAGTTCCACGCGGATGGCGGCAAATTCGCCTTGTAACGATGAAATTTCGCCTCGTAACGACGAAAATTCGCCTGACATCGACGCGAGCTGATTGTTTGCCACTTCAGCTATTTGCGCGGCGGTCGACGCCGTCCTTCGGATGCGGCCAATGTGGACAATACTTGTCGTCCAGCTTCCGATCCTTGATAATAACACCATCCGCCTTACGCCAGCTGGCTTGTAGTTGTGACCATGCCTCGGCTGCGCCGGGCGGCGGGACACCCCTCGAAGGCGTCCTGCGCAGGCAGTTTGACAGTGCGGGCCATTCTGAAAGTTCCTTCTTGTAGGCTGCGAGCTCATCGCCACTTGGCGCAGCGTTCCTATGCGCCGAGCTAGGAGCCCGTCTGCTTTATCTTGGCGCGACGGAGATTTGAAGCGCGGGAGCGGAGCGTGCGCCGTTCGATGCTGGATTGGCCGGTTCATCCGGCTGCGACGCAGCTTCGGGCAAAGTCCACCCCTGGGCGAGCTTCAAAATATTGTGGGCGACGCAGACAAAACCCCATTCGGCGGCGACCTTCTCGAAGCCGCGCAGCAGGAACTGACGAAGCCGCGCGCTTGCTTGATCTGGGCGAACACCGGCTCCGGCAGCTGCTTCCTCAAGCGATAGGGGCTGGCGTGGCCGTCGGCCTTGATCTTTTCGCGCATGGCGGCGATGCGCGCCGCCGCCTTCTCCCGCGCTGGCGTGCTTGGCCCGTCCCGCCGGAGCGATCAAGGCCGCCGCGCCGATCGGCGAGCAGGCAATCGGCGCGGCGATTGAGGCTTTCCGCAGCGCTGTTCGCCAAGATGCGCGAGTGCGCGCTGGACGCGGAGCAGGCCGGCAAGCTGCGCGACCTGCTCGAGCGGGCGCGATGCGAGATCGAAGACATTTAGCGCGTTAGAACTCGGCTCTCGCGAAACCCTCGCCGCGAGCGGGATCGCGGCGAGACATTTTATACCGTTATATTATGTGTAATCACGGGCGCGCTTTGCACCCGGTTCGGACGCGACGCTAAACGGGGTCGTAAGCTGCTGATGTATTGAGGCCCGCCGCTAAACCGGCGCTAAACCTGAGTTAGACCTCAGCGCCGCCGCGCCCAGCGCCAGATCGCCCATTGCCGGCGCAGCGGCGAGACCGCGGGCGGAGCGTCGAACGGTTTGGCGTCGTTGCGTTCGAGCCGGTCGAGATCGAGACCGATCGCGCCGAGCGGGATGAAGGCCGGCAGGATCGCCTGCGGCGACGCCGCGAGCCGCCGCTCCGCCTCAGCGAGCTTCTCGCGCGCGAGCGCGCACGCCTCGGCGCAGGCGGCGGCGACCTCAACGCTCGCGCGGCGCGCGTCGAAATCCCGAACCGTCGCGCCGTGACGCGCGGCGACGTCGGCGGGAAACAGGGTCGGCGCCGAACCCGCCTTCGCCGGCAGCGCGGCGAGCATGCGGATCAGCGCCAGCGCGAGACCGGCCGGAGCGTGTGCGGCCGCCGCATCGAGGTCGCCGCCCCCGCCGGATATGCGCGCGGCGAGCCGGAGCCGCGCGCCCTCGCTCCCCTCGGCAAAGGCCTCGAAAGCGGCGAGATCGAAACCCTCCGACGGAATGAGCTCCTCGAGCCGCGCGTCGAGCATCGCCTCGAGTTCGTCGCGCGGCAGCGACAAGCCTTCGACGGCGGACGCGAGCGCGAGCGCCGTCGGGTTGCCGGCGGCTTCCGCGTTCCGTTCGCCGACAACGACGTCCCGCCACCAGGCGAGCCGCAGCGCCGCCAGATTGGGATCGCGGGCGCGCAGGCGCGCCTGGCGGATCTCGTGGTCGAACGCGGCGAGGGCGAAGAGACCGTCCCGGCGTTCGGCCGGGGCGTAGAGCGCGCCGAGCCACTGGTCGCGGGCGTACTCGCGGGCGAGCGCGGCGCAATGCCTCCGGGCTTCCGCCAGCGCCGCGGCGCCGACCGGACCCGTCGACGTCACGGGCTTGCGATCAGCGCCGCCGCGACGCGCCGGTCTTCCGACTGCATCACGTTATACACGCGCAGCGCCGGGCCGGTCGCCATCGCCTCGAAGCGGAGGCCGGCCTCGCGCAGCGCCGCCCGCAGCGCTTTGGGGACGGGCGCCATATGCGCCCCGGAGCCGATCACCAGGAATTCGATCGATTCGGGCGCCTCGCGCAATTCGCCGAACAGCGGCGCGAGCGTGCGCTCGTCCAGATGACCGATGGTCGGCGCGTCTATGCCGCGGACGCCTTTCGGCGTCGCCAGGATCGAGCCGTGGTGGGACATGCCGGCGAACGCGAAGGCGCCGCCCCCGTGCGCCGCGATCGGGTAGCTGCCAGGCGCGAACGGCGCAGGCCCGACGTCGGCCATCACGCCTTGACCCTCGGCAGGGCGGGCTTCGCGTCGGCGTCCTGGTCCTTCGGCTTGTCGAATACGTCGGCGCGCACGCCCATGTAGATCAGCATCGGGGAGCAGATGAAGATCGACGAATAGGTGGCGACGAAAATTCCCCAGATCATCGCGGCGGAGAACGAGCGGATGACATGGCCGCCGAGGAAGAACAGGGCGAGCAGCGCAAGGAACACGGTCGTCGCCGTCATGATGGTGCGCGGCAGGACGGCGTTGATCGACATGTCGATGATCTCGGCCGTCGACAGGCGCTTGTATTTCCGCATCACCTCGCGAATGCGGTCGAGCACCACCACGGTCTCGTTGAGCGAATAGCCGACGATGGTCAGGATCGCCGCGATCGACGTCTGGTTGAACTCGAGCTGGGTCACGCAGAAGAAGCCGACCGTCAGCAGAAGGTCATGCATCGTGCCGATGATCGCCCCGACCGCGAACTGCCATTCGAATCGGAACCATAGATAGGTCAGCACCGCGATGATGGCGACGACGACGCCGAGGGTGCCGCTCTGCACGAGTTCGGCGGAAACGGTCGGTCCGACCAAGTCGACGCTGCGGAACTCGTAGTCTTTGGAAAAGGCGTCGCGCAGCTTGGCGATCGCCGCCTGCTGGCCGGCGTCGCCCCCGGGCTGCACGTTGAGCCGCAACAG
The DNA here is from genome assembly GCA_963768555.1 of uncultured Alphaproteobacteria bacterium. Lineage (GTDB taxonomy): Bacteria > Pseudomonadota > Alphaproteobacteria > Rhizobiales > Beijerinckiaceae > Roseiarcus. The sequence continues at coordinate 19,185 of CAVYIZ010000036.1, forward strand.
GACGTCCGAACTCGGCCCCGAGCCGCTGCACTTCGACCGGGCCGAGGCCCAGGCTCTCCGCCTCCGAGCGGATCTCGGCCAAGTGCGCTTCGCCGCTCTTCGCGCGCATGTCGACCTGCGTGCCGCCGGCGAAGTCGATGCCGTAATTCATGCCGACGAACAGGAACATCACCACCGAGATGATCGACAGCGCCGCCGACAGGGGATAGCTCACGCGGCGGAACCGCATGAAACCGAACTTGGTGTTCTCGGGCGCGAGGCGGAGGAGTTTCATCGAACGGGATCCATAAAGCGCGCCAGCGCGATCATATCGGCAGCTTGCTCGGCCGGCCGCGGTGGTACCACAGCGCGATCATCATCCGCGTCATCGTCACCGCGGTGACGATTGACGTCACGATGCCGAGGCCGAGCGAGACCGCGAAGCCGCGCACCGCCCCTGAGCCGAAGAGATAAAGAATGAGCGCGGCCACGAACATCGTCACATTCGAGTCGACGATGGTCGCGAAAGCGCGCCTGAAGCCCGCGTCAAGAGCGGAGATGACCGACCGCCCGAGATGCGCCTCCTCGCGAATCCGCTCGTAAATCAGCACGTTCGAAGTCGACCGCCATGCCGATGGTGAACACGATGCCGGCGATGCCGGGAAGCGTCAGCGTCGCTCCGAGCAGGACCATCGAGGCGAAGATGAGGAGAATGTGCACGCCGAGCGCGAGATCGGCGAAAACTCCGAAAATCCCATAGGTCGCGATCATGTAGATGACGACCAGAATGGCGCCGACAAAGGCCGCGCGCTTGCCGGCGTCGATCGAATCCTGCCCGAGGCCCGGTCCGACGGTGCGCTCCTCGACCACGGTGAGCTTGGCCGGCAACGCCCCTGCACGCAGAAGGATCGCCAGGCTGCTTGCTTCGTCCATAGTGAAATTGCCGGTGATCTGACCGGTTCCGCCGGTGATCGGAGAGCGGATGACCGGGGCCGAAATGACCTTGCCGTCGAGCACGATGGCGAACGGCCGCCCGACGTTTTCCGACGTCACCAGCCCGAACTTCTGCGCCCCCCGCAGATTGAAGCGGAAGGTCACGTCGGGCTCGCCGGTCTGCTGGTCGAAGCTCTGCTGGGCGTCAACCAGATCCGCGCCGTCGACCATGATGCGCTTCTGCACCGTGATCGTCCCACCGCCCTTCTGCATCGGCAAGGTTTCGACTTCGTTCGGCGGATCGCCCGGGTCGGCGACGAGCTGGAAGTCGAGCTTGGCGGTCTGGCCGATGATCTGCTTGAGCCTCGTCGTGTCCTGAAGACCGGGCACCTCGATAAGCACCCGGTTGGCGCCCTGCTGCTCGACGACCGTCTCCTTCGTCCCCATGGCGTTGATGCGGCGGTTCAAGACCTCGATCGACTGCGTCACCGCATGGCGCACCTTGTCGGCGATGGCGGCGTCGGTCAGCGTCAGCTGCACGCCGCTGTCGGTTTCGGTGACGACGAGGGTCCGCCCGTTTCCGCCGGCCAAGGGGCCGCCGATCGGTTGGCTCAGCGACTGCAGCAGCGCATAGGCCTTGTCGCGCTCGGCCGGATCCGCAATGCGAACGAGAACGCCGCGGGCTTGTGAGGCGATGCCGCCGGAAAGTCCGATCTTGCCGTCGCGCAGCTTCTGGCGCACGTCGTCGCGCAGGGCTTCGACCTGGGACTTGATCACTGAGGATTCGTCGACCTGCATCAGCATGTAGGCGCCGCCCTGGAGATCGAGGCCGAGAACGATCTGGCGCATGGGTATAAAGCCGGGCAGCCGGGCGGCGAGCGAGTCGACGGCGCCCGTCGGCATGAAGCTCGGGATGATGAGCAGGACGGCAGCCGCCACGAGCGCAAGAACGGAAGCCAATTTCCAGGGGGCGAAGCGGAGCATCAGGCTCTCTGTCTAACAATGTGCGAAGGCCGCAAGAGGGCGGACCTCAGGCGTTCGGCGCGTCCTTCTTGGCTGGCGACTTGCCGGCCGCCGGCGCGTCCTTGATCGGTTCGCCCCTGGCCCGGACTTCCGCGATCCCCGTGCGGGCCAGGCGGACTTTCACGTTTGGAGCGATCTCGAGCTCGACCTCATGATCGTCCACCGACTTTGACACCTTGCCGATGATCCCGCCGGTCGTGACCACGACGTCGCCACGCCTGGCGGCCTGCACCATCTCGCGCTGCTCCTTGGCGCGGCGCTGCTGCGGGCGCCACAGCACGAAATAGACGATCGCGATCATCGCCACGATCGGCACGAGCTGGATGACCGTGTCGGGTATGCCCGCCGGCCCCGCGCTGGCGGTCTGGGCGAAGGCTTGGGTGATCAGCACTGGGCGGAGGCTCCGGAGACGCGAATGCCGCGCCGTTTCATCAAGGGGGTCATAAGGAAGGCGGGGCATATATAGCCGCGGACCGCGTGAAAGCAACGCCGGGGGCCGGCAGACTGCCAGCAGACGTTTGCGTCGAGGGGCTGGGGCGCTGGACTAGGCGCACTTGGGCGAAGATAAAGGGCACCGCCAATAGCTCCTGGGAGGCCAACACATTATGAACAAGCAACTTGCGGAATTCATCGGGACCTTCGCTCTGGTGTTCTTCGGTGTCGGAGCGGCGGCGATCGCCGGCCTCGCAGCGCCCGGCCCGACCGCCATCAACATTCTGGGCATTGCGAGCGCCTTCGGCTTCGCCATCGTCGCCATGGCCTACGGCATCGGCCCGATCTCCGGCTGCCACGTCAATCCCGCGGTCAGCTTCGGCGTCTTCGTCGCCGGCCGCATGACCGCCGCCGAGATGGTCGGCTACTGGATCGCCCAGGTGCTCGGCGCGCTGGCTGGCGCGGCCGTCCTCTATCTCATCCTGTCCGGCAAGGCTCAAGGGTGGACCGGCGGACTCGGCCAGAACGGCTGGGGCGCGGGCTACCTCGGCGAGTATAACGCGGTGTCGGCTTTCGTCTACGAAGTGGTGGGAACTTTCCTTTTCCTCGTGTGCATTCTCGGCGTCACCCACCCGTTCGCGCCGACCGGCTTCGCCGGCCTGGCGATCGGACTGACGCTGGTCGCCATCCACCTTGTCGGCATCAACATTGACGGCACCTCGGTCAATCCGGCACGCTCGATCGGCCCGGCGATCATCGGCATGGGGACGAACCCGAGGGCTGTCGTACAGCTCTGGCTCTTCATCATCGCGCCGCTGATCGGCGCCGGGCTTGCGGGCTTTCTCTACCGCGAAGGCGCCCTGCTCGACACCCCGAAGTCCAAATAGCCTGTCCTTGCAAGCTGAGGCTCGGCGGGCGAAAAGCCCGCCATGCTTCATATCAACGGCCTGACCTACCGCCTCGGCGAGCGGCTGCTGATCGATGGCGCGACCGCCGCGCTGCCGACCGGGGCAAGGATCGGACTCGTCGGACGCAACGGCGCGGGCAAGACCACCCTCTTCCGCCTCATCCGCGGCGAGCTCTCGCCCGAGAGCGGCTCGATCGCCACGGCGAAGGGCGCGCGGCTCGGCAGCGTCGAGCAGGAAGCGCCCAGCGGGGCGGAGGCGCTGATCGACTTCGTGCTCGCCGCCGATGTCGAACGAGCGGCGCTCATCGCCGAGGGCGAAAACGCGAGCGACCCCGAACGCATCGCCGACATCCAGACGCGACTCGTCGACATCGATGCCCATGCCGCCCCGGCCCGCGCCGCCCGCATTCTCAGCGGCCTCGGCTTCGACGAGGAGGCGCAGAACCGGGCGCTCGGCGAATTCTCCGGAGGCTGGCGGATGCGAGTGGCGCTCGCCGCCGTCCTCTTCTCCGAGCCGGACGTCCTGCTTCTCGACGAGCCGACCAACTATCTCGACCTCGAGGGCGTGCTGTGGCTCACTGACTATCTGAAGGGCTGCTCGTCGACGATCCTCGTCATCAGCCACGACCGCGACCTTCTCGACGACGTCGCCGACCACATCCTGCATCTCGACCGGGGAAAGCTCACGCTGTGGAGCGGCGGCTACACGAGCTTCGAGCGTCAGAGACGGGAGCAACAGGTTCTCCAGGGCAAAGCCGCCAAGAAGCAGGAGGAGCGGCGGGCCCATCTCCAGGCCTTCGTCGACCGCTTCCGAGCCAAGGCGAGCAAGGCCGTGCAGGCCCAGTCCCGGCTCAAGATGCTGGCCAGGATGGAGCCGATCGCGGCCGTCGTGGACGACACCGTGCTGCCGTTCAAATGGCCGCCGGTCGCGAAGAAGCTGAGCCCGCCGATCGTGACGATGGAGAAGGTCAGCGTCGGCTATGACGGCCGGACGGTCCTGTCGCGCATCGACCTCACCCTCTCGAACGACGACCGCGTCGGGCTGCTCGGGGCCAACGGCAACGGCAAGTCGACTTTCGCCAAGCTCATCGGCGGGAGGCTCGCGCCGATGGGCGGGAAGATGGTGCGCGCGAACAAGCTCGAGGTCGGCTATTTCGCCCAGCACCAGGTCGATGACCTCTCGCCCGGCGGAACGCCCTACACCCATGTCGCCGAGCGGATGCGCGGCGAGCCCGAGTCGAAGATCCGCGGCCGCGCTGCGATGATCGGCTTCTCCGGCGCCCGCGCCGACACGAAGGTCGAGGCCCTGTCCGGCGGCGAGAAGGCGCGCCTCCTCATGGGCCTCGCCGCTCTCGACGGGCCCCAGCTCCTGATCCTCGACGAGCCGACCAACCATCTCGACATCGACAGCCGCGGCGAGCTCATCGAGGCCATCAACGACTACGAAGGCGCCTGCATCATCGTCTCGCACGACCGCCGGCTGCTGGAAGCCTGCGTCGACCGACTGTGGCTGGTGGCGAACGGCACGGTGAAGCCCTTCGACGGCGACATCTCCGATTACGGCCGGTATGTGCTCGGCCAGGGCGCGCCCGCGCCGCAGAAGAGGCGCGAGGGAGCCCCGAAGCCCGCCCCGGCGCCTGCCCGGAACCGCGGCCAGGGGACGCTCAAGCGCGAGCTGGCCGCGCTCGAGGATCGGATGAGCCGCTTCCAGGACCTTTTGCGCCGCGTCGACGAGGCGCTCATGGAGGCGAGCGCCGGCGGCGACGAGGCCCTCAGGATCGCCGAGCTCGCCCAGCGCCGCGGCGAGCTCGAGCGCGCGTTGACCTCGGCCGAGGAGGCGTGGCTCGAACTGTCTGAGCAGGTCGAGGAACTCGTGACGAGCCGAGCCCGGCGCGGCGCCAGCCGCCGCGGCGGCCTCGCAAAACTGGTCGCGCGCCGGCCTTTTCAAAGGCTTAGGCGTGAATAACTGCCCCTTCTGCGGCTCGACCCGTTCCCCTGGATTGCCTCTGCTTGGCGACTCGCGATGGCGTTGCGCCCGATCCGACCAAACGTGCAATGTCAATAGGCGCGCGAGGGATTTCAATGCCTTGGACGCCAAATTGTGCAACTTTCGCCGCCCTGAAAAATCGCCAAATCTTGCGTCTTTCCCTGGTCGCCGAAAAAAGAGGGAGTGACAACCGGCCGGTCGTCCGCGCTTCCCGCGCATCCGCCCGAAATTGCATGCCCGTCACGAAAAAACGTTGTCATACGCTCTCGCCTCTGCGGAAAAACCGTTTGCTTGCTGGGTTAACATCAACAGCTCTATATCGTTATTCATCGGGCAAACCCCATTCGCTCTCTGCCGGCGGCGCCGTGGTTCTGCCCTGGTCGAGGAGTGATGATCCAAAGTACCACAGGGCGGCCTCTTCACGAAGCATTTGTCGCCTCTCTCCCGCTGGCTCGGCGTGCAAACTCCTGAGAAGACAACAAAATTTCGTCCCGCGATGGGAAGCGGGCCGGCGAGGCCGAGCTGAGGACGGTCGCAATGGCGAGAGGCGACATCGACGAGCTCTGCTGCGCCATCTCGGACTGCTTCGAGTTCGATCGACGACCTGATTTTGAAAATCTGGTTCCGACGGCGATTTCTCCGTGGAAACCGCCGGGCGCCGGCGCATGCCTACGATCAGGCCGTCCACGGCTGGCAAGACCCGCCCTTCGACGTCGGCCGGCTGCGCGCCTATCCGAAGAAGCGTTCCCGGCGCGCCCGTCCGCTGCAAGACGGTCGACCCGAGCAGGTGCCCGCGCTCGAAGGGCTCGCGAACGCCGCGCCCGATGGCGAGCGCGCTTCGGTGATGGGAGTCCCGGACGCGCTTCCGGTTCCCGCGCGAAGGAACCGATCGGCGGAGCGAGCCTCTCCCCCCTCTCTGGGGAGACTCGAACTGAACGGCCTTATGGCGCATCCGCCGAGCGCGGTAGAGACGGATTCTCTAAGCCTTGACGGGTAGTCCCAAGCCCGCGGTCAACACCCCATGGCCCGTCTGCGAAACCAATGCGACGTCCGTCCCTCCGAAACCATCGTTGGTTGCGATGAAGGACGTGAACTGAGGATTGGCGAGCGTCAAAGCGTCGACCATCCCGTTGCTCGTCACGGTCAACAAATGACTTGCCCCATTGTATTTCGCGCTGGCGCCGGCCGAAAAGTCTCCGGAAGATCGACCACGTCGCCAATCTTCAGGTCTCTGATAACATTGCCCAACTTGTCGGCGGAGAACGCTGCGTCCTCAAATCTCCAAGCGGTCGTCGCCTGACCCGAAAGTGATGGCGGAAGCACCGGCTGCGTCGAGTGCGGCGATATCGAGCGTGCCGCCATCGAGCGACGTGCCGCCGGAATAGCTGTTTGCGTCTGAAAGCGTCGGGGCCCCGCGCCGATCTTCGTCAAGCCGCCGTCCCCGCTGATCAGGCCAGCGAGCGTCGCATTGTTTCCGTCGGTGTCGAATGCGCCGCCGCCGGTCTCCAGGGTCAACGCTCGGTAGAAGCAAAACCTGACAGGAACTCGAGCCCGCCGCCGTTGAAACTGACCCCGCCGCTCGGGTCGCCAAGGCTGGCGTCGCTGCTGACCGCCAGAGCGCCGCCATCATCCCCACGGCATCAGGGCCGAGGTGGCGTTCGTCAACGTCCAGGTGCTCAAGCCGGTCTTCTCGAAAACGCCGAACCCCTCGTATTGGGCAGTCGGTCCGATCTGCGAAACGTCGAAGCTGCCGTCGGCGCTTCCCCCGAGCGCCAACGTATCGGCCGCGCTGTAGGCTGTGACGTTTCCCTTGATCGCAGAGCCGGCCAACAGCGTTAGGCTGTTGAGGCCGCCGGTAAAATCGATCGCGTCGGCCAATGTCGAGCCGTCGCCTGACAGGCCGCCGACGATGGTTCCGTTATTGAGAATATTCAGGCCCGCGCCGATGACGCCGGCGCCGCCAGCGCCCGGGGTTCCATTAGACGCAATGCCAATTCCAGCCGCGCCGCCTTCGCCGCCGTGTATCGTCCCTGAATTGGTGAGCGTCGCGCCCGCGGCCGTGAATTGGACACCATCGCCGCCGTTGCCACCATTGCCGCCGTTGGAAAGATCGTTGTAGGCGCTGCTCACACCGTCGCCGCCGTCGCCCCCGGTTCCGCCGTTGATCGCGCCAGAATTCGTGAGTGCTGCACTTGAGCCGGCGAATTGGACGCCTGCGCCCGCGTCGCCGCCATTGCCGCCGGCAGAGCTAACGTCGCCGTTGTTACCGTTCGCTCCCTCGGCTCCGGCTCCGCCCGCGATGGTCCCCGAAGTGGAATTGGTAAGCGTCGCGCCAAACGCAGTGAATTGCGCTCCCACGCCGCCGGCACCCCCATTGCCATCGCCTCCGCTGACCGAGGACGTATTAAAGATTGTTGTCGCCCCGCCGCCGTTGCCGTTGTAGCCGCCGCCGCCGCCGCCGCCCGCGCCGCTGCTATCGCTTCCGTTCGCGCCCGCTCTGCTCCGCCGCCGTCGCCACCGCTCCCACCGCTTCCGCCGCCGGCCAAGCCGCTAGCAGCCTGTCGGACTTAACGTTCGGACCATTGATTTCATTAGCGTTTTTCAAATTTGTGCGAAACACAATACCAAATGATATCAACATCTTACGCGGCATGAAAAGATCAAGTCCGACAAACTGCTAGCAGCGCTGCCGTCATTGCCGGGGTTTCCGGAAAAGACGACTCCGCCTGCGCCTCCGATGTCGCCTTAGAAGATTCGCCGCCCTGACCGCCAGTCGTCGCCATGATCTTCCTCCCTCTGAATTGGTCATTGGAGCGCCGCGAGTAAGCCGATTTTCCCCGGATGACGTCCCGCTTGGTCGGGACTCTGGCGCATTCGGACCTCCGCCAAGCGCGCAAACTCAGTTTTGGCGAACTGCTTCGGAAACTGCCTCAAGGGTACCCAGCGCGTCCCCTGCGCGCTTGGCCGATCTTCATCAGACGGATGTGTTATGCGCGATGCCTATCAATGTAACTTCTGCCCCGAGGGCTCCATCGCTGATGACAGCGAAGTTCGTTGCACCTGGATGGATGAGCGTCATCGTGTCGGCGACGCCGCCGCTTGTCACCGTCAGCACGTCAGTATGGGGGTTGTATGAAGCGGTGGCGCCCTTTGCGAAGGTCAATCCCGTCAGGTCGATGATGTCGCCGACACCGAAGCCCTGGATCGCATTACCAAAGCTGTTGACGGACGGCTCGGCGGCGAGCGCCGCGTTCTCGATTTTCAGGGTGTCGCTGCCCGCACCGAAGCTGATCGAGTTAACGCCCGCGGCTTGCAAAGCCGCGAGATCAAGTGTGCCGCCGTTGATGACAGTATGGCCGGAATAAGTGTTTGTGTTGGATAGCGTGAGTGCGCCCGCGCCGGTGTCAACTAGGCCGCCGCTCCCGCTGATCACGCCGGCGAGAGTGGCGTTGTGTCCGTTGGTATTGAATGTCCCGCCCGCTGTGTTCAAGATTATTGCGCGGGAGGTGGCGAAGCTCGATAGGAACCTCAGCCATCCCCTCATTTTTTCAAGGGCCAAAATGCAACTGGAGGTTGGCATTTTGATGCGGCGAGTTTCGTATGACGAGTCCTGAAGTGCGAGTTCGGGTCTCGCAATCGTCGAGAGAGAGGTCGCGCCACGACAAATGCGGGGCCTTAGGGCTCCCATTCGCTGTACGTGAGGGCCGAAAAGCGCCGAAATCAGGCCGTTCTCGAAATGAGGGGATTCCTGAGGATAGGAACTCCAGCGTGCCGCCGCCGAAGCTGAGCGTGTCAAGTTTGGCATTGCTGCTATTACCGAGGTTGGCGTCGCTGCTGACCGCCAGAGTGCCGCCGTTGATCACCCAGGGCGTGTCTGCCGAGGTAGTGTTCTCCAAGGTCCAGGTGCTCGAGCCGGTCTTCTCGAAGACGCCGAAGCCTTCGTATTGGGCAGTGGGTCCGATCTGCGAAACGTCGAAGCTGCCGTTGGCCCTGCCCCCGAGCACAAGTGAATCGGCCACGCTGAAGGCAACCACATTCCCGGTGATCCCGGAGCCGGCTAACAACGTGAGGCTATTGACGCCGCCGGTGAAATCGATTGCGTCGGCGAGCGTCGCGCCATCCCCGGACAGGCCGCCGATGATGGCTCCGCTATTGAGAACATTCAGGCCCGCGCCGATGACGCCGGCGCCGCCAGCGCCCGGGGTTCCATTAGAGGCAATGCCAGTTCCAGCCGCGCCGCCTTCGCCGCCCTGTATCATCCCTAAATTGGCGAGCGTCGCGCCCGCGGCCATGAATTGGACGCCATCGCCCCCGTTGCCGCCATTGCCGCCGTTGGAAATATTGTTGTAGACGCTGCTGTAGCCTTCACCGCCGCCGCCTCCGGCTCCGCCGTTGATCGCCCCGAAATTGGTGAGTACTGCGCTCGAGCCGGCGAATTGGGTGCTTAGCTGCGCTCACCAATTCCGGAACGATTACGGGCGGAATAGGGAGCCAAGGTGGTATTTCTTTCTCCTCCTACGAGGAAAGTCCCCTGGGGCGATGTTTGTGTATCGAGTTTGAGCGTGCGGTTCAGATATTCGTGCCCGCGCCGCTTAGGGACACATGGTCGAACGGCTTGACGTTCCGACTCGCGCGGCCGGCCGCGACTTGACAAGTGTTTGTAAACGTTGTTAACTTCCCCAACTGTCAATTCGGGGAACAATCATGACGCAGGACATCGAGAACTCAAGCGCCGGGGCGCGGCGCACGCGCCGCAACATCATGAAGATGGGCGCAATTTTGCGCCTGCGGTTCTTGCCAAGATCAGGACGGCTCGTGCGGCGCCCGTTTCTGCGGTTGGCCACAGATGTTTCCTGAAGGGCACGAAGATTGAGACGGCTGACGGCGAGCGCAACGTCGAAGACCTGGGCATCGGCGATCACCTGCCGACGATGTTCGGCGGAATGCGTCCGATTCAGTGGATCGGACGCTATCCGCGGAAAAAGAGTGATCCGTCAAGGCCGTGGGTGAAGGACGCGCAGCCGGTGCGGATCGCTCGCTCGGCGCTTGCGCCGGGCGTTCCGCGGGCCGATCTCTACGTGACGAGGGGCCACGCCTTATTCATCGATGGCTTGTTGATACCGGTCGGGAACCTGATCAACGGCACGACGATCGCGCGTTATGAGGCGCGTGAATACGACGAACTTGAGTTCTTCCACATCAAGCTCGAACGTCATGACGTGATTTACGCGGAAGGGGCTCCGGCCGAAACCCTGTTGCGCGTCGACGAATGCGCAACCAATTTCGCTGACTATTTCCGCCGATACGGAACGCCAGAAACACAAGAGGCTGCCTGCGCCCCGATGATTCCTTATGGCGGCGGACGCGGCGAATTGAAGTCGAGGCTCCGCAGCGCGCTCTCGCCTTGGCTTGACCGGCGAGAGCAAGTCGACGTGATCCGCGACCGCTTGGAGGAGCGTGGAATCATGCTTTCCCGACAGTCGGAGTTCGTGCCCTAGCGCGGGCTCGCACTGACGGACATTGCGGTGGACAACAGGAAATGGGGCGAACGGTCCCGTTCGACCAGGCTCGCGGTTTCGTGGGCGCATATCTGTTGCGCAGGCAATTATGTCGCAGGAGTAACAAGCCGTCTGCACTGAAGCGCACCAGGCCTGAGTGATTTGTCGATGGGGTTCACCACCTGGACATTCCCCACGCGCCGCTCAGCTTGCTGCCCTCTGAAATCCACTCCTCATCTGGGAGGTCGGGGGACACAGGTCCCTCAATCCACTGGTACTGCCCCGGTACGGCGGGCCATTGGAACATATGTGA
>CAVYIZ010000037.1:0-23199 GCA_963768555.1 uncultured Alphaproteobacteria bacterium
CGCGCCGTCGAGCCCGCCGAGCGCGCCGCAGAGCGCGTAAGTCGCGAAGCGCACCGGCTCGACCCTGATCCCGGCGAGCCGCGCCGCGCGGATGTTCTGCCCGATCGCCAGCACCGAGCGGCCCCAGACGGTGCGGTGGAGCGCGACATGCGCGCCGATCGCGAACAGCGCCGTCAGGATCGCGAGCAGCGGGACGCCGAGCGAACTGGATGTTGGTGAAGTCGGCGAAGCCCGGCGGCGGCTTGATCTGCAGGCCTCGGCCATAAGAGATGTCGATCGACTGGATGATGAAGCTCGCCGACAGCGTCGCGATGATCGGCGGGATGCGCAAGGGCCCAGATCAGGAGATAATTGGCGACTCCGACCGCGAGCCCGCAGCCGAGCGCCGCGACGAGCCCGACCGCGACCAGCGAAGTCGTCGCCGCCCATGGTCTTCATCGCGACCGCGCTCGCCAGCCCGATATTGGCGGGCAGCGACAGGTCGACATTGCCGGGCCCGAGCGTGATGACGAACATCTGCCCGACGCCGACGATCACCGTGAACACCGCAAGCGACAGCGCGGCGGTCAGCATGCCGCCGGCGCCGTGGCCGCCGGTGAAGGCGATCGCCGCGAGCCAGACCGACGGCCGCGCCGAGGAACGACCAGATCCAGGGCCGCGCGGCGAGCGCATTGCGTCATCGCGCTCGCCCCGCCGGCTGATCAGAACCCGCGCGGCGAGAACGATGATGAGGATCGCGCCGTTGGCGGCGACCTGCCAGTCCGGCGGAATGCGCATGAAGGTGAGCAGCGGCGAGGCCGCCATCGCCATCGTCAGCGCGCCGAGCACCGCGCCGATCGGCGACACCTTTCCGCCGACGAATTCCCCGCCGCCGAGGATGACGCCGGCGATCGACAGCAGCGTGTAGCCGTTGCCGATATTGGCGTCGGCCGAGGTCGTGATGCCGACCAGCGCCATTCCCGACAGCACGCCGAACAGCCCGGCCAGCGCGAACAGGGTCGCCTTGGCCTTGAGCAGCGACCAGCCGGCGCGCTCGATCGCGACCGCGTTGCCGCCGGAGCCGCGCAGGATCGCGCCGTAGGACGTCCGCATCAGGCCGAACCAGGCGACCGCGGCGATGAGCACGGCGGCGACGATCGGGAACGGGACGAAGGGCGGCTTGACGCCCATGATCGCCTGCAGCCAGGCGGGCGCCTTGCCGCCGGGCTTCGGCAGGAGGAGGATCGCCAGCCCCTGCCAGACGAAGCTCATGCCGAGCGTCACCACGATCGAGGGCAGGTTGCGCAGATAGATCAGCGCGCCGAGCGCGGCGTAGAGCGCGACGCAGCCGAGAAGCGCGAGCGCGCCGAGCGCCGGGCGCGTCGCGCAGCCAGGTCGCCGAGACGCAGCAGACGAAGCCGACGAAGGTGCCGATCGACAGGTCGAGGTCGTTGCCGGCGATGACGAACATCTGCGCGACCGTCGCGAGCGCGATCGGGATCGCCAGGTTCAGCATCAGCGTGAAGCCGAAATAGCTGATCGCGCGCGGGTTCAGCCAGGCGATCGCCGCGACGACGAGGGCGAGCGACAGGGCCGGCAGCGCCGCGCGGAGCCTGCGCCGCGAGGTCCGCGCCGCTCGCCGAGATCGGACGCCGAAGCCGCGATGGCTCATGTCAGGCGCTCCGGCGAAGGAGGAATGGATGACGCGCTCCTCCGTCAGTTCGTCGCGCGTGAGCTCGGCGACGACCGCGCCGTTGCGGAAGATATAGATGCGGTCGCAGTTCTTCAGCTCCTCCGTCTCGGTCGTGTACCAGAGGAAGGTCCGTCCCGACGCGGCCTCGGCGCGGATGAGCTCGTAGACCTCGATCTTCGTGCCGTAGTCGACGCCGCGCATCGGGTCGTCCATCAGCACGACGCGCGCGTCGGAGGCGAGCGCGCGGGCGAACAGCGCCTTCTGCTGGTTGCCGCCCGAGAGCGACAGGATGTTGTGGCCGACGTCGGGCGTGCGGATGCTGATGCGCTGGCGCCAGGCGTTGGCGAGCTCCGCCTCGAGGCGCGGCGAAACGAGCAGCGCCGGCGCGCAGGCGCTTCAGCGAGCGCACGCCGATGTTCTGCGCGATCGACCATTGCGGGAAGATCGCCGTCCGAAACGCCGGTCGCCGGCGACCAGGGCGACCGGCCCCTCGACCGTTTCGCCCGATCGCGGGCGCGAGGCGGCGTCGAACGCCGCGAGGAGCAGCTCGGTCTGGCCGTGGCCGGCGAGCCCGGCGAGGCCGACGATCTCGCCTTCGCGCGCGACGAGCTCGCGGCCGTCGGTCTGACGCTCGGGGCGGATGCGCACGCGGATCGCGCCTCGGCGCTGTCCCGCCGCGCGCCGAGCGACTGAGACGCGTGGCTTCGCTCTCGACGCCGCCCATCGCGGCCACCAGCTTCGAACGGCTGAGATTGCGCGAACGGTCTTCCGCCACGACCTTGCCGTCCCGCATGACGAGAATGCGGTCGCAGGTCTCGAGAACCTCGCCGAGGATGTGGGAGATCAGCACGCAGCTCAGACCCCGGCGACCGAGCGCCGCACATAGGCGAGCAGCTGTCCCGCGGTGTGCGCGTCGAGCGAGGAGGTCGGCTCGTCGAGGATGACGAGGCGCGCCGGCGGCCGTCCGACACGGTGAAGGCGCGCGCGATCTCGACCATCTGCCGCCGGCCGATCGACAGGTCCTGCACGAGATCGTCCGGGGCGACGCCATGGCCGGGAAAGATCTCGTCGAGCTTGTCGAGGATGAGCCGCCCCGCCCGCCCGCGCCAGCCGAAGCCGCGGATCGACGGATGGAACGACCCGCGCGTTCTCGGCGACCGTCAGGTTCGGGCAAAGCGACAGCTCCTGGAAGACCGAGCGCAGCCCGAACGCCTTGGCGCGCGCGGCCGAATAGACGCGCTGCTCTTCGCCGCGACGACGAGGCGGCCGCGGTCGGGCGCGACGCACCCGTTCAGGACGTGCATCAGCGTCGACTTGCCGGCGCCGTTGTGGCCGACGACGCCGACGCATTCGCCCTCAGCGATAGAAAAATCGACGCCGTCCAGAGCCCGGACGGCGCCGTAGGATTTCTCGACGCCGGTGAAGTCGACGAGAGAAGCGCCGCCGCCCGCCATGGTTGATCGGTCCCTGAGCGCGCGACGCGATCGTCTCGCCCGATGAGCCTACTTCATGTTCGCCTTGATGGCGGCGATCGCGTCGGCCTGGGTATATTCGTGGCTCGCGACGCCGCCCTTCGGGATCTTGGGCAGCTCGGCTTCGAAGTCGTCCTGGTTGAACGCGAGATAGGGCACCAGCAGGTCGTGCGGGATCTTGTTGTTGCCGTCGAGGACCTGCTGGGCCACCCAGAAGGCGAGCGTCGAGACGCCCGGCGCGATCGAGGCCGACCACGTCACGTAGCCGTCCTTCTCCTTCTGCTCCTTCCACCACTGCAATTCGTCCTGGCGATTGCCCATGATGATGGTCGGACGCGGCTTGCCGGCGGCGGCGAAGGCCTGCGCCGCGCCATAGCCGTCGCCGCCCTGGTCGACGACGCCGACGATCGGCGGCAGCGACGGCAGCACGGTCGCGACCGCCTTCTGCGCGGTCGTCTGGTCCCAGTCGCCGGTGACGGACGAGACGATCTTGAACTCGGGATGCGCCTTCACGCCCTCGACGAATGCCGGCGTGGATGGCGTCGTCGATCGAGGTGCCGGCGAGGCCGCGGATTTCGAGCAGGTTCCCGCCCTTCGGCTGGAACTTCGCCATGTGCTCGACTTCCTGCTTGCCCATGTCCTTGAAGTCGACGACGACGCGGTAGGCGCAGGGCTCGGTGACGATGCCGTCGAACGAGACGACGACGATGCCCGCGTCGCAGGCCTGCTTGATCGCGCCGTTCAGCGCGTCGGGCGAACTCGCGTTGATCACGATCGCGTTATAGCCTTGCAGGATGAGGTTCTGGATCTGCGCCGCCTGGGTCGGCACTTCCTTGTCGGCGGTGGTGAACACGTCCGCGGCGGCGACGACATGATCCTTCACCGCCTGCTGGGTGACGATGTCGTAGCTCTTCAGCATCGCCTGCCGCCAGGAATTGCCGGCGTAATTGTTGGAGAAGGCGATTTTCATCTTGCTGGTGTCCGCGTGCGCGGACCCGGCCAACAGCGCGCCGGCGGCGCACAGGGCAAGCATGGAGACGGTGCGGCTCATCGGTTTCCTCCCAAGCAATTCCCTCGCGCGCGGCGGCTCTCACGGGGCGACCGTTTTCCTGGTTGACGTTGCGACCGCGGGGCGAGGGCGGCCGCGGCTCTGACATGCCAGAGCTAACATGTCAGAAAAATTCGAGTCAATCGGCCGACTGTTGTCCGAAGCCTGTGGATTATCGTTGACAAAAATCGACGCGAAATGCGGTGCGCAAACGAGACGAAAATGCCTATCGAAACGAAAATCTGGGATCCGATCGAACGGCTGGCATCGCCTGAGGCCGAGCTTGCCTATCTCGAAGCGGCGTTCGAGGATGGCGATCCAGCTTTGATCACGGCGGCGATCGGCGACATTGCTCGCGCCCGCGGCATGGCGAAAATCGCCAAGAGCGCGGGTCTCAGCAGGGAAACCATGTACAAGCGTTCAGTGCTGACGGCAATCCGACGTTGGAGACGCTTGCCGATGTGACCAGGGCTCTCGGCTACCGATTGTCGATCGCGCCTCTTCCGTAGCACGGCCCCAATAGCGGACGGTCGGCTTCTCCGGCTTTTCCCCGCGCTCACGACAGAAGGCAAGATAGTCCTCGACCAATTCCGCCAGAGCGGCCTTGAGTTCGTCGACCGATCGACCCTGGAATATGATGACATCCGGGGTGTTCATCACCTCGCCATGAAAATGCTCGGCGTCCTCGTTGTACTCCACGATTGCTTCATAGCCCTTGTAGCTCATCGTGTTCATGGCTTGACCTCCGGATCGATCAAGAACCGACTTAAGCGCGCCCTTGCCGGTTTCCTTCTGCGAATCCGTGCGGCCGCCCCTACCCCATCTCCGTCACCTGCCCGTCGCGGATCGTCACGCGCCGGTCCATGCGGGCGGCGAGGTCCATGTTGTGGGTGGCGATCAGGGCGGCGAGGCCGGTCGCCTTGACGAGCGCCGCCAGCGTCGCGAACACGTGATCGGCGGTCTTCGGGTCGAGATTGCCGGTCGGCTCGTCGGCGAGCAGCACCCGCGGGCCGTTGGCGACCGCGCGGGCGATGGCGACGCGCTGCTGCTCGCCGCCCGAGAGCTCCGCCGGCCGATGGCTTTCGCGCGCGGCGAGGCCGAGATAGCCGAGCAGTTCTCGCGCCGCGACTTGCCGCCTCCGCGCGCGGAAAGCCCGGCGATCATCTGCGGCAGGACGAGGTTCTCGAGCGCCGAGAATTCCGGCAGGAGGTGATGGAACTGGTAGACGAAGCCGATCTGGCTGCGCCTCAGCGCGGTGCGCTCGTCGTCCGCCATGGTCGAGGCCGCGACGCCGCCGACCGTCACTTCGCCCGCGTTCGGCCGCTCGAGCAGGCCCGCGACATGCAGGAGCGTCGACTTGCCCGCCCCCGAGGGGGCGATCAGCGCCACCGACTGGCCCGGATAGAGCGCAAGCGACGCGCCGTTCAGGACCTCGACCGTCGTCTCGGCCCGGCCATAGCGGCGCTCGATCCCGTCCAGCGCCAGCGCGGGAAACCGCCCCGCGTCATTCATAGCGCAGCGCCTCCACCGGATCGAGCCTCGCCGCCCGCCACGACGGATAGATGGTCGCGGCGATCGACAGGAAGAGCGCGAGCGCGACGACCGCGATGACGTCGGTCGCCTCGACCCGCGAGGGCAGCTGCGACAGGAAATAGAATTCCGACGGAAACAGATTCTCGCCGGTCGCCCACGCGAGGAAATGGCGGATCGGCTCGACATTGTGGGCGACGAGCAGGCCGAGCACCAGGCCGACGCCGGTGCCGACGACGCCGATGGTCGCGCCGGTGATGAGGAAGATGCGCATCACCGCGCCGCGCGTCGCCCCCATCGTGCGCAGGACCGCGATGGCGCGCGCCTTGTCCTGCACCAGCATGATGAGGCCGGAGATGATGTTGAGCGCCGCCACGAGCATGATGAGGGCGAGGATCGCGAACATCACGTTGCTCTCGACCGCGAGCACGTCGAAGAAGCTGCGGTTGAGCTGGCGCCAGTCGGTGTCGATCATCGGGCGCTGCTGCGCCGGTTCGATCGCGCGGCGCATCGCGTCCATGTTGTCGGGATCGGCGACATAGACCTCGATCACGTTGGCCTGGCCCTCGTCGTTGAAGAAGGTCTGGGCCTCGGCGAGCGGCATGAAGATGAAGGTGTTGTCGAAGGTCGCCATGCCGATCTGGAAGATGGCGGCGACCGTATAGGCCTTCATCCGCGGCGTGACGCCGAACGGCGTCTCGGCGCCGTGCGGCGCGATGATCGTGACCTTGTCGCCGACCCTGAGGCTCAGGTGGTCGGCGAGCTTCGCGCCGACCGCGACCCCCTGCCCCTCGTCGAAGCCGTCGAGCGTGCCCTGGGTGAGATGGCCGGCGACGCCCGGCAGGCGCTCGAGATCCTGCTGGCGGATGCCGCGCACCAGCACGCCCGACGAGCCGTAGGGGGAGGTGGCGAAGGCCTGGCCCTCGACCAGCGGCAGCGCGAGCGTGACGCCCGGAACCTTGCTGACCCGCTCGGTGACCGCCTCGTAGTCGGTCAGCGGCGTCTCGACGCCCTGCAGGAACATGTGGCCGTTGAGGCCGATCATCTTCTCGAGCAGATCGTGGCGGAAGCCGTTCATCACCGACATGACGACGATCAGCGCCGCGACCCCGAGCACGATGCCGAGGAAGGAGAAGCCGGCGATGACCGAGATCGACTTCTGCGCGTTGCGGGCGCGCAGATAGCGGAACGCGACCATCCATTCGAAGCGCGAGAACGGGCGCGTCGCGCGCAGTGGCGCGCGGCGGCGGCCGCGTCGACGGTTGCGGTCATGCGGCGCCCTCCGACGGCCGGCGCCGCCGTCATTGCGAGGAGCGGCGCGACGACGCAATCTCACGCTTGTAGGGCGGCGGCGGCGGCTGCCGGCGTCGCTTCGCTGCGCTCGCAATGACGCCGCATCACGCCGTCCCGCCGAGCTTGGCGATCGCCGCCTCGACGCTGACGAGCTCGCGCTCGCCGCCGCGGCGCGTCTTCAGCTCGACCTTGCCCTCGGCGAGGCTCTTCGGCCCGACGATGACCTGATGCGGCGCGCCGACCAGGTCCATGGTGGCGAATTTCGCGCCCGGCCGCTCGTCGCGGTCGTCGTAGAGAACGTCGACGCCCGCCGCCTCGAGCGCGTCGTAGATGCGCTTGCACGCGCCGTCGCAGGCCGCGTCGCCGACCTTCAGGTTGATGAGGCCGACGCGGAACGGCGCGACCGCTTCCGGCCAGATGGGGCCCGCCTCGTCGTGGTTCGCCTCGATCAGCGCCGCGGCGAGCCGGCTCGGGCCGATGCCGTAGGAACCCATGTGCACGACATGCTCCTTGCCGTCCGGCCCGTTGACCACCGCCTTCATCGGAGCCGAGTATTTGGTTCCGAAGTAGAAAATATGGCCGACCTCGATGCCGCGCGCCGAAATGCGCGGCGTCTTCCGGCAGCTTCTCGAAGGCGGCGGCGTCGTGCTTCTCGGAGGTCGCGGCGTAGAGCGACGTCCATTTGTCGAACACCGCCTGCATCGCCGCCGCGTCGTCGAAGTCGATGTCGGCCGGCGGCGTCTCGAACGTCAGGTAATCGCGGTGGCAGAACACCTCGCTCTCGCCGGTCGACGCCAGGATGATGAATTCGTGGCTCAGGTCGCCGCCGATCGGGCCGGTGTCGGCGAGCATCGGAATGGCGGTCAGCCCCATCCGCTTGAACGTGCGCAAATAGGCGGTGAACATCCGGTTGTAGGAATGGCGCGCGCCGGCCTGGTCGAGGTCGAACGAATAGGCGTCCTTCATCAAGAACTCGCGCGAGCGCATGACGCCGAAGCGCGGCCGGATCTCGTCGCGGAACTTCCACTGGATGTGGTAGAGGTTCAGCGGCAGGTCCTTGTAGGAGCGCACCGACGCGCGGAAGATTTCGGTGATCATCTCCTCGTTGGTCGGCCCGTACAGCATGTCGCGGTCGTGCCGGTCGCGGATGCGCAGCATCTCCTTGCCGTAGTCGTCGTAGCGGCCGGATTCGCGCCACAGGTCGGCCGGCTGGATGGTCGGCATCAGGACCTCGATCGCCCCGGCGCGGTTCTGCTCCTCGCGCACGATGGCGCAGATCTTGTGCAGCACCCGCAGGCCCAGCGGCAGCCAGGCGTAGATGCCGGCCGCCTCCTGCCGGATCATGCCCGCGCGCAGCATCAGCCGGTGCGAGACGATCTCCGCCTCCTTCGGCGTCTCCTTGAGGATCGGCAGGAAATAGCGGGAGAGGCGCATGGGGCTCTGGCTTTCGATTCGGACGGGCGGTTCGGCCGCCCCTATTGGCCCTTGCGGGGCGGCTTGACAAGCGCCGGCCCATCGGCGGATGCGCCGCGGGGCCGGCGGTGGGCAACGTTGGCGGCCTCGGACCCCGCGCACGTCCTGCTGCTGTCGGGGGCCGAAATCCGCGAGCCGGCCGTCGCGGACGGGCCATTCAACATGAACGATCGGTCGCAGATCGAGGCGGCGGCCCGCTATCGCGCGGAGCGATGGGCCACCTCGGGCCGCTTCTCGACGATTGAGCATCCAAGACGCGCAGGGAAGATGAAGCCACACGCTTCCCTCCGCGCCACGGCCAGAACGAACCGAACCGAGGATCGCGAGCACACGGCGGATCACCCCGCGCCCGGCCCGCCTCCAAACCATCGTGGCGGCCAACAACCCTGACGTCGTCGCCGACCGAGGTTGGGTGATCGGGTTCGTATCGACGGCCGATCAGGCGCTTGATCGCGAAAATGGTGTTTTCGGGATTGGTGATGCTTTGGGGCCGCCAAAATTCACGCCACCGCCCGGATCGACGCCGCGACCTTCTCCATGATCTCGTCGATCTCGTTCTCGCTGATGATGAGCGGCGGGGTCAGTTCGATCGTGTCGCCCGAGACGCGCAGCATGATGTTCTCGTCATGGAACGAGTGCTCGAGCAGGCGGTAGCCGCGCAAGGTCGGGCTGCCCTGGATCGGCGCGAGATCGATCGCGCCGGTCAGGCCGACGCAGCGGATGTCGAGCACGTTCGGCAGGCCCTTGAGGCTCATGACGGCGTCGCACCACTTGGGTTCGAGCGACTTGGCCCGCTCGAACAGCCGCTCGTCGCGATAGACGTCGAGCGTCGCGAGGCCGGCCGCGCAGGCGAGCGGGTGGCCGGAATAGGTGTAGCCGTGGAAGAGCTCGATCGCGTGCTCGGGTCCCTGCATGAAGGCGTCGTAGATGCCCTTGCGCACGATGACGCCGCCCATCGGCACCGTGCCCGAGGTCACGCCCTTGGCGAAGGTGATCATGTCCGGAACGACGCCGTATCGCTCGGCGGCGAAGGGCGCGCCGAGGCGGCCGAAGCCGGTGATGACCTCGTCGAAGATGAGCAGGATGCCGTGCCTGTCGCAAATGGCGCGCAGCCGCTGGAGATAGCCCTTTGGCGCGGGCAGCACGCCGGTCGAGCCCGCCATCGGCTCGACGATGACGGCGGCTATGGTCGAGGCGTCGTGCAAGCCGACGATGCCTTCCAGCGCGTCGGCGAGATGCGCGCCCCACTCCGGCTCGCCCTTGGTGAAGGCCTGATGCTCACGGCTGTAGGTCGCCGGCAGATGGTCGACGCCGGCAAGCAGCGTGCCGAAGAACTTGCGGTTGTTGACCATGCCGCCGATCGAGATGCCGCCGAAGCCGACGCCGTGATAGCCGCGCTCGCGGCCGATGAGGCGCTGGCGCGGCCCCGCGCCCGCTGACGTTGTGATAGGCGAGCGCGATTTTCAGCGCCGTGTCGGCCGCCTCCGATCCGGAGTTGGTGAAGAAGACATGGTCGAGGTCGGCCGGCGCGAGCTCGGCGAGCCGCGAAGAGAGGGCGAACGCCGGCGGATGGGCGAACTGGAAGTTGGGCGAGAAGTCGAGCTCGGCCGCCTGCCGCTGGATGGCGGCGACGATCGGGGCCCGGTTATGGCCGGCGTTGCAGCACCAGAGCGCCGCCGACGCGTCGAGGATCTCGCGCCCCTCCGGCGTGTAATAGTGCATGTCCTTCGCGCGCGCGATGAGGCGCGGGCGCTTCTTGAAAGCGCGGTTCGGCGTGAACGGCAGCCAGAGGGCGGCGAGGTCGTTCGGAACCTCCGCGCGCGCGACGGAACTGGGACTGGCGACGGTGGTCATGCGGGCTCCCCGGGGGCGATTGCCTTTGCCGGGACGATGGCAGCCACGTCTTCTTTTGTCCAGTTGTCGTTCTGTTCGGGTCGTTTCTTGTCCTGAACGCATCGGCCGGCCGGAACCTCCCTTGATCGCGAAGCAGACGCGAGTTTCCCGCCATAACCCGTGGAAAGCTCGAACGACGGGCGTCCTTCCGTACATCCTATGAAACGCACCGGACGCGGCCAAGCGGCCGCGTCTACAGCAGCATCCGGGCGACGCGGCCCGCTACCCGCGTGCACAGCGTCGCCCGGTCAGCGCCCCCATCGCTGTCACAAATTATCACACTTCCGCCGTTGCAAGTTCGTGGGTAAGGTTGTATTAACCACTATACACAACCTCCGATTGCAATGATGCTCGGAGGACGGGACTGATCTTTGGCGCCGCATTCTGCGAGGCGGCGCGACGGCGGCGCTGAAGCGCCGCGGGAAAACAGGGGGCGCGAACATGCTATGGACAAAGGAGGCGATCGAGGTTCTCAAGACGCTGGCGCTCGAGGGAAGAAGCGCGCGGGCGATCGCCGAGGCGCTCGGCGCGCCGTCGCGCGCCGCCGTGATCGGCAAGGCGAACCGGGTCGGAATCAAGCTCAACGGGGGCGGGGGCGGGAGCGGCTCGCGCGCCACGACGCCGCGGGGCGCGGGGCGGCCGCGGTCGGCGGCCAACCCTCGCCCGAAGTCTCTCTCCTGCAGGCAAGCCCTCGTCCCGGCCCTCCCGCGCGAACCGCGGAAGCCGCGTTGGATTTTCGCCGAGGCGGAAGTCGGCGAGATGCAGAGGGTCGGGTTCGCGGAAGTCGGCGAAGTCAACTGCAGATGGCCGCTCGGCGATCCGCTCAGCGAGGATTTCGCCTATTGCGGCTTGCAGCCGGCGCCCGGCCGCTCCTATTGCGCCGGCCACTGCCGCTTGGCCTATCAGCCGCCAAAGGCGGGGATGAGGGACGAGTGGCGTGAGGGGCGATGGCCTCGCGAGCGCGCGAGTCTGGCGCGGTCGCCGTGAGGGCGGCGTCGCAATCATCGCGTTCCTTCGTGCGACGGCCGCCGATCCGGCGGCTCCGGCTTCAATGACGGTCGGACAACAGGACGCGCTCGTCGCTCGGCAATCGCTGCTTTCTCGCATGGAAGCTGTCCAGGCGTCGGATGTCCGCCAAGATTTTGAGGATGCGCCGTGTCAAGAACGTCGAGCAGCATCGGCCCGTCCGGAACCGCCATGGTCGGCGGCGCCATCGCCATCGCGATTCTGCGCCTTCTCGTCAGAAAGAACGTCCTCACCATCGACGATGTGCGGAGCGCCCTCAAGACCGCGCAGGGCTCCCTCGTCAACTCCCCGACCGTGACCGGATCGATCGACGGCGCAAAATCATCGGCGAGATCACCGAACGCTTCGCGGGGCGATAGCGCAGGCGTCTCGACCCGAGGGCGCCTCGCCGCCGGCGGCCAACTCCCGCGGAGCGTTCGCCGGATTCCCCGGGCCATTGTTGAAGCCGGCATCGACTCCCAGGCGGTCGCCGGAAGGCGCTCCGCGAGCCTCAGCCGCCCTCCCCTCGACCGACGTCAGAGCCTGTATCGACTCTTGCATTCGTCCGTCCGGGCTACGATCAAATCAGCCGCGAGGCCTGATCGTGATCTCATAATCCTCTCGCCTTGAAGTACTTCAACATGGTCCAGACTGCGGCCTGCTGTTCGTCGTCCATTTCATTGGGATCGAGGTACATCAGAAGGACCTCTGACGGTTTCTTGCCCTCGATCCGGGGCGTGACGGGTTGAGGTGGCGACGTTCCGCCTCCGATGTCCGTCGTCTGCGGCTGCGCGGACGCATGTTTCCTGCGCGGCGTCAGAGACCGAGGCTTTCGACCCTTCAGGACGCGGGCGCTTATTTTCACGCCCGCATCGTTCGCGGCGTAAAGAAAGAACGTTACGCACTTCTGAACGACCGCGTCCGCAGCCGGGTAAGCCTTCCGGAACGCCTCGTTGAAATGCGAAGGCGTCGCGGTTTCGAGGTCGATCGCGAACATCGGGGCGTATTCCTGCCGAAGGAGCTCCAAGAGCTTCTCGGGCAATTGCCCTCCGCCATCCGCGTCCACGAGCTCCTTGAGACGCTGGGTCGGGCGTCCGTGGTCCTCGATCAGGCCGAGGAAGCGAAGCGCGTGCATCAGCTGGGTGCCGACCACGCCTGAAAAGCGCGTCAACACGCTGCGGTCGACGCGCGAGGGAACGCCGTGCTCTCGAAGATCGTGGATGAACGTCTTGAACGTTCGGTACGACGTGTACGGCGGCGTTTTCACGGACCTCGCCTGTTCCGAACTGCCGTCCGGCATGACGGTCTCCCATCGGTTCGGAACGCCCACTATGCGCATTCGAGCCGCGCCGCAATCATACCGTATACACGATCTGCGTCGGACAGTTCGAAATATGCGGTTGCGCAGTCGCTCCTTCCAGGTATCACTTTGAAGAAATTGGTTTTTTTATCGTAAACCGAGAGTGCTGGGGGCTTCGGCGTCCGTGACGCCGCCTGCGAAGGGAATAGCCGCCATAAAGACCATTTCGTCCTGCGGCTCGACGCGCCGCAGGGGCGATCCTAGGGGGCGCGCAAATGTTGTGGACAGAAGAGGCGATCGAGGTTCTCAAAAGGCTGGCGCTCGAGGGAAGAAGCGCGAGCGTTATCGCCGAGGCGATCGGCGCGTCGTCCCGCAACGCCGTGATCGGCAAGGCGAACCGGATCGGGATCAAGCTCAACGGCGGGCGCGGCCCTGCGCCCGGCGGGACGCCGGCCGCCATGCGCGTGCAGTTGGCGGCTGTTGCCCACCCCAAGTCCGCTCCCGGCACGCAGAGCTCCGCCGCCGCCCTCTCTCGTGACCCGGAGAGGAAAACGGCATGGACTCCGGCCGAAGCCGAGGTCGGGGAGATGCGAAGGGTGAGGTTCGAGGAAATCCGCGAATTCGCCTGCCGATGGCCGCTCGGGGATCCGAGGAGCGGGGATTTCGCCTATTGCGGGCTCAGGCCGGCCGAGGGCCGCTCCTATTGCGCCGGCCATTGCCGGATGGCCTATCAGCCGCCGAGGGCCCGAACGAGGCAAGCTCCGCCTGAGCGGCGATGGTCCGCCCCATCGGCGAATATGTGGCGGCTGCGCTAAGGGCGGCGCCTCATGGCGGCGGCTCGCACTGTCGCGCCAAATCCGGCGTCGGCGCAGGAGCCCGTGCGGTGGTCGAGCGTTCGCTGGCATCCCGCCGCGCACGGCAACGCGCTGGCGACCGTCGCGCTGCTGCTGCTCGAGAAATGCAACGGCCGGTTCGTCGACCTGATCGACGCGCCGGCCTCGAACGAGGGGATGACTGCGTTGCGCCGAGCGGAAACGATCGGCCCCGCCCTCCTCGACGGCACACCCCCGGCGACAATGGCGGCCGACCGTCCAGCCGCCGGCGTCCCTATTCGGGCAAGATATTCACGTTCAGGTGGAATAGATTATCAGGATCATACTGCTTCTTCAGCCGCCGCAGGCGCGCCAGGTTTGGCCCGTATGCGGCGAGCGCTCCCGTGCTTGCCTCATCCTCGGCTGTCACGTAGTTCACATAGCGCCTTGGGCCGGCGAACGGCTGCAATTTCGCGGCCGTGGCGCGCACCCAGGCCGTCGTCGCGTCCTGTTCGGCCGGGTCCATCCATTGGCCCAAAATAACGGCGTTGAACCCTGCAGATCGAAGGCTGAAAGCGGTTGCTTCCAGAGGCACGCGCGTCATGGCTCCGTGCAAGTGTTCGAGCAC
This sequence comes from uncultured Alphaproteobacteria bacterium, assembly GCA_963768555.1. Classification (GTDB taxonomy): domain Bacteria; phylum Pseudomonadota; class Alphaproteobacteria; order Rhizobiales; family Beijerinckiaceae; genus Roseiarcus. The sequence continues at coordinate 14,127 of CAVYIZ010000037.1, forward strand.
AATCTGTCCCATCTCGGACGGGCAGGCCGCGTGCGCATCGGCCAGAAGATCGATCGCCGCGTCGCTCAGTTCGGGAAGAAATATGGACTTCCAATAATTGTGGGCGCCGCGCGGATAATTCGCGTCGAGCATCCCATTCAACGCCGTGTAAGGAATCGGACCCATGGCGTCCATGACCACCGTGCCGAAAGACTTGATGCGCTTGATTGTCTCCTCGGCCTCTCTGGTCGGACCGCAATGGCCGGCCGCGACGCCGGCGACCTTGGCTCCGGAGCCATCCGGCGCGCTGAGCATCGCCGCCACGGACGAAAAGTCGTCGGTCGCAGTCGCCATCATCTCACGCCAGGCGCGAAGCACCTGGCGAACCTCGGGCGGCGGAAAGGCCGCCAGGCCGCCCATGATCATCGGGCCGAGCGCATGAAGATTGAACTCGAACGACGCCGCGACGCCAAAATTCCCCCCGCCGCCTCGGACCGCCCAGAAGAGGTCGGGATCGTTGCCTTCGCTGGTCCGGGAGCGTGTGGTTGCTGTCCGCGACGGCGGCGGCCCGAGCGACACGCGAAAGGCGTTCGTCGACTTGGACGAGATGCTTCGTCAGGACAACGCGACGGGCGCCCCGAGCAATGGCGCTGGGGACGTGGTCCTCCCCTTCCCCGGTCGCAACCGATCTGATCTGCCCATTTATGGCCCCGTCCGGCAGGACGGGACGATCGACGGGCAACTGATCCGAGTAGGCGGCAAGGACGAGACTGTCCCTGTGCACCTTCGCGATGGCGCGATCATTCAGACGGGTCTCGTCTGCACGCCGGAAATCGCGCGCAGGATTGCGCCTCATCTTTACGGACCAACGTTGCGCGTCCATGGCCTTGGCACGTGGTTCCGAACGGGAGCCGGCGCATGGGAGCTGCGAAATTTCCGGATCAACGACTTCGAAGTGTTGGACGAAGCGCCGCTTCTCACGGTTGTTGGAAATCTCCGTAAGGTGAAGGGAAGCGATTGGGGCGAGCTGCCTGATCCGATGCGCGCGTTGTTGGCGGAGCGCCATGGCGATGAGGGCGCTCATTGATCGTGCGTTCGACGCCAGCATTCTGATCTACGTCATCGACGAGCAAGCCAGGCCGCCGATCGACTCTGCGACCGGCAAAACCGGTTGGCCGCTGCCACGAGCGCGTGAGACGCCTCCTCGAGTCGCTTCAGCAGGAGAACGCGAAGATTGTCCGCTCCCTTCGCCGTCATGGCCGGGCTTGTCCATGGCTTGTCCCGGCCATCCACGCAGTTCCACAGACGCTGCCCAAACCAGTTATTGATTTACCGTCTCAAACGAGCCAGCCAGATTGGCCTTCAGAATCAGCCTGACCTTCCAGGCCCGCGGCCAAAGCCTGATGTTCGACTCGCGTTGGATCGCGTCCGTGCTGCGCTCGTAAGCGTCCGATGTAGACGAGGCGCTTGAGCCCACACCGCTTGTGAAGCCCTCGATCAAGCCCTCGCGATGTTCATCGGGGCGGCGTCCGCACCAACGCCCGCTGCAATGTCGGCGGCCAAGGTGCCAAAGAGCGACCTGACGAATGTCAGAGCGTCGACTTCGTCCATTAGGAGCTTACGCACCGCGCCTTCATACTGATCGCGAGCTTGGAAACCCAGCTTTCGCGCTATCTCGTCCAAAGCCGGCGTCTCTCGGACGGGATAGCGCGAGACGACAGTCTCGAGGTCGCCCGCAGCAAGGGCCTCTTGAAGGCGCGCGCACTCTTCGCCGACGATCCTCGGCACATCGATTGACACGTTCACCGTAGTGGCAGCGGAAATTTGTTCTTTGTTTGGAATGTGGGCAAAGAACTCCTTGCGGATCAGCCGCTCGGGTACGCGCTCGCTGAGGCGTTGGATGTGAGAAGTGAGCGCAGCGATTGCCGATGAGCGCGCTTTGTCGAGACAACTATTGAAGTCAGCACCGGTGGTGCTTGCGTGCCGCTCCGCGACTCGGCGCTGAACTTCAGGGTAATAATAGACGCCCTCGACCGAGAAGACCGCGGTCGCGTAGACACCGCCTTCCTTTAGTCGATCGATCTCGGTTTGCGGCCGGCGATCGTTGTCGATCAAGCCGAACGCATCGAGCCAATGAAGCTCGGCGGCTTCCCGAATGCTGAAAACCGCGCGCTCCACATCGCGGCAGCTGCCCTTGGCGATGATTGACACGTTGGGAAACACTAAGCTGTACAGCGGCTTGTCGAACTCCTTGCTGTGCCTTCGACGAAAAGAATCTTGCGTCGGGCACCGAGGATCTCCCTCTTGAGGTCGTCATCAATCTCTGATGCAGAGGACACAACGTCCGCATCCCATGCTGTCACGGCCGATCCGTTGTACGTGCACCCGCGGATCAGCAATGTGCGCGCTGCCGGATTGTCCAGCGGCAACATCACATCGTGAGTTGAGACGACGAACGCGCAATCTGACCGCTTAGCAAACAACAACGTGAGGAGTGGTGAAATAATAGAACGATGAAGGTGCCGTTCGGGCTCGTCAATGAGCAGCAGGGTGCCTTGCTTGGCTGTAAGAACATTTGCCGCAATAAGAATTGCGTTCCGCTCTCCGTCCGAAAGCTCGGCAATGCTGTAAGATGCACTCCCGTTCTTGCTCGCGACAACCTGCGCGTTCGTAATTGCTCACCCCTGCGGTTGACTGGTTCAAGCGGGGCGAGGGATTGGTTTTCCTTGGAGGGTTAGGCGGATGGCGTCGATGGCTCGGATCGAGCGTCGTCGTGCGGTTTCGACGACGGATCGAATGTCGGCGTAGAGCTTGGCTCCCCACTGGCTTCGAAAGCCATTGGTGATCTTGCGGTAGACCGCGCTGGGGCGCAGCGCCCGCTCGGAGCCGTTGTTGGTCGCTTCGAGGTCTCGGTTGGTGACGAAGACGAAGAGATGTCGGCGGACCTTCCGGATGATTTTTTGGATCCGGCGTCCGGGTTTGTCGGTCGGGTTCAGCCGCATGAGGCGATCGAGCCTCCGGTTCAGGTCGGCCTCGTAAGTTTTTAGCGTGCTCTCGGCGAGCGCGTCGCGTCGCCGCCCAATGGCGCAGGCGCGTTTGAGCAGGCCCTTCATGCCCGGCGCGAACACGGCGTCGCCCGCGTCGATGGCGTATTGGACGTCGCGGATCAGATGGGCCAGACAAACCTGATGCTCGCGCTTGGCCCAGCCCATCTGGCTGGCGAGGCGATCCGAGATCCAGTAATCGGGCCGCCATTCGCCCAGGAACGCCTGCACGACCGCCTTCGAGCGATGGGCGTCGGCCACGAAGACGGCGCTGTCGCCATGGTGGAACACCCAGAGCCACCAATTGGCTTTGCCGACCCTCATGCCGGTTTCGTCGGAGGCGAGCGCCGTGCCGGCCAGAAGCCGCGCCTTGATCAGGCTCGTCTGCGCCGCGAAGGGCTCGCGGCTGGCGGAGAGAATATTGACCAGCGCGCCTTCGCTGATGTCGAGGCCGAACAGGTCTTTCAGCACGTCGCTCAACCGCGCCAGCGGGATGCCCTGGACCGAGCGCAGATAAATCACGAAGGCGCGCAGGTTCGGTCCGAACGGCGATCCCGGTTCCAGGCCTTGCGGCGGCTCCGCCTTGAAGCGCTTGGCGCAGCACGGGCAGACGCCGCCGTGCAGCGTCACCCGCGTCACGTCGGGCTCGATCTCGGGGATTTCGACGCGGTCGTAGCTCTCGCAAGGGCTCTGCGCCACGCCCGAAACATCGGCGCCGCAGCCTTGGCAGCGCAAGGCCCGGAATTCTCGCTTCGATGTCGGATCGGGATGAAGCGGGCGATGCGCCCCCGCATGCGGGTTGGCCTTCGCCTTGGGCGCGGCCGGCGCCGACGGCTTCTGTCCCTTCGATGGCGGAAGGCTCGAATTGTCCGGCGTCTTCGGCGGCAGGCCCAGCTTGGCCTCGAGTTCGGCGACCCTCGCCACAAGGGCGGCCACCTGCGCCGTCAGCGAGGCGATCAACGCGTCCTTCTGCGCGTGCGAGAGACCCGATATGTCCGGCCCGACCGTCATGGACCGAAAGATTCAGATTCGTCGCCTCCCCGCCAGACCCTTCACAGCCGGTGAGTCAATTCGCCGCACCCGTCATGCGGAAGCGAGCTGAGGTGAGCAATTACTCGCGTTCTCCTGAATTGCAATCGCTACCGGGATATCTGAAAGCCTAAGAAGTTCATTGATGATCTTAATTGGAGCGTCTTTTTTCCGCAGCTCCTTCGCTAGATCGAAATCATCACCATCGACGGCACTCGTAATCTCACGAGCCCGCACGTTCTCGGCGTCCACTAAATCGTAAATGGCTATGCTGGCCCGACCAGCCGCATCGTACTCCTTCCACCGGGCCTGCGGCGAATTGTCGTGCGCTTGAATATTGTTTTCTGTTTGCCGCCTCTGCTGCGGGGACAGCGTGATTGCGCTGGACTCGAACCAGGTCTGGCGATGCGCTGAGATCCGTCGGGCATTAGCGTGATGCGCGTTGTAGAAACGATGCATCAAGCTCGATTTGCCTGTGCCGTTGGCGCCAACCAGAAAAACGACATCGCCAACTTCAGCCGCAAAGACGAGAGCGGTTCCGGCGTCGCGTGAAATCGACAAATTGAAGGGCAACCCCAGCTTCCCGCAAATCGTGACGGCATCGACAACCGATTGGCGCGCGCCAACATGGTCAGCACCATCGAACAAGTGAGCCGGAAAATGGTGGTTCAACCAAAGGTTTTCAATGGAGGCTCCAAACCACCCTCGCGACTGCGCGCGACGACGCGCCAGCGATCTTGGCAGCGCGCGAACATTACGCGAACAATTTCTTCCGGAAAATCGGATTTGGCTATCTTGCCTCTATGACGAAGATCGAACTCGACGCGTTCCGCACCACCGCGGCCAAAGGGAGCGAGGGGGAGGGGGCCCCCCGGAGTTCGTCTGCAAGTCATTGAAAACGCTCAATTTGGAAAAGGAAATGAAAGGAAATCGGCCTGTTTCACAGCGTCTTTTAGGTGCCGGCGCAGGCCCGCTCGCGGTCTTGCAAATTCCGAAAAAGGGCGAGGCTCGGCTGGGCGTAGGAGGCGAAAGCCTTCCTACCCGTGTCAGATGAGCGCGAGGTCCGTCGAGGGCGTCACGCTCTTCTCGACCGCTGTCGGCAACGGCTCTGGATCGCCGCGTCCGAACGGGCTCAGACCCGCCGGTCCTCGCGAGGACTGGCGGCCGCGGTCGGCGATGACCGGCTCGTCCCGCCGACCTTCCGAGAGCCGCGAGGGAGCCCTTTGCAGCGCCCTCGCCCTCGCGCATTGGTCAATAATCCATCCCGCCGCCCGGCGGCATGGCGGGCGCGGTTTCCTTCTTCGGCTTCTCGGCCACCATCGCCTCGGTGGTGATCAGGAGGCCCGCGACGGAGGCCGCGTCCTGCAGCGCGGTGCGGACGACCTTGGTCGGGTCGATGATGCCGAGCTTGAACATGTCGCCGTATTCGCCGGTCTGGGCGTCGTAGCCGTAGGCATAGTCCTTGTGCTCGATCAGCTTGCCGACCACGATCGAGGCGTCGACGCCGGCGTTGTCGACGATGTAGCGCGCCGGCCACTGGATGGCGCGGCGGACGATCTCGACGCCGGTGCGCTGATCGTCGTTCTCGTGCTTGAGGCCTTCGAGCGCTTTCGCCGCGCGCAGCAGCGGAACGCCGCCGCCCGGCAGGATGCCCTCCTCGACCGCCGCGCGGGTGGCGTGCAGCGCGTCCTCGACGCGGTCCTTCTTCTCCTTGACCTCGACCTCGGTCGCGCCGCCGACGCGGATCACCGCGACGCCGCCGGCGAGCTTGGCCAGCCGCTCCTGCAGCTTCTCCTTGTCGTAGTCGGAGGTCGTCTCCTCGATCTGCGCCTTGATCTGGCCGATGCGGCCGTCGATGTCCTTCTTCTCGCCGGCGCCGTCGATGATCGTGGTGTTCTCCTTCTCGACCCGGATGCGCTTCGCCTTGCCGAGCATGTCGAGCGTGACGTTCTCGAGCTTGATGCCGAGGTCCTCGGCGATCATCGTGCCGGCGGTGAGGATCGCGATGTCCTCGAGCATCGCCTTGCGCCGGTCGCCGAAGCCCGGGGCCTTGACCGCCGCGACCTTCAGGCCGCCGCGCAGCTTGTTGACGACCAGCGTCGCCAGCGCCTCGCCCTCGATGTCCTCGGCGATGATGAGCAGCGGCTTGCCCGTCTGCACGATCGCCTCGAGCACCGGCAGCAGGGGCTGCAGCGAGGAGAGCTTCTTCTCGTGGATGAGGATGATAGGCGTCCTCGAGCTCGGCGATCATCTTTTCGGCGTTGGTGATGAAATAGGGCGAGAGATAGCCGCGGTCGAACTCCATGCCCTCGACGACGTCGAGCTCGGTCTCGAGGCTCTTCGCCTCCTCGACCGTGATCACGCCCTCCTTGCCGACCTTGTCCATCGCCTGCGAAATCATCGCGCCGATCGTCTTGTCGCCGTTGGCCGAGATCGTGCCGACCTGGGCGATCTCGTCGGACTTGGTGACCTTGCGGCTGTGCTTGCCGAGATCGGCCGCGATCGCCTCGACCGCGGCGTCGATGCCGCGCTTGACGTCCATCGGGTTGGCGCCGGCGGCGACCGCCTTCAGCCCCTCCTTGACGATCGCCTGGGCGATCACGGTCGCGGTCGTGGTGCCGTCGCCGGCGACGCTGCTCTGCTTGGTGGCGACCTCGCGCACCATCTGCGCGCCCATGTTCTCGAACTTGTCGGCGAGCTCGATCTCCTTGGCGACGGTGACGCCGTCCTTGCTGATGCGCGGCGCGCCCCAGGATTTCTCGAGGACGACGTTGCGGCCCTTGGGGCCGAGCGTCACTTTCACCGCGTTGGCGAGAATGTCGATCCCGCGCAGCATCCGCTCGCGCGCGTCCTGTGAAAATTTGACTTCCTTGGCAGCCATTTCCATCGTCTCCGCAATTGCAGGGTTGAAATCGTCTTGAAGCCAGCGTCATCCCTTCTTGCGCGCCGGACGCGGCTCGGTTTCGACGACGCCCATGACATCGCTCTCCTTCATGATGAGGAGATCCTCGCCCGCGATCTTGATTTCCGTGCCGGACCACTTGCCGAACAGAATGCGGTCGCCGGCCTTGATGTCGATCGGAATGAGCTTGCCGTTGTCGTCGCGCGCCCCGGGCCCGACTGCGATCACTTCGCCTTCCTGAGGCTTTTCCTTGGCGGTGTCGGGAATAATGATCCCGCCCTTGGTTTTTTCTTCGGCTTCGACGCGTCTGACCAGAACGCGATCGTGCAGCGGGCGAAATTTCATCGCTTCCTCCTTCACGGCTCACGATTTGCGCGCGCATTATGGACCTTGCGCGGCGGGCTGTGGAGTCTTTCGCGCGCGGGAGATGCGCGTGCAGGCTCGCCGGCGGGGCGCGACCTGCCGGACCGAGGGGAAATCATGATTTTGCCGACCATCGACCCGATGATCGCGGCGGGCGTCGTCCTTTCGACCGCCGCCACCGACGCGGTCTACGTGTTCTTCACCGCCTCCGTCGCCGCCCGCCGGCGGCTCGCGGCCGCGTCATGGAGCAGCGTCTGGTATCTGCTCTCGGCCTTCGCCGTCATCAGCTACACGTCGAACTGGGCCTATGTGCTGTTCGCCGCGCTCGGCTCCTGGATCGGCGGCTTCCTGTCGATCACCGCCCTCGACCGCGCGCCGACGCGGCGCGAATGAACGCGGGGCTCATCCCGCACGGGCGGCGACTGGCCGCCGGCCGTCAGCAATGCGCGCAACCGCCGTCTGCGCCGGCGCGCGGCGGGATGCGCCGAAAAGGGCGCGAAAGCCGTCGACCAGCGCGGCGCTGAAGCCGGCGAGGCCGTAGCGATCGAGCGGCGCGAGCTGGGCGCAGAGGTCGCTGCGGACAACCTGCGCTGCAGGCCGCTCCTGATTATGAAAGTCGTTTGACCCGCACATCGCGGTAGTCCCCAAGTGAAACCTTGTGTACACATATGGGGCGTCCGCGGCTAAAGACAACCGCAGGCTCCCGCCCTTCAACGTCGGGCGAACCGGGACAATCGATGGCCGGGCGCAATGCGTCGGCCCGCGAAAGATCGAGGCGTATGAACCCCTGCGATCGGCGGGGCGGTCGGCGCGCTTGACAGGCAACCAAATGGTTGCCTATAAGGAAAGGGAACCAAACGGTTGCATATTGTGGCCATGGATGACGACGCCGTGTTTCGCGCCCTGGCCGATGCGAGCCGCCGGCGGCTGCTCGACCGGCTGCACGCCAGGAACGGCCAGACGCTCGGCGATCTCTGCCGGGACTCGCGATGACCCGCCAGGCGGTCGCCAAGCACCTGGCGATCCTCGAGAGAGGCGAACCTCGTCGTCTCAAGCGGCGGGGCCGCGAGAAGCTGCACTTCATCAATCCGGTCCCGATCAACGCGATCGCCGAGCGCTGGATCAGCAAGTTCGAGCGCCCGCGCCTGGACGCGCTCTCGTCGCTCAAGAAAAAGCTGGAAGGAGAAGGCGAATGACTAAGGCGCCGAAAGCCGCTTCGTCTACGTCACCTACATCCGCACCACGCCGGAAAAGCTGTGGGCGGCGCTGACGAGCCCGGAATTCGCGAAGCAATACTGGCGCGGCGCGCGTCCCAGGCCGATTGGAAGGCCGGCGGCGCGTGGAAGCTCGTCTTTCCCGATGGCCGGGTCGCGGACACCGGCGAGATCGTCGCGTTCGAGCCGGCCAAGCGCCTCGCGATCCGGTGGCGCAACGAGTTCAGGCCCGAGCTCAAGGCCGAGGGCTGGTCGCTCTGCACGATGGAGATCGAGCCCGTGGGCGAAGCGGTCAAGCTGACGGTGACCCACTCGATCGAGCGCGAGGACTCCAAGTTCATCGACGCCGTCTCGGGCGGCTGGCCGCAGATCCTGTCCAACCTCAAGTCGCTCCTCGAGACCGGCTCGGTCGTGCTGGGGCCGAAGGAGTTCAAGGCATGAGCCGCACTGAGGCCGCCCGCAGATGATCAATGCGTTTGCTGCGCCCTCTTCCTGAGTTGGTCTACGCGTGAGAGGAAGAGTTTGAGGATCGGCGAAGCATT
>CAVYIZ010000038.1:0-16808 GCA_963768555.1 uncultured Alphaproteobacteria bacterium
TACCGCGTCGGCACCGGGTGCTCGCCGCGGTAGTCGTAGAAGCCGCGCTGGGTCTTGCGGCCGAGCCAGCCGGCCTCGACGTATTTCACCAGGAGCGGGCAGGGGCGGTATTTCGAATCCGCGAGGCCCTCGTGCAGCACCTGCATGACGGCGAGGCAGGTGTCGAGGCCGATGAAGTCGGCGAGCTGCAGCGGGCCCATCGGATGGTTGGCGCCGAGCCGCATGGCGGTGTCGATCGCCTCGACCGAGCCGACGCCCTCATAGAGCGTATAGACCGCCTCGTTGATCATCGGCAGGAGGATGCGGTTGACGATGAAGGCGGGGAAGTCCTCCGACATCGTCGCCGTCTTGCCGAGCCGGGTGACGAAGTCTTTCGCCGCCTCGAACGTGTCGTCCTTGGTCGCGATGCCGCGGATGAGCTCGACGAGCTGCATGCGCGGCACCGGGTTCATGAAATGCATGCCGATGAAGCGCTCGGGGTTCGACGGTGACCGAGGCGAGCCGGGTGATCGAGATCGACGAGGTGTTGGAGGCGAGGATCGCGTCCGGTTTCATGAAAGGGCGGAGCGAGGTGAAGATCCGTCGCTTGACCTCCTCGTTCTCCGAAGCGGCCTCGACCACGAGATCGCAGTCGGCGAGCTTGTCGAGCGTCGGCGCGTATTGGATGCGATCGAGGACCGCCTTGCGGCCCGCCTCGTCCAGCTGCCCCCTGCGCGATCTGGCGCGACAGATGGCCGTTGATCGTCGCCAGCGCCGCGTTGACCCGCTCCTCCGCCACGTCGTTGAGGAGAACGCCCATGCCGGCCTGGGCGCACGACCTGCGCGATGCCGGCGCCCATCTGCCCCGCGCCGATGACCCCGACCGTCTCGATGTTCAGTCCCATGACTTCTAATCCAGCTGCCGCCCCGTTGCGGGCCGGGATCATAGACGAGCGGCGACGGGCGTCCAGTCGGACGCCTCGTCTTTTCGTCGAAGCGGAGCGGCGTCAGCGCCCGAGCTTGGCGAGCTCCGCGGTGAGCTCGGGCAGCGCCTGGTAGAGGTCCGCCACGAGGCCGTAGTCGGCGACCTGGAAGATCGGCGCCTCCTCGTCCTTGTTGATCGCGACGATGACCTTCGAGTCCTTCATGCCGGCCAGATGCTGGATCGCGCCCGAGATGCCGACCGCGATATAGAGCTCCGGCGCCACGACCTTGCCGGTCTGGCCGACCTGCCAGTCGTTCGGCGCGTAGCCGGCGTCGACCGCGGCGCGCGAGGCGCCCATCGCCGCGCCGAGCTTGTCGGCGACCGGCTCGATGTAGGTCTTGAAGTTCTCGGCCTTCTGCATCGCCCGGCCGCCCGAGATGATGATCTTGGCGGAGGTGAGCTCCGGCCGGTCGGACTTGGCGAGCGCCTCGCCGACGAAGGACGAGACGCCCGGATCGCCGGCGGCCGCGACCGGCTCGATCGGGGCCTCGGCCGCCCTGACCCGGTCGCGCCGAACGAGGCCGTGCGCACGGTGACGACGATCTTCGGATCGGTCGACTTGACCGTCTGGATGGCGTTGCCGGCGTAGATCGGCCGCTCGAAGGTCTTGGGGCCGAGGACCTTGGTGATGTCGGAGACCTGCATCACGTCGAGGAGCGCCGCGGCGCGCGGGGCGACGTTCTTGGCGCTCGCGGTCGAGGGCGCGACGATCGCGTCGTAGCCCGGGGCGAGCGAGACGATGAGCTGCGGCCAGCGGCTCGGCGAGCCCATGGGCGTAGATCGGGTCGTCGGCGACGCGCACCTTCGCGACGCCTGAGAGCTTCGCGGCCGCCTCGGCCGCCGCGCCGACGTTGTGGCCGGCGACGAGGACGTCGACCGGCTGCCCGATCTCGAGCGCCGCGGTCAGCGCGCGCGCGGTCATGTCGCTCAAGGCGCCGCCGGCGACTTCGGCCAGAAGAAGGGTCGCCATGGTCAGATCACTCCCGCTTCGTCATGCAGCTTGGCGACGAGCTCCGCCACCGACTTCACCTTCACGCCCGCCTTGCGGCCGCCCGGCTCCGAGGTCTTGAGAACCTTGAGCCGGGGGGCGACGTCGACGCCGTAATCGGCCGGCGTCTTCTCGTCGATCGGCTTCTTCTTCGCCTTCATGATGTTGGGCAGCGAAGCATAGCGCGGCTCGTTGAGGCGCAGGTCGGTGGTAACGATCGCCGGCAGCTTCAGCGAAACCGTCTGCATGCCGCCGTCGACCTCGCGCGTCACGTCGACGCTGCCGTCGCCGATGACGACCTTCGAGGCGAAGGTCCCCTGACCCCAGCCCGTCAGCGCCGCGAGCATCTGCCCGGTCTGGTTGCAGTCGTCGTCGATCGCCTGCTTGCCCATGATGACGAGGCCCGGCTGCTCGGCGGCGGCGACGCCCTTGAGGATCTTCGCCACCGCGAGCGGCTCGACGATCGCGTCGGTCTTGACGAGGACGCCGCGGTCGGCGCCCATCGCGAGAGCGGTGCGGATGGTCTCGGCCGCCTGCGGCGGCCCGATCGAAACGACGATCACCTCGGTCGCCTTGCCCGCCTCCTTCTGGCGAAGCGCCTCCTCGACCGCGGTCTCGTCGAAGGGGTTCATCGACATCTTGACGTTCGCGAGCTCGACCCCCGACCCGTCCGGCTTGACGCGGATTTTGATGTTGTAATCGACCACCCGTTTGACGGGCACGAGAATCTTCATGAGCAGGACCACTCCATCCGGCCCCGAGCCCTTCGCTCGGCTATTCGAGACCGGAAGCCCTAATCGCGGCTGTGGCGCAAGTCAACGCGCGAAACTCGGCGCCGGCGGCGGCGATAGCTCTGGCGAGCAGGGTCTCGAGCCTCGCGCTTCGTGCGACCCCGGCGCGAAATGAACCTCGGGCGGCCGGGCGGCCACCTCTCAAGGCTGGTCCCTGCTCGTCCTTTCTCGATTGACAGAGGTCTGCGGCAAACAGGACAATGGAAAAACGATCGGCGGCGCGGGGCGGTCGGCGCGGAGGATGTCGCGCTTGAACACAGGAGGAACGCAGATGAGCGAACTGGACTATTGGAACGCGCGCCTGCTCAAAGGAGCTATATCTCGACGCGAGTTCATAGGCCGCGCCGGCGCGCTCGGCGCTTCGAGTCTTGCAATCTCAACGGCGCTGACGGCGGCGGACGCGCTCGCCGCCGACACGCCCCGCAAGGGGGGCGTGCTCAGGCTCGGCCTCGCCGGCGGCAGCACGACCGACAGCGCCGACGTCACCACGTACAATGACTCGGTGATGATCGACGTGAGCCATGGCCTGTTCAACGGCCTCGTCGAGTGGGGCCAGGACGGCAAGCCCCATCCGGAACTCGCCGAAAACTTCGAGCCGAAGACCGGCGCTAAGGATTGGATCTTCAATCTCCACAAGGGAATAAAATTCTCGAACGGTCAGGAAATCACTGCGGACGACGCGATATATTCGCTGAACCTGCATCGCGGCGACACCAAGTCCGGCGCCGCCGGGCCGATGAAGGAAGTCTCGGACGTCAAGAAGCTCGACAAATACCAGATCCAGGTCTCGCTTGCCCCGCCTGACGCGGATTTTCCCTACACCTTGACGGACTACCACCTGCTGATGGTCCCGAACGACTTCAAGGATTGGGCCAAGCCCGTCGGCACGGGGCCGTTCACGCTCGAGAAGCTCGATCCGGGCGTCCGGATCGTGTTGAAGAAGCGACCCGACTACTGGAAAGAGGGCCGCGGCTGGCTCGACGGCGCCGACGTGACGGTCATCAATGACGGTTCAGCGCGGCTCAATGCGCTGATCTCCGGCCAAGTGGACGCGATCAACCGCGTCGACCACAGGGCGGTCGCCCTTCTCTCCAAGACACCGAAGATCGAGGTCGTGCGCGCGCCAGGCGGTTGGTTCACGATTCTAGCGATGCAGGTCGACAAGGATCCGTACTCCAACCCGGACATCCGTCTCGCGCTCAAATACGCCACCGATCGCGAGCAGATCCTCAAAGCGCTGTTCAGCGGCTACGGTACGCTCGGCAACGATCATCCGATCCCACGCACGGACCCCTATTTCAACACCGAACTGCCGCAGCGCGCGCACGATCCCGAGAAGGCGGCCTACCAATTCAAGAAGGCCGGCATCGCCGACCCCAAGATCGTGCTGCAGGCCTCGGACGCGGCGTTCAACGGCGCGGTCGACATGGCGACGCTTTTCCAGGCGGACGCGGCCAAGGCGGGCATCAAGGTCGACGTCAAGAAGGAGCCGGCCGACGGCTTCTTCGACAACGTCTGGCTGAAGGGCGCGTTCGTCGAAAGCTACTGGGGCGGCCGCCCCGCGGCGACCCAGATGCTTGCCGTCGCCTTCGCCGCGAACGCGCCGTGGAACGAGACGCACTGGAAGAACGACAAGTTCACCAAGCTGCTCGACGACGCGCGCGCCGAGACGGACGAGGCCAAGCGCAAGTCCTACATCTGGGAGATGCAGGCGATGCTGAACGAGGAGGGAGGCGCGCTGATTCCCGCCTTCCGCGACTGGCTCGACGCCCATAGCAATAAGGTCGGCGGCCACACGCCGCACGGCGGCTTCGACATGGACAACGGCATGATTCTCGATAAGGCTTGGCTGAAGTCGTAACGGCCCGGCCCGCCGCAGAGCAAGCGGGCGGGCGCGAGGGCCCGGTGTCCGCTGAAGCCAGGAGATGGAGGCTGTTCCAGCGTGGGAAGACTGATCCTCCACCGGTCCATGCTCGGGGTCTTGACGCTGCTGGCTGCGTCGGCGCTCATCTTCATCGGCACCGAAATTCTGCCGGGCGACCTCGCCTCGGCCATCCTGCAGAATCAGGCGACTCCGGAGAACCTCGCCAAGCTCCGCCTCGAACTCGGCCTCGATCGGCCGGCGTTGGTGCGCTACGTCCAATGGCTCCTCGGGGCGGTGCAAGGTCACTTCGGCCATTCGCTCGCCAACGGTCGCGACGTGCTGGAAGAGATCGCGCCGCGCTTCGGCAACACGATGTTCCTGGCGGCGTACGCGGCAGTGGTGGCCGTTCCGCTCGCGGTAGGCCTAGGCCTCGCGGCGGCGATCGGGCAGGGCGGAGTCTTCGATCGGCTGGTCAACGTCGTCACCCTGATGACCATCTCCGTGCCCGAATATTTCCTCGCCTATCTGCTCATCAAATACGTCGCTGTCGGCCTCGGCTGGTTTCCCTCGCTCGCCAACGTGTCCTCGGACACGTCCTTTCTCGACCGGCTCTACTACGCGTTCCTGCCGATGCTGACACTGGTGCTGGTCATCGTCGCCCATATGATGCGCATGACGCGCGCTTCCGTGCTGGCGGTGATGGCGAGCCCCTATATCGAGATGGCGATCCTCAAGGGCCTGACCAAGACGCGCATCGTGGTCCGCCATGCGCTGCCCAATGCGCTTGCGCCAATCATCTCGGTGATCGCCCTGAACCTCGCCTATCTCATCGTTGGCGTGGTCGTGGTCGAGACGGTTTTTGTCTATCCCGGCCTCGGCCAGTTGATGGTCGACGAGGTGTCCAAGCACGACGTGCCGGTCGTGCAGGCCTGCGGCCTCATCTTCGCCGCCGCCTTCATCCTTCTCAACATGGTCGCCGACATTCTCTCCATTCTCTCGAACCCGCGTCTGCGGCAGCCGCGCTGAGGCCGGTCGATGCGCATCCTGGGACACAAGCTCAGCGTGACCGCCCAGATCGGCTTGGCGATCGTCGGGCTCAATCTCGTCGTTGCGGTCTTTGCGCCGCTGATCACGCCCTACGACCAGACGACAGTGCTCGGGGACGCATGGGCCGACCCCGACCCGCAGCACTGGCTCGGCCTCGACAATCTGGGGCGTGATCTCCTGAGCCGCCTCATCTATGGCGCGCGGATGTCGATCGGCCTCTCGCTCGTCATCACGGCCCTGTCGTTCTGCATTGGCATCCTTTCGGGCTTCGCCGCCGCGGTTGCCGGCGGCTGGGTCGATCAGGCGCTGTCGCGCCTCGTCGACCTCCTGCTGTCGATGCCGACGCTGATCTTCGCCTTCGTGATCCTGTCGGTTCTCGGCTCCGGGCTGCCGGTGCTCATCGTGACGATCGCCATACTCAACTCGACCAAGGTGTTTCGCCTCGCGCGTTCCGTGGCGGTTGGCCTCGTGAGCCTCGAATTCGTCGAAGCGGCGCGGCTGCGGGGCGAAGGCTGGTGGTGGATCGTCACCCGCGAAATTCTGCCCAACGCGATCCCGCCGCTGACGGCCGAATTCGGCCTGCGCTTCTGCTTCACTTTCCTGTTCATCGCCGCCCTGAGCTTTCTCGGCCTCGGCGTCCAGCCGCCCGCGGCGGACTGGGGCAGCATGGTCAAGGACTATCGCGACATGATCAACTTCGGATCCCCGGCGCCGCTCTATCCCGCGGCCGCCATCGCCATTCTCACTATCGGCGTCAATTTCGTCGTCGATTGGATGCTGTCGATCCATTCGCGCGGCCAGGGAGAAAGCGCGTGAGCCCGACAACCGACGACGCTCGGGATCGCCGCGACGGCCCGATCATCCTCGATGTTCGCGGCATGCGCGTCGCCGTGCGCACCGACCTCGGCGAGGGTCCCGTTCTGGTTGACGACGTCTCCCTGCAGCTGCGGCGCGGCGAGGTCATTGGCCTCATCGGCAAGTCCGGCGCGGGCAAATCAACGATCGGCCTCGCCTCGATGGGCTACACGCGCCGCGGCTGCCACATTGTCGGCGGAGACATCATCTTCGGCGGCGAGGATATCCGAACGATTGGTCCGGATGAACGGCGCGCGCTGCGCGGACCGAAGATCGCCTACATCGCTCAAAGCGCAGCCGCGTCGTTCAATCCCGCCCATACGCTCATGGAGCAGGTTTGCGAAGCCTCGGTTCGCCATGGAGTCTTGAGCCTGTCCGAGGCGCGCGCGGCTGCAATCGCCCTTTTCAAGGAGCTCGATCTGCCAAGCCCGGAGACGATAGGCGGCCGGTACCCGCACCAAGTCTCGGGCGGACAGTTGCAGCGGGTCATGGCGGCGATGGCGATGGTCGCGAAGCCCGACATTCTCATATTCGACGAACCGACGACCGCGCTCGACGTCACGACCCAGGTCGAATGCCTCGCCGCCTTTCGCAAGCTCATTCGCGAGCACGGGACCGCAGCGCTCTACATCACACACGATCTCGCGGTCGTCGCGCAGATCGCCGACCGGATCATGGTGCTCAGGCGCGGCAAGATGGTCGAGTTCGGCGACGCCCGCCAGATCTTGCAGGACCCGAAGGAGGAGTACACGCGCCGCCTCGTTCGCGAACGGGTTGCCGGCCATGAATTCATCGGGGCCGGCGCAGTCGCCGAGACCCCGATCCTCGCGATCGATCATGTCACTGCCGCCTACCCGGGTAAGCCCAAAGTCATCGACGACGTCACGCTGGAGGTTCGCCGGGGCGACACGGTCGCCGTGGTCGGGGAGTCGGGATCCGGCAAATCCACCCTGGCGCGGGTCGTGACGGGGCTCTTGCGGCGCGTCTCGGGCGACGTGCGCTTCAACGGCGTCAGCTTGCCGCCTCGCCTGAAAAGCCGGACCAAGGACCAGTTGCGCCGGGTGCAGATGATCTATCAGATGCCGGACGTCGCGCTGAACCCCCAGCACACGCTGCTCGACACAATCGGCAGGCCCGTCGCGTTCTATTTCAACCGGTCGAGAGCCGAGGTGCGCGAGCGCGTCCTCGAGCTGCTGCGGCAAATGGATCTGCCCGAAACCTTCATAACGCGCAAGACGAGCGAATTGTCCGGCGGCCAGAAGCAGCGCGTGTCGATCGCGCGGGCGCTCGCCGCGGAGCCCGATCTCATCATCTGCGACGAAGTGACGTCCGCCCTTGACCAGCTTGTCGGCGAGGAAATCCTGCGGCTCTTGAAGAAGCTGCAGAACGAGCTGGGGGTCGCCTATCTCTTCATCACGCACGATCTCGGCACCGTAAAGCGGATCGCCAACCGGGTTGCGGTGATGCTCAAGGGCAAGGTCGTCGCGAGCGGAGACACGGCGACGGTCTTCGCGCCGCCCTACCACCCCTATACGGAGTTACTGCTTTCTTCGGTCCCGGAGATGCGGCCGGAGTGGCTCGACGAGGTTCTCGCCAGGCGCGCGACTGTGGCCGCGGCCACAGCGGCGCTGATGCGCGCGCCGTGAGCGGCGACCAGCGCCGAAATGAACGCGTGAAACCCGGGCGCGACCCTTGCCGGACCGGCAAATCGTTTCTATACCCGCCCGTGACGCCGGAAGGACGGCCCAGGCACCCGTCCGGACGACGGCGCGCCCTCGGCCCGTTCATTGCATGGTTGGAAACGCCGACATACCGTTAGGCGACAGGAGAGGACGATTTTGAATGCGCGCGCCGGGCGGTCCGCGTCTATTGCTGCGGCGGCTTCGCGAGGTCATGGCGGAGCCCGTCACCGCACAGGCGCGCCTCGACCGCATCGTCGTCCTCATCGCCTCCAACATGGTGGCGGAGGTCTGCTCTCTCTACGTCGTGCGAGCCGACGGCGCGATGGAGCTGTTTGCGACGGAGGGACTCAATCGTGAAGCCGTCCACCTGACCACGATGAAGCCGGGCGAGGGCCTCGTCGGCCTCATCGCTTCGAGCGCCGAACCGCTCGCGCTGTCCGACGCCCAGCACCATCCGGCGTTCTCCTACAAGCCCGAAACGGGCGAAGAGATCTATCAGTCGTTCCTCGGCGTGCCGGTGCTGCGCGGCGGCGCAACGATCGGCGTGCTGGTCGTGCAGAACCGGGCGCGGCGCACCTATTCGGAGGAGGAGGTCGAGGCTCTGCAGACCACGGCGATGCTGCTTGCCGAGATGATCGCCTCGGGCGAACTCCAGGGCATCGCGGCGCAGGGCGCGCCGATCGCCGTTCGGCGGCCGATGTCCCTGAAGGGGCAGGGCATCGCCGACGGCCTCGGTCTCGGCCATGTGGTCATGCACCAGCCGCGGGTTGCGGTGTCGAAGATCGTCGCCGACGACGTCGATTCGGAGCTTCAGCGGCTCGAGACGGCGATCAGCGCGATGCGCGCCTCGGTCGACGACCTCATCGACCGCAACGACGACGGCAAGTCCGGCGAGCACCGCGACGTGCTGGAGGCCTTCCGCATGATCGCTCACGACCGCGGCTGGTTGCGCCGGCTGCGTGAGGCGGTAAGCTCGGGTCTGACCGCCGAAGCTGCGGTCGAGCGGGTCCAGAATGACGCGCGGGCCAAGCTGCAGCGGCAGACCGATCCCTACCTGCGCGACCGGCTGCACGATCTGACCGACATCGCCAACCGCCTCCTGCATCAGCTCGCCGGCCAGAGCCTCGTCCTCCTGCCGGATGAGCTGCCGGAGAGCGCGATTCTCGTCGCCCGCTCGATAAGTCCGGCCGCGCTTCTCGACTACGACCGGGCCCGCCTGCGCGGCATCGTGCTCGAGGAGGCGGGTGCCTCGAGCCATATCGCGATCGTCGCGCGCGCGCTCGCGTTGCCGGCGGTCAGCGAAATCCCCAACATCTCCGAGATCGTCGAGCACGGTGACGCGATCATCGTCGACGGCGACGCCGGCGAGATCCATCTGCGTCCGCCGCCGGACGTCGAGGCCGCCTACGCTGAAAAGGCGCGCATGCGCGCGCGGAAGCAGGCGCAGTATCGGGCGCTGCGCGACCTGCCGACCGTCACATTGGACGGCGTGCCGATCGGCCTGCACATGAATGCCGGCCTGCTCGTTGACATGCCGCATCTGGCCGAAACCGGGGCGAAGTCGATCGGCCTCTTCCGGACCGAACTGCAATTCATGCTCGTCTCGCGCTTCCCGAGGCCGGGGGCGCAGGAAAGTCTCTATCGCGCCATTCTCGAAGCGGCTGGCGATCGTCCCGTGACGTTCCGCACCCTCGACATTGGCGGCGACAAGCTGCTGCCCTATATGAAAGGTTTCGAAGAGGAGAATCCGGCGCTCGGCTGGCGCGCGCTTCGCATCGGACTTGACCGCCCGGCCCTCTTGCGCATGCAGTTTCGCGCCTTTATTCGCGCCGCGGCGGGCGCCGATCTGCGCGTCATGGTGCCGATGGTGTCCGCGGTCAAGGAGTTCAAGACCGCGCGCGCTCTGTTCGATCGCGAACTGGCGTGGAACGCTGCTCACGGCTACGAGCCGCCGCGTTCGGTCACGCTCGGCGTCATGGTCGAAGTGCCTTCGCTGCTTTGGCAGATCGACGAAATCGCCATGTCCGCCGATTTCCTGTCGGTCGGCTCGAACGATCTGATGCAGTACCTTTACGCCGTCGATCGCGACAACCGCCGTGTGGCCAACCGCTTCGATCCGCTGAGCGTCGGGTTTTTGAGAGCCCTGAGGTCGATCGCGGAGGCTGGTGCGCGCGCCGGAACTCCGGTCACGCTATGCGGTGAAATCGGGGGCCGGCCTCTCGAAGCGATGGCCCTGATGGCGGTCGGCTATCGGGATCTTTCGATGTCGGCGGCATCGATCGGACCGGTCAAGGCGATGACGCTCTCGCTGAAGATTCACGACGTCGGCCGCGAGGTCGAGGCGATGTTGGCGGAGGGCCGCGACGAGGCCTCGCTGCGCGCGCCGCTGCAGGCGCTGGCCGAGCGCTTCAACGTGCGCCTCTAGCGGCGCAATCCGCCTCGCGCCGCTTCCATTCGAGCCCATAAGCCATGGCCGCAAACGAAAATCTCGATCTCATCCTGCGCCGCCACCGGGAAATCGGCGCGCGGCTCACCGAAGGCGTGTCCGCCGCCGAATATTCTGCGCTGTCGCGCGAGCTCAACGATCTCGAGCCGGTCGTTTCGGCGATCAGCGCCTATCGCGCCAAGGAGAGGGAGCGGGCGGATCTCGCCGCCATGCTGCAGGATCCCGATCTGGACGCCGAGATGCGCGCGATGGCCAGCGCCGAATTCGCCGCCGCCGAGACGGCGGCCGAGGAGATGTCGAAGGCGATCCGCATCGCCCTTCTGCCGAAAGACGCGACCGACGAGGGCGATGCGATCCTCGAAGTGCGCGCGGGGACCGGGGGCGACGAGGCCGCCCTCTTCGCCGGCGTTCTCTTCCGCATGTACGTCAAACACGCAGAGTCGAAGCGCTGGAGGGTCGAGGTGCTGTCGATGAGCGAAGGGACGGCCGGCGGGTACAAGGAAATCGTAGCCGAGATTTCCGGCCGCGGCGTGTTCGCCCGGCTCAAGTTCGAGAGCGGCGTGCACCGGGTTCAGCGCGTGCCGGCGACCGAGACGCAGGGCCGCATCCACACCTCCGCCGCGACCGTCGCGGTTCTGCCCGTCGCGCAGGAAGCGGAATTCATCATCAACGACGCCGACCTCAAGATCGACACCATGCGCTCGAGCGGCGCTGGCGGGCAGCATGTCAACAAGACCAAATCCGCCATCCGCATCACCCACATCCCGACGGGGGTGGTGGTCGCGATGCAGGAGGAGCGGTCGCAGCATCGCAACCGCGCCAAAGCGATGGCGCTCCTGCGTTCGCGCATCCTCGACGCCCGCAACCAGAAGCTCGACGCCGAGCGGGCGCAGGAGCGGCGCTCGCAGGTCGGCTCGGGCGACCGTTCGCAACGCATCCGCACCTATAATTTCCCGCAGGGGCGGGTGACCGATCATCGCATCAATCTGACCCTCTATTCGCTCGTCCGGATCATGGAGGGCGATGGGCTCGACGAGATCATCGACGCGCTCACCGCCGAGCGTCAGGCGGAGCTGCTGGCCCAGCAGTCGGCTTCGTGACTGGAATCCCGCGCCTGCCTCCCTTCCAGCCGGGGATGCGCATCGGCCTGCTCGGCGGTTCGTTCAATCCGCCGCATCACGGTCACGCGCTCGTTACCCACATTGCGCTCGTGCGGCTCGGCCTTGATCGCGTCTGGTGGCTGGTGACGCCGGGAAACCCCCTCAAATCGCAAGCGGACCTCGCCGCCTTGCAGGCGCGCGTCGAGGCCGCCCGACGGCTCGTCGCCGGCCCACGCGTCGCCATGACGGACATCGAGGCCCGTATCGGCGCCCGCTACACCCACGACACGCTGGCCTGGATCACGCGACGCGCCAAGGGAGTCCGGTTCGTCTGGATCATGGGGGCGGATAATCTCAGCCAGTTCCATCTCTGGCGCCACTGGCGAGCGATCGCGGACCTTGTGCCGATCGTCGTCATCGACCGGCCGGGCTCCACGTTGCGGGCGATGTCGAGTCGCGTGGCCGTCGCGCTCGGGGCCTGGCGCGTCCCGGAGACCGAGGCGTCACGCTTCGCCGAGCGCCGTCCGCCGGCCTTCCTCTTTCTGCATGGGCCGCGCTCGGAGCTCTCTTCGACCGTGCTGCGACGCAGCCGGCAGCTTGAGGCAAGCTCGCCGGGCTAAGCCCGCTCGTCCGGCGTTGCCGGGTTACGCGAGCCTTTCCGAATGACGCAATCGCGCGCCTTCCGAGATTTGACCCGCCGAGCCGTCGCGGGCGCGGCTTTGGCGATTGCGGCGGCGGCGATGTGCGGCTGCCGCGACTTCGGCGACGTCACCGCCTCGATCCCGGCTTCGGCGGGCACGCCTGCCGACGAGGCTGAATTGCGCTCTTACGCCGGGAATTGCCGGCAACGATACGAGCGCAATCCCGGCGAGAAATCGGCCTCGATCGACTATGCCCGAGCGTTGCGGGCGCTGACACGTTACCGCGAAGCGGTGGCCGTCATGCAAACCGCGGCAGTCAAATCGCCGAAGGACGAAGCGATCCTCGGAGAATACGGCAAGGCCCTCGCCGACGCCGGCGAACTCTCGCAAGCCAAGGACGTGCTGACTCGCGCCTATACGCCCGACAACCCGAAATGGGACGTCATGTCGGTCCAGGGCGCGGTCGCCGACCAGTTGGAAGATCACGCCAGCGCGATGCAGTTCTATCGCGACGCGCTGAAGATCGCGCCGGGCGAGCCGGGCGTTCTGACCAACATGGGCCTTTCCCTCGCCCTCTCCGGGCAATTGCCCGAAGCCGAGCGCACGTTGCGCCAAGCCGTTGCGAGCCCGAAGGCCGACGCCCGGATGCGGGGCGACCTCGCGCTCGTGCTCGCGCTCGAAGGAAAGTTCGCCGAGGCTGAACGGGTGAGCCTGACGGACCTCCAGTCCGAGGCCGCGCGCGCCAACGTCGAAGCGATCAGGCGGATGCTCGGCGCAAGCGATTTGCGGCGCGAGGTCGACAGGCCGCCGAACGCGGCGAGCGGGGCGAATGACGCCGGGTGAGGCCTCAATCGTCGTGATCGCCGATCGAGGACGTCGGCTGCAAATCGACGCTCGGCCCTGCGCCCGGCGGGAGAATCGGAGGAGCCGGGTCGTTATCGGCGAGGGGCGGCGGCAGCGCGCCGTTCGGGCCTTCTCTCGGTCCGGTTAACGACATCGGCGCGAGGGCGACCGCGCGGCTCGCCTGGGCACCGCCGGCATGGGCGACGTCGAGCGGCTCCTCGATCTGCGGGGCCGGGGGCAGGCCGTCAGGCGCGGCCGGCGGCGGCCGAAGGATCGGTTCGGGCGTCGGTTTGCAGATGCGGCGCGGGCCGGTGTCGGTCGCCCCGTGGTCGGCGAGATCGAGGTGGATATGATTGTAGTGGAAGACGTCCGCGCCCGGTCCGAGCACGGTGGTGAAATATTGGCAGGCCCCCGCGTGGGCCTCATGCAGGAACGCCGCCTCCTGCGTGCCGGCCTTTCTCCAGTCGCGCACGAATTCGACCGCGCGCCCGTCGGCCAGCGTGAATCCTGCGACGTCGACGGCGTTGCCGAAGGCGTGCTCGGAGAGGCGCTCGCCGGCCATGTTGTCGATCGAGCGGCAGCTGTAGGCGCCGAACACCCTGAGCGTCACGACTTTCTGGCCGAACCGGGCCTCTGCGTCCGGCTGGACGATGTCTTTGAGCCAGGCCTCGAGCGCGGGGATCATCGGACAATCGATGGTCAGCACCTTGTCGACCCCGACCGCGCCGTCGCCGAGGGCCGAGACCTTCAGCGGACGCGTCATGCCGCAGATGCCGGGGCCGTCGATCTCGGCGGCGGACACGATATAGTTGGACAGGGCGACGAGCTTGCGGGCGAAGCAGGCGTTCTCCGCCTGGGTCCGCCAGACCGGCCGCTCCGGACGGCCGAAAAAGCCGCAGCCCGCCAGGGACAAAGCGGCGACCAACGCCAGGATGAATGGCCGAACGCGACGCGCCATCGCGCCAACCTGCGACGATTGTTTTAAGAATCCCTGAACCATGGGCGGCGAAAGGCCGCGTCGCGCCGCCATCGAGCCGCCGCACTTTGCTCTCAAGAGGCGCGGCGGGGTCGCTAGCGGGAGAATCGGTTCGTTGGGTTATGGGGCGGGCAATTGGCGGGCGAAGGCGGCCGGGCTTGCGCTCGGCCTCGCGGGGGCGGTCCCTGCGAGCGCTCATCCACACGTCTGGGTGACGGTGAAGAGCCAGATCGCGTTCAACCCCGACGGCAAGGTCTCGGCGGTCGTTCACGACTGGGTGTTCGACGAGATGTATTCGTCCTTCGCGACGCAGGGGCTCGCAAAGCCCGGCGAACTCGTCACGCGCGCCGAATTTGCGCCGCTCGCTCACGAAAACGCTGGCAGTCTCGCCGAGATCGGTTATTTCACGACGCTGAAGATCGCGGGCAAGACGGTGGATTTCGGCTCGGTCACCGATTACTGGATGCAGGAGCGGCCCGACCATCTGGTCGAGTTTCACGTCACCCTGCCGCTCAAGACCCCGGCCTCCGTCGTCAAGTTCATGACGTTGCGCGTCGCCGACCCCGAATATTTCATCGATTTCGAGTTCGACGACAAGAATCCGGTCAGTCTCATTTCGCCGCCTTCCGGTTGCTCGGTCTCCATCACCAAAGCAAAGGCTCTCGACCCGGCTGACAAGTCGAAAATCACCAAATCGTTCTTCACCAATCTCTCGCCCGGGACCAATTTCGGTTTCAAAATGGCGGGCAGCGCCATCGTCGCGTGCCCATGACGAAGGCGTTTGCAAAATCATTGTGTTGGGCTTCCGCCGTGCTGCTCGCCGGCGTGGCGACGGCGCTGGCGCAGGGGCCTCGCCCGTTCGCGGTCGGCGGCGACGAGGGCGGCGGCGCCGAGGGCGGAATCACCGGCTGGCTCCTGGCCGAACAGTCGCAACTCACCCATCTCATAGCGGCGAAGGTCCATGCGCTGCATGGCGACCCGAGCGCCGCCTGGGGGCTGATCGCCCTTGGCTTCGCCTACGGCGTCTTCCACGCCGCGGGTCCGGGCCACGGCAAGGCGCTGATCGCTTCCTACATGCTCGCCAACGAAAGTTCGCTCCGGCGCGGCGCGGTCATGGCGCTCATGGCGGCGCTCCTGCAGGCGCTGGTCGCCGTCGCGCTCGTCGGCGCGGCCGGGCTCATCCTCAACGCCACCGCGTCCGAGATGAACCGGGCCGCGGATTGGCTGCAGCTCGCGAGCGCGGCGGGCGTCGCCGCCATCGGCCTCTGGCTTTCCTGGCGCAAGGGCGGCGTGCTGATCCTGGCGCTCAGACGGCGTTTCGCCCGCGCCCGGGCGCTCGCCTCGGCTCCCGCTTACGCTGGCGTCGCCTGGCGCGCGCCGGCGAGGAGCCTGTCGGCGGCGGCGTTCCGCGCTGCGCCGCCAGCGATCGCCCTTGCAGACGATTGCTGCGTTGTGCCCGACGCCTCGACGCTCAAGGGACCCTTCTCATGGCGCAGCGCCGCCGGAACGGTGATCGCGGCCGGCGCGCGGCCTTGTTCCGGGGCGATCCTGGTGCTGGTGTTTGCGCTGGCCCAGGGGCTGTTCGCAGCCGGGGTCGCCGCCGTCTTCGCGATGGCGCTCGGCACGGCGGTCACGACCGGCGCGCTCGCCTGGATGGCGGTGTTCGCCAAATCGGCGGCGATGCGCTTCGCCGCAGGCGAAGATTCGCGCGTCGCGCTCATCGCGCGGAGCCTCGAATTGGCCGCAGCGCTCGCGGTGCTCGCCTTCGGCATCCTGCTCGTGTTCGCCGCACGCGGAGGGGCCTGAGCCCTCTTGAGCGGTTTAGCGCCGGTTTAGCGTCGAACTCCACGCTTCTCAAAGGGTTGCGACCCCGTTTAGCGTCGCCTCGCCATCTGGACCTCGGACGGCGGCGGAAGCGCTTTCGCCCGCCCGCGAGGCGCGCCGGCCACGCGAGAGGAAGCGAAAGCTGCGTCGATTGATTTCTGTCGTGCAGAATTATCTCAACCGAAGAGGATCTCGATCCCCGCCCGCAGCACCGCATCGTCCTCTGCGCGGAAGCTCTCAAGCTTGGCGCCCAAGAGCCGCACCACCTGCCCCATGCCGTTCAGAAGCGCCATGATCCATTCGGAGGCCATCTGGCCCTGAAAATGGAGCGTCGGCACGAGGGGATGCAGATGCGGGCCGCAGCCGCCGACAATTTCCCGATCGAGCGGCGCGGTCAGCCGCTTGCCGTCCGGCGTCTCCCAGCGCCCGCGCCGATAAAGCCTCGTCTCGGCCTTCAGATCAGATCTTGAAGTCGTAGCTCTTGTGGCGCGAGCCCGCCGGAGCCTCGATCGTCAGCATGACCGTCCGGTCGATCTTCAGCTTGGAGACACCGGGGCCGCGACGCCTCATCCTCGCTGCCCTTCGCCCCGCCCTCCGGCCGATCCGTCGCCTTCTCCATGCCGGAAGGCTTTTGCGGCGGACGAGGCGGCAAATGCTTCAGCCGCGCAAGTCTCGTCCTTCAGCGCCTGGCTCTCGACCCGCTGCCCCGCCATGGCCGGGCTGAGCTTCTCATTCTCCACCCGCAAAGGCGTCACTTCGTCAATCAATCTGCGAACCGTGCCGATCG
>CAVYIZ010000039.1:0-32300 GCA_963768555.1 uncultured Alphaproteobacteria bacterium
GGCGACGGCTCCTCTGCACGGGGTCTTAATTCAGCTTAGCAATTTGGACAAAAGGCCCCTGACGATAAATCTGGGGGTCAGGAGTTCGAAATCTCTTCGTGGCGTGCCATTTACCGGAAAGGATCGAGACTGTGTAGCGATTGAGCCACGCAAACGACCACGGATTTAATAGCGCGAATGAAAAACTGGCCGTGCCTTTGCGATAACGCCGAGTTTATACTGGCGGCATTAAATTCCGCCGCCACCATCGACTCGGATTACAGGGGTATCAGAAGGAGACGTTATCGGATCAAGTGGTCTGAACCGTGCCTATCCGGTTAACGCCCACACCTACCATATCTTGAGTCGGCCGACGCGCGGCGCTATCCGGTTGACACCCACAGATAGGCGAGTTAGATCGTGGGCGTAAAGCGGATACAGGTCGCTGACCATGGACGTTCTCGCCCGCGCCAATCTGCCATTCCCGGAATCGCTCCCCGAGTTCCAGGGGCTTTTTCCTGATGATGCGGCCTGTGCCTCCTACCTGGAAAAGTCCCGTTGGAGCGAGGGGTTCGTCTGCCCTCACTGCGGGTCTGTTGGGGAACCGTTCCGCTTTGAAAATCGTCCCGGCGTTTTGCGATGCCGCCATTGCCGTCGCAACACGGGATTGACCGTGGGAACCGTGATGGAGCGCAGCCATACGCCGCTGAGCGTTTGGTTCTGGGCGGCTTATCTGGTTGCCAGCCAGACGCAGGGCATGTCGGCGGTGCAGTTTCAGCGGCAGCTTGGGCTGACGCGATATGAGACCGCCTTCGGCATTCTGCACAAGCTCCGCGCGGGCATGGTGCGACCCGATCAGGACCGGATTGGCGGCAGGGCCGGAGAGCATGTTGAGGTGGACGAAGCCTATGTTGGAGGCCGGACTCGTGGCGAAGGCCGTGGCGTCCACCACAAGACGCTGGTGACGGCTGCCGTCGAGGTCCGCCACCGGGAGCCGGGCACTGCGCAGGACAAGCGGAAGGATGGTCGCTATGCCGGTCGCGTCCGGCTGTCCATCGCTGACGACCGCAGCGCCGAATCGCTGGCCAGATTTGTCGAGAGTGCCGTCATGCCGGGGACGCTGGTCATCACCGACGACTGGAGCGGCTATGCCAGCCTGCGCAAGCGGGGCTACGACCACCACGCGATTGCCGAATGCGGCGACCCGGAGGTGGCCGAGGAGTTCCTGCCGATCTGCCATCTCGTCTTCTCGAATCTGAAGACGTGGCTGAACGGCATCCACCACGGCGTCAGCGCCAAGCATCTGCAAGCCTACCTCAACGAGTTCACTTTCCGGTTCAACCGCCGCTTCTACCCGTTCAACGCCTTCCGCTCTCTGCTCGGTGTCGCGGGTGGCGTCGAGTCACCAACCTTTGCAGAACTCTATTCGGGCGATTGGATGCATCCTACATGTAGTGGGTATGGGCGTTAACCGGATAGGCACGCAAAGCACTCATAGAAACGACGCGTCGAAAAGATTCCGCGCTCGAGTCTCACTCACGCAGATGCAAAGCTTCCCATCTTGGACTTTAGGTATTCGAGAAAGTACTAATCGTAGTTCGTGACTTTCCATAGACGGCGTAATTACGACGAAAATAAGCGCGTATCGGCGCACTGATCGAATAGATTGTCCCCTAAGAAACAGCAAGGCAAGACAATATCAGTCCGTTTAGGCATCTTGATACTGGCGTGTCGGTGTTGCTCAGACCATGTCTCTAATTACAAACAATTCTGAAAGCATCGCTCATGCAGGCAGAATTGCGGTGAGCCAGACTCAACGATCAAGACAATTTCGCGATGCGCTCCGTAGGTTAGGCGAGAGCGCGTTCACGTCAAGGCTCTCACGCAGATCATTCCGATCTTCCTTGAATTAGACTGCAATCCCGGCGGGTCGGCTTCGGAGACAGAGGGCCCCTGCCGCGGCAATCACTCTGCATGGCAATCTTAGCTATTGCCGGGTGACCTCCAGATGGCACGAGATTGTTTCAATCGCTTGGGAGAGCAGCGAGTTGCCGGCCGAAAATTGCGTAACATAGCTACGATGATAGACTTTATGTCTCCGTCCGCGAGCTGCGGAACAAAACTACTTGTAAGTACGTTCCTGAATGTCGCCGAAGTTCGTTTTCATGTGCAGGTCGGTCCTAGAAATAACGCGCAGTTTGCTAGACGGGATCTTTCGACCTATTCGACCGTGCCTATCCGGTTAACGCCCATACCCACTACATGTAGGATGCATCCAATCGCCCGAATAGAGTTCTGCAAAGGTTGGTAACTCGACGCCACCCGCGACACCGAGCAGAGAGCGGAAGGCGTTGAACGGGTAGAAGCGGCGGTTGAACCGGAAAGTGAACTCGTTGAGGTAGGCTTGCAGATGCTTGGCGCTGACGCCGTGGTGGATGCCGTTCAGCCACGTCTTCAAATTCGAGAAGACGAGATGGCAGATCGGCAGGAACTCCTCGGCCACCTCCGGGTCGCCGCATTCGGCAATCGCGTGGTGGTCGTAGCCCCGCTTGCGCAGGCTGGCATAGCCGCTCCAGTCGTCGGTGATGACCAGCGTCCCCGGCATGACGGCACTCTCGACAAATCTGGCCAGCGATTCGGCGCTGCGGTCGTCAGCGATGGACAGCCGGACGCGACCGGCATAGCGACCATCCTTCCGCTTGTCCTGCGCAGTGCCCGGCTCCCGGTGGCGGACCTCGACGGCAGCCGTCACCAGCGTCTTGTGGTGGACGCCACGGCCTTCGCCACAAGTCCGGCCTCCAACATAGGCTTCGTCCACCTCAACATGCTCTCCGGCCCTGCCGCCAATCCGGTCCTGATCGGGTCGCACCATGCCCGCGCGGAGCTTGTGCAGAATGCCGAAGGCGGTCTCATATCGCGTCAGCCCAAGCTGCCGCTGAAACTGCACCGCCGACATGCCCTGCGTCTGGCTGGCAACCAGATAAGCCGCCCAGAACCAAACGCTCAGCGGCGTATGGCTGCGCTCCATCACGGTTCCCACGGTCAATCCCGTGTTGCGACGGCAATGGCGGCATCGCAAAACGCCGGGACGATTTTCAAAGCGGAACGGTTCCCCAACAGACCCGCAGTGAGGGCAGACGAACCCCTCGCTCCAACGGGACTTTTCCAGGTAGGAGGCACAGGCCGCATCATCAGGAAAAAGCCCCTGGAACTCGGGGAGCGATTCCGGGAATGGCAGATTGGCGCGGGCGAGAACGTCCATGGTCAGCGACCTGTATCCGCTTTACGCCCACGATCTAACTCGCCTATCTGTGGGTGTCAACCGGATAGCGCCGCGCGTCGGCCGACTCAAGATATAGTAGGTGTGGGCGTTAACCGGATAGGCACGCTTTCGACAAGAGATCGAAGAGAACAGGCACCCAAGGTTTGAGAAGACCGCGGTCTTGAAGAATTCCATTTCTCGTAACTGCGAATACTGTTTGCCCAAGCAAAAAGAAATGCTTTAGATTTTGGTAAATCTCTTGGACTTGCTCGTTCACGGCGAGCTGCCGAAAAGCCTCAAGATCTGGCCGAAAGCGTTCCACAGAAAATGAAGGTTCAATCTCCTGACGTAATGCGCGATAAAAGTCTTCTAAGAGCCACTTGCAGAACGTCTGAGCGCGTCGGCTCGCGCACGAATGAACATAGCTGAGACGTGTTGGCTTGAGTTGTTTTTGACGGTTGCAACGCCGCTTCCGCCGTTTTTTTGCCTTCGCGGACATTTTGGCGTGGATTTTGACCATGTTTCGTCGACCTCCCGATTTTTTGGGAGGCTCCGGACCCGTTTTCGCGCCGCGATGCGGCTCGCTATGCGATGAGACGGATGATCTGAGAAACGGTGATGACCAGAATGCCGAACATCAGATGGCACATCACCTTCGCGGGGCCACGCACCTGGACGGTTCTGCCGCCGTGGTTGTCTTTGAGGTTGGCGTTGACCCGTTCGGCGCCGCTGCGCTCGTTGTAGCGGATATCCTCGGCGGCGCGATGGCCGACGAGCGCTCGACGCTTGTCTTCCTCGGCCAATTCCTTCTTGAGGCAGGCGTCGCGGCGCGGGTTGACATCGATGATCGGCACGTGGCCGAGCGCGCGGCTATGCGCCCTGATCTCGGCCGCATCGTAGGCGCTGTCCATGAGATCGTAGAGATTGACCAGACGCCCCGCCGTCATCGTCGCCAGGGGATGGCGACCTGACTGTCGTGGACGGAAGCCGAGGTGAGAACGCAACTGACGGGAATGTCGCCGTCCGCGGTGTCGATATGCAGCTTATAGCCGATCCATGTCTCCTGATGTCCCTTGGCGTTGCGTTTGACGCCGACGTCACAGTGCTGGGGCAGATCGGCGAGCATCTGGCTCAGCGTCATGCCGGCCTGGCGTTCCAGCCGGCTGGGCGGCTTGGGCGCGGGCCGCTCGCCCTTGCGCGGACGCCCGCGCTTGCGGGGCTTCTGCTCGAGCGCAGACGGCTCGGGCTTCTCTGCGCGTTGCGGCTTTTCATGGCCTTCGATCGCCGTCGAATCGCGCGCGATGTGACCAACCAGCCGATCCCCGTGGGTCTCCTCGGTCGTCATGGACGAGGACCATCTGATGGCGGCGGCGCGCTATGTCGCGCTGAACCCGGTGCGGGCAAAGCTCGTCGCGAAGCCCGCGGACTGGCGCTGGTCGAGCGTCGGTGCCCATCTCGCTGGCCGCGACGACGGGCTGGTCGAGGTCGCGCCGCTCATCGAGCGCTGCGGCGGGCGTTTCGCCGATCTGATCGCCGAGGAGCCCGAACCCGCCCGGGTCGTTGCTTTGCGCGCCGCCGAGACGATCGGCCGTCCGCTCGGTGGGGCGGCTTTCCTAGACCGCCTCGCGGCGCTGACCGGGCGCGACCCGCGGCCGGGCAAGCGCGGGCGCAAGAGCCGCGCCGCCGCGGCGGTCCTTGAGGAAGGAGGGGCGCAGGCTGGCTGAAGCGTTGGTCACATGGTCGCGGTCCGGCGCGGTGACGCAAAACGCCACGCACAGATAAGGAATTGTGTCGTGTGGGTTGTAGCCGCGATGCATCTTGCCGATCGGCTCTGAATAGACGTCGCCGGCTTTGGCGCGAATAAGGATGCCGTCCTCGAAATGGGCTTCGAAGATGCCCTGCAGCGCGATGAAGAACGTCGCACCGTTGTGACAATGGAAGTTGGTCCAGCCCTTGGGCACGATCTCTGCGGTGTAGATCTGCACCTTTGCTTCGGGGTCTTTGGGAAACGATGCGTAGAGCCCATCGAACAGCACTCGGCGGTGGAACAGTTTGTCCGGCGGCACAAGGCCGTCCATTTGCAGCTTTAAGTCGGCCAATTGGGCATCGAGCGTCTGTGTCATGGAATCCGTCGTTTCTGTTGGACCGCCGAAGATAGCACACCACGGGGCGCCTCGGGGACGCAGCTCATCCAGGACCTGATCGGCGACGGCCTTTCGCCGCACTACATTCTGGTAGGAGCGCCGCACAGTCTTGCCGTCGATGGCGATCACTTCGGCCGACGTCTTCGTGAGCGCCGCCGTCCACGCCACAAAACAGCGCTGGAACGCCACCGGGTCGAGCTTGGCCAGGATGTTGCCCAACTGGTCGTGCGAGGGCGTGCCGTTGTCGAAGCGTCGAAAACGTTGAAGGAACGCCAGCTTGGCCCGGCCGAAGCGCGCAATGTCGGCCACCGTCTCCGCTCCCGCCAGCGCCGCAGCCAACAGCAAAAGCAGCACCTCCTCGAGCGACCTTTCCTTTCTGTCGATAGTCCGGCAAGTCCTTAAAATGCGACAGGAAAACCGTCGTCTCCTTCAAAGCCCCGGCCGTCGCGTCCCCTTCCGTCATCGACCCATCCTCCAAACGAATCAGAGGACTGCGACAGATTCAGACTTTCGGGCCCTTGTCACGCGAAATTTCAGTCGATTGCCCTGCCCCTGGCCGAGGGGTGCGATCCAAAGTGATGCAATCATGCTGCGGATTTTTGTGATAGGGAGGGGCGGTTTTGATTTGCGGGCGAGCTGTTTTGGCCGCGCTTGCTCCAATAGGCGTCCCAGTCGCCGTTGATACGGGTGACGCGCAGGGCGAGCATGGCGTCGGCGCGCTCGACGCGCCACCAAGCTCCTGGCAGCTTCAGGCGCTTCTGTGCGATATAGCGA
Organism: uncultured Alphaproteobacteria bacterium; assembly: GCA_963768555.1. GTDB lineage: Bacteria > Pseudomonadota > Alphaproteobacteria > Rhizobiales > Beijerinckiaceae > Roseiarcus. The sequence goes on from CAVYIZ010000039.1 coordinate 6,160, forward strand.
TGCGCGCTTTCGATCTCTCCGGAGCCGATCGGCAGATCCCTGGCCAAGGCGTCACGATAGTCGAGTTGGTTTTTCCGACCGCTCAAATAGCGATGGCAAGTTCGGACGGGAGCTTGATCGTCGGCCAACTGCGGGGGCTCCAAGTGACGAGCGAGCGCCTGCAGCGTCTTCTCCAAATGCCCTGTCTTGAGAGCCTCCTTTTGCGCCTCCATCCAGGCCTCTTTCGCGGCGGCGTCTGGCGCAATCGCCTTGACGGCGGCGCTCAAATATTCGCAAACATGATAAAAATCAATCAAATAGCCGCCTTGTGGGCCGAATTGCGCTTCCACCTGACCCACGATCCAGGCCGCTCCGTCCCCGACCGCGTGAACGCGGGAATCGGCGCCGAAGCCGGCTCGAACCGCGCATCCGAGAAGTTGCCGTCCGGCGGTTTCGACACCGCCCTCGATCGCGCCGGCATAGATTGGCGTCCGGCTCCCCTTGGCGTGCGCGAGAGAAATCTTGGCTTCTCTCCACGACAGCGTCTTGCCTTTGCGCTTGTCCTTCTGGCGGGCGTCCGGCTCCACGATGGGGATCATGCCGCCATCGGTTTCAGCAACAATGTCCTTGTGACGCCCTGGCGCTTCGGGAAAATCTAGCGAGATCTTGCCGGCTTCGAACATGTTTCCGGCATGGCCGAGTGTAACCCTCTGGATCGTGCTCTCTCCGATCTCGAAGCCGTAGTGCTCGCGCAACTTGGCGCGCGCCAGAGCGAAAGACTGATCCGCGGCGAAGTCGACGATCGCGCGCTGTAGTGGGCCTGAACAACCCCGAGAAACGACTTTCGCGCTGCGCATGAACGGGCGAACGCGCTTCTTCTCGAACCGGTATTGCGGCTCTAAGACCGCGACCTCGCCGAATTTCGTATGCCAGCGGAGTTTTTTTTACCTTGGCGATGCATCTGAGCTTGTCGACGAATTTCTCGTTCCGTCGCTTCGACCTGGTTCTCGGCCCATCCCTGCATCGCCTCCCGCCCCAACAGCCGCATCTCCTCCACGATCCGCTCCTCGACCGCATCGGCCTCCTTGAAGTTTCCCTCGCTGTTCTCTATCGCCCCAATTATCGACGCGAATCGATCGCGAAGACCAGGGTGCGCCTTGAGACTGGCCAAAATCGCCTCGTCGCTGAGTGTAGCGGCCGTCATCTGTTAAATTCCCATCCGTTTCCAAATCCGAACCTTACTCCGCATCACTTTGAATCGCACCCCTGGCCGAGCAATCAGTTGACAAACACCTCAGCATGTATCGATTCGCAGCGGTCGCGAAAATCGTGAAAAGTACCTACTTCTCGCTGCCGCGGCCGCTGACGGCGGGATCAAAGCTGAGCGCCATCCGCACGAGATGAGAAATGGTGCTGGCCTGCATTTTATGCATGATGGCCGCCCTATGGTGCTCCGCCGTTCGGGAGGTGATTCCCAACCGGTGGGCAACGAGCTTCGTCGGCAGGCCTTCGACCAGCAAAGCGAACACTTCGCGCTCGCGTGGGGTGAGCAATGCGCGCCGCCTCCTGATTTCCTGGGTTTCCGCTCGGTGGTCCAGAATCTTATCACTCCGCGCAAGGGCCTCTTCGACGATGATGAGCAAGGCCTCGGCGTCAATAGGCTTCTGCACAAAATGGTATGCGCCAGCTCTCATCGCGGCGACCGCCGTTGGCACGTCGCCGTATCCGGTTATCATGATGACCGCCGTGTCGCTGGCGGCCTCGGCGATGCGCTTGAGCAGGTCAATGCCGCTCAGGCCAGGCAACTGGTTGTCGAGAACGACGCAAGCCGGCTCGTCCCATCGAACTGACGCGAGATATTCTTCGGCGGATGCATAAGTACGCGACTCGATCTGAGCGGTCGACAGAAGCAAGGCAAGCGCATCGCGAACCCTCGCTTCGTCGTCGACGATATGGACCCGCCGCCTACCCGACATCGCCATTCGGTCCGTTGATCGGCAGTTCCACCAGAAAGCGTGTCCGCATTGGGATGAGGGGTTGGGACGGCAGGCGATCAGTACCCCGGTCGAAACCGGCGCCAACAAAACTCGGAGCGCCAAGTCAACAAATAAAGCGCTTTGGAAACGCCATCGTAAATTGTGGAAACTACCTATTTGCCGCGCCGAGCCGCGTCGCTGATTTCGAGCCTGAGCGCCATCCGCACCATATGAGAAATGGCGCTCGCTTGCATTTTGTCGATGATCGCGGCTCTGTGATGTTCGGTCGTCCGAGAGCTCCGGTTGATGGGCGTTGAGCTTGCTCCGCAGCCCCTCGACTAGCAAGCGAAGCAGGGCCGGCAAATCGCGAACCCTTACTTCATGATCGACGATTTTTGACGTGACGTCCTAAATTAGGGGGGGACCTAGGGAATTCGGTCAAGGAGATACAGTGCATGAGTCCTTGGGCCATCGCACAGCTCGCCGCCTCGACCCTGGTTTTTCTGCTTGCCGCAAGCGCCGCCAAATCCTGGGCAGCTACGCCGAGCCTCGACAGGATCGCGTTGACGCTCGGGCTATATACGTTCGGCAATCTAATCATGTTGCGGCTCATCCGCGTCCTCGGCATGTCGACCGCGTTCAGCATCTCTTCGGTGATCCAGCTTCTGGCGGTCAACATCATCGCGATCCTCGTTTTCGGCGAGCGGCTCGGGCGGATTGAGGGAGTCGGCGTCGTGCTGGCGATCATCTCCGTCGCGCTAATCACCCTGGGCCCAATGCTGAGCCGGCCATGAGGCGCGCCGCGGCAAAAAGCATCGCCGCAACCGTCAGCAAGCAAGTATCACCGGTAATTCCGCATCAGGGCTACGGTGCCAGTTGGCATGTCGGGATGGTCTACTTCGACCTTGGCGTCGCGGGCCTGAGCCCCGCTGACCGAGCGGATGCGCTTGCCCTGCGCAGCGAAGCGGCGCGCCCGCTCGGACGCGCCGCTTCACCTCTTCGCCTCCGTCTCCATTCGGCCCCAGGTCGGTTCAATTGCTGCCAATGCAGCCCCGGTTGCATTCGTCGATGTTGCGGGTCAGCCCGTCCGAGTCGTCGTCGACCGGCTTCAGCCCCGGAGCGAGCGCGGTCGCATTTGGCGTCATCGAAAGATAGGCGACCTGATGATGGGCGTGATGCTTATGGATCGGCGCAGGCCCGTTGTACGCAACCGGAACGCACAAAGTAACGCCAAAGATCAGCGTAGAGATTGTAAAGATTTTCATCGAGCTCTCCCTAGTAGAAGATAATTTCTTAATTCCGAGCCTCTTGCAAAATTCAATGAGCGCGACGCAATTCGCCTTCATTAGGCGTTGTGAGCGGCCGAGGCTCAGGCCGGCGCGGGCCGAAACTGCGTGACGCGGAGTATTTGATCGACGGCGAGCGCGACGACGCCGAACATGAGGTGGCATTTGACCTTGATCGCGCCGCGCACGCGGACGGCCCGCGCGCCGAATTCGTCCTTCAGTCGGGCGTTCACGCGTTCGGCCATGGTTCGAAAATCAAAGAGCCGGTCGTCGGGGTCGGGTATGTGGATGAGTTTCATGCGCTCGACTTCTTTGGCCCATTCGGCCTTGGCTTCGTGCTGGGCGCGAAAGTTGCGATCGATGATCGGCGCATGGCCGAGCGCCTTGCTGTGGTCATGGATGGCGGCGGCGTCGTAGGCCGCATCCATTAGATCGTAGAGATAGGAGACGCGGGCGCCGGTCATGGTCATCAAGGGAATGGCGACCTGACTGTCGTGGACGGAAGCCGAAGTCAGTACGCAGGAGACCGGGATTTGGCCGCAGGCGACATCCAGATGCAGTTTGTAGCCGATCCAGGTTTCCTTGTAGCCCTTGCTGTTCTTCTTGGAGCCGACATCGCACGCGGAGGGCAGATCGGCGAGCATCTGATCGAGGTTCTGCGTGGTCTGCCGTTCGAGCCGGGTCGGCTCGGGTTTTGGCCGTTGCTCGTCCTTGCGCGGGCGTCCGCGCTTGCGCGTCGGCTGAGCGCCATCGGGCGGCGGCGGATCCTCACTTTTGTCGTTCGGCTCCGTCTTGACCGGCTTCTCGCGCGCCTCGATCTCGGTGGCGTCGCGCGCGATCACGCCGACGATGCGCCCGCCGAGCGAGCGCTCGATCAGCGCCGCGTGCATCTTGGCGGGCAGATCGGACTGCGCAAACTCCGCGAAGGCGCGGGAAAACGTCGCTTCCGACGGCACTTGCGAGCGTCGTTCCCAACCGAGAATGCGTCGCAGCGACTTGTCGACATCGAGGCGCTCGATCAGCGCGGTGGTGGTAGGAACGCCCAGCACCGCCTTGGCGACGAAGGCCCTGGCGAGGGCGCGGCGATCGCCTTGCGGCCGGCCGGGGCCTCGGGGCGGTTCGGGAACGAAGGCCTCGAGGCCGATCACGTCGAGGGTCGTGACGAGCCGCCCGAGCGCTTCGGTCATCGGGTCGATTTCCTCACGAAGCCAAGGAAACAGAGTGCCCTGGATATGGTTCCAGCGGGCTTTCATGGCGTCGAGAGGATCGTTGGTCATGCCTGTTATCGCGCTCAGGAAAATCCCCTCATTTCGAGAACGGCCTGATTTCGGCGCTTTTCGGCCCTCACGTAGAGCGAATGGGAAGCCCTAAGGCCCCGCATTTGTCGTGGCGCGACCTCTCTCTCGACGATTGCGAGACCCGAACTCGCACTTCAGGACTTGTCATACGAAATTCGCCGCATCAAAATGCCAACCTCCAGTTGCATTTTGGCCCTCGAAAAAATGAGGGGATGGCTGAGGTTATCGCGAATCAGGGCGATGGAACCAAAACAATATTTCAACATCCGCTAAAGACAAGGCGTAATATTTTATAGCATATCACTTGAAACGCGCCGGACTTGATCTAAATATATTGCCTCTCTACGTTAGGATGTCCGAATAATTTTGCAACTGCCTCTATAATCAACGAGTTCGATGGTGGTACAACCGTGACGCCTGAGCAGGCTATAACCCATCTCGGGTTACGCGGGCGCATATTTGACGTTAATACAGCGCAAACTCGGCAAATATCGAGTTACGACACTGTAATGCATGATCTTTGTGCGTCTGGATCGCGCATTAAACAGGCTGTCTTGGGAAGGTGACCCGCTTTGCAGTGGCGCAAGTCTACTGGACGCTAAGTGTCTGGCCCGAAAGTTGTTGAGTCCCATGAATCGGTTGTGATTCCATAGAAGGCGGACTGATTCGGGGCCGCCATGTGGACGAACGAGAACCGAGCGAAATACAAGCGGGATCATTTGCGATACCCGAGCGACCTGACGGATGAGGAGTGGGCGCATGTCGAACCGCTCATTCCTCCGGCGAGGCGGGGAGGCCGCAGGCGCGAAACAGACATGCGAGAGGCGCTCAACGCCATCATGTACGTGCTGAGCACGGGATGCCAATGGCGTTACCTTCCCAAGGATTTGCCGCCGCGCAGCACCGTCTATCGATACTTCTGCGATTGGGGCATTGATGGCGTGTTGGATCGCATCCATGACATGCTCTACGAAAAGTGTCGTGAGCAGGCCGAACGCGAGGCCAGCCCAACCGCCGCCATCATCGACAGCCAGAGCGTGAGAAGCGCGGAAAAAGGGGGGGCCTCGATCGATCCGCACGGGTTCGATGCGGGAAAGAAGATCAAGGGCAAGAAGCGTCATGTTCTCGTCGACACCCAAGGGCTGCTGATGCAGGCCATCGTTCATTCCGCCGACATCCAGGACCGCGACGGCGGCGTTTTGCTGCTGGCGACGCTGTTTGGCCGGTTCCCCTATCTCGAAAAACTGTTCGCCGACAGCGCCTATCAAGGGCCGATCTTCGCCGATGCGCTCGCCAAAATGCTGTCTCGGGTCAAGATCGAGATCGTCAAACGATCCGATCAGGCGAAAGGCTTCGTCACGCTGCCCAAGCGCTGGATCGTCGAGCGAACGATCGCCTGGCTCAACCGCTGCCGAAGACTGGCCAAGGACTGGGAGAACCTCAACCTCACAGCCCTCATGTTCCTCCGCTTCGCGTCCATCCGCCTCATGTTGCGAAGGCTCTGCAATCCCGCATGAACTTCCAAGTCAGAACTCTGAAGGAGTAGCGATCCGCACCGGCCCCGAGCCGTGCGTTTTCGGCCGCGAGGTCGAAGGCGAAGCGTCGGCAGGGAATGCATAGGCCAGCCATTGAGCGGCGAAATTATCAATCGGGACGCCGACGCTTTTGTCACGGCGGAAGGCAACACGGGGGTGCGCGTCAACGCGAGCGCATACCCGGTCCTGCGTCGTCGAAGACCGTGGCATGTGCGTAAGCTCCTCGACCGGAAACCGGGAGACCTCGACCTTGGCCGCGCGTTATGTGAGCGGTCCGCATCCGGAAGGCGACGAGCCGAAGCCGATGATGCACCGGGACGAGAGGTCAGGTCCCGCCATAGTAGCTGTGAAGCGAGGGTCACGGTGTTGCGGCGACAGTGTGTTTTACTTTTCCGCCGGGTTCGTGCCCGACGCTTCGCCGTCAGTTGGTAGGGGAGTCGGAAACGACGACGCGGACGAGACGAGCCAGCAAGGGGGAGCGGTGCACACAGTTTAGTCAATTCACTGCACTGTCAAGGCGTCACCGTAATTCCGCTTGACCTTCGGCGCGCCGAGTCATCGGGGCGGCGCGCCGAAGGATTTGAATGTGCTTGCAGCGTGCCCTCTGCAGCTTACGATCAGGCTAGCAGTTTGTCGGACTTGATCTTTTCGTACTGCGTAAGCTGTTGATATCATTTGGTATTGCGTTTCTCACAAATTCGAAAAGCGCTAATGAAATCAATCGTCCGAAGGTTAAGTCCGACAGGCTGCTAGCGCTGCGGCTAATAGGCGAGGCAATTGTCGTAGCCGGGGTAATTCTACTGCGTCACAAGCGTTGGCTGAAGTTCCGCGGCGTCGAGACGGTTTGACAGCATGGGCATCGATAGAGGGATTTTGCTGAGGGCGATCGTCAATAGCTTGCGCATTGTGGCGATCGAGTTGGCCACGTGGCGTTCGGGACGGATTGGGAGCGCGAAGGGATCGAGAACGGCCGGAAAGGACAGGTTTTTCGCGGCGCCGGCGCGCTGAGGGGGGAAAAGCTGATCTCTCGAGGATCAGGAATCCGTAGGCTGCGATGCAGAGGCTGGCGTGATGATGGAATCCCCGCCAGCCTCGCCCCTCGAAGTGAGCCAGGCCGAGTTCGCTCTTCAATTCCTCGTAGTCGCGTTCGATGCGCCATCGCAGCTTGATGACGTCGACGAGAACCGCGAGCGGCATGTCCTCGGGCAAGGTCGAGAGCCAGTATTTGGTCGGCTCCGCCTCGCCCTCTGGCCATTCGACGACGAGCCATTCGACGGGATGCGGCGCGACCAGTTTGTGGTCGCGCGACGCCGGCCTGACCCGCGCGGCGGCGAAGCGCGAAGACAAGGGCTGGTTGGAGCCTTCGCGCCACTCGACGTCTTTCCAGGCCTCGGCGGGCAGGCGCATCGCAAGCTCTTTGGCCGAAATCGGCCGATGATCGGCGTCGTGTCGCAGGCGCGAAGGCTTGCGCCCCCGGCCGCTCCAGGGCTCGGGCGGCAATGGCTCTTCGCCGGGAGGCCAGACCGGCAGCGTCGATTGCACGCCCACCGCATAGGTCAGCCCCAGCGCCGTGACGCCGGCGCGGAAGGCCCGGTCGCAGCCGTAGGCGGCGTCGGTCAGCACGACGCCCCTGGCCACGCCGTCCTTCACGGCGGCCTCGATCTGGGCGAGCGCGATCTGCGGCTTGGTCCTAAACTCCACGTCCTCGGGAACATGCGCCTTTTCTCGACGCTCGGCGTCGTTCGCCCAGATTTCGGGTAGATAGAGCCGATAGGCGATCGGCAAACTCGCATGATGATTGGCGATCGATAGCGTCACTGCGATCTGGCAGTTGTCCGTCTTGCCCAGCCGCCCGCAATATTGCCGCGCCACGCCGACCGAATGCGAACCCTTCTTCTGAAACCCCGTGTCGTCGACGATCCAGGCTTCGACGCCTCCTTGCGCCGCAAACGCCGGCGCTGCAAGTTCGCGAACCTTCGCCAGCATCGCCTCGTCCGACCACGCCGACTGCCCAACAAAGTGCAACAGCGACTGATGCGCCGCCGCGGCGCGCGCCGGAGACACCATCGAAGCGATCGGCTCGACGCTCTTGCGCTCGCAGGGCATCAGCAAACCGGTGCAATAATCCAGCAAAGGGCCCGCTCGGTCCGCGTGCCCGAGCACGCCCGCCACACTGTCCACGTAAGCCGCAAACCGCGCCTCGCTCTCCCGCCTCGCCCCGTCCACTTTCGCCGCCTCCGCCAACAAAACGAATCGGCAGAATATCAGAGCCTTACACTCGACGAATCCGCAAAACGGGGTTGTGATGCAGTAGAAGTAACCGGGGTAGCCGTAGTAGCCGTAGCCGTAGCCACAATAGCCAGAACCGGCGTAATAGGCACCGAAGCCGTCATCGAAGAATCGGTCGCCGAAGTGGCGACGGAATCCTCTGTCGGCGAAGCGGCCACGGAACCCTCCGTCGCCGAATCCGCCATGGAAGCCTCCGCCGCCGAAGCCGCCGTGGAAGCCTCCACCGCCGCCATGGAAACTCCCTCCCCCTCCGCCGCGAGCCACAGCTGGGGTCGTCGCGACCGAAAGACCGAGGGCGACGGTCGCCAAGGATCTGGCAATCGATCTAAAGAGCGATACATGCATGATAGCCTCTCCAATCCGGTAGTTTGAGCCCGAAGGGCTCGAGGAAGATGGAGAAGGGTGGGGGCGGCCGGTTACGTCCTGATTCCATAAGTCCAGGTATCGGGTTACATTCGTAACGCTCGCGTTGCGCCCGGCTGTATTCAAACCCCGGGCCAGCAGCGACGGCTTACGGGAGCGAAGATCGATGAGATCTCGCTTGTAGATCATGGGTATTACGGTGACAGTGCGCCGGGAGACCGGCGAGGAGCACTGCGGTTAAGGAGTAGCGATCCGCACCGGCCCCGAGCCGTGCGTTTTCGGCCGCGAGGCCGAAGGCGAAGCGTCGGCAGGGGAATGCATAGGCCAGCCATTGAGCCGCGAAATTATCAATCGGGACGCCGACGCTTTTGTCACGGCGGAAGGCGACACGGGGGTGCGCGTCAACGCGAGCGCATCGCCGGTCCCGCCATGTCCCAGAGCCGCCGCGCCGCCGCCAACGACTGGTTCGATTCGACGCTCTATTCGCGGCTCAACGACAAGGAAAAGGGCGCGATCGTGATCGTCACAAAGGGGCCGCACGAGGACGATCTCGCAGGCCACGTGCTCGGGCAGGGCGGCTGGGAGGTGGTCTCGTTTCCGGCCGTCGCCGAGGACGACGAGGCGCATGCGATCGAGACGCCGCGCGGACCATGGACGTTTCGGCGCTCGGCGGGCGAAGCGCTCGATCCGGCGCGCGAGCCGCTTCCGACCCTCGAACGCATCCGCGCGACAATTCCTTGCCACGATCTGCCTGACGAAACGAAAACCCCGCCGCCGGCGAAGGAGGCCACGCGCTACGGCAAGTACACCTATGTCGAATATGCGAGGTTCGCTGACGACCTGGTGATCTTGATCGACGCCCACCCGCGACATGACTGGCTGATGGCGGCGGTGGAGAAGCGGCTGCGCGAGGAGCTCGCCGAGCTGCAGGTCGAAATCAACGAAGAGAAGAGTCGAAATCGTAGACCTCCGCCGAGGCGAGAGCTTCGGCTTTCTGGGGTTCGACTTCCGCCGAATACGTAGTCTGCGGGGCGCATGGCGCGCCCACTACACGCCCAAGCTCAAAAAGCGGACGGCGCTGCTACGCAAGCTCAAGGATGTGTTCCGCCGCCACCAATCGCAACCGGTTGATCGGGTCGTCAAGTTGATCAACCCGGTGTTGCGCGGTTGGGTGAACTACTTTGCGGTGGGACACGCCAGCGAGTGCTTCGGCTTCGTGAAAGACTGGGTGGAGAAGAAGATCCGGCGCCATATGCTGCGAGCCCGGAACCGGAAGGGCTTCGGCTGGACGCAGTGGAGTAGGGGCTGGCTGTACCAAACTCTGGGGCTGTTCAACGGCTACCGAGTGGTTCGACCAGCGCCGAAAGCCGCTTCGGCAGGATAGGCCCCATAAACCTTGAGGCGAAGCAAACAGGAGAGCGCAGTGCGGGAAATCCGCATGCTGCGTTCGACGAGGCGGGGGCTGGAAACGTGGCATGGCCGAGATGGTGTGACGCTCGCAGACGAAAGAGCGAGCCAACAGGGAACACAAACTTCGGCCTAAACCGGCGCGCCAGTCCCCGACCCTACTGATGAGCGGGGAACGGGAAACGGGGCGATTGGCCAAGCCTCAAGCCACCGCGCCCTTCCTCGACTCTACAATTCCCGTAAGCCCCTCGCGCGCGGAGTTCTTTCGACACGGTCAAATCGGTCGACGGGTCGCTTTACTGCAACCGCGCAAGGAGGCCGTCCTCGGCAGCCCAAACACAGCGCCAAAGAACGGCCTCCAAGGCGGACCCTCCCAAGTCCGCGCGCGTGTTAAAGGTCCTTCTGCCGGAAATGTAAGTTAAACCGCCATTAAAAGTCCTTAACCATGCTTGCCCCGAAACGGCGTCATGTTGCCGACTTCACGCGGGCGATGCGCGGCGACGCAGGAATAGCGCTGTCTCTTACGCGGAATATCAAAGAACTGTGGACATCGGTTCTCGACGAGTTGCGTTGGCCGACGCCTTCATTAGGGTCCAGTCCCGCAACGCGGCGCGGCTCTCCTCCGGGCCTCGCATCGCAACGCGGCGCACCGCTATACTCCCCCGCCCCGAGGGGCCCGCTCCAGCATCCTGTCAACCTCGGTGAGGTAGATGTTGCTGAGCAGCGGCGAGATCACCCCGCCCTGCGGAACGCCCTGTTTGCCGTTGGCTTTGAGCATCACCTTCAGCAGGTGCATCACGTCGCCATCGTCCACCCGCTCGGCCACCTTCGCCAACAGCCGATCGTGTCGGACATTGTCGAAATAGCTACGCAAGTCGATGTCGATGACGCGCGTCTTGTGCTGAACGATCGCCCGCGCCACACGGTTTACTGCTTCATGAGCTGTCCGTTGCGGTCGGTATCCGAACGACCCCGGTTGGAAGTCCGCCTCGAAGATCGGTTCCAAGATGAGCTTGAGCGCGCCCTGCACCACCCGGTCGCGGATCGCCGGAATCGAAAGGACGCGGACCTCGCCGCCATCCTTCGGGATTTCCTGCCTCCGGGCCGGCAATGGCGCATAGGAACGCCCGACCAGTTCGTCCACGATCTGCTCGAGGAAAGCCTCTACGCCCTGCGCCTCGATGGCCTCGAAGGTCACCCCGTCACTTCCCGGAAGCCCCATCGTTCTTCTTGGCCAGCGCATACGCCTCGCGTAGCGTTTCCAGCTTGCAGACATGGACATACAATCCCCAGAACTTCCAGGACGTCTCAGCCTTCGCCTTGACGTATATTCTCCGCCTCAGGTCCTGCAAATCGATGGACGCCTTTGTCATCTCGTCCTTGCCTTCCTTGCGGTCGGAGACATTACAAACAGCAGGGCTCCTTCGCTCCACGGGCGTTACCCCGCCTCAACGCTACTACGAACCCATCCGCCACCCTCTCGCCTTCGATCGACTTCCCGGTTGAGCCGGTTATACGATCTACCCTGCTCCGGCGATTTCTCGCCGGGACGAGGAGGGCTTCTCCAGTTTGCTCGGCATGTCCTTGCCACCGTGCTGTCGCTTCCACCCCGCCGAAGTGAAGGAGCCGCATCGTCAGATTTCGGCTCCCCATGCAGCCTTCGCCCTCCGGTTAGGACTCGGCCTTCGGGGCTAGCACTTTCGAGGCCACTTTTGCGTTCAATGTCGTTACGGCCCGGTGACTCGTCGTCTTCCCGAGGGAGACGTTGTCGATAGGCTTCAGGGTCTTGGTTTCCCGCCACCCTGCTATCCAAACTACGGGGCCTCTCATTCTTGCCCCGGCAGGCCTTTCTCCTGCTGAACATGCCAGCCTTCGCTGGACACACAACCGGACGTGCGGATTTCCCGCATCCGGCTTTCCGACAGACTTCATGGCAGGCCCACGGCGGGGCATTACAGTGACACATACATAATATATCAATTCTGGGTTTACGGGTTAAACCGTCGATCCCTTGTTCCACTTGACGGTCGATGCCGATATTGGGGGAAAACGGCAACCGTCACCGTAATTCCTCGTGTAATTCCTCATCCTGAGGCGCCCTTTGTTTTCGCAAAGGGCGCCTCAGGATGAGGTTCCATTACTTTCGAAACAGACACATAATAAAATTGACACCGCAGGAATGTCATTCCTGTGTGAATTTGCGTAGATCGCCGACTTGATATCGCTTCGCTATTGGTGAACGGTCAAGCCGCATTGTGGACGCAGAAGGGCGCCAGAACCATGAAATATAAAGGACTTATCTTCGATTTTTTTGGCGTCATATGCACCGAGATTGCGCCGTTTTGGCTGGCGGAGCGATTTTCGCCAGAAGAAGCCAGAAAAATCAAAACGGAAATCGTTGGAGACGCCGATCGCGGCGTCATATCCCAAAAAGAAATGTTCATAAAACTGGCGAGGCTAAGCGACCGGACGGCGGAGCGCATAGAGGCAGAGTGGTTGTCGCTTGCCCACATCAACAGGGAACTCGTCGATAAGATCGTAAAGTTCAAGGGCGCCGTGAGACTTGGGCTATTGACCAACGCAACGTCGCCCTTGGTGCGGCATCTATTGAACGCAAATGGGCTAAGCGAGATATTCGATTTGATTGTGGTGTCGAGCGAAGTCAAATGCGCAAAACCGGATCGAACAATCTACGAAATTATCCTCGGCGGACTTGCGTTGGCGCCCGCGGACGCATTGATGATCGATGACAACCCCGAGAATATAATAGGGGCCAACGAGGTTGGCATGGCCGGAGTTGTCTTCGCGTCAAACGAACAATTGGATCACGAGTTAGCCTAGCAGGTCGGCGAGAACTTTTGTCGACGCCCCATCACAGCCGCAGTTCGCCGTCGATTTCGATGACGCGGCCGTTGAAATCGTCGTCCTGCAGGATGAAGAGCGCGACGCCAGTTCCGGGAGGCCTCGCACGATTGCGTCAGCGCGGATCACGCTTCTGGCGGCCGCGGGCCGGATCGCGGCAGCATGCGCGCCAGCACGTCGTCCCGGTCGACGAAGTGATGCTTGAGCGCGCCAGCGCCATGCAGCGCGACGAGGCCGGCGATCGACCAGGCGGCGACGTCATGCGTGAGAGTCGCGGCGGCGAACAGCGCCGCGTCGGGTCGCGCGATGTCGGGAACGACGAAGAGGTCGAAGAACCGCGTCGGGATCGGCAGAGGCGAGGTCGAGACGACCAGCCAGCCGGACGCGATCGCGGCGACCGTCAGCACATAGAGCGCCGCCTGAACGATGCCGGCGAGCCCGTTCTCCCACGGCGCGGCTGCAGGCTTCGGCGGCGCCTTGCGGCTGAAGCGCAGGACGAGGCGCGCCGCAGTCAGCGCCAGGACGACGAAGCCGATCGACTTGTGCGACTGATAAAGATCGAACGCCGTCGCGGCGCTCAAGCCTGCGTGGAGCATGGTCCAGCCGTGGGCGATCAGTTCGAGGATCAGCGCGGCGGCGAGCCAATGCAACGCGATCAGGGACCCGCTCCAGCGCGCCGGGCGGGCGTCGCCGCTCAAATCGCCTCCGCTTCGCTCGAGATCTTCGAGGTCCACCTCGCGCGACACGAGGGGATAGCCGGAATTCATGCCGAATGCGAGCCGGTCGATCCGCGTCTCGGCATGGAACTCGAGGCGCTCACGGCCGCCCGAGGCCGCGCGAAGAACCGCGACGTCGACCGCGATCGGTTTCGTCACGCCGAGCAGCGTCAGATCGCCGGAGACGCGCACGGCATGATCGTTGATGCGTTCGACCGACGTCGAGACGAAGTCGATCGAAGGGTGGCCGGCCGAGTCGAGGAACGCCGCCGAGCGGATGTAGTCGCCGAACGACGGCGAGCCGACGTCGACCGACTGCGACTGGACGTGAAAAACCACGCTGCTTCTGTTCGGATGGTCGAAATCGACGGAAATGCGGCCCTCGAAGCGGCGAAACCGCCCCTCGGTGCGCGGGAAGCCGACGGCGTCGATCGCGAATCCAATCGATGTGCGGGCCGGATCGATGCGCCAAGCGTCCGTGGCGAAGGCGGGGACGGGCGGCGCCGACGCGAGGAGCGTCAAAAACGCGCCTGCCCTCCGTACGGATTTCAAGAACTCGACGCGCATCACGAGGGCCTCCGGGGGGTCATCCTGCGCGTGAACGTTCGGGCGGGAGGGATTATTCGTTGCCGGTCCCTTCACGAAGCCGAGGGGGTCGCGCCGATGGGCTCCGGTCCGGAAAACCGACGAGCCCTCAGCTCTTCAGCTTGATCATGAAATCGAGCACGCGGCGCGACAGTCCGCCGTAAGGCGGCTGCATCAGCATCTGCGCCGACGAAATCCGCCCCTGGTGGAAGACCGGACGCAGTTTCGAGAAGGTCTCGAAGCCCTCGCGGCCGTGATAGTGCCCCATGCCGCTCGCGCCGACCCCGCCGAAGGGCAGGTCGTGCTGGGCGACATGCAGGATCGCGTCGTTGACCGTGACGCCGCCCGACATGATGCGCGAGATATAGAAGTCGCGCGTTTGCCGGTTGTTGGTGAAGGGATAGAGCGCGAGCGGCCGGTCGCCGGCGTTGACCGCGTCGGCGACCTCCTCCGGCCGGTCATAGAGCCGCACCGGCAGGATCGGCCCGAAAATCTCGCGCCGCAGGATCTCCATCTCTGCGGTTGGGTTCAGCGCGAGATGCGGCGGGAACTTCCGTTTGGAGGCGTCCGGCGTCTGGCCTTCGGCCAGATTGATCAGCTTCGCTCCCTTGGACCGCGCGTCTTCGAGCGTCGCCATGAGCCGGTCGTAGGAGTGCTGATCGATGATCGAGGTGAAGTCCGGGCCGTTGATGTCCGGGTAGCGCTTGGAGAACAGGCGCCGGCAATGATCGACGAACTCGGTCTCGGCTCCCCTCGGCAGGTAGACGTGGTCGACAGCGAGGCACACCTGGCCGGCGTTGAAGGTTTTGGCCCAAAGGATGCGCTCGGCGGCGGTCTTGATCGGGAAATCCGGGGCCACGATCGCCGGCGACTTGCCGCCGAGCTCGAGCGTCACCGGCGTCAGGTTGCGTGCGGCGTTGGCCATCACCACCCGGCCCGTCTGACCGGAGCCGGTGAAGATGAGATGGTCGAAGGGCAGCGACGAGAAGGCCGGGCCCCGTCCGCCGCCGCCGTCGAAGAACGCGAGCTTGTCCTCGGGGAAATACTTCGGCGAAATTTCGACCAGCAATTCGGCCAGACGGCGCGAATTCTCCGACATCTTCACCATCGCCCGGTTGCCGGCAGCGAAGATGCTGACAAGCGGGGAAAAGCTGAGGAAGAGTGGGAAGTTCCACGGCACGATGACGCCGACGACCCCGAGCGGCTGCGGTATGACGCGATTGCTCGCGCCGGGGAACGTGAGGAGATCGACGCTCCTGCGGCGCGGCTTCATCCAGCCCTTCACCCGCTTGGCGGCGTCGCGAACGCCGTCGAGAACCCCGAACACTTCGGCGAACAGGGTCTCGAATTCGCTGCGATTGCCGTAATCGGCGTTGATCGCGGCGAGGATCGCGGCCTGGTTCTCCTTGACGAGGCGGCCGAGCGCCTTCAGGTCGGAGACCCGCTCCCCATGGGTCGGCTCCGACGCCTTGAGATAGGCGGCGCGCTGGGCGGCGAAGCGCGACTGGAATTCGACCGGGATAGCGAGCTCAGGCGAGGGGAATGCAGGCGCGTTCATGGAAATTCCCTGCGGTTGCGGGTCGCCGCGCGGAACCGCCCTCGCGGATGGACCCGACCATGCATATCTAACATGTACGTCAAGCCCGTCAATGACGGCGACCGGTCCGGGAGCGCCGTCGGCGGCGAACCCGAAATGCCGCAGTCCGTTGAGCGGACGTCGCCGCCTTGCCGCCGTCTGCGGGCGCGGCCTATAGAGACATTAACGCCCATCACAAGCGGGCGCCGCCAGAAGAAGGTTTTCATGTCGAGCGTCGACGTCAAGCCGACCAGCAACCGCAAGCCCGCGGCGAAAGCGGATGCGCCGAACGAGCCGTTCAAGCGGGCGCTCGTCTCGTGCACCCGCGCGATGGCGCGCCATCCGGAGCTCGAGGTCGCCTTTTCGTCCGACAAGCCCGCGCTCGTCACCGGGCCGGAGGGAGCGAAGGCCCGGCTGCCGGAGCCGCCGCGCAAGGCCAACCCGCGCGAGGCGGCAATCCTTCGCGGGTTCGCCGATTCCTTCGCCCTCAGGCTCGCCTGCCACAATGATGCGATCCACCGCCGACACGCGCCGCAGAACCCCGCGGCGCGGGCGCTGTTCGACGCGGTCGAGCAGGCGCGGGTCGAGGCGATCGGCTCGCGCCGGATGGAGGGCGTGGCCTCGAATCTGACCGCGATGCTCGACGACCGCTATCATCGCAGCCCCTTCGCCGAGGCGCGCACGCGCGAGGAGGCGCCGCTCGAGGACGCCGTCGCCATGCTGGCGCGCGAGCGCCTGACCGGTCTCAAGCCGCCGCCCGGCGCGAGGCGTCTCACCGACCTTTGGCGCGGCTTCGTCGAGGAGAAGGCCGGCGCCGAACTCGACAAGCTGAACGGCGCCCTCCTCGATCAGCGCGCCTACGCCAGACTCGTGCAGAAGCTTCTGACCTCGCTCGGCCTCGCGAGCGAGTCGGACGCGGATGCGGAGGAATCCGAGGACGAGGACGAGAAAAATCCTCCCGAAGAGCCGGACGAAGCGCAAGGGGAGGGCGAAGAGCAGCAGTCCGAGGAATCGATGCAGCGGGAGGCGGCGGACGACACGTCCGACGACGCCGACGATGGCGCGATGGACACGGTCGAGGCGCCGTCGGCCGAGCTCGAGGACGAGGGCGACGCCGGCGACGCCGAGGAGGCGGCCGAAAACCGCCCGCCGCAGCCGCAGCCGCAGGAAAGGCGGGGCACGGACTACAAGGCCTACACCACCCGGTTCGACGAGGTGGTCGACGCCGACGAATTGTGCGATCCCGAGGAATTGCAGCGGCTGCGCGAATATCTCGACAAGCAGCTGCAGAACATGTCGTCGGTCGTCTCGCGCCTGGCCAACCGGCTGCAGCGGCGCCTCATGGCGAAGCAGAACCGCTCGTGGGAGTTCGACCTCGAAGAAGGCATGCTCGACTCCGCCCGCCTGCCGCGGGTCGTCATCGATCCGCTGCAGCCGTTGTCGTTCAAGCAGGAAAAGGACATGGCGTTCCGCGATACGGTGGTGACGCTGCTCCTCGACAATTCCGGCTCGATGCGCGGCCGGCCGATCACCGTCGCGGCGACCTGCGCCGACATCCTCGCCAGAACCCTCGAACGGTGCGGCGTCAAGGTCGAGATCCTCGGCTTCTCGACCCGCGCCTGGAAGGGCGGACAGTCGCGCGAGGCCTGGCTGCAGGCGGGCAAGCCGCCCAATCCCGGCCGGCTCAACGACATCAGGCACGTCATCTACAAGGCGGCCGACGCGCCGTGGCGGCGGGCGCGGAAAAACCTCGGCCTGATGATGCGCGAGGGGCTCTTGAAGGAGAACATCGACGGCGAGGCGCTCGACTGGGCGCACCAGCGCCTGCTCGGACGGCCGGAGAGCCGCAAGATCCTGATGATGATCTCCGACGGCGCCCCGGTCGACGATTCGACGCTGTCGGTCAATCCCGGCAATTATCTCGAGCGGCACCTGCGCTACGTCATCGAGGAGATCGAGACCCGCTCGCCGGTCGAACTGATCGCCATCGGCATCGGCCACGACGTGACGCGCTACTACCGCCGCGCCGTGACGATCGTCGACGCCGAGGAGCTCGGCGGGGCGATGACCGAGAAGCTCGCCGAACTGTTCGACGAGAACGCCGCGCCGCCGAAGCCGGTGAGGCCCGCGCCGAAGCCGGTCAGGCCCGCGCCGCCGAGGCGCAAGGCGAAGGCGGCCTGAGGGGTCGGACGGGCGGCCGAATTCCCTGCTCGCAAGGGAAGTCGCGGGGAATTGCGCCTTTTTCGGCTCAAAAGCGCTCCGAAAAGATGAAGGTTTCCGAGGCGCTGGCGGAAACTTCCCTGTGCAGCGGAGCAGGGAAATTTTTTCACGCGGAGCAGGGAATTCGCAGGGAATTTGTCACGGAGAGCAGGGAATCCGGCGCCCCTCCGCAGCTGTCACGGCCGGGCTTGCCCCGGCCATCCACGCGCTAAAGGCGGCAAAAATCTCATATCGCTTTAGCTGGTTGTCGCAACCGATTGAAAATACGGACCTTCGCCACTTGATGGGGAACGTTGGCATAGGTGGGAGCGCGGAACCGCGTGGATGGCCGGGACGAGCTCGGCCATGACGGCCCCTGTTTAGGAAATGTGGGCTGGATCGCGTCACGGGCCGGGGACGACTGGAACCTGCGAGAGATACGCGTAGATCAACTCGGCGGTCGCGCGCCGCTGCGCCTCGGGCGCGTTCGGCGAAAGGGCGGGCATGGTCGCGCCCGGCATCACGGCCGACGGCTCCAGAACCCACTTGGCGAACTCGGATTTCGTCAGACCGCGGGCGACGGCGGCGAGATTGCCGCCGACTTTCTCGCCGCCGTAGCCATTGACCTTGTGGCAGGTCAGACACTGCGTCTCGACTTTTGACAGGCGCGGCTCCAGGTCGAATCCGGGCGGGCGGAGCGCTGCGTCGGAATCGCGAGAGAAGGACACGTCGTCCACCTGGTAGGGCCAGTCGTGGGCCCCGGCGGCGAGCAATTTTGGGTCGGACCTGTTGTCCCACACGAGGTAGTAGGGGCCCAGCGGAACGTTCTTTTCGTTCTGGGCCAGGTTATCGACGGTAAAGAGCGAATGATCCGCGCGGGCGAAGGCGAAATAGGCCTTTCCGCTCGTCAGACGCGCGACATCGATGCGCGAGACGTATCCGTCGAGCGCGTGGAATTCGATGACCTTCGGCCGCCCGGCCCAGTTGGGCCCGAGAGCGGCGGCAAGCGCGACCGGCGCCGGAAAGACCAGGTACGTGACTTCGACCGGATTCTTCGGTGTGCTGAGATGCGGCTCGACGACCGTCAGCGTCACGGGGCGCGCGCCGGACTGCCTCTCCAGCGCCTCGGGTGCGGGAATTTTTGCGGCAAGGGCGGCCGACGCGCCGAACGCGAACATCAGGCCGGCGGTGAGGCAGAAGGCTTGCAGCCGTCTCACGATTTTGGCCTCCGCTCGCGGACGTGGATCCGCCAGCGCATTCACCTTCTCCCCGCTTTGCGGGGAGAAGGCGGCGCGAAGGGCCGGATGAGGGGCCACGCGGACCGATGTCGTTTGGCGCAGCCCCTCACCTGTGCAACCGGATTGATGGTTGACACTTTGGACCGGATACATGGTTGACACTTTTGGCCACTTACGCGGCCGGCTGTTGCTGCTGCTCTTCCTGTGGGATTGTGGGCAACGCCTCAGCGTTGTCCACAAGTCCACAGGCGGGCGGCCGCGACAATTTCCGGCGGCGAAGGCGGCCGCTTTTGTCGAGGAATCCGAGCTCGACGTCGGCGTAGCGAACCCGCAATTCGCCCGCCTCGGTCTCCTCGATCGCCACGGGCTCGCCGACCAGGGCCTCGCTGACGAAGATCAGGTCGCCGGCCCATTTGATCACGCCGTTCGAGCGCACGGGCCGCACGGCGCAGTCGTCCGGATAATCGGGCTCGCGCAGGGCGCAAGGATAAGCGCGATCGGAGGCGCGATAGAGCGCCGCCGGCGTCTCGAAATCCAAGGCCTCGTGCGGCCGTTCGTGGTTGTAGACGGCGCGGAACTCGTCGAAGCGGCGCTGCTGCTCGGCGAGCGTGGCCGCCGGCGGGTCGGCGGCGTCCGCCTTCAGGGTCCGGTGCATGCGCTCGTGGCGGCCGTTCTGCGTCGGTTTGCCCGGCTCGATCCGTTCGGGGCGCACGCCGAGCTTGATCCACCACACCGCAAGCCGCGACAGCCCGCCTGCGCCGACCGACGCGAACGGCGGCCCATTGTCCGAGCGGATCGCAAGCGGCAACCCGAACTCGCAGAACGCCGCGTCGAACACCGGGCGCACGTGCTCCCCGTCGGTCTGCGCCACCGCCTGGCAGCGCAAGAGATAGCGGCTCATCGCGTCGCTGATCGTCAGCGGATCGCAGCGCTGGCGGTCGCCCGTCATAAACCAGCCCTTGAAGTCGGCGCACCACACCGCGTTGGGCCCGTCGGCGGCCAGGAACGGCGAAGAAAAGGGCGGACACCGCCTGCGCGGCCGACGCGATTGGGTCAGCCCCTCCTTGCGCAGCCAGTCGCCGATCGTGCTGAGCGCCGGCGGCGCGACATCCGGCAAGCGGTCGGCGAGCGTCCTGCGCAGCTTCTTGGGACCCCAGGTCGGATGCCGCTCGCGCAGCGCCAGCGCCGCCGCCACCAGCTCCTCGTCGCGCGCCCGCCCATGGCGGATCGGCGCGCGGCTGCGCTCCTTCAACCCCTCCGCGCCTTCCGCCGCATAGCGCGCCAGCCATTTGTAGCCGGTCTGGCGGCTGATCCCGAACGCGGCGCAAACCTCCGTCATCACCGCCTCGTCCTCACGCGCCGCAATCACAAATCGCATCCGCTCGTCCATCGCGCAGGTCTCACTCCAAGGCATCGGCGGGGCCCTCCTCGCCGTGCAATAGACCTGTCAACGATGTATCCGGTCCAATCCGTCAGCGATCTTACCGGATCGTACACACCCCCGGCCCGCTCCCCGCAAGCGGGGAGAGGGGAAAGACGCGGATTATCGCGACATGAGCCATAAGATGAGAGAAACAATGACGCTTACGATAATGCACGTCGTGATCGGCGCGCAGAAGGTGAAATCGCCGCGGCGATCGAAATGTCCCCAGGCAGGCTTCACGCCCGATGGCTCCAGCACCCACTTGACGAAATCGGACCTCGTCAAATTACGCGCGGCGATCGCGAGATCGCCGTTGACTTCTTTCGCCACCGTAGCCGTTGACCCTATGGCAGGTCAGGCATTCCGCCCTTACGTTCGACGGGCCCGGCTCGAGCCATCTTCCCCGGAGGGGCGTTCCACTATACTGCTGGGCCGAACCTCCCGGCGGCCTCAGGAATCCCCTCATTTCGAGAACGGCCTGATTTCGGCGCTCCTGGGTATCCATTTAACCGGACTGGACGATTTGTCTCCAAGGGCGGTTCGGCGAAGGTCGCTCCAAGCTGGGCGGATGTCCGCGTTGTCTCGGCGGCTTGGGAGGAACAGCCTTTGGGCTCTGGCTCATAACAAGGTCTTGGTAACGAACCGGTCCATGCGCGACAGCAAGCTCCAGGACCCGGTAGAACAGCATCCCTCTGCTACGTGAGCGGCGGCGATTGAAGCGGAACACGAACTCATCCAGGTAACTGGGCAAGTGTGCGGAATCCACCGCTCCCTGGTGGGTGCCCAGCAGCCATCGTTTGGCAAGGGACGCTATTCGATGCACGCCTGGCAGAAGTTCTCCGGGGTCCTCGCCTCGCGTTGATGCGGCCCGCTGGCTACGGCGGTCATGAATATACCCATGCTTCTCCAACCACCGGTAACCCTGCCAGGCATCGGTGATGACTGTCGCCCCCGGCTCGACGTTATCCAACACGAAGGAGTGAAGCGATTCTGAGGAGGCATCCGCCACGGGCGCCATTCGACAGCGCCCGAATCCCTTCGGCTCGAGGATCTCGATCGCGATACACGTCAGGATCTTCTTCCCTTTGGCACGGCCTCCGAAAGTCCAGTTTCCTTGCCTCCGATGTAGGTTTCGTCCACCTCCACCTTCCCGCAAAGGCGCTCCCGATCGGGGCGAATCAGCACAGACCGCAAGCGATGAAGGATAGCCCACACCGTCTGATAGGAGCCGATCTCCAAGGTCCGCTTCAAGCTCAGCGCCGAGATCCCATCTTTGCCACTCGCAAAATACCAACAGGCTGAAAACCAAACCGTGAGTGGAGTGCGGGTCCGGTCGAAGATGGTGCCTGCTATCACTGACGTACGGCTGCCGCATCCAGTGCACTTGAACCTGCCGTCGCCAAGCCGCCATCCTTCCGAATGGCCACAGGACGGGCAGACGAAGCCGCGAGGCCATCTCAACCATTCCAGGTAGTCGAGGCAGTCCGCATCAGTCGGGAACCAAGCCCGAAACTCCCCAAGGGACTTAGGGTAGTGGATGCTGGCGAGGGGTCGCTCCATCCACCCAGCATACGCCCAAGTCCGGTTAAATGGATATCCCAGTCGGCGCTTTTCGGCCCTCACGTAGAGCGAATGGGGAGCCCTAAGGCCCCGCGTTTGTCGTGGCGCGACCTCTCTCTCGACGATTGCGAGACCCGAACTTGCACTTCAGGAATCGTCATACGAGAATCGCCGCATCAAAATGCCAACCTCCAGTTGCATTTTGGCCCTCAAAAAATGAGGGGATGGCTGAGCCCGGCGGCGCGCCATCAGGCAGGACGGATGTTAAGGTTCACCCGAAACAGGTTGCTCGGGTCGTACTTCTTCTTCAGCGCGGCGAGGCGCTTGTAGTTGTCGCCGAAAGTCGCCGCCAAGCGCGCTTCGCCCTCATCGTCCATCATGAAATTCGGGTAGGCGCCGGCGAGATCGAACGGGTGGACCGCCTGCCAATAATCCCGCGCCCATTTCTTCAGCGCCGGCGCTTTCTTCGGGTCGGGATCGACGCCGAAGATGACCATTGACCAAGTCGCGTCACGGCAGTTCCACGCGGTCGCGTCTTTCTTCGGCCGATGAACCGCTCCGTCGATCGGATAAAGGTGCATTCCGGATAGGACGCTCGGCAGCTTGGCGGCGTGTGCGACATGGGCGTCGATCGCCGCGTCCGGCAATGTCTTCACAAAATCGCCCTTCCAGTACCATTGCAGGCCCTTCGGGAGGTGCGGGTCGAACAGGGTCTGCAAAGCGGTATAAGGCATCGGCCCGGCCCAATCGACGATCGGACGAGGCAACGCGACCGGATGGCGTTGACAGCCTTTTCGCCCTCCGGCGTGGGGCCGTTGTGGGAGACAAGCAGCACGCACACTTTTTTGCCCCAATGTTGCTTCGGGAAGGGGTCTTCGGGCGGCATCGATTGCAAAGGAGGCAGATGCAGAACTCATTGCTTGGCGCGCCGGCCATAAAGTCCCGGTACCAGCGCATGATCGTGGCCGCGTCCTTCAACTCCCAGAAGATCGGGCCGGCATAGAGCGAGCTTGCCGGATGGAGCTGGAACAGCAAGCTCGTCACCACGCCGAAATTGCCGCCGCCGCCACGAAGCGCCCACAGGAGGTCCTGGTTCGCCGTTTCGCTCGCCGTGACGAAACTTCCATCGGCGAGCACCACATCGGCCTCGAGCAAGATTGTCGATGGCGAGCCCGTATTGGCGACTGAGATAGCCGTGGCCACCCGAGAGCGTCAGCCCCGCGACGCCGGTGGTCGAAACGACGCCGAACGGAGCCGCTAGTCCGAAGACGTGAGTTGCGTGGTCGACATCGCCTGTGACGCAGCCGGCGTCGACCCGCACTGTCCGCTTCGCCGGATCGACTCGCACGCCCTTCATCATCGAGAGGTCGATGACCAGACCGTCGTCCACACTGGCGAGCCCAGGTCCATTGTGTCCGCCCCCACGAATGGCGATCGGCAGTTTTTTGTCGCGGCCGAAATTCACGGCGGCGATCACGTCGGCCGCGTCGGCGCAGCGCGCGATCAGCGACGGCCGCTTGTCGATCATGGCGTTGTAGAGCTTGCGGGCCTCTTCGTATTCGGGATGGCCCCGCGCGATCAGCGCGCCTCGAAGGCTCAGCCCAAACTTGGCGACGGCTTGGTCGTTCATGGTTTGCTCCCGAGAAATTGTTTTGCGAACGCCTCGGGCTTGTACAGAATTCGCGGAGGCCGGGAATATCAAAAACTACCTACTTCCGCCGCCGCAGTCGCCGACGGCGGGATCAAAGCTGAGCGCCATCGCACGGTGTGACTCATGCGCCGGTTGACGGATGATCGGCGTCGAACGCGGACCCCGCTATGTGTTGCTCCCTTTTTGGGAGTGAGATTTGGGCTCCTGTCTCGTGCATTGCGAGGCCTTTAAGTCGATACGATCCATGTGCCACGCCCATCGAGCGGGTCCGGGCTATTCAATCTCGTCACCCGGCTCAAGGAGAAGCCGTCCACCATCGTCTAGAGTAGTCCGGCTTTCGGAGTTTCGCCCAGGGATGCTTCCTTTAAGGGCGTCCTGACTTTATCGGAAAAACGCACGAGTGACCTCTGCGGTTGCCCGTATGCATAGACGATCAACCTCCATCGACGATCCCAATGCCGATACCTTGAGGCGCTGGCGCAAAATTCCTGTGCACCGACCCCGAGGATGCGGTCACGGCCGCCCGCTCGGTCCTCGAAAGCATGTGCAGCTCGATCCTGATCAGCAAGGGGCTTCTTCGGCAACCAGCGGATAGGCGAGCGGCTCGGTCGCAGGTTAAGGGCAGATGTCCCCCTTCGGCGCGATCCCGAGCCAACGCAAGGCGAACGGCGCGGTCAGGCCCTGAACGACAATTGAGAAGGCGACCACCGCGAAGGCGACGATGAGAATGTCTTCGCGCCGCGGCAGATCGGCCGGCAGCGACAGGGCGAGCGCCAGCGCAAGCGCGCCGCGCAAGCCTCCCCACCAGAGGAGATGCTGCTCGTTCAGCGGCACCGCCCAGCGCGAGCGCGCAAAAAGGCGAGGCAGATCGGATAAACGGCGACCGCGCGGCCGGCTAGCGCCAGCAGGACGGCCAGCGCCAGAGCCAGCCAGCCCTCGCGGGCGAAATCGATGGTCGCCATCGCCGAGCCGATCAGCAGGAACACCAGGGAGTTGGCCAGAAATGCGGCGAACTCCCAGAACTTGAGCGCCCAAGTTCCCGGCCATGCGCGCTGAGGGCCAGGCCGAAGCCAGGCTTCGGCATCGAGCACGCCGAGATTGCCCATGACGATGCCCGCGGCGACGGTCGCGAGCACGCCCGAGGCATGTAGATGCTCGGCGACGAGAAACGAGCCGAAGGCGGCGACCGCCGTCAGCGCGGTTTCGACGAGGTGATCGTCCGAGGTTCCGGCAATGAGCACCGCCGCGAGCCCGACCAGGAGGCCGATCAGCAACCCGCCGCCGGCGATGAACAGGAACGCGCTGACGGCCGCGAAGGGGCCGCCGGCGGCCGCAGGATCGTGCGCGGCCCAGGCGAGGACGAGCGTGAAGAGCACCGCCGCCGCCCCGTCGTTGACCAGGCTCTCGGCCTCGATCAGAAGCCTGAGCCGTCCCGTCACCCCGAACTCGCGCAGGAGCGCGATCACCGCGATCGGGTCGGTGGCGGCGATGAGCGCGCCGAACGCCAGCGCGGACTCGGCCGGCCAGACGAGCCAGTGAACGAGACCCCAGGCGACTAGCAGCGGCGCAGAGCGCGACGCCGATCGTCGAGAGCGCGACGACCGGCGCGAGGTCGCGCCAAAGCTCCTTCCAGCGCAGGTTCAGCGCCGCCTCGAACAGCAGCGGCGGCAGGACGACGTCGAAGATCAGGTCGTGCGTCAGCGCGAGGCCGGCGTCGACGCGGAAGAGCGCCAGCGCCGCCCCTGCGAGCACGAGGCCGACGGTGTAGGGCAGGCGCAGCCGCCGCGCCGCGAGCGCGACCAGGATGGCGAGGCCGAGCAGGCTCAGCGCCCGGAAGATGAGGACCTCCATGCGGCCTCTTTACCGGCGTCGCCGGAATCAGCTTACCCTGCCGCGCGTCGATATTTCTTGCGACGCCTTTAAGTCGATACGAACCATGCACCGCGGCCCATCGAGCCGGTTGGGCTATTCAACCTCGTCACTCGGCTCCAGGAGAAGGCGTCCATCATCGTCTAGAGTCGTCCGGCTTTCGGAGTTTCGTCCGGGGACGCTTCCTTCGAAGGCGTCCTGACTCATCGGAATAAAGCACGAGTAGAACTCCTGCGTTTGCGCGTGAGCATAGACGATCAACCTCCATCGGCGATCCCAATGCAAATTCCTTGAGGCGCTGGCGCAAAATTCCTGAGCCCAATTCCGCG
>CAVYIZ010000040.1:0-27109 GCA_963768555.1 uncultured Alphaproteobacteria bacterium
GCTTCACGTCACGTACGCGGTCCGGCAAGCTCACAGCGTCATCTGGGTCTGCGTCACGAGCGCGATCAGCTTGCCGTCCTCGGTCTCGACCCGCGTCTGCCAGACCTGGGTGCGGCGGCCGCGATGGACGGCTGTGCAGCGGCCGACAAGGGTCGAGCCGGACGGCGCGCCGGCGACGAAGTTCGTCTTGCTCTCGAGGGTCGTCGTTCCCTTCGCGCCGTCGGGCAGGTTGACGAAGGCCGCCGCGCCGCCGAGCGTGTCGGCGAAGCTCATGATCGCCCCCCCATGCGCGAAGCCGCCCAGGGTGCAGAGATCGGGCCGCACGACCATGCGCGCGGCGACGGCTTCCGGCTCCACGCTGGTGAACTCGATGCCGAGCAATTGTGCGAACGGCAGCGGATTGTTGTTGATACGGTCCAAGAGCGACAAGAGGCTCCTCCCTCGAAAAACTCCTCCCTCATCCTGCGTGAATCCCGCGAGGGGGCGCAATCGCCCCGGCGCTCGCCCGTTCCTCCCGCCCCTCGGCCGAAAAGGGCGTCGCCAGAGCGGCCGAGCCCTCGACCCCTTGACGGCAGGGAGACATACTCGGCAGCAACGCGCGGAATATAACTGTCGAGCCAGCGTCCGGACCCGCAAACGGGGCCCGCTTGAGTCCGCCGCCTCCTGGCCCTTGCTGGCGCCCGGCGGAAAATGCGAGAATGTCGGCTGTTCAGCGCTGAGCGCCGACCCATTTCCGACAAAAGGCCACCAATGCCTCCATATCGCTCCCGCACCACCACGCACGGCCGCAACATGGCCGGCGCGCGCGGCCTCTGGCGCGCCACCGGCATGAAGGACGGCGATTTCGGCAAGCCGATCATCGCCGTCGCCAATTCCTTCACCCAGTTCGTGCCGGGCCACGTCCATCTGAAGGACCTCGGCCAGCTGGTGGCGCGCGAGATCGAGGCGGCGGGCGGCGTCGCCAAGGAGTTCAACACCATCGCGATCGACGACGGCATCGCGATGGGTCACGACGGCATGCTCTATTCGCTGCCCTCGCGCGAAATCATCGCCGACAGCGTCGAATACATGGCCAACGCCCATTGCGCCGACGCGCTGGTCTGCATCTCGAATTGCGACAAGATCACGCCCGGCATGCTGATGGCGGCGCTGCGGCTGAACATTCCCGCCGTGTTCGTCTCCGGCGGGCCGATGGAGGCGGGCAAGGTCAAGCTGTCGACCGGCGCGCGCAAGGTCGATCTGATCGACGCGATGGTCGCCGCCGCCGACGACAAGGTCTCCGACGCCGACGTCGCGGTCATCGAGCGCTCCGCCTGCCCGACCTGCGGCTCGTGCTCGGGCATGTTCACCGCCAATTCGATGAACTGCCTGACCGAGGCGCTCGGCCTTTCGCTGCCTGGCAACGGCACGGTGGTGGCGACCCACGCCGACCGCAGGCGGCTGTTCGTCGAGGCGGGCCATCTCATCGTCGATCTCGCCCGCCGCTATTACGAGGAGAACGACGAGAGCGTGCTGCCGCGCTCGATCGCCAGTTTCAAGGCGTTCGAGAACGCGATGACGCTCGACATCTCGATGGGCGGCTCGACCAATACCGTGCTGCACCTGCTCGCCGCCGCGCACGAGGCGCGAGATCGATTCACCATGGCGGACATCGACCGGCTGTCGCGCCGCGTGCCGGTCCTGTGCAAGGTCGCGCCATCGGTCGCCCGACGTGCATATCGAGGACGTGCATCGCGCCGGCGGCATCATGGGCGATCCTCGGCGAACTCGACCGCGCCGGCCTCCTCAACCGCGAGGTGCGGATGGTCCACGCCGAGTCGCTCGAGCACGCGCTGTCGCGCAACGACATCAAGCGCACGTCGAGCAACGCGATGCGCGAGTTCTTCTCTGCGGCGCCAGGCGGCGTGCCGACCCAGGTCGCCTTCAGCCAGCAGGCGCGCTATGCCTCGCTCGACGAGGACCGCGCAGAAGGGCGTCATCCGCGACGTCGAGCACGCCTTCTTCAAGGACGGCGGCCTCGCGGTGCTCAAGGGCAACATCGCGCTCGATGGCTGCATCGTCAAGACGG
This sequence comes from uncultured Alphaproteobacteria bacterium, assembly GCA_963768555.1. GTDB lineage: Bacteria > Pseudomonadota > Alphaproteobacteria > Rhizobiales > Beijerinckiaceae > Roseiarcus. The sequence goes on from CAVYIZ010000040.1 coordinate 2,069, forward strand.
CCGGCGTCGACGAAAGCGTCCTGAGGTTCACCGGCCCGGCGCGCATCTTCGAAAGCCAGGACGACGCGGTGCAGGGAATTCTCGGCGGCAAGGTCGAGGCCGGCGACGTCGTCGTCATCCGCTACGAGGGCCCGCGCGGCGGGCCCGGCATGCAGGAGATGCTCTATCCGACGAGCTATCTGAAATCGCGCGGCCTCGGCAAGGCCTGCGCGCTCATCACCGACGGGCGCTTCTCCGGCGGCACGTCGGGCCTTTCGATCGGCCACGTTTCGCCGGAAGCGGCCGAGGGCGGCGCGATCGGCCTCGTCGAGGAAGGCGACCGGATCGCAGATCGACATTCCCGCCCGCACAATCGACGTCCTCGTCGACGAGGCGACGCTGGCCAGTCGCCGCGCGGCGATGGAGGCCAGGGGCAAGGACGCCTGGAAGCCCGCCAAACCGCGCGCGCGCAAAGTCTCGCAGGCGCTGCGAGCCTATGCGGCCTTCGCCACCAGCGCGGCGCGCGGAGCCGTGCGCGAGGTGCCGTATAGCCGTCGATGCGCCAACGCGCTCGGTGGGCGCTCGATCGCCTCCCGACTTTTCCTGTCGGCGGCTTTCTGGAGCACGCTGATCCTCGCCTTGGCCGGGCTGGGCCTCAGCGCGCTCAACGCGCGTTGGACGGAGGCGAATTTCGACGATCAGCTCGGCGTTTATCTGAAGGCGTTGATCGCGAAGCGCGTTCCCAAGCGACGAGGGGAAAGGGCGCGCCGCCGGCGGCGAGTCGCGCCCCAGTTCGAACTCGCCTTCTCTGGCTGGTACTGGCAGATCACCCGGCTGGACGCCAATCCGCCAGAGATCAGGGCGTCGAAGTCGCTGTTCGCCACCCAGCTTCCCCATCTCGTGGCGATCAATCCGGACCACGGCGAGATTCTGAGCGGCTATGTCATCGGACCCGGCGGGCGCGAGCTCAGGATGGTCGAGCGTGAGATCGACGCTGGCGACGAGGGTCGCTACCTCGTCCAGGTCGCGGCCAACGCCGACGTGATCCAGGCGCAGGAGCGCAGTTTCGAATGGGCGCTTGCGGCGACCTTTCTTACGCTTGCGCTGGCGCTGATCGGTTCGACCGGGCTCGCAGTCCGCTACGGTCTGCGGCCGCTGCGCGCGCTGCGCGACGGGGTAGCCGCGATCCGCCGCGGCGAGGCCGAGCATATCGCAGGCGAGTTCCCGCAGGATGTGGCGCCGCTCGCGGCGGAGGTGAACCAGCTCATCGACGCCAATCGCGAGATCGTCGAGCGCGCCCGCACTCAGGTCGGCAATCTCGCCCATGCGCTGAAAACTCCGCTGAGCGTGCTCATCAACGAGGCCGAATTCTCCGAGCCCGAGCCTCCGGCGAAAGGTTCGCGAACAGGCCGAAATCATGCGCCAGCAGGTCGGCGTTCTATCTCGATCGCGCGCGTGCCGCGGCCCGCGCGCGCGACGGTCGGCGTCGTCACCGACGTCAAGCCGGTCGTCGAGGGGCTGGTGCGCACATTTGAGAAGCTGCACGCCGAACGGGGCCTGACTTTCACCGTCGAACTGCAGGACGGCTTGAGATTTCGCGGCGAGCAGCAGGACCTGACCGACCTCATCGGCAACTTGCTAGACAACGCGGGGAAATGGGCGCGCGAAACTGTGTCGATCCGCGCTTCGCGCCTCCCGCCCGGAGCGAAGGACGCCAGCGCCTTCCTCGTCGCCGAGATCGACGACGACGGTCCGGGCCTCGATCCCAGCGCGCGGGCGGAAGCGATCGAGCGCGGCAGGCGACTCGACGAAGTCGCGGCCGGGCTCCGGGCTCGGCCTTTCGATCGTCGTCGATCTCGCGGCGAGCTACGGCGGCTCGTTGCAGCTCGAAGAAAGTCCGCACGGCGGCCTGCGCGCGGTCCTGCGGCTGCCTTGCGTTTGATATGTTGCCACGGTCTTCCGGTAAGAGGGAAACGAACGGGAAAACATTCGCTTTCGGCCCATATCGTCAAAATTCCGCGAAAAGCAGAGCATGGAATCGAAGAGCTTGCAGGGATTTTTCATAACCGGATGAACAGGAATTATTTCACACTGATCAGGAAATCAAATCCGCAGATGGACCGAGAAAGGGAATTAGGGGGTTGTCGAAATGAAGCCGGCATTTTCGTCGCTCTGGCGCTGAATGCGCCGATTTTGGCGGGTTGCGCCAGCTTCGGCTTCGGCGGCGAGGCTGCGCCGGGCAAACCCTCCGCGGCGGCCGCGGCGACCCCACCGCGGCTGTACAGCCGATCGCTCCCGTCGGCTCGGTCCAGGCGCAACCGCTGCCGCCGACGGCTCCCGACGCCACAGCTTCGATTCAGCCGGCCCCGTCGCCGAGACCTGGCGTCGCCCTCGCCTCGGCGCAACCGACGCCCCCGACACCTGCGGTCACCGCCGCGACGCGCAGCCGGGGCAGCGCCTGCCATTCCCACCGGCGCGGCGCTCGGAGGCGTCCTCGGCGGCCCGATAGGCGCGTCGCTGACGGAGGCCGACCGGCAGGCCGCATGGAACGCACAGATCGCCGCGCTGGATTCCGGGCAAAGCCGCTCGTGGCGGGGCGTGCACGGCGTCTTCGGATTTGTCGCGCCCGGGGCCGAGACCGGCGGCGGCTGCCGCGCCTATTCGCAAACGATCTACGTCGCCGGGCGGCCCAATCGCGGCCGGGGCGTCGCCTGCAAGCAGGCGGACGGGACCTGGAAGATGACGAGCTAGACTTTTCCCGAGACCTCGGCCGCGTTTTGCGATAACGGATCGCGAACATTGCCGCGGCCGGTCGTGAGGCCGCTCCCCGAGGTCGTTGATGATCTGGTTCATCTTGGCGGGAATGGCCGCGTTCGCGGCTCTCGCCGCGGTTTGGCCTGTTCTGCGCTCTTCCTCTCCATCAGCCGACGCCGACGCGGCGTCGAGCGAAGCGGCTTTCTACAAGGCGCAGCTCGACGAGATTCAGCGCGACGTCGAACGCGGCCAATTGCCGCAGAGTGAAGCGGCGAGCGCCCGCGCCGAGGCGGCTCGCCGGCTGATCGCCGCCCGTGCCGAAAAGTCGAAAGCGACCGCCGCTCCTCGCGTTCGCAACCGCCTGGCCGCCGCCGTTCTGATCGCCGTCGGCGTGCCGGCCATCGCCTTTCCGCTCTATGCCCTGCTTGGCCAGCCGCAAATGCCCGACGAGCCGTTGGCGAGCCGCGAGCCCGCGACTCACGCGGCCAGCGACATCGAAGCCGCCGTCGCGGGGGTCGAGGCGCATCTGATCGCCAAGCCGGATGACGGCAAGGGATGGGCGGTGCTCGCCCCGGTCTATATGCGGCTCGAGCGCTACGAGGACGCCGCGCACGCCTATTCCGAGGCGCTCCGACTGCTTGGCGAAGATCCCTCGCGCCGCGCCGCCTATGGCGAAGCCTTGGTCGCCGCCGCCGGCGGCGTCGTCACCGACAAGGCGCGGGCGGCTTTCGCCAGGGCGCTGGCCGAGCAGCCCGGCCAGCCGCAGGCGCGCTTCTATCTTGCGCTCGCCGCCGAGCAGGACGGCAAGAAAGCCGAGGCCATCCAGGACTACGAATCACTCGCCGCCGACGCGCCGGCGGACGCTCCGTGGGTCGGCGCGGTGAAAGCGCGCCTCGCCGCGCTGAAGGGCGAGCAGCCGCCGCAAGCAACCGCCGCCGCGCCGGCGCTTGGATCGGCAGACCAGAAGGCGATGATCGAGGGCATGGTGAGCCGCCTGGCGAACCGGCTCGCCAGCAACGGCGGCAGCGTCGACGAATGGTCCCGCCTTATTCGCGCCTACACGGTCCTGCATGAGGCCGACAAGGCCAAGGCCGCGCTCGCCGACGCGCGCAGGGCGCTCGCGCCCGACCCCAACGCAGTCGCCAGTCTGGACGCGCTGGCACGCGATCTCGGCCTCGGAGACGCCAATTGACCCGCCGCAGCCGCCGGCTCGCTCTCATCGCCGCCGCGCTCGCCGTGATCGGCTGCGCCGTCGGGCTCGGGCTGTACGCGATGAAAGACAGCCTGTCGCTGTTCCTGACGCCGACCGAAATCGCCGAGAAGAACGTCCAGCCGGGGACGAGGCTGCGGATCGGCGGGCTCGTCGAAGCAGGCTCTGTCGTGCGGTCTGACGATCGGCTGAAGTTCAACGTCACGGACGGAACGAAGACCGTCGGCGTCGATTGCCTCAAGGACTGCTTCGCCAACGTGCCGGACCTTTTCCGAGAAGGCCAGGGCGTCGTCGTCGAGGGGGTGCTCGCCCAGCACGGCCGGCTGAGCGGCGACCAGATTCTCGCCAAGCACGACGAGCGCTACATGCCCCGCGAAGTCGTGGAGGCATTGAAGAAGCAGGGCCGCTGGCAGGAAGGGGAGGCGGCGAAGTGATCGTCGAACTCGGCCATTTCGCTCTCGTTCTCGCGCTCTGCGCCGCCCTTGCGCAGACGATCATTGCGTCATGGGGCGCCCGCCTCGGCGATCCGGACCTGATGGCGGTCGGCCGAAGCGCGGCGCTGACCCAGTTCGCGCTCGTTGCGATCGCGTTCGCGGCGCTGGTCAACGCGCATCTGACCTCGGACTTCTCGGTCCTCAACGTGGCGGAGAACTCGCACAGCGCGGTGCCGACGATCTACAAGATCTCCGGCGTCTGGGGAAACCACGAAGGCTCGATGCTGCTGTGGGTCCTGATCCTGGCGATCTTCGGGGCGCTGGTCGCCCTGTTCGGCCGCTCGCTGCCGCGCACGCTGCGCGCCAATGCGCTCGCGGTGCAGGGCCTGATCAGCTTCGCATTCCTGCTGTTCATCCTCCTGACCTCGAACCCGTTCGAGCGCCTGTCGCCCGCCCCGTTCGAGGGCCGCGACCTCAACCCGATCCTGCAGGACCCCGGCCTCGCGATCCATCCGCCGATGCTCTATCTCGGCTATGTCGGCTTCTCGATCGTCTACTCGTTCGCAGCCGCGGCGCTGATCGAGGGGCGCATCGACGCGGCCTGGGCGCGTTTCGTGCGGCCCTTCGCGCTGGTCGCCTGGAGCCTGCTGACCCTCGGCATCGCCGCCGGCTCCTTCTGGGCCTACTACACGCTGGGCTGGGGCGGATTTTGGTTCTGGGATCCGGTCGAGAACGCGTCCCTCATGCCGTGGCTCGCCGGAACCGCCTTCGTCCATTCGGTCGCGGTCATGGAGAAGCGCGACGCGCTCAAGGTCTGGACGATCTTTCTCGCCATCGTCGCCTTCTCGTTTTCGCTGCTCGGCACATTCCTCGTCCGCTCTGGGGTGCTGACGTCGGTGCACGCCTTCGCCAACGATCCCCGTCGCGGCGTCTTCATCCTGGCCATCCTCGCCCTCTTCATCATGGGCTCGTTCGCCCTCTTCGCCTGGCGGGCGCCGATGCTGAGGCAGGGCGGCCTGTTCGCGCCGATCTCGCGCGAGGGCGCGCTCGTCCTGAACAACCTGTTGCTGACAACGTGCTGCGCGACCGTGTTGTTCGGCACGGTCTATCCGCTCGCGCTCGAGCAACTGACCGGCGAGAAGATCACGGTCGGCGCGCCCTTCTTCAATATGACCTGCGGCGTGCTCCTGCTGACCGCCTGTTTCGTCACGCCGATCGGCTTCTCGCTCGCCTGGAAGCGCGGCGATCTGCTCGGCGTCGCGCAGCGCCTGACCGTGGCGCTGGCCGCCGGCGCGATCGTCGCGATCGCGGGCGCGGCTTGGCTGCGCGGGCAATCGATCCTCGCCGCGATCGCCGCGGGCATTGCGATCTTCGCCATCGTCGGCGCGCTGACCGAGATTCTTACGCGCGCGTGGCGGCCGGGTTTGCCGCTCGGCGTCGCGCTGAAGCGGGCGGCGGGGTTGCCCCTGTCCTTCTGGGGCGCGGCGCTGGCGCATATCGGGGTCGGCCTGACCCTGCTCGGGCTCGCCGGCGTCGGCTTCGGCGCTGAGGCGATCGCGACCCTGCACAAGGGCGTTCCGCAGGCGGTCGGACCTTGCGAGATCACGCTGGATTCGGTCGGCGAGCGCGTCGGCCCCAATTACACCGAGGCCGTCGCCCCCATGACGATCCGCTCGGCCGGTACGGTCGTCGCGACCATCGAACCCGCGCGCCGGCAGTTCGCTGCCCGCCAGATGACGACGACGGAAGCCGGCATGGCGACGTTGCATTTCGGCCAGGTCTATGTGTCGATCGGCGATCCAGCGCCGGACGGCGCGGTGCCGGCGCGGCTCTACTGGAAGCCGCTCGTGACCCTGATCTGGCTCGGCGGCGCCGCCATGGCGCTCGGCGGCGCGCTGTCGCTCGCCGACCGGCGGCTGCGTTTCGGCGTCGCCGTCCGCGCCCGGACCGGCGCCGTCGCCGCGGGGGCGGGCTGAGCCCGATGCGCCGGCTCCGCCTCGTCCTGCTCCTCCTGTTCGCGACGCTCGCGGCGCCGTCCTTCGCCGTCCAGCCGGACGAGGTGATGAAGGACCCGGCGCTGGAGGCGCGCGCCCGCGCGCTCTCGGCGGGCCTGCGCTGCATGGTCTGCCAGAACCAGTCGATCGACGATTCCGACGCGCCGCTCGCCCGCGACATCCGGATTCTGATCCGCCAGCGCATCGCTGAAGGCGAGAGCAACGATGCGGTGCGCGCCTATCTCGTCTCGCGCTACGGCGATTTCATCCTCTTGAAGCCGCCGTTCAAGCCGGAGACGTGGCTCCTGTGGCTCAGCGCCCCGCTGACGCTTTGCGCCGGCCTCGCAGCCGTCCTCATCGCCCGCCGCCGCGCGCCCTCCGCGACGCCGGCTTTGAGCGCGCAGGAAGAAGCGCAACTGGCTGCGCTGACGAGGGACGAGCGCAGCTAGCGAGCGCCCTCGTCCGCGCTACGCGCCGCCTTCTCTCGCACGTTGCAGAGGCGAGGCCAGAGGCGCCATTGCCAGGCGCGCTTTGAGCGATTTCAAAAGTTTGCGGCGCCATTTCCGCGCCGCTTCGAGACATGCGCCGGGCCGCTCGCTGGTATCCCGACCTACACGCGAGCCCTCATGCGACCTTCATCAAATAGCGCCTCATCGCACCTACGCGTCCCGCCTGAGGACGCCCTATCGTCGAATGGAACGACGATTCTTCCGTCCACGCTGAACTTCATCTGCGGACAGTTCACGTCTGCACTCCTTCAGCGCATGCGCAAGCGACGTATGTCTGGCCTGCGCCGCAGCCATCCGTCTGTCGATCTCGCCGAGGCGGGGGCGGATCAGCGGATCAGTCGCTTCGCCGTCGCAGAGAGCGACAATTGACGTCACCTCCTGGGTCATTTGCTCCAGGGTGGAGATTTCCTGCTGGGCGACGGCAAGAATGTCGCGCAGTTCTTCCAGTTCGAGCGCTATATCCCCCATCAGCGTCCTTCCCCGAGGGTGCATCAATTCCTTGAGAATCTTCGATCCCGTGCCGTTTGCAATAGGGAAAATTACGTAGAAAAACCCGACCGGGTTCGACTGTGGGAAAGGGGGATCGGAAGGCGACTCCTGGCCGACCGGGTTCGCCTGAGGCAGGACCTCCAGCAAGATCATCGCCAATGGCGCGGAATAAAGCGAGCGCCCCGTCCCTTGAAGCAGGACGGGGCGCAGTCTGGGAGGAAACACAGTGTTTCACCCAGAACGCAAGCCACGACTGGCTGTTCCTAGCGAACCGGACTGGCCCGCCAAAGAGATCGGCAGCGCGCCAGCCGACCCGTCAGGCCTCGAAATAGCGCGGCCGGTCGAGATCGGCGATCAGCCCAGGCTGCTTCGGCCGCCATCCCAGCCGTTCCTGCGTCTTGCGCGCTCGAGGCCGGGGCGTCCATCGCTGCGAAATAGGCGAACCAGCCAAAGTGGCCGGCCGCCTCCTCGGGGGTCTTGCTGACGACCGGCAAGTTCAGGCGGCGGCCGATGACGTCGGCGATGTCGCGGAACGGCACGCCCTCTTCGGCGATGCCGTGATACCGGGCGCCGTCGGAGCCCTTCTCGAGCGCGAGCCTGTAGAGATGGGCGGCGTCGAGCCGGTGCACTGCGGGCCAGCGGTTGAGCCCTTCGCCCACATAGGCCGAGACGCCCTTCTCGCGCGCGATGGCGATGAGACGCGGAACGAAGCCGTGATCGCCGTCGCCATGGACCGACGGGGCAAGGCGCACCACCGACGCGCGCACGCCGCGCGCCGCCACCGCAGCCGCCGCCGCTTCCGAATAGCGGGGGTACGAGTTGGAGCGGGCGGGCGGCATATCGTCTTCGGTCGCGACGCGGCCCGGCGCGAGGAGCGCGACCCCGGAGGTGACGATCAAGGGGCGGTCGGAGCCGGCGAGCGCGGCCCCGAGCGCCTCGATGGCGCGCCGGTCGATCTCGCAGTTCTCCTCGAATTTCGAGAAGTCGTGGATGAAGGCGGTGTGGATCACGCCATCCGAGGTGGCGGCGCCCCTGCGCAGGCTGTCGAGGTCTTCGAGGTCGCCGCGAAGCGCCTCGGCGCCCGCTGCGGCAAGCGCCTTGGCGCCCGCATCCGAGCGGGCGAGGCCGAGCACCTGATGACCCGCGCCGATCAGCTCCTGAACGATGGCGGAGCCGACAAAGCCCGTAGCTCCGGTGACGAAAACACGCATCGCGACTTCTCCTTATTTCGTTTCATGGCCGCATTCGCGGCCCGCGTCGATCCAATCAAGATAGCGATCGAGGAAATACGATCTATGCTGTAAAGTCCGTATTATCTTCGCGATCGTCCGGAAAGCCCTATGGATCCGCTCTCAGACGTGCTCTCGCTCCTGAAACCGCGCAGTTATGCGTCGCGGCGGCTTCGACGTCGGCGGCGAATTTTCGATCCAGTTCCCGAGCACGAGGGCATCAAGTGCTACGCCGTGGTTTCCGGCCAATGCTGGCTGTCGGTCGAGGGCGTTCCCGATGCGGTGCGCCTGACACGGGCGATTGCTTTCTGCTGCCGCACGGGCGGCCTTTCCGCCTCGCGACAGATCTGACGTCGCCGCCGATCGACGCCCTCGACAATTTTTCACGACCGCGGCGGAATGGCGGCATCGTCTCGATCAATGGAGGCGGGGATTGCTTTATCGTCGGCGGGCACTTCGCCCTGGGCGGCAGCCATGCCGGCATGCTGCTGGGCGCGCTGCCGCCGATCGTGCACATCTCGCAAAGAATCGGACAAGGCGGCGATGCGCTGGTCCTCGAGCGGATGATGCAGGAGTTGCGCGAGCCGCAGCCGGGCGGCTTTCTGGTCGCACAACATCTCGCCTACATGATGCTGGTTCAGGCCCTGCGGCTGCATCTGGCGGAAGGGTGAGTGGCGGCGTCGGATGGCTCTTCGCGCTGGCGGACAAACAGATGAGCGCGGCGATCAACGCCATGCACGAGGATCCGGCGCATCGCTGGACATTGCAGGAGCTGGCCGAGCGCGCATGGCATGTCGCGATCGACCTTCGCCCTGAAATTCAAGGCGACGGTAGGGGCGTCGCCGATGGAATATCTGACGCGCTGGCGGATGCTGCTGGCGGGGGACAGGCTGGCGAATTCCCGCGATCCCGTTTCCGTCGTCGCGCTCGTCGCTCGGCTACGAATCCGAAAGCGCCTTCAGCACCGCCTTCAAGAGGGTCATGGGCTGTTCGCCGCGGCAATATAGCCGTGTCCGGGATCCATATTCCCATGCCGAGGATGACGCCGCCCGCGCCGGCCGGCTCGAACCTGTCGCAGGTTAAGAATGCGGGGTTGGCTGCTCATCGGAGCATCCAACCCCTTCACCGGCGCCGACTTCCGTTCGAGTCCAACAAACTGCAATTCTGCTCCAGCTTCAAACGCGCCGTCGAAGGGATCGCCATGCGCTCCGACCGTCTCATTCCATTCATCGCGGCCGCCGTCGCGCTCGCGGGCGCCCGGACGCCGCCCGCGCAGGCAAGCTCCTGCGACCGCGAGATCGTCGTCCGCATCCAGATGGCCGACGGCCAGGCGTGCTGGACCTATCGCGGCGCGGCGACGACATTCGTCGGGGCGTTCTCGCACGGGCAGCGGATCGCGGCGCAGATGATGGGGCAGGCGTCGGAATACGATCCCCGCAGCGGCCGGGTCGTGAGCTTCTGGCGGCCGCGCGATCCGAACGTCGAGGGGCCGGGCGGGTTCTTCTTCGGCGGGGCGCAAGCGCCGGGAGCGCTTGCCTTCGTCGCGCCGGCGAACGGGACGTATCGCTTCAGCTTCTCGCCCTGCGCGATGTGGGGCGCGCCGGGGATAGTGAAAATCTGCGCGCGCTGACGCGCGCCCGGCGCCTCTCAGCCGCTCTGCCTGCGCGGCCACTTTTGCCGTTTGGCTTTGCCGGCGATCAACACGAGCCGGACCGAGGCGGCGGATCGCTCACGGGCAATTCATTCAACCGTGATGGTTGACAATCTGAAAGAGCGCGCCTATATTCAACCATATGGTTGAATTAGAGACGCCTCAGCTGGATTCCGTCTTTCACGCGCTCGGCGACGCCACGCGCCGGCGGATGCTTCGCGAACTCGCGGGCGGCGAGCGGACGGTGGGCCAGCTTGCGCAACCCTTCGCGATCTCGCTTGCGGCCGCCTCGAAGCACATCAAGGCGCTGGAGAGCGCCGGGCTGATCCGTCGCGACGTGCGCGGCCGCACGCATCTTTGCCGCCTCGACCCCGGGCCGCTCGCCACCGCCCATGAGTGGCTGAGCTTCTACGAGCGCTTCTGGAACAACCGTCTGGATGTGCTCGAAGGGCTCCTCCGCAAGGAGGACGGAGGCAAGATCCCAACCGCCAAAGGAGACGACCGATGACCGATCTCGCGCCCCCGGACGCCTATGGCGCGCTGACCGAGCCCGCCACGGTGAAGATCCAGCGCCTATTGCCCGGCCCGATCGAGCGCGTCTGGGCCTATCTCACGGAGAGCGAACTGCGCCGCCAGTGGCTGGCGGCGGGCCGGATGGAGATGAAGGTCGGCGCGCCGTTCGAGCTCGTCTGGCGAAACGACGAGCTCACCAACCCGCCCGGCGAGCGGCCGCCCGGGTTCGGCGTCGAGCATCGGATGCAGAGCCGGATCACCGAGCTCGATCCGCCCCGCAAGCTCGCCTTCGCCTGGGAAGGCAGCGGCGACGTTTCCTTCGAGCTCACGCCAAAGGGGGCCGAGGTGCTGCTCTCCGTGATCCATCGCCGCCTGCCCGACCGCAAGATGTTGCTGGGCGTCAGCGCTGGTTGGCATGCGCACCTCGACGTGCTGGTCGCGCGCGCCAGAGGCGAGCAGCCGACCCCGTTCTGGGACGGCATGAGCCGGCTGCGGAAGGAATACGACCGGCGGTTGCCGGCGTGACAGCGCAGACTTCTCAACGAACAGGAGGCCAAAGATGCAGCATCAAGTCGTGTCGCGCGATCAGTGGCTCGAGGCCCGGCTCGGGTTGCTCGACGAGGAGAAGGAGCTGACGCGGCTGAGCGACGAGCTTGCGCGGCGACGTCAGGAGCTGCCGTGGGTCCGGGTCGACAAAGAATACCAATTCGAGACCGATGAAGGGAGCGCCACGCTGCCAGACCTGTTCCGGGGCCGCTCGCAGCTCCTCGTCTACCACTTCATGATCGGCCCCGACTTCGCAGCGGGGTGTCCGTCCTGCTCGTCGATCGCCGACGGGTTCGACGGCTTCGTCGTCCATCTGGCGAAACACGACGTCACGCTTGCGGCGGTGTCGCGGGCGCCGCTGGCGAAGCTCAAGGCGTACAAGCAGCGAATGGGGTGGTCGTTTCCCTGGGCGTCCTCGCTCGGCGGCGACTTCAACTTCGATTTCAACGTCTCGATCACCGAGGACCAACAGCGCGAGGGGGGCATCGAATACAACTACCGGCGCGGCGGGCATGCGTTGGACGCGACGCAGGTCCCGGAGGCGGTCGCCCGTTTCGCGGCAACATGCGGAACCGACGCGCGCACGTATATGCGGGACCGGCCGGGCATGAGCGCATTCGCGCTCGAGGACGGCGTCGTCTACCATACCTATTCCGCCTATGCGCGCGGATTGGACGGCCTCTGGGGCATGTACCAATGGCTCGACCGGGCGCCCAAGGGGCGCAACGAGACGGGCGTCTGGTGGCGCCGCCACGACGAGTACGACAAAGGCTGAGCGAAGCCGCGGTTGTCGCGGCCGACCGCGCTTCATTGCGGGAGAGGAAACATGAGCGAGGCTTGCATCGGCGAAGGCGCCTGCGGCGCCTTCCCTTATGAAAGCGGCCATGCGGCCGCCCTCGGGGCAGCCGATTGGCTGGGCCTCGCGGCCGCGCCGACCTTCGCACGCATGGCGCTGCTTACAGCTGTTCCTGGCGACCGGCCGGATATGTTCTGTGTGGCCGCGCAAAATCCGTCGCCGCTGACCGGAATGGCGCCGATGTACTTGCTGATGGGCGCCTTCCATTCGGCGCCTTGGCTGAAGCTGATCGCCCGCCGACGGAGCGGCGCCCGCCGTCCGCCGATCCGCGCGAATCCGTGACTGGGACGGAGGCGGCGATCGCGCGGGCGATGATATCGACCGGCGGCAATCGGCGACCGAATGCTCGACATGGCGCCGAAGCCGGCGACGCAGCGATCGCCCGCCGGTCGACGCCTTCGGCCAGCTCCGATCCAAAACGGCCCAGCTTCTGTCAGAGAGCCGAGCGGCGCCTCAGACCAGCTTGGCGTCCAATGTAATCTGGGCGTTGAGCACCTTCGAGACCGGGCAGTTCTTCTCCGCTTCGCCTGCCATGCGGGCAAAGTCGGCTTCGTCGAGATTCGGCACTTGGGCGCGCAGGGTCAAGGCCGACCGAGTGATGCGGAACCCCTGGCCCTCCGGCTCCAAAGTGACGGCGGCCTCGGTGTTGAGTTCCGTCGGCGTGTAGCCGGCGGCCTGCATTTGAAAGGCCAGCGCCATATTGAAGCAGCCGGCATGGGCGGCGGCGATCAACTCTTCGGGATTTGTGCCCTTCTCGTTCTCGAAGCGGGTCCTGTAGGAGTACGGGGTCTCTGCGAGCACGCCCGAATCGGTTGAAAGATTCCCGGTTCCGGATCGACCCGAGCCTCGCCAAACTGCTCTCGCCTTGCGGATCATGTGAGGTCTCCCTGCTCTCGTGAGTTCTGAACGCGCTCGAATTTCATGATTTGGAGCTCCGCGCGTTCATGCCGCGCGCTTCAGCACGATCCGAGCCGAATAACGCGACGCCAAGCACGCTGCCGGTTTGCCGCGCCGAATTGAGCACGCCTGCAGCCAGGCCCGAGCGCGACTTCTCGACACTGCCAAGGAGCGCCGAGGTCAGCGGCGGAACCGAGAGAGCGAGGCCGGCGCTGATGGCGAGCAACTGGCCGCAGAGAGCGCCATAGCTCGCGCCGCGATCGATCCCCAGCAAAGCCAGACATCCGGCGGCCGAGACCAACGACCCCGCCGCAACGATCGCCGGCCCGCCGAATCGCTCCGCCAGCCGCGGCGCCAGGAGGCTCACCGGCAAGACCATCCCCATCATCGGCACGAAAGCCAAACCGGTCTCCAACGGGGACAGGCCCTTGATCTCCTGAAAGTACAGGCTGAAAACAAAGATCAACCCGTAAAACGGGATGTTGACCACGAGCCCGAACAGAGTCGTCCGCGCAAACACCCGGTTCGCGAACAGCGGAAGCGGCAGCATCGGCTCATGCGCGCGTCGTTCCTGGATGAGGAAGAGCGCGCCTAAGATCGCTGCGGCGCCGAAGGCCGCAATGACCCAAGGGTCCGTCCAGCCAACGCGGCCGCCCTCGATCAGGGCCGCCGCCAATGCCCCCAGCGCGCCGACGGCGGCCGCCTGCCCGGGCAGATCCAGCTCGCGGCTCGTCCGTGGCGTGTCGCCGACATAGCGCCAGGTCAACAACAAGCCGACCAAGCCGATCGGCAAGGTGACCAGAAAGATGCTGCGCCATCCGACCAGCGCGATCAATGCGCCGCCGACCGGCGGCCCGGCGGTGAGCGCGGCGCTGGCGCCCGCCAACCACCAGCCGACACGGCGCGGCCGCGCTCGGTCGCGTCAGGATAGGCGTGGTTGAGGAGCGCCAGCGAGTTCGGCACCAGGATCGCCGCGCCGACGCCCTGCACGGCCCGCGCCACGATCAAAATCGCCGATGTCGGCGCCAGCGCGCAGGCGAACGAAGCGGCTGTGAACACGGCGAAGCCAGCCATGAAGATTCGCTTGGCGCCCAACCGATCGCCCAAGGCGCCGGCGGTCAAGATCAACGCCACGAAGGCGACCGTGTAGGCGCTGACAACCCACTGCAGTTCGGAGACGCCGCCGCTGAGCGAGGCGCCGATGCTGTCCAACGCCGTATTGACGACGGTGACATCGAGCTGAACCACGCCAAATCCGAGGCTCATCGCGGCGAGCGTCAGGGGTTTGGCCAGATTGGAGCGGGACCTCGGCTCCGCCGTCTCGGTCATGACGCGAATGACTCCGGCAAGGCGTCGACAGTCTTGCCTGCGCGAAGTCGCGCCGCCCCATCGGGCTCACGCCGGCTGCTACACTGTGGTGTCGACCGGCGGCTTTAGCAAGACTTGGCGGTTCGGGTTCGCGCGGCCATGGCGATCGAGAACTCTGCCGCAGACGGAACGGGCGCGCCGACTGACATCCGGCGCACGGGTCCCTGCCCCGGCCTCTCTGCAACAGCCGCGCGACCGAGCCGCATGACCAGCGGCCGTACGCCTATCGATAAAAAAAGCGGGACGTTGAAGCGGTTTTCGTCGGCGTCCTCGCCCGAAAAACGAGCGTCGCGCCGGCCCCGCTCGACAAGGTTGAATGGACGCGCGGGGTCGAGAACGAGCCGCCGCGCGGAACATCTTCAGAGAGCCAAGGTTTCTGCCGGACGCGGGGAAACGGCGATGCTTATCGGTTTCGTCCTGGGGATCGTTTTTTCAATCGTCGTCGCCGTGGTCGGCGCCTTTCTGACGGTCATCAGCGGGTGGATACCCGCAAATGCGGACGCAAAACCCGGGTGGCCGGAGAAATATGCCGCGCACAATTCCTTGCGGGCCACTTTGGCCGCCGACTCGCCGAAGGGCCCCAATCCGGTCGCCGCAACGGACGCGAACTTGATCGAGGGGTTTCATCTTTACGCTGCGCATTGTGCGATCTGCCACGGGTCGGCGGAGGGAAAGTCCGCAGAGTTGGCGATCGCGAAGGGCGAGTATCCGGAGCCTCCGCAGCTGGCGAGCAATGGGGTCGAAGACGATCCGGAAGGCTGGACGTTCCGGAAGATCGCAGCATGGAATCCGCTGGACCGGCATGCCGGCGTGGAAATACGAACTACCTGCTGGTGGGACAAGCGGCGGAAGCGCAGACGTCGATTCGCGACTTTCTCGTTCAATTGAGCCTGGCGTCCGGGATCTTGGCCGCGGCGAACCGGGCCGCCGGCGCGGTGTTGAACAGGTCATCCAGCGCCGAGATGATCAGCGTCGGCGCCCTGATTTGCTCCAGCGGTAGTTCGTGCAGGTCAGGGGCGCTGTCGAGGCGTAGCCCGGCGACGCGCAGCGACAGCGGCCCGACGTTCCTGATCTGGCTAATGACGCGGTCGCGCTCGCTGCGCGGCGCGCTGGCGAACAGTTTTGGCGGGACGCCGACGAAGCGCGCGAGCACCGAAGGCGCGAGCTTCTCCAAGACCCACCAGGCGAAGTCCGCGCCGGCGTTGACCAGCCGGAAGGCGAGCTGACTGCCTCGGCTTGAATCGACCGAGACCGGACTCGTCGGCGAGTATGTCCCCGGAACGACAAGGACGAGGGCGTCGACGAGGTCAGGCCATCGCAAGGCCAGTTCGACTTCTGAGCGCGCCCCGGCCGAAACGCCGAGAACGATCGCGCTGGAAACGTTCAGCGCTCGCAGCAAGGCGGCATGCGCGTCCGCCTGGGCAGGCAAAGAGGGGTCTTGCGGAACTGGGGCGCCCAGGTCGCCAAAGCGCGAAGGCGCGAGGACGCGAGGACGCGAAACCCGTCGCCGACCAGCGCTGCCGCCATGGCGTGCCCCTGGTCAAATCCGCCGCCCGCGCCGTGGATCGAGAGCAACGTGGCGCCTGAGCCTGTCTCTGCGTACTCGATTGGCCCCAAATTGGTGCTGACCAACCGGCCCGCCCCGCAGACGGACTTCCGCGCCCGATCGAGTTCCTTCCGATAGAGGCATGAAATCGAGCCGCCCGCGCCGGCCAGGACGACGATGACGGCCGAGAACGCTGTCCAACCCACGCCGGCGTCCCTCCGCATGCAAGACGAAAGTCTGGCAGGGAGGCGTAGGGCTGCAATGACCATCTCAATTCCGCGCAAGGGAAGTCGCCGCCGCGACAGCCCGCAGTCTAAAGCGTCACGATCTCCGTCCCCCCCGCGCCGTTCAGAAGCCGCTTGAGATGATACTGCGCGAGCGGATCGGCAGGGCGGGAGCCCAGAAGCGCCGCGAAGGCGGCGAGCGCGCCCGGGTCATGCGCTTCAAGCTTGGCGAAAGCTTCCGCATAGGCCGCCGTCGCGGGGCTTCGAAATTCTTCCGGGGTGAGCGGCTCGTAGGCGCGCAAGGATTCGCTCCGGCCGCGCAAGCGGAGGTCGCCGACCGGGCGGCCGCAAAATCCTTCCGCTTGCTCGGCGGCGGCGGCGCTGACGCAGATGCGGGTGCCGAGCTGCTTGTTGACCGCTTCGAGCCGCGCGGCCGCATTGATGGTGTCGCCATGAGCGGTGTAGTCGAAGAGCCGCCCGCCGCCGAAATTGCCGACGATGGCCGGGCCCGCATGAACGCCGATGCGCGTGACGCCGAGCCGCACGCCGCGCGCGTTCCATTCGCGGCGGTAGTCTTCGGCGCGCGCGTCGAGGGCGAGCGCGCAGGCGATCGCCCTGGTCGCGGCGTCAGGCTGCTCGGCGGGCGCGCCGAACAGCACATGGATCGCGTCGCCGATGACTTTGGCGACCGTGCCCTCGTGCGCGAACACGATTTCCGTCATGGCCTCGAGATAGCCGCTGAGGAGGCTCGCGAGCTGCGTGGGATCGAGCAATTCCACCATGGGCGTGAACCCGGCGATGTCGGTGAACATCGTCGCGATCTCGCGCCGCTCCCCGCCGGGCGCGAGCGCATTGGCGTCGGCGGCGAGGCTGCGGGCAAGATTGGGCGAGAAATAGCGGGAGAGCGAAGCGTGCGCCCGCTCCGCGGCCGCCTGACGCGCGCTTGCCTCGCGCAAGGCCGCGACATGGGCGATCGTCTTGCGGACGGTCGCCTCGAAATCGGCGAAGTCGATCGGCTTCGTCAGGAAGTCGAACGCGCCGCGGTTCATCGCCGTGCGGATATTCGCCATGTCACCGTAAGCCGAGACGATCACGGTCGAGAACTTGGTCGCCTCCTCCTGCAGCTTGGCGAGCAGGGTGAGCCCGTCCATGCGCGGCATGTTGATGTCCGACACCACCATGTCGAAGCCGTCTTCGGCGAGAAGGGTCAGCGCCTCCACGCCGTCGCGCGCGAAGCCGAAAACGATCGAGCCGTCCTTGATCTGACGGCGGAACTTCTGCCTCACCAGGTCTTCGAGATCGGGCTCGTCGTCGACGACGAGGATTTTCGCCGTCATGGCGCCCCCGTCGCGGCAAGCCGGCGCGAAATCTTTTCGCCGGGTTTTGTCAGGGCAAGCCATTGAAGTCGTTGCGTCGGTCGGGCCGGAAAGGGCTGTAGTGCCGACCAAGTCGCTTGCGCGGTGAGGGGCGCGGCGCAAGTCTGCGCCATGTTTTTGCGCCACAAGATTCGCCGCAAGGACGGCAAGGAGCATCGGACCTGGTCGGTCGTCGAGAACCGGCGCGTCCAGAGCGGTCGCGTGGTTCAGCGACAGGTGCTTTATCTCGGAGAGATCAACGACAGCCAGCGGGCGGCGTGGAGTCGGGCTGTCGAAGTCTTCGACGAAGGGGGGGCGATCGAAGCAGATCGCGTTGTTTCTCGATTGCGACGTGGTTTCGATCCGGCTGAGCGCAATGCGGTTGCGCCGCCCGCGTCAATGGGGCGCGCCTGCTGGCTGGCGATGGTGATGTGGGATCAGCTGCGATTGGACGATTTCTGGCGTCCGGCGCTGCCGCCCTCGCGCGAGGGGACGGACTGGCTGAACGTCCTGAAGACCTTGGTCGCCTATCGGCTGATCTCTCCGGGCAGCGAGTGGCGGCTTCACCGGCACTGGTTCGAGCACAGCGCGATGGGCGACCTGCTCGGCGAGGACGCCGGGCTCGCGCAGCCCAACAATCTCTATCGCTGCCTGGACCTGCTTGTCGCGCACAAGCCGGCGTTGTTCACGTTTCTGCGCGAGCGCTGGAAGAGCCTGTTTCAGGCCGACTTCGAAGTGCTGCTGTATGATCTGACCAGCACGTATTTCGAATGCGATCCGCCGGAAAGCGGCAAGCGGAAGTTCGGCTACAGCCGGGACAAGCGCTCCGATTGCGTGCAGGTCGTGATTGCGCTGATCGTCACGCCGGACGGCCTTCCGCTGGCCTACGAAGTCATGGACGGCAACACCTCCGACAAGACGACGTTGCGGGTGTTTCTGACCAAGATCGAGACGCAATACGGCAGCGCCAAGCGCACCTGGGTGATGGATCGCGGCATTCCGACCGAGGAAGTCCTGGCGGAGATGCGTGGCTCGCCGACGCCGATCCGCTATCTGGTGGGCGCGCCCCGCGGACGGCTGACGAAGCTGGAACAGGCGCTGGCGGCCAAGCCGTGGGAAGAGGTGCGCGAGAGCGTGCGGGTCAAGCTGATCGAACAGGATGGGGAAACTTACGTCCTGGCCCGCAGCGAGAGCCGGCGCGACAAGGAGCAGGGGATGCGGCGGCGTCGGTTGAGGAAGCTGATCAAGCGGTTGCGCGAACTTCAGCGACAGGACCTGACGCGCGACGAGCTGCTGCTCAAGCTCGGCGCAGCCAAGAAGGAAGCCGGCAAGGCCTACGGGTTGTTGGTGATCCATACGCCGACGAAAGATCAGCCGGTGACGCCGCAAACGTTCCATTTCGCGCTGGACCGCAAGAAGCTCCGCCTCGCGCGGCGGCGCGAGGGCGGCTATCTGCTTCGCTCCAACATCAGCAGCGACGACCCCGGCCATCTGTGGTTATCTGCAATTGGTCGAGATCGAGCAAGCGTTCAAGGAACTGAAGAACGATCTGTCGATTCGTCCCATCCATCACCAGTCAGATGCCCGCATCGAAGCTCATATCTTCGTCGCCTTCCTGGCCTACGGTCTGATGGTCACGTTGAAGCGGCGGCTGAAGGCGCTGGCGCCGGGGCTGACGCCGAGGGCTGTGCTCGAAAAGCTTGCCGCCATCCAAATGATCGACGTCGAGTTGCCCACGACAGACGGCCGCACGGTCGTCCTGTCGCGCCATACCGAGCCGGAAGACGATCAGCGGCTGTTGCTGCAGCGCCTGAAGCTCGACCTCACCGCCCAGCCGCTGCCGAAGATCACGGCTCCGATCCCCCGCCAAGCGGCTTGATCGCTCACCTCCTGTAGTGCCGACCTTTGGACTCGCCCCCGAGCAATTTCAAAGCCTTCGTCTCGCCCACCCCCGCCAGTTGGTGAAGTCGGGCTAGCTGCGCTCGTCCCTCGTCAGCGCAGCCAGTTGTGCTTCTTCCTGCGCGCTCAAGGCCGGCGTTGCGGGGGGCGCGCGGCGGCGGGCGAGGAGGACGGCGGCGAGACCGGCGCAAAGCGTCAGCGGGGCGCTCAGCCACAGGAGCCACGTCTCCGGCTTGAACGGCGGCTTCAGGAGGATGAAGTCGCCGTAGCGCGAGACGAGATAGGAACGGACCGCCTCGTTGCTCTCGCCCTCGGCGATTCGCTGGCGGATCAGGATGCGAATGTCGCGGGCGAGCGGCGCGTCGGAATCGTCGATCGACTGGTTCTGGCAGACCATGCAACGCAGGCCCGCCGACAGCGCGCGGGCGCGCGCCTCCAGCGCCGGGTCCTTCATCACCTCGTCCGGCTGGACCGCGAAGGACGGCGCCGCGAGCGTCGCGAACAGGAGGAGCAAGACGAGGCGGAGCCGGCGCATCGGGCTCAGCCCGCCCCCGCGGCGACGGCACCGGCCCGGGCGCGGACGGCGGCGCCGAAACGCAGCCGCCGGTCGGCGAGCGACAGCGCGCCGCCGAGCGCCATGGCGGCGCCGCCGAGCCAGATCAGGGTCACGAGCGGCTTCCAGTAGAGCCGCGCCGGCACCGCGCCGTCCGGCGCTGGATCGCCGATCGACACATAGACCTGGCCGAAATGCAACGTCGCCATGCCGGCTTCCGTCGTCGTCATCTGGCGGGCAGCGAACTGCCGGCGCGCGGGTTCGATGGTCGCGACGACCGTACCGGCCGAGCGGATCGTCATGGGGGCGACGGCCTCGGTGTAATTGGGGCCGACGCGCTCGCCGACCGAATCCAGCGTGATCTCGCAAGGTCCGACCGCCTGCGGAACGCCCTTGTGCAGGGTCGCGATCGCCTCAGCGCCGAAGCCGACGCCGGCGAGCCCGAGCAGGGTCAGGCCGACCCCGATATGCGCCAGCGCCGCGCCCCAGAAGGACAGGGGCAACCCCGCCGCCCGCTTCAGCGCGACGCCGAGCGGCAAACCCGGCCGCCACGCGCGCGTAAGAATCTCGGTCAGCGCGCCGACGATGGCGAAGATCGCAATGCCCGCGGCGATCGCGGCGAGGATCGATTGCCCGCGCAGCCAAGCCGCGCCCGCGATCGCGACGATCGCGCCGGCGGCCAGCGCCACGGTCAGGCGCTGCGCGACGCCGAGCAGATCGCCGCGCTTCCAGGCGAGCGAGAAGCCGATCGGCGTGACGAAACAGGCGGTCAGCAGGAGCACGCCGCAGGTCATATTGAAGAAGGGCGCGCCGACCGTGATCTTCTCGCCGGTCAGTTGCTCGAGCGCGAGCGGATAGACCGTGCCGAACAACACGGTCGCGCAGCACGTCGTCAGCAACAGGTTGTTCAGGACGAGCGCGCCCTCGCGCGAGATCGGCGCGAACAGGCCGCCCTGCCTCAGCATCGGCGCCCGCCAGGCGAAGAGGGCGAACGAGCCCATGATGAAGAGGGCGAGGATGGCCAGGATGAAGACGCCGCGACGGGGATCGTTGGCGAAGGCGTGCACCGACGTCAGCACCCCAGAGCGGACGAGGAATGTGCCGAGCAGCGAAAACGAGAAGGCGACGATGGCGAGAAAGATCGTCCAGACCTTGAGCGCGTCGCGCTTCTCCATGACCGCGACCGAATGGACGAAGGCGGTTCCGGCGAGCCACGGCATGAGGGACGCGTTCTCGACCGGATCCCAGAACCAGAATCCGCCCCAGCCCAGCGTGTAGTAGGCCCAGAAGGAGCCGGCGGCGATGCCGAGGGTCAGCAGGCTCCAGGCGACCAGCGCGAAGGGCCGCACGAAACGCGCCCAGGCCGCGTCGATGCGCCCCTCGATCAGCGCCGCGGCTGCGAACGAGTAGACGATCGAGAAGCCGACATAGCCGAGATAGAGCATCGGCGGATGGATCGCGAGGCCGGGGTCCTGCAGGATCGGGTTGAGGTCGCGGCCCTCGAACGGGGCGGGCGACAGGCGCTCGAACGGGTTCGAGGTCAGGAGGATGAACAGCAGGAATGCGAAGCTGATCAGGCCCTGCACCGCGAGCGCATTGGCGCGCAGCGTGCGCGGCAGCGAGCGGCCGAACAGGGCGACCAGCGCCCCGAAGATCGCCAGGATCAGGACCCACAGCAGCATCGAGCCTTCGTGGTTTCCCCAGACGCCGGAGATCTTGTAGATCGTCGGCACCGCGCTGTGCGAGTTCTCCGCCACGTTGAGGACCGAGAAGTCCGAGGTCAGATGCGCGTTGACCAGCGCCGCGAACGCGATCGCAACGAGCGCGAACTGGGTCAGCGCCGCGCTTCGGCCGACCGCCATCAGGTCCGGATCGCCGAGGCGGGCGCCCCATGACGCAATGATCGTCTGCGCAAGGGCGGCGCAGAGCGCGAGAACGAGAGCGAAATGGCCGAGTTCGACGATCACTTCGCCGCCTCCCCTTCCTGCCAGCGGCCCTGCTTCTTCAATGCCTCCACGACTTCTCGGGGCATGTAGCGCTCGTCGTGCTTGGCGAGAATCTGGTCGCCGCTCAGCCGGCCGTGCTGGGCGAGCACCCCCTCGACGACGACGCCCTGGCCTTCTCGGAAAAGGTCCGGCACGTTGGCGAAGCAGTCCTTGAGGCAATCGACGCCGACGGTCTTCGTTCCGTCCGTGACGTTGAACTTCAGCCGATCGTCAGACCGCGCGACAGAGCCTGCTTCGACGAGCCCGCCGATCCGCAGCCTCGTCCCCGGCTGGACGTTCTTCTCGGCGATTTCGGTCGGCGTCAGGAACAGCGACAGGCTGTCTTTCATCGCGTACAGCCCGAGCCCGACGGCGCAGCCGATCACGGCGAGCGCGGCGGCGATGAGAGCGAGCCGGCGGCTGCGGCGGGTCAATTGGCGTCTCCGAGGCCGAGATCGCGTGCCAGCGCGTCCAGACTGGCGACTGCGTTGGGGTCGGGCGCGAGCGCCCTGCGCGCGTCGGCGAGCGCGGCCTTGGCCTTGTCGGCCTCATGCAGGACCGTGTAGGCGCGAATAAGGCGGGACCATTCGTCGACGCTGCCGCCGTTGCTGGCGAGCCGGTTCGCCAGGCGGCTCACCATGTCCTCGATCATCGCCTTCTGGTCTGCCGATCCAAGCGCCGGCGCGGCGGCGGTTGCTTGCGGCGGCTGCTCGCCCTTCAGCGCGGCGAGGCGCGCTTTCACCGCGCCGACCCACGGAGCGTCCGCCGGCGCGTCGGCGGCGAGTGATTCGTAGTCCTGGATGGCCTCGGCTTTCTTGCCGTCCTGCTCGGCGGCGAGCGCAAGATAGAAGCGCGCCTGCGGCTGGCCGGGCTGCTCGGCCAGCGCCCCGGCGAAAGCCGCCCGCGCCTTGTCGGTGACGACGCCGCCGGCGGCGGCGACCAAGGCTTCGCCATAGGCGGCGCGGCGCGAGGGATCTTCGCCAAGCAGTCGGAGCGCCTCGGAATAGGCGTGCGCGGCGTCGTCGTAGCGCTCGAGCCGCATATAGACCGGGGCGAGCACCGCCCATCCCTTGCCGTCATCCGGCTTGGCGATCAGATGCGCCTCGACTTCCGCGACGGCGGCTTCGATGTCGCTGGCCGCGTGAGTCGCGGGCTCGCGGCTCGCCAACGGCTCGTCCGGCATTTGCGGCTGGCCAAGCAGGGCATAGAGCGGAAAGGCGATGGCCGGCACGCCGACGGCGATCAGAACGGCGGCGGCCAGGCGGTTGCGAACGCGAGGAGCGGCGGTCGCTTTCGACTTTTCGGCACGGGCGGCGATCAGCCGGCGAGCCGCCTCGGCGCGGGCGCTCGCCGCTTCGCTCTGCGGCAATTGGCCGCGTTCGACGTCGCGCTGAATCTCGTCGAGCTGCGCCTTGTAGAAAGACGCTTCGCTCGACGCCGCGTCGGCGTCGGCTGATGGAGAGGAAGAGCGCAGAACAGGCCAAACCGCGGCGAGAGCCGCGAACGCGGCCATTCCCGCCAAGATGAACCAGATCATCAACGACCTCGGGGAGCGGCCTCACGACCGGCCGCGGCAATGTTCGCGATCCGTTATCGCAAAACGCGGCCGAGGTCTCGGGAAAAGTCTAGCTCGTCATCTTCCAGGTCCCGTCCGCCTGCTTGCAGGCGACGCCCTGGCTGCGATTCGGCCGTCCGGCGACGTAGATCGTCTGCGAATAGGCGCGGCAGCCGCCGCCGGTCTCGGCCCCGGGCGCGATAAATCCGAAGACGCCGTGCCCGCCCCGCCACGAGCGGCTCTGCCCGGAATCCAGCGCCGCAATTTGCGCGTTCCATGCGGCCCGCCGATCGGCCTCCGTCAGCGACGCGCCGATCGGTCCGCCGGGGACGCCGCCCAGCGCCGCTCCGGTGGGAATGGAAGCAGGCGAGTGCCCCGGCTGCGACGACGCCGCGGTGACCGCAGGTGTCGGGGGCGTCGGTTGCGCCGAGGCGAGGGCGACGCCAGGTCTCGGCGACGGGGCCGGCTGAATTCGAAGCTGTGGCGTCGGGAGCCGTCGGCGGCAGCGGTTGCGCCTGGACCGCGGCGACGGGAGCGATCGGCTGTACAGCCTGCGGTGGGGTCGCTGCGGCCGCGGCGGCCGGTTTGGCAGGCGTAGACTCGCCGCCGAAACCGAAGCCGGCGCAACCGGCCAAAGTCGGCGCATAAAGCGCCAGAACGACCAAAATGCTCGGCTTCATTTCAACAAACCCCGAATTCCCTTTTCTCGGTCCAACTGCGGATTTGATTTCCTGATCAGTGTGAAATAATTCCTGTTCATCCGGTTATGAAAAATCCCTGCAAGCTCTTCGAATTCCACGTGCTTTTCGGGTGCTTTTCGGCGGAAATTTTGACGATATGGGCCGAAAGCGAATGTTTTCCCGTTCGTTTCCCTCTTACCCGGGAGACCGTGGCAAAAGCTCAAACGCAAGGAAGCCGCAGAACCGCGTGCAAGCCTCCGAGCGGACTTTCTTCCAGTTGCAACGATCCGCCGTAGCTCGCCGCGAGATCGACGACGATCGAAAGGCCGAGGCCGGAGCCGGGCCGCGACTTGTCGAGCCGCTTGCCGCGTTCGATTGCCTCGGCGCGCGCGCTAGGCTCGAGGCCCGGTCCATCGTCGTCAATCTCGGCGATGAGGAAGGCGCTTGCGTTTTTGGCTCCCGGTGGGACGCGCGAGGCGCGGATGGACACCGTTTCGCGCGCCCATTTGCCGGCGTTGTCAAGCAAGTTGCCGATGAGATCGGTCAGGTCCTGCGCCTCGCCGCGGAACCTCAAGCCGTCCTGCAACTCGACGGTAAAGTTCAGGCTCCGTTCCGCGTGCAGCTTCTCGAACGTGCGCACCAGGCCCTCCACCACCGGCTTGACGTCGGTGACGATGCCGACCGCGCGCGCGCGGGCGGCGGCTCGCGCACGGTCGAGATAAAAGCCGACTTGCCGGCGCATGATCTCGGCCTGCTCGCGCACCTTTGCCGGAAGGTTGGGACTGCCCGAGTTCGCCTCGTTGATGAGCACGCTG
>CAVYIZ010000041.1:0-157294 GCA_963768555.1 uncultured Alphaproteobacteria bacterium
CCGGCCAGTCGGAAGCGCGCTGAAGATTTTTTAGCCGTGGTCGAGCCCGGCCGATCCCGCCGCCGCGCGGTCGGGAAGGTCTCTAAGGGCGGAGAGCGGCCGATGATGGGTGCGTCAAGGTAAGGGAGGGGGGACGCTTTCCTCAGCCGAAGGTCACTAAATCGCCGTTGCCGACAAAGAGATCGCTCACCGATCCGTCGCGGCCGGTTCCGCGCACCACAGGATAGCTGAGCTCGACCATCAGCTCGACGGCGGCTAGGCCGGTGCAATGGTTGCAGGCGATGCGTTTGAAGCCGTACCTGCCCATGTCGCGTATTTTGGCGGCCTGTTCGGACGTCAGCGCGCCGAACGGCGCCATGTGCAGGCCGCCATAGAGGCCGTGCAGCTTGTCGCCGCGCGCCAGACGATCGGAGGCGAAGGCGACGATGCGCTCGAGCGTAGGATGGCCGCAGCCGGTGAGGGCGACGAGTCCCTCGCGCTCGAGATTGGCGTACAGCGACTGCTCGCCCTCGATGCCGAGCATGATGGGCAGGTCGAAGCCAACGGCCGCCAGCCCGGGCATCAGCGCATGCACGCCGCCGGGCTCGAGCCGCACGATCTCGCCGGTATGCGGGACCGTGTTCGCAGCGTGGGCTTCGGGGAAAACGGCGCCGGCAATAAAACGCTCGGCTTCGGCATGGAAGGTCGAAGGAATGTAGATCGTGATGTCGGGCTTTAGCTCCAGAACCGCCTGCAGGCCGAACAAGTGATCGATATGCTCGTGGGTGATGAACAGAGCCTCGACTCCGCCGGCGGCGATGAGCTCGGCGACGCCGGTCGCAGCCAGCCGCTCGCGCATGTAGTCGCGGTTCCAACCCGCGTCGATCAGCAGCCGCCGGCGCGCGCCGTCGAGGCCTTCGACCTCGAGCAGACTGCAGCTGCCTCGCGCGTTTTCTTCACGCCAGGGAATGCGCCACTGGCTCGCCGCCAGGCCGCCGCCGGAGCTGATATCCTGCATCATGTCCCGGTTGTCGGCCCAACCGATCTCGGACACGCAGGTGATCTTGAGCGATCTGCACGCGCCGAAGTCAATCTTCTCGCCGGGCGCCCAGGGCAGCGGCGTAAGGGTGCGCGTCGTCGAGGTTCTTCTCTCAGAGATGTCCGTCATTGCTCACCCCTGTCTGTCGGCTGGCGGCAGGCTCGCACACTCCGGCCGTGGCCCGCAACGCTACCCGGATGTCATCGTTTGCTACGGCATCCGACCCGCTTGTCACCTGAACGTCCCCTCCGGGTCGATTCAGCCCTCTAGCAGCCGATCCGTCTGGGCGCCCAGCGCCAGATTTTGACCACTCGCTTGCGAATCCCTTACGTGCCGCGCCAATGAGCGGGTTCGCCACGACGCGTTGCTGACCGACCCTGGAAGATGGGGGTGGAGGCCACAGTGGGTTTCCGATATCGCCGGTCAGCGAGATTGACCCGCGGAAAGCGGGTCAATCTCGCAGGACGCGGAGTTTTTAACCTTCTCCTTTGCGTGACCTGGCTCCGCCGCGCTGAACGTCACGCTCGATTTCGTCCTCGTTTACCAAGACAATTCAAGTCCGATACGAATTTGGTGTTTTCCCTTGTCGCCCTGTTTATGTTCATGATATGTTCTCTTATCCGCGACCGCCGCGAGCGCGGCCGAAAAGGAGACCCTTATGGAGCAGATATCGGCGCCGGCGAAAAAACGCCTGACGGCTTTCGGCAAGAGGGCGCGGCAGAAGCGCATTTTTGCGCGATTGCGCGAGGGCTGGGCCTATGACGAGATCGCCCGCGAGGAGCGGCTGACGGCGGCGCGGGTTCGGCAGATCGTCTCGGAGGTTCTGCAGAAGCGGCAGGTCGACGACAGCATGGCGCATGCGCTGCTGCAGCTCTCCCGCCTCGGCCCCGCGGTGCAGCTGGCGGGCGAGGCGGTCGCGAGAGGCGATCTCCAGGCGATCTGGCCCCTCCTCGGGGCGCTCGACCGGCTCGACCGCTACCAGAAAGACGCCCGCGCCATCCACCGCGACAACGAGGAAATCCGCGAAAAACTGTACGCCAAGATCACCCGTCTCGCCGAGGCGGACGACAGAAAATACGGCCCCCGTCCGGAGCCGGAGCCGGACGAATGGGAATCTCCTCGCCGCCGCCCCCGTTGCCGCCGCAGGACGCCGGCGGCTTCACTACGCAATCGACGTGGCCGGAGAGCGGCTTCACCAACCGATCGACCGTCAGCGTCCGCCCCCTGCGGCCCGGGAACTTGTGATCGTCCTTGCGGTGGAGGGGAGAGGGGGGGCCGTCGAACCCGTCGCAAGCCTTTGAAATCGCCCGATTCCGAAAAGGAAATGCAAGGAAATGCAAACATCCGGGACACCGTTTGCGGTGCGCGAACGACGTTGAAAGCGGCGATCGTGCGGTCCTGAAAACGTCGGTCGCCGGCGGCCTCGAGCCAGAACCCTTCGCCCATCGAGGCGGTTTTTCAGTCCTCGCGCCGCCCCTTCTCGCCTTGCCGGCGCGGCCGCGGCGCCGACAGTCCGCCCTTGCGCCCTGCGTCTTGTGGCCATACATGCGGCGCTTGCCGATTGAGGACAATCCCGAATGACAGATGAGGTCCCCGCCCGTTCGCCCGGCTGGCACGCGACCACGATTCTCCTCGTGCGCAAGGGCGGTCGGGTCGTGATCGGCGGCGACGGCCAGGTCAGCATGGGACAGACGGTCGTCAAATCGAACGCGCGCAAGGTCCGCCGCCTCGCCAAAGGAGAGGTGATCGCCGGCTTCGCCGGGGCCACCGCGGACGCCTTCACCCTGTTCGAACGGCTCGAGGCGAAGCTCGAGCAGTATCCGGCCCAGCTACCCCGCGCCTGCGTCGAATTGGCGAAAGACTGGCGCACTGATCGCTATCTGCGCCGCCTGGAGGCGATGCTTCTGGTCGCAGACAGGGGCGCGAGCTTCACCCTTTCGGGCGCGGGCGACGTGCTGGAGCCCGAGACGGAGGAGGCTGGCTCGACCATGGCGATCGGATCGGGCGGCAACTACGCGCTCGCCGCGGCGCGCGCTCTTCTCCCGATGCAGCTCGACGCGGAAGAGATCGTGCGCCGCTCGATGCGCATTGCCGCCGACATCTGCGTTTACACCAACGCCAATCTGATCGTCGAAAGCCTCTGACCTCATGACGGACCTGAGCCCGCGCGAAATCGTCTCCGAACTCGACCGCTATATCGTTGGACAGTCGGACGCGAAGCGAGCCGTCGCCATCGCCTTGCGCAATCGCTGGCGCCGTCTCCGGCTCGTTTCGCCGATGCGGGAAGAAGTGATGCCGAAGAATATCCTGATGATCGGCCCGACCGGGTGCGGCAAGACCGAGATCGCCCGCCGGCTCGCCAAGCTAGCAGGCGCGCCCTTCCTGAAGGTCGAGGCGACGAAGTTCACCGAGGTCGGATATGTCGGGCGCGACGTCGAGCAAATCGTGCGCGACCTGATCGAGGTCGCCATTGCGCTCGTTAAAGGCCGCAAGCGCAAGGACATCGAGGCCAAGGCCGAGATGGCCGCGGAAGAGCGGGTGTTGGACGCGCTGGTGGGCGCAAGCTCCTCTTCCGCGACGCGCGAAACTTTCCGCCGCAAGCTCCACACGGGCGAGTTGAACGACAAGGAGATCGAGGTCGAGTTGCCGCAAAGCGGCCCCGCCATGCCAATGTTCGAGCTTCCCAATTTGCCGGGGGCCTCGATCGGCGCGATCAACATCGCCGACATATTCGGCAAGGGCCAGCGAACCAAGCCGAAGCGGATGACCGTCGCCGAGGCGCGCGAGCCGCTCATCGCGGCGGAAGCGGACAAGCTGCTCGATCAGGACGCGATCGTGCGCGATGCGGTGAGCGAGGTCGAGAGCAACGGCATCGTGTTCCTCGACGAGATCGACAAGATTTGCGCCCGCGAAGGCCGCGGCGGCGCGGACGTGTCGCGCGAAGGCGTGCAGCGCGACCTGCTGCCCCTCATCGAGGGCACGACGGTCGCCACCAAGCATGGCACAATCAAGACCGACCACATCCTCTTCATCGCCTCGGGCGCGTTCCACATCGCCCGGCCGTCCGACCTCCTGCCGGAGCTGCAGGGCCGCCTGCCGATCCGCGTCGAGCTCAATTCCCTCACCGAGGAGGACTTCAAGCGGATCCTCACCGACACCGAGGCGAGCCTGATCAAGCAGTATGTGGCGCTCATGGCCACCGAGGGGATCGAGCTCGAGTTCTCCGACGGCGCGATTGCGGCGATCGCGCGCATCGCCGCGAAGGTCAACGGCTCGGTCGAGAACATCGGCGCGCGCCGCCTTCAGACGGTGATGGAGCGGGTGCTCGACGAAGTGAGTTTCACCGCCGCGGACCGGTCGGGCGAAAAGGTCCGGATCGACGCATGCTTCGTCGAGCGCCATGTCGGCGACCTGGCGGGCAACGCCGATCTCAGCCGCTTCATTCTTTGAGCGGCTTGGGCGCTCCTTCGTTGGATTTGGCCGATCGGGCCGATCGCGGTTAGCATAGCGCCGGCAATCTCGCTTGAGGAGATCGAGATGGTTCCGCTCGTTCTGACTTTCGTCGGTGACGACCGTCCGGGACTGGTCAATGCAATGTCCGAGAAGGTCGCCGCGTGCGGCGCGACGTGGCTCGAAAGCCGTTCCGCCAGGCTTGCCGGCAAATTCGCGGGCATCCTCCACGTTGGCGTTCCGGACGCAAGGGCGGCGGAGCTTCAATCGTCGCTGCGCATGCTCGAGACGGCGGGGCTGCATCTAACCGTCGAGCGGGGCGCTTCGATCGAAGCTGAGAAGCCGCCAGGGCGCCTTCTCAAGCTCGACCTCCTCGGCCACGAGCGGACGGGCATCGTGCGCGACGTCACCCAGTCGCTGACCAGCCTCGGGGTCAACATCGAGGAATTCGCCAGCGACCTCGAAAGCGCGCCCTTCACCGGCGTCGAGATGTTCCGCGCAAGGGCACTATTGCGGGCGCCAGACGAGCTCGGCGTCGAGGATTTGCGGAAGGCGCTGGAGCGTCTGGCAGGCGAAATCATGGTCGATCTGGCGGCGCCTGACGACGAGCCGCGTGACTGATAGTCGAAAATTCCGCCTCTTGCACGTCCAGGCCGGCGTTGCCATAAGGTCCGCCCTGCATTTCCTGGCTCAGCTGGCGGACGACGATGGCGACCTTTCCCGAGCGCGTGTTTTCAGGCGTCCAGCCGACCGGCAATCTGCACCTCGGCAACTACCTCGGGGCGATCAAGCGCTTCGTGGAGCTCCAGGCCACGCGTCCGTGCCTCTATTGCGTGGTCGACCTTCATGCGATCACCCTGCCGCACGAGCCGGCGCAACTCGCCCGCACCACGCGCGAGGTGACGGCGGCCTTCCTGGCCTGTGGCATCGATCCGAAAATCAACGCCGTCTTCAACCAAAGCCGGGTCGCGGAACACGCCGAGCTCGCCTGGATCTTCGATTGCGTGGCGCGGCTCGGCTGGCTCAACCGCATGACTCAGTTCAAGGAGAAGGCCGGCAGGGACCGGGAGAATGCGTCGATCGGCCTTTACAATTATCCCGTGCTGATGGCAGCGGACATCCTTCTGTACCGCGCCACCCACGTTCCAGTCGGGGACGACCAGAAGCAACATCTGGAGCTGACGCGCGACATCGCGCAGAAGTTCAACAACGACTTTTCCGAGTCAATCGCCGCGAACGGGCATGGCGACGCCTTCTTTCCGCTGCCCGAGCCGCTCATTCAGGGGCCTGCGACGCGGGTCATGAGCCTGCGAGACGGCACGAAAAAGATGTCGAAGTCGGATCCGTCGGAATATGCGCACATCGCACTGACCGACGACGCGGACACAATCGCGCAGAAGATTCGCAAGGCGAAGACGGACCCCGAGCCCCTGCCGAGAGAACTCGAGGGTCTGGCGGCGCGCCCCGAGGCGGACAACCTCGTCGGTATCTTCGCGGCCCTGAACGACGAAACCAAGGCCGACGTCATCCATCGTTTCGGCGGCAGCCAGTTCTCGACGTTCAAGAACGCGCTGGCGGAAGTCACCATCGAAAAACTCACGCCTATCCGCGCGGAGATCCTCCGGCTTTCCGGTGACCCAGGCTACGTCGATTCGGTCCTCGCCGAGGGAGCGGAAAAGGCACGCGCCATCGCAAGGCCGAATATGGACGCGATCAAGGATATCCTTGGCCTCGTCCGCTAGGGTCTTTCGGTCCGCTGGCGCCAAGTGACACGAGGGGCGCGGACGCTATCCGAACCTCTCGGCTTCCGATTAGGGATCTCTACAAGACCTAGGGCTCGGCGAGGGGCGGCTAACCAGCCACTCATTATGGTTAACGACTTTCCGCGAAACTTCTCGTAAGCCTGTTAAAGGCTGATTCGGGCCTCCTTGGCGGAGGGACCCGGTCGGCATGAAACTGGAAGGCGTGCGCCGCCGGGCTTTCGAGGAGGGCGTTCGTTGCGAGGCTTCAGCGCGGGAGGGTGCGCCCCGATCGAGGGGCGCTCGCGGGGGATGGATTTCGCCGCGCTGCCCGCGCTGCTGATCGTCTTCCTGAGAGCTGAGAGCGCATGCGCCGAGGAGGCGCTGCGGGGGCTCGAACCGGCGCCGTCTGCCCTGCCGGACATGGCCGCGATGGGGTCCAACGTTCCAGCGATCGCCATCATGTTGGCGGTGCTGCTCGCGGCGATTACGGTTGTTGTGCATCTCTCGGCGCGGCGGAGGTGGTCGCGCCGAACTTCAGTTCTGGAGGCTGAACTCGTGCGCACGCGGGCGAAAGCCGATCGGGCGGCGCTGACTATGCAAGGCGACCGGCAGATTGTCATCTCCTGGGACCGCCCGGACGCCGAGCCCACCCTCGAAGGCGACTTGGCCCTGGTGGCCAACTCGTCGGCTGGGCCGCGCCTCCTTGACTATGCCTCGTGGTTGGGTGATTCCGCCGCCGCACTCGTCGCGGAGGCGTCGGAGCGGCTCCTTGCTCGCGGCGAGTCCTTCTCGATAGCGGCGGTCAGTCGGCGCGGGCGGCACGTTGAAATCAGCGGCCGGCCGGTATCGGGCAATGCCATCATCCGCATCCGGGATGTGTCGGGGGACCGCCTAGAGCTCGCGGAGACGCGCGAAAAGCTTGCGCGGGTGGAGGAGATCTTCAGCGCGCTTCGCTCGGCGCTGGAGTCCGCCTCGGTCCTCGCCTGGGGCCGGGACGCCGAAGGACGCATGGTCTGGTGCAACGCATCCTACGCCGGGGCGGTCGAAGCGCCGGACGACAAAGCGGTCGTCGACAACAGGATCGAGCTGTTCGACCCGTCACTGCGCCGAGAGGCCGCAGAAGCGATCCGCGACGCTGGACTCTGGAAGCGCCGCGCAAGCGCCGTCGTGAGCGGCGAGCGCCGAACTTTCGAGGCGGTTGAAGTCCGGACGGCCTTCGGCTCGACAGGCATCGCACACGACGTTACGGAGATCGCGGCTCTCCGAGCCGAAATGGAGCGCAACGAGGACGACTATTCGCGCATGATCGATCGGCTGTCGACCGCAGTCGCGGTCTTCGATAAGTCGAAGCGACTCACGTTCTACAATGCAGCCTACCGGCAGATATGGTCGCTCGAGCCAGGGTTCCTCGACCAGGGCCCGAGCGACGGCGAAGTCCTCGATTGCCTGCGCTCCAAGCGGCTATTGCCGGAGCAGGCGAACTTCCGCGAGTGGAAAGCACAATTGATGAGCGCCTACCAGGCGGTCGAGCCGAGCGAGACGGTCTGGCATCTGCCAGACGGGCGAGCCTTGCGCGTCGTCACCAGTCCAAATCCGAAAGGCGGCGTCACCTATCTTTATGACGACGCGACGCAGAGTTTCGCGCTCGCCTCCCAGGTTAACGCGCTGACCCATGTGCAAGGCGAGACGCTCGATGCCTTGAAGGAAGGCGTGGCGGTGTTCGGCGCCGACGGTCGCATGAAGTTGTTCAATCCCGTCTTCGCCGAGATATGGGGACTCGACCCACTCAAATTGCGCGCTCGTCCGCATATCGACGAGATTGGGGATCGTTGCCGGGCGCTTTGCCAGGATCCTGACCTGTGGGATGGGCTGCGGGACATGATGGTCGGCCTCAATGAACATCGCGAGAGCCGGTCAGCTAGGATCGCCCGCAATGACGGGCTCACGCTCGACTGCGCCGCGCTGCCGCTTCCTGACGGCGCCACGCTCCTCACCTCGCTGGACGTGACGGCGAGCGCCAATGTCGAGCGCGCGCTTACCGAGCGCAATCAGGCGCTCGTCGCGGCGGAAAAGCTGCGCAACGATTTCGTCAATCACGTATCCTACGAGCTGCGCACGCCCCTCACCAACATCATCGGGTTCACGCAGTTACTGGCGGCCGGGGGCGTCGGCCTCCTGAACCCCAAACAACTCGAATATGCCGGGTTCATCACCAATTCGTCGCATGCATTGCTCGCAATCATCGACGACATTCTCGATCTGGCCTCGATTGACGCCGGCGCGCTGGAGCTGCGTCTCGAAATGGTGGACGTCGCGGAAGCTATGAAAGCGGCGGCGGCGGGCGTGCAGGACCGCCTGGACGAGGCGGCAATCGAAATGCGCATGGTGATGACGGACGGAGTTGGGGCGTTCAGGGCCGATGGCCGGCGGGTGCGCCAGGTTCTCTTTAATCTCCTCTCCAACGCGATCAACTATTCCGAACCCGGGCAGACGGTGACCCTCGCGGCGATGCGGCGCGGCGCGGAGATCGTGTTCAAGGTCAGCGATCGCGGACGCGGCATTCCTCCGGACATGATCGACCGGGTGTGCAACCGGTTCGAGACCTTCCCCAACGGGTCGCGCCACCGCGGGCCTGGCCTCGGCCTTTCAATCGTGAAGGCCATGCTTGACCTGCACAAAGGCCGGGTGCTGATCGATACGGCGCCGAACGAAGGCACGACCGTCACCTGCATCTTCCCGATCGATCCGGCTGCGCTCGCGTCTGGCGCCGACGAACCGGGTCGCGCGACGCAGGCGAAGCCGCAATCGGCCCGATAGCCGGACATGACTGATCGCGGCAACGTTCAAAACCAGCCGAAGGTCTGGCTCCAGGAAGCGCCGGACGAAGCCTCGACGCTGAGCTTCGCCGCCGCGCAGGCCGCATGGCTCAAGCCCGGCGATTTCATCGCCCTGTCAGGTGAGCTTGGCGCAGGGAAGACCGCATTCGCCCGCGGGTTGATTTGCGCGCTCGTCGATGCACCGGACCTCGAGACGTCGAGCCCCACATTCACCTTGATGCAGATCTACGAGGCGGCGAGCGGACCGGTCGTCCACGCCGATTTCTATCGCCTGCGTGGTTCAGTCGAGCTTGAGAACATCGGCTGGGAAGAGGCTATCGGCGGCGCGATCGCGATTGTCGAATGGCCTGAGCGCGTCGCCCAGGCGCTGCCCCCGGACCGGCTCGAGGTGAACATCCGATTCGACCCCTCGCGCGGGCCCGACTTCCGCATGCTTGAGTTGCGTGGTTTTGGGGCGTTGGGCAAACGATTGGCCCTGGCGCTAGGCGTGGGGGTGCTCTTGAAACGCGCCGGCTGGAGCGACGCGCGGCGCGAGTTCCTCCAGGGCGACGCCTCGATTCGCGCGTACGAACGACTGACGAAGCCCAACGGGGCGACCGCAATTCTGATGATCTCACCGCCACGGCCCGACGGGCCGATCGTGCGTTACGGCAAGCCCTATGCGGCCATCGCGAAGCTTTCACCCGACATCCGCGCCTATATCACCATGGCGAAAGGCCTGCGCGGCCTGGGATATTCGGCTCCCGAATTGATCGCCTACAGCATCGAGGAAGGGTTGGCGCTAATCGAGGATCTCGGCGAGGCGACCGTGGTCGAGGACGGAGTCCCGAGCGGCGCCCGCTTCGCCGAGGCGGTCGCGCTGCTCGTCGATTTGCATGGCCGCGACCTTCCCGACCATCTTTCGGCGGGCGACGACACGTACCGGCTTCCGACCTACGACGCCGAGGCGATGCTCGTGGAAGTCGAACTTGTTATCGACTGGTACGCGCCGGCAGTCGCGAGGGTGACAGTGCCTTCAGGCGCCCGCATGCAGTTTCTCGCAATCTGGCGCGAGCTGCTTCAGCCGATCCTCGCGGGTCCTACAACCTGGACCCTCCGCGATTACCATTCGCCGAACCTGCACTGGCTACCGCAAAGAGAGGGGATCGCTCGAATCGGCCTCATCGACTTTCAGGATGCGGTCATCGGTCCCCCTGCTTACGATCTTGCCTCGCTTCTGCAGGACGCCCGAGTCGACGTGTCCGACGACCTCGAGATGCGTCTGGCGGCCCTCTACGTGAGACGCCGATTGGCTGCCGATCCTGGGTTCGACGCCGGGCGGTTCGCCGCCGTCTATGCGGCGATGGGCGCCCAGCGCGCGACCAAAATCCTCGGCATTTTTGCGCGGCTCGACAAGCGCGACGGCAAGCCGCAGTACCTGCGTCACCTGCCGCGAATCGAGCGGTATCTCGCCAAGAACCTCGCGCATCCGTTGCTCAAGCCGCTGGCCCTCTGGTATCAGAATCACTTGCCGCGGGCGTTGGGGCAACCGCCGGACAATCCTGTTTAGGCTTCCCGACACTGGAACGATCGACGATGAGCGCGCAGATTCCGAAAACGGCCATGGTGTTCGCCGCCGGTCTGGGGAAGCGGATGCGTCCGATCACTGATGCGACGCCGAAGCCGCTGGTGAAGGTCGCCGGGCGAGCATTGATCGATCATTGCCTCGACCAACTCGCCGCGAATGGCGTGGAGCGGGTGATCGTCAACGTCCATTGGCGCGCCGACCAGATCGAGGCGCATCTCGCGCGCCGCAAATCCCCGAAGATCCTCATTTCCGACGAGCGGGCGAAGCTCCTCGACCAGGGTGGCGGCATCAAGCGCGCTCTGCCGGCGATCGGTCGCGATCCCTTTCTCTTGTGCAATACGGACTCCTTCTGGATCGAGGGCCCCCGCTCGAACATCGCCCGCCTCGCCGACGCGTTCGACCCCGACGTCATGGACATCCTGCTGCTGGTCGCGGCCAGCGCCAGCGCAGTCGGCGTCGATTGGCCGGGCGATTTCACTATGACGCGCAAGGGCAGGCTCGCGCCTCGCGAGGCGCGTCATGTGGCGCCCTTCGTCTATACCGGCGTCGGCATCATCAAGCCTCAGTTGTTCGAAAACGAGACCGACGACGTCTTCCGCCTCGCGCCGTTCTTTCACGCCGCGGCGGCGAAAGGCCGTCTCTTTGGCCTGCGGCTCGACGGCCTTTGGCTGCATGTCGGACGGCCGGAGTCGATTGCCGAGGCGGAACGCGCGATCGACCGGTCGACCCTCTGAAGCGCTTCGCCTTCGCCTCAGGCCAAATTCCTCCAAGCGGAATCCAAGCCGGTCCAAGCCGGACCAAGAAAACGGGCTTGGATTTCCTTGGATTCCTTGTGCGCCAGGAGGCTGGCGCGATCCTGCCGGTGGAAGACCGGCTCGGGTAAGCCGTAGCGGGCGCCCGGTAGCGAGTGTTGCGTGGTCGTCGGCGACGGCGGCTGCGAAGCGTACACAGCGATCGTGTGGGGTGTGCTATTGAGCCGCGAAAGCCAAATCGACGCAGAGGCCGAGACGGTAAGGAACGTCGAAGGCAACATGTGCGGTCCCGTCATGCGAGGGGCTGACGCTCTGCCGTGGTCGGAGAACACATCACGCACGAAAGGATCGCGTCGGAACCTGGGAGATCTCACGCCTGACCACAGGCCTCGCGCCGCTCTGGTCCGCATCGGGAAGGCGAGGAGCCGAAGCCGATGACGCACGGGCGTGAGAAGTCGGGCCCCGCCGTAGTAGCTGTGAAGCCGGCGAACGAGGCGGAGCAATTCGCCGCGGAGCCGGGGGAGCCAAGGGCGGGGGCCAAGGGGAATGCGGGCCAGCACAGCACGCGCCGGGCTCAGGACTGGGCAAGCGTGTCACAGGCGCTGGAACGCATACGGCAAGCCGCAAGGCAAAGGAAAGAGGAACGGTTCACCGCGCTGCTCCACCACATCAGCACCGATCTGCTTCAGGAAGCATACTATGAGCTCAGGGAGCAGGCCGCGCCTGGCGTGGATGGATTGACCTGGAAGACCTACGAGGCGGACCTCGAGCGCAATCTCGAGGATTTGCATGCGCGGGTCCAACGGGGAGCGTATCGGGCGCAGCCGAGCCGGCGGGTCTATATCCCCAAGCCGGACGGCCGCGAGCGCCCGATCGCGGTTGCGGCGCTCGAGGACAAGATCGTCCAGAGGGCGACGGCCGCGCTGCTGAACGCGATCTACGAGGAAGACTTCCTCGGGTTCTCGTATGGGTTCCGGCCCGGGCGGGGCGCACATGATGCGCTGGACGCGCTCGTGGTCGGGATCAACAGCAGGAGGGTGAACTACATCCTGGACGCCGATATCCGGTCGTTCTTCGACGAGGTCAGCCAGGAATGGCTGATCCGTTTCGTGGAGCATCGGATCGGCGACAAGCGCATCGTCCGCCTGATCCGGAAATGGCTGAAGGCGGGCGTCCTGGAAGACGGGGTCGTGGCGATCAGTGACAAGGGGACGGGGCAGGGGTCGGTGATCTCACCGCTCCTGGCCAACATCTACCTGCACTACGGGTTCGACCTCTGGGCCGAACGCTGGCGACGGCGTGAGGCCACGGGCGACATGATCATCGTGCGCTATGCCGACGACGTGATCGCGGGTTTCGAGCACGAGGCTGACGCCCGGCGCTTCCTGGAGGCGATGCGCGAGCGGTTAGCGGAGTTTGCGCTGTCGCTTCATCCGGACAAGACCCGCCTGATCGAGTTCGGCCGCTTCGCTGCGGCGAACCGAAAGCGGCGCGGGCTCGGCAAGCCGGAGACCTTCAACTTCCTGGGCTTCACCTTCATCTGCAGCAAGTCGCAGCGCGGCACGTTCCTCATCAAACGGAAAACCCGGCGCGACCGCGTGCGGGCGAAGCTCAAAGCCATCAAACAGGAACTGCGACGGCGCATGCACCAGCCGATTCCCGAGCAGGGAAAATGGCTGGGGCAGGTCGTGGGCGGCTACTTCAACTACTTCGCCGTGCCGACCAGCAGTCAGGCGCTCTCCGCCTTCCGCTTCCACGTCATCGACCTCTGGCGACGATCGCTCAGGCGACGCAGCCAGAGCGACGGTGCGACCTGGCGGCGGATCGGGCGATGGGCCAACGACTGGCTTCCCAAACCGCGAATCCTCCACCCCTGGCCAGAGCAGCGCTTTGCCGTCAGACACCCGAGGTGGGAGCCGGATGCCGGAAATCGGCACGTCCGGTTGTGTGTCCAGCGAAGGCTGGCATGTTCAGCAGGAGAAAGGCCTGCCGGGGCAAGAGTCAGAGGCCCCGTAGTTTGGATAGCAGGGTGGCGGGAAACCAAGACCCTGAAGCCTATCGACAACGTCTCCCTCGGGAAGACGACGAGTCACCGGGCCGTAACGACATTGAACGCAAAAGTGGCCTCGAAAGTGCTAGCCCCGAAGGCCGAGTCCTCAACCGGAGGGCGAAGGCTGCATGGGGAGCCGAAATCTGACCGATGCGGCTCCTTCACTTCGGCGGGGTGGAAGCGACAGCACGGTGGCAAGGACATGCCGAGCAACTGGAGAAGCCCTCCTCGTCCCGGCGAGAAATCGCCGGAGCAGGGTAGATCGTATAACCGGCTCAACCGGGAAGTCGATCGAAGGCGAGAGGGTGGCGGATGGGTTCGTAGTAGCGTTGAGGCGGGGTAACGCCCGTGGAGCGAAGGAGCCCTGCTGTTTGTAATGTCTCCGACCGCAAGGAAGGCAAGGACGAGATGACAAAGGCGTCCATCGATTTGCAGGACCTGAGGCGGAGAATATACGTCAAGGCGAAGGCTGAGACGTCCTGGAAGTTCTGGGGATTGTACGTCCATGTCTGCAAGCTGGAAACGCTACGCGAGGCGTATGCGCTGGCCAAGAAGAACGATGGGGCTCCGGGAAGTGACGGGGTGACCTTCGAGGCCATCGAGGCGCAGGGCGTAGAGGCTTTCCTCGAGCAGATCGTGGACGAACTGGTCGGGCGTTCCTATGCGCCATTGCCGGCCCGGAGGCAGGAAATCCCGAAGGATGGCGGCGAGGTCCGCGTCCTTTCGATTCCGGCGATCCGCGACCGGGTGGTGCAGGGCGCGCTCAAGCTCATCTTGGAACCGATCTTCGAGGCGGACTTCCAACCGGGGTCGTTCGGATACCGACCGCAACGGACAGCTCATGAAGCAGTAAACCGTGTGGCGCGGGCGATCGTTCAGCACAAGACGCGCGTCATCGACATCGACTTGCGTAGCTATTTCGACAATGTCCGACACGATCGGCTGTTGGCGAAGGTGGCCGAGCGGGTGGACGATGGCGACGTGATGCACCTGCTGAAGGTGATGCTCAAAGCCAACGGCAAACAGGGCGTTCCGCAGGGCGGGGTGATCTCGCCGCTGCTCAGCAACATCTACCTCACCGAGGTTGACAGGATGCTGGAGCGGGCGAAGGAGGCCACGCGCTACGGCAAGTACACCTATGTCGAATATGCGAGGTTCGCTGACGACCTGGTGATCTTGATCGACGCCCACCCGCGACATGACTGGCTGATGGCGGCGGTGGAGAAGCGGCTGCGCGAGGAGCTCGCCGAGCTGCAGGTCGAAATCAACGAAGAGAAGAGTCGAATCGTAGACCTCCGCCGAGGCGAGAGCTTCGGCTTTCTGGGGTTCGACTTCCGCCGAATACGTAGTCTGCGGGGCGCATGGCGCGCCCACTACACGCCCAAGCTCAAAAAGCGGACGGCGCTGCTACGCGAGCTCAAGGATGTGTTCCGCCGCCACCAATCGCAACCGGTTGATCGGGTCGTCAAGTTGATCAACCCGGTGTTGCGCGGTTGGGTGAACTACTTTGCGGTGGGACACGCCAGCGAGTGCTTCGGCTTCGTGAAAGACTGGGTGGAGAAGAAGATCCGGCGCCATATGCTGCGAGCCCGGAACCGGAAGGGCTTCGGCTGGACGCAGTGGAGTAGGGGCTGGCTGTACCAAACTCTGGGGCTGTTCAACGGCTACCGAGTGGTTCGACCAGCGCCGAAAGCCGCTTCGGCAGGATAGGCCCCATAAACCTTGAGGCGAAGCAAACAGGAGAGCGCAGTGCGGGAAATCCGCATGCTGCGTTCGACGAGGCGGGGGCTGGAAACGTGGCATGGCCGAGATGGTGTGACACTCGCAGACGAAAGAGCGAGCCAACAGGGAACACAAACTTCGGCCTAAACCGGCGCGCCAGTCCCCGACCCTACCTATGCGGGGGGCGCTCAGTAATGGGCGTCCCTACCCCGACCGTCCAATTCGGGGTTTTTCAATGGGTTACGGCGAATCCAAATGAAAAAAACTCCGAGCTGGGCAGACTCCCCCGCGCCCTCCCTACCGCATTCACACATCTCGGTCGCGGGGACTCCCCTGTACCAGTAACGATATCCGAGAGGCCTTGGTAGGCTGATCGGTTCGGGCCAGCCCTTGGGGAGCGGCCCAAGGCTCCCTGCGCTTT
The DNA here is from genome assembly GCA_963768555.1 of uncultured Alphaproteobacteria bacterium. GTDB lineage: Bacteria > Pseudomonadota > Alphaproteobacteria > Rhizobiales > Beijerinckiaceae > Roseiarcus. Next base: position 15,560 of record CAVYIZ010000041.1, read on the forward strand.
GAGCGCCTGGGAAGGACATGCGCCCCCTCGGGTTGGCTGCGACTTAAGGTCCGTTAGGAGGTCGCGCTTCGAGCGCCAGTACAGGGATCGACCGGAGTCGTGGCGGCCCGAAGCCGAAGGAGGCGGGTCATGACTGAGGATATCGAATGGTTTGTTGGTTTTGATTGGGCGAGCCAGACCCATGTCGTCTGCCTGTTGGATCGCAACGGGGAGACGGTCGGGGAGCGCAAGGTCGCTCATGGCGGCGCGGACTTGAGCGAGTTGTGCGACTGGCTCGTCGCGAGGAGCGGAGCGCCGCCCGCCCGCATCGGCGTTGCGATCGAGACGCCGCATGGGCCGGTCGTGGAGACGCTGCTCGAGCGGGGGTTCGCGGTGTTCGCGATCAACCCCAAGCAGCTCGATCGGTTTCGTGATCGCTTCACGGTCGCCGGCGCCAAGGACGACCGCCGGGACGGGCATGTGCTGGCCGACAGCCTGCGCACCGATCGACGCGCGTTCCGGCGGTTGGCCGTCGACGATCCCACGCTCGTCGAGTTGCGCGAATGGTCGCGCATCGCCGAAGAGCTGAGCCAGGAGCGCAGTCGTCTCGCCAATCGGATTCGCCAGCAGTTGTGGCGCTATTACCCGCAGATGCTGCAAGTGGCCGACGACCTGACGGCCGAGAACTTCCTGGCGCTGTGGGAATTCGCGCCCACCCCCGCCAAGGCCGCCCGGATCGATGAGGCCGGTCTCGCCAAAGTCCTGAAGGATCACCGCGTTCGCCGGATCGGCGCCGCCGAGACCCTGCGCATCCTGCGCCAGACGCCGCTCGAAGTCGGCGGCAGCCCATATCAAGATCGCCGCCGAACGGGCGCGATTGGTCAACCGCCAGATCAAGGAGGCCGAGCAGAAGCTCGAGGCGCTCTGCGCGCGCCTCGAACAGAAGGACGATGGCGAACCGGAGAGCGAGCCGGGGCAGAGGTCCGGGCAGCGCGACGTGACGATCCTGCGCTCCTTGCCGGGGGTGGGAAGGACCAATCTCGCCACGCTGCTCGCCGAGGCCGCGGAGCCCCTGCGGCGCCGAGACTATCAGGTCCTGCGGGTCTTGTCCGGCGTCGCCCCGGTCACCCGCCGCAGCGGCAAAGCGCGCCTGGTGGTGCGCCGCCAGCGCTTAGTCGATCAGGTACGGAATCCTGCATCTCATACAATCACGGATTTCCGCGACGCTGACGGTGAGTTCCTCACAAACTTGTGCGACGAGTGGCTCGATGCCTGGGCCATGCTCGATGGTGTCAGCAAAGCCTCAAACGTCGTCGGCCTAGCTGACGCGCCCACTGCCGGAGCGCTCGCCGCGATGCTCTACGGGATCGATGATCAGGTTGGGCCCTCCCCCTGAAGGATCCGCTTGCGCATTCGCGCCAGTCCGAGCGTCGCCTCGAAGACCGTCATCGACGAAACGATAAACGGACCGCCGTGGTTGTGCAGGGCCGTCACGACCTCGGACGCCTTGGGCTCCTCCGCCAGAATCGCAATAATGGCGGAGGCGTCACCCACCGTCAGAGGCCCCACATCTCGTCGCTGAAGGCCTTTTGGTCGAACTCCGCGTCGCGGGCGCCGATCCGCCTCGCCATGTCGACCGCCTCCTCGATCCGCGCGGCGAGCGACGGCCGGGCCCCCGCCGCCTCGATGGCTTCCGCCAGCGCCCGGCGCACCGCCTCGGTCTTCGATGGCGCGCGGGTCAGCCGGCGCAGCCGCTCCGCCATTTCAGCGACCTCGGGATCCTTGATGTAGAGGGGCACGCGATATCCTCCTTGAGATATGAGGATATGCAGCTGAGGATATTTCCGCAAGGCGGCGGCGTATTGAAAGCGATCACGCCCGCAATGGGGCAAATGAGTCATACAAGACACGCATATCTTGATCTCGCGCGCCGGGGCCTCGCGGAGCGCCTGGAGGTCCCCTGCCTCGCGGTTTCAATTCCCTGCCAATTCCCTGCACGGCGCCAAAAAATTCCCTGCTCCCGCGCGCAGGGAATTTTCGTGCAACCTTCTCGAATTCCTTATCTTTGGGCCACGTTTTTTGCCGTTTGGGGCCAAAATGCGCGAAATTCCCTGCAAGCAGGTAAGCCTTCCGCACAAAAGGCGACGGACGCCGTCGCCGACCCATGCGTCAGGCGTGGGTCCGGCCGGCGGCCTCCGCCGGCGCGGCGCCCATCAGCTTGCGCGCCGCGGCCGCGCTCATCGGCTGGCCGAACGCCGCGCCCTGCGCGAACTGGCAGCCGATCTGGGCGAGCTCGACCGCGTCGGACTCGGTTTCCGCCCCCTCGGAAATGACCTCCATGCCGATCTCGTGCGCCATGGCGACGATCGAGCGCAGGACCGGCGAGCGCGTGCCGAAGGCGTTGGGCCTGACCAGCGACGCGTCGATCCGCATCGCGTCGAACCGGTATTGCGGCAAATGGCCGAGCGAGGTGTAGCCGGCGCCGAACCGGTCGAGCATCAGCGAAGCGCCGATCTCCCTCACCCGCTGCAGCAGCACCGCCGCGTATTCCGGATTCTCCATCACCAGGCTTTCGGCGACCGCAAGCTTGAGCGATCCGCGCTCGGCGAAGTGCTTGCTCAGCGCAGCCCGCACGTCGGTCAGAAGGTCGTAGCTCAGGAGCTGGCGCGAGGGCGCCGAGACGGTGGCGAAAATCGGCGGGTGGACCTCGAGCGCCTTCTGCCAGGCGGCGAGCTCGCGCGCCGTCGTGTCGAGGACAAAGGCGCCGATGTCGACCATCACGCCGGCCGCTTCGGCGATCGAGGCGAACTCGTCCTCGATTGAGAACGCCGAGCCTGTGATGGCGCCAGCGGGTCAGCGCCTGGAACCCGGCGACGGTCCGATCCTCCAGCCGGACGATCGGCCGGAACAGCACCATGATCTCGCCCCGCTCGAGCGCATGGCGCATGTCGTTTTCGAGCGTCCGCCGGTCCGAGCTGTAGGAACGCATGGACGGCGTGAACAGGACGGCCCGGTCGCCGCCCCCTTTCTTCGCGTTGGCGAGCGCGAGTTGCGCGTCGGCGAGCAGCTCTCCGCCCTTGACGTGGTGCTTCGGATTGTAGATCGCGGCCCCGATCGAAACGGTCAGCGCGATCTCCCGCTCGCCGAAGCTGATCGGGGCGGCGAGCGCGGCGCGCAGGTCGTCGAGCGTCGCGGCGAGGTCCCCCGGGGGTTCGGTGAGGACGATCGCGCCGAACTGGTCCCCCGACAGCCGCGCCAGCGTGTCGCCCGGCTTGAGGTCGCGCGAGAGGCGGCGCGCGACGGCGAGCAGAGCCGCGTCGCCCATCGACAGGCCGTAGGAATCGTTGACGCTCTTGAAGCCGTCGATGTCGACGAGGAGGACCGTCGGCGCGGACTGCGCCGGGCTTCTGCGCCAGATAGAGCGCCGTCGTCAGGCGATCCTGGAAGAGTTCGCGGTTGGGAAGGCCGGTCAGATTGTCGTGAATGGCGTCGTGGAGCATCCGCTCCTCGGCCGACTTGATTTCGGTGACGTCGGCCAGCGAGCCGATCACCCGCACGACCTCTCCGTCGGCGCTGACCACCGGCCGCGCCTTCAGCACGTACCAGAAGTAATGGCCGTCGGAGCCGCGCAGCCGCAGGTCGTGGTTGATCCTGCCCGAGCGCTGATGCAGGAGCCCGTCGAGCGCCAGAGTGTAGCGGTCGCGGTCGAGCGGATGGAGGACGTCGAGCCAGCCGGCGGCCGGTCCCTCGAGCGCGCCGCGCTTGAGGCCGAGTTGGCCTTCGAGCGCCTCGGCGCCGGCGATCTCGTCGTTGACCACGTCCCAGTCGAAGATCGCTTCGCCCGAACCGGTCATGGCGAGGGAGCGCCGTTCGGCGTCGGCGGCGCTTTCCCCGCCGCCGCCCGAGCCGGAGAAGGCGAACTGCATCACGGTGAAGCCGATCAGCATGACGATCAGCACAAGGCCGCCGACCAGGCCCGGCGCCGCGAGATCGTTGGTGAGATAGCCGAGCGCGGTCGCTCCCGCCGCGACGACCCAGACGGCCAGCAGATACCAGGTCGGGATCAGCATGACCGCGCGGTCGGACCCGCGCGCGGCCAGACTGAGGATGAGGAGCAGGCCGACGCCGGCGACGGTCGCGATCGAAATGCGGGCGACGCCGGCCGCCACCGGCGCGTTGAAGACCGAGAGGGCGACCACCGCCGCCATCAGCACCAGCCACGCCAGGGCGAAATGCACGTAGCGCACGTGCCAGCGGCGGAGATTGAGGTAGGCGAACAGGAACACGATCAGCGTCGCCGCGATCGTCGCCTCGATCGCCCGCGCGCCAGATCCGCTCGGACGCGTCCTCGAGGGCGAACATCTTCCGCCAGAAACCGAAGTCGATGCAGACATAGGCGAACACCGCCCAGGCGAGCGCGGCCGCGGCCGGGAAGATCATCGCCCCGCGCACGACGAACACGATGGTCAGGAACAGGGCGAGAAGGCCGGCGATGCCGATCAGAATGCCCTCGTAGAGCGTGAGGCTGGTCGACTTGTCCTTGAACGCGTCCGGCTCCCAGAGATAGAGCTGCGGCAGCGACGGCGTGCGCAATTCGGCGACATAGGTCACGGTCGTTCCCGGATCGAGCGTCAGGCGGAACACGTCGGCCTGCGGGTTGTCCTCCCGCTCGGGAGCCTGGCCCTGGCTCGCGGTGATGGTCGTGATGCGCGACGAGCCGAGATCGGGCCAGACGACGCCGGAGCCGACCAGACGGAAATGCGGGGCGACGATCAGGCGGGTCAGCTGCTCGTCGGAATCGTTGGTGAGGGCGAAAACGATCCACGAGGGCTGTGCGCCGGCTTCGAGCGCGCTGACCTCGATCCGCCGCACGATGCCGTCGGCGCCGGGCGCGGTCGAGACCTGGATCCGATCGCCTTGGGCGCTGTAGCGCTCGACCGCCCGGGTGAGGTCGATCGCGTCGGAATCGGCCGAAACCCTGACCGACTGGACCGCAAGCGCGGGCGGTGCGCCCGCGGAAACGAGCGCGAGCAGCAAGACGAGCCGGAGAACGAGGGGCAGAGCGCGGCCGGCCGCTCCGCCGCTGCGGGCAGGTCGGGCTCGGGAAACGGCGTGAAGAAAGGGTCGGCTCGACGGCGCGCAAATCGATCTCGGACAAATCAGGACGCCGTCCGCCGCGCGCCCGCGTCGCTCTCGAGCCGCCCGAAAAGAACGTGGTCGCGCCACGCGCCGTCGATCTTGAGGTAGCCTCGCGCATAGCCCTCGCGCTGGAAGCCGTTGCGCTCGAGAACCGCGATCGAGGGCCCATTGTCAGGGATGCAGGCGGCCTCGACGCGGTGCAGCCTCAATTTCGAGAACGCGAAATCGACGACGGCGGCGACGGCGCGGGTCATGCGCCCTTTGCCGGCGTGAGGGCGCGCCCATCCAGTAGCCGAGCGTGCCCGTCTGCGAGACGCCGCGCCGGACGCCGCCGAGCGTGATCCCGCCCAGCAATTGATCCGAAGTCTGGTCGAAGATGAGAAACGCATAGGCCTCGTCGCGCGAGATGTCCTCGTCCTGGCGGCGCAGGCGGCGGCGGAAGGCGGCCTGGGTCAGGTCGTCCTCGGGCCAGGTCGGCTCCCAGGGCTCGAGAAAAGCCCGGCTCGCCGCCCTGAGCCGCGACCACGGCGCGTAGTCCGCGGGCGTCGCCGGACGCAGATAGAGTCCGTCGCCGCGAACAAGCGGCTCGGGGTTGAGCGGCCGGGTCAGGCCGAAAAGCGCCATCAAACTCCCCTCAGCGCCTCGGCGACCTTGGCCTGGCCGGGGACCTTGCCGACGGCGCCGATCGCCGCGATCGTCGGCGGCGATCTAAGCATGGCTGCGCCGGTTTTGCGAACCTCTTCGACCGAGATCGCCTCGACCCGGGCGACCATCTCCTCGACCGGGAGCGGGCGCCCGTAGACCTGCATCTGCCGCGCGAGCTGCTGGGCGCGCGCCCCGGGCGATTCGAGCGCGGCGACCAGCGACACCTTCATCTGCGCCTTCGCGCGCCGGATTTCCGCTTCGCTCAGCTCATGCGCGGCCTCCGCCAGACAGTCGAGCGAGGCCGCGACCACCTCGGCCGCGTCGCGGTCGGCGGAGCCGGCGTAGAAGCCGAACAGGCCGGTGTCGGAATAGTCCCAATGGAAGGAGTAGATCGAATAGGCGAGGCCGCGTTTCTCGCGCACCTCCTGGAAGAGGCGGGAGGACATGCCCCCGCCGGCGGCGGCGGCGAAGACGTGCGCCGCGTCGTGATCCGGCGAGCCGACCGGCCGCCCTTCGAACCCGACGACGACGTGGGTCTGCTCGAGCCGCTTGCGCAGCCGGTCTCGCCGCCCCGGTAGTCCGCCGCCGCCTGCGGCGCAGACGGCGCACGGGACAGCCCCTCGAGGCGGGACTCGGCAAGCGAGACGACCTCGTCGTGCTCGACCGCGCCGGCGGCGGCGACCGCCATCGCCGGACGGCGCGGTAGTGGCGGCGGAGATAAAGGGCGATCGCGTCGCGGTCGAAGGCGCCGACGCCCTCGCGCGTGCCGAGGATCGGGCGGCCGATCGCCTGGTCCGGCCAGGCGGCGGCGGTGAGGAGATCGAACACGAGGTCGTCCGGCGTATCCTCGACCGCGCCGATCTCCTGCACGATGACGTTCTTCTCGCGCTCGAGTTCGTCCGGGTCGAACTGGCTGTCGGTCAGAATGTCGCCGATGACGTCGAGCGCCAATCCGACGTCGGCGCCCATGACGCGGGCGAAATAGCCCGTCCGCTCGACGCCGGTTTCGGCGTTGAGGTCGCCGCCGACGTCCTCGATCGCCTCGGCGATGTCGCGCGCGCTTCGCCTGCGGGTGCCCTTGAACGCCATGTGCTCGAGGAGGTGCGACAGCCCGTGCTCGCTCACGCTCTCGTGGCGCGAGCCGGCGGCGACGAAGACGCCGACCGCCGCGGTCTTCACATGCGGCGTCGCGTCGGTGACGACCGCGAGGCCGGAGGGCAGGGTGGTGACCTCGAACGCTCACGCCGGCGCCCGCGCTGTCTGATGGAGGTAATCGGCGACCGCGCTCGCGATCGTTCGGAAGGACGACGATCGTCTCCTCGCGGTCCATGAGATCGGCGAGGTGCGGCGGCAGCGGGGGTCGCACGCCGGTGGCGCGTTCGACCGCGTCCGGGAAACTTCGCCGGATGGGCCGTGCCGAGCGCGACGACCGGCGTCGCCGGGAGAGGCGGCGATCAGGCTGCGCGCCGCGGCGACGCCGACGGCGCTGTGCGGATCGAGGACGAGCCCGCTGTCGCGGTAGACTCGCCCATTTCCGCTGCGCACGCCGTCTCGTCGACGCGCTCGGCGGCGAAGTCGGCGCGGATGCGCTCGAGCGTCGCCATCGGGAATCGCATACCAGCCGTCGGCGGCGAAATCGGCCATCAGCGAGCGGACGGCTTCGGGGCGATGGTCCGAGGCTTCGAACAGCAGGCGTTCGAAATTCGACGAGACCTGAATGTCCATCGACGGCGACTGCGTCGCCCTGACGCCGCGCGGTTCGTAGCGGCCGCTCGCCAGCGCCCGGGCGAGGATGTCATTCTCGTTGGTCGCGACCATGAGGCGCTCGATCGGCAAGCCCATGCGCTTGGCGTAATATCCGGCCAGGATGTCGCCGAAATTGCCGGTCGGAACGGAGAACGAGACCGGCCGGTCCGGCGCGCCCAGAGCCGCCGCGGCGACGAAGTAATAGACGATCTGCGCGAGGATGCGGGCCCAGTTGATCGAGTTGACGCCCGAGAGGCTCATCTCGTCGCGCAACGCCAGATCGCCGAACAGCTCCTTCACGATGCGCTGGCAGTCGTCGAACGTGCCTTCGATCGCGAGCGCATGGACGTTGCGCTTGCCGACCGTCGTCATCTGGCGGCGCTGGACGTCGGACACGCGGCCATGCGGATAGAGGATGTAGACGTCGGTCTGCGACTGGCCGCCGAAGGCCTCGATCGCCGCCGCGCCGGTATCGCCCGAAGTCGCGCCGAGAATGGTCGCCCGCGCGTTCCGCCGGGCGAGCGCACGGTTCATCGCCCGCCCGAGCCATTGCATGGCGAAATCCTTGAACGCCAGCGTCGGTCCGTGGAAAAGTTCCAGCGCGAAGAGATTGGGTTCGATCTGCACGAGCGGCGCGGTCGCGGCGTGGCGGAAGCCGCGATAGGCGTCCTCGGTCATGGCCCTGAGTTCGGCTGCGCCGAAATCGCCGCCGATGAAGGGCGTCATCACTCGGACGGCCGCCTCGGCGTAGGCGACGCCCCGCAGGGCGCGAATCGCGTCCGGCCGCCACAAGGGAAGCGTCGAGGGCGCATACAGCCCGCCGTCCCGCGCCAAGCCCGTCAGAAGCGCGTCCGCGAAGCCGAGGGCCGGCGCCGCTCCGCGCGTCGAAATGTATTGCACGAACAGGAAATCCCTAGCCGATTTGCTCGTCGTCTATCGCAAAAGGCGCGAAAGGAAAATGTCGCCGGACATGCCCTGACGATTGGGGCCAAACCAAGACGCGGCGACCGCGCCGGATCGAGCGCGAGGCTCTTGAAATATCCGCGCGAACCTTTTGTAACTTAAGGGAAGGAATCCGTTCATCCGGCGGGAGCGGCCGGAGAAACGAGTGGGGAGTTGTCGCATGCCGGTTTCTTTTGCGGCGTCTGCTCGGAAAGCTCGTGCGGAAGGGCGATCTCGAGGTGGAGACCGCCGACGGCGCAGAAGCATCGGTTCGGCGACGGCTCCGGCCCGCGGCTCGGCGTGAGGCTCGCCGATCGCGCGGCGGAGCGGCAGCTGCTGATCAATCCGGCGCTTCGCTTCGGCGAACTCTATATGGACGGCCGCCTGATCGTCACCAAAGGCAGCCTTTACGAGGTCCTGGAGCTCGGCGCCAGGAACCTCGCGGAACTCCAGGATCTGCCGTGGCTCAGGGCGCTGGAGCAGGCCCGCGTCGCGTTCCGCGGCCTCCACCAGCGCAACGACCGCCGCCGGGCGAAGAAGAACATCGCCCGCCACTACGACAACGACGCGCGCCTGTACGAGCTCTTCCTCGACTCGGACCGTCAATATTCCTGCGCCTATTTCGAGCATCCCGGCCAGTCGCTCGACGACGCGCAGAAGGCGAAGAAGCGCCATATCGCGGCGAAGCTTCTCCTCGAGGACGGCGCGTCGGTGCTCGACATCGGCTGCGGCTTCGGCGGCATGGCGCTCTATCTCGCGGGCGTGGCCGATGCGAGGGTGACCGGCGTCACCCTGTCGGAGGACCAGTTCGGCGTCGCGACGAACCGGGCCAGGCAGTCGGGATTCGCCGACCGGGTCGAGTTCCGCCTTCAGGACTACCGCGACGTCCACGAAACGTTCGACCGCATCGTCTCGGTCGGCATGTTCGAGCACGTCGGCGTGGCGGGCTACGACGAATATTTCCAGACCGTCCGCCGTCAGCTCAAGGACGACGGGGTGATGCTGCTCCACGCGATCGGCCGCAACTCCACCCCGGGCGCGACCAATCCGTGGATCCGCAAGTACATTTTCCCCGGCGGCTACATTCCGAGCCTCTCCGAGGTCCTGCCCGCGATCGAGCGCGCCGGGCTCTACGTGACGGACATCGAGATCCTTCGCCTGCACTACGCCGAGACGCTGCGCGCCTGGCGCGAGCGCTTCATGGCGAACCGGGCGGAAGTCGGCCCGCATCCACGACGAGCGCTTCTGCCGCATGTGGGAATTCTATCTGGCGGGGTCGGAGACGTCGTTCCGCGTCGACGGCCACATGGTCTTCCAGATCCAGCTCGCCAAGCGGCAGGACGCGGTTCCCCTGACGCGCGACTACATCCTCGAACGCGAGGCCGAGCTGCGCCGCCGCGAAGCTGCGGTTCCCGCATATGCGCGAAGCCGCCGAGTGAAGACGGTCTGCGGGTGTCCGGGCGGTCAAGCCGCCCGGGCGAAGCGGACCGCGAGGCCGGAGACGGTGACGCGCTGCAGCGCGACGCCGTCGATATCGACGCCCCTGACGTCGTCCACCTCGAACCGCACGTCGACGATCGCGTCGGCGCGCGTACTCCGCCGCCTCGCGCTTCAGAGCCTCGATCGCCGCCTGACGTTCGGCTTCCGAGCCCGGGCTGATCGGCGGCCCGCCAGCGCGCGGAGGCCCTGACCCGCCCGATCGCCGTCGTCTCGCGGCCGTCGTCGAGACCGCTCGAAAAGCTGACCTGCATCCGTCCGATCCGTGCTGTTTGCGACGCTGCGTCCATACCGCGCTGCGCCTTTCCGGCCGGTTAAGAAACCGTGGTGTTTTGTTTAGAATTGTTTGGAAGCCGGCGAGTTCCCGGACAAAAAGGAGCGGCGCACGCGGCGCCGCTCCGATTCTGCGAATTTGACCTTGAAGGTTATTCGCTCGCAGCCGCGGTTTCCGCCGCCTGAGCCTTCTCCAGGTCTGCGCCGGTCTGCTGATCGACGACGCGCATCGAGAGCTTCACCTTGCCGCGATCGTCGTGGCCCAGCACCTTGACCTTGACCTTGTCGCCTTCCTTGACGACGTCCGTCGTCTTGGCGACGCGCGCCTTGGCGAGCTGCGAGATATGGACGAGTCCGTCCTTCGAGCCGAAGAAATTGACGAAGGCGCCGAACTCGACCGTCTTCACGACCGTGCCGTCGTAGATCTGGCCGACTTCCGGCTCCGAGGCGATCGACTTGATCCAGTTGACCGCGGCCTTGATCTTGGCGCCGTCGCTGGAGGCGATCTTCACCGTCCCGTCGTCCTCGATGTTGATCTTGGCGCCGGTCTTCTCGACGATTTCGCGGATCACCTTGCCGCCCGTGCCGATCACCTCGCGGATCTTGTCGGTCGGGATCTTCATCGTCTCGATGCGCGGGGCGAACTCGCCGAGCTCGGCGCGGGCGCCGGTGATCGCCTTGCTCATCTCGCCGAGGATATGCATGCGGCCGTCGCGCGCCTGGGCGAGCGCGACCTGCATGATCTCCTCGGTGATGCCGGCGATCTTGATGTCCATCTGCAGCGACGTGACGCCTTCGCTCGTCCCGGCGACCTTGAAGTCCATGTCGCCGAGATGGTCCTCGTCGCCGAGGATGTCGGACAGGACCGCGTAGCGCGAGCCCTCGAGGATCAGCCCCATCGCGATGCCCGCCGTCGGGCGCTTCAGCGGCACGCCGGCGTCCATCAGCGCAAGCGACGAGCCGCAGACGGTCGCCATCGAGGACGAGCCGTTCGACTCGGTGATCTCGGAAACGACGCGGATCGTGTAAGGGAATTCCGCCGCGGTCGGCAGCATCGGACGGATCGCGCGCCAGGCGAGCTTGCCGTGGCCGATCTCGCGCCGGCCAGGCGAACCCATGCGGCCCGTCTCGCCGACCGAATAGGGCGGGAAGTTGTAGTGGAGCAGGAAGCGCTCCTTGTAGGTGCCGTCGAGCGAATCGACGTACTGCTCGTCCTCGCCGGTGCCGAGCGTCGCGACGACGAGCGCCTGCGTCTCGCCGCGGGTGAACAGGGACGAGCCGTGGGTGCGCGGAAGGACGCCGACCTGCGCGAGGATCGGACGGACGGTCGTCAGATCGCGGCCGTCGATCCGGCGCTTGTGGTCGAGGATGTTCCAGCGCACCACCTTCGCCTGGGCGTTGTGGAACGCTTCGGCGACTTCGGAGGCCGGGAACTTGGCCTCGCCGCCCTCCGGGGCGAGCGCCGCCATGACCTTCGCCTTGACGGCGTCGACGGCGGCGTAGCGCTGCTGCTTCTCGGTGATCGAATAGGCGGCGCGCAGATCCGCTTCGGCGATCTCGAGCACCGCCTTCTCCACTGCGGCCCGATCGCTCGCGGGCAGATCGCGCGGCTCCTTGGCGGCCTTTTCGGCCAGGCGGATGATCGCCTGGATGACCGGCTGGAAGCCGGCGTGGCCGGCCATGACCGCCTTCAGCATCGTCTCCTCGGACAGCTCCTGGGCTTCCAATTCGACCATCAGAACCGCGTCCGCGGTGCCGGCGACGACGAGATCGAGGGTCGAGTCCTTCATCTCCTCGACCGTCGGGTTGACCCTGACCTCGCCCTTGATGAAGCCGACCCGCGCTGCTCCGACCGGCCCCATGAACGGCACGCCGGACAGGGTGAGCGCCGCGGACGAGGCGATCATCGCCAGGATGTCCGAGTCCGACTCGAGGTCATAGGAGAGCACCGTCGCGATGATCTGGGTCTCGCAGCGGAACTCGTCGGGGAACAGCGGGCGGATCGGCCGGTCGATGAGGCGCGAAGTCAGCGTCTCGCGGTCCGAAGGCCGTCCCTCGCGCTTCAGGTAGCCGCCCGGAATGCGGCCCGCCGCAAACGCCTTCTCCTGATAATGGACGGTGAGGGGGAAAAAGTCCTGCCCGGGCTTCGCCTCCTTCAGCGCGACGACCGTCGCGAGCACGGTGGTTTCGCCCCAGGTGGCGTACACGGCGCCGTCGGCCTGACGCGCGATGCGGCCGGTTTCCAGCACGAGCTTGCGCCCGCACCAATCGATTTCTTCGCGTTGAATATCAAACATCTTTTCATCATCCTGCGGTTGAGGATGCGAAAGCCCGCGGCCTGCGCCGCTCTTCAACTTCGTCATCGGCAAGACGGCGGGGGGCTGGGCGAACAAGGCGCCAGCCCCCGGCGATCCTGCCATGACGCGCGGCTCTCGCATGTCGTGCGGGCGGCGGCCCCATGCCGTCGCCCGGTCGTGAGGGGGCGCAGACCGCGCCCCGCGTCGCTTTAGCGGCGGATCCCGAGGCGCTCGATCAGGGTCTTGTAGCGGGCCTCGTCCTGCTTCTTGACGTAGTCGAGCAGCGTGCGGCGCTGCGAGACCATCTTCAGAAGGCCGCGACGGGAGTGATTATCCTTCACATGGGTCTTGAAATGGTTGGTCAGATTGGCGATCCGCTCGGTGAGGATCGCGACCTGCACTTCCGGCGACCCGGTGTCGCCGACCTTCAAGGCATACTGGTTGATGAGCGCGATCTTGCGCTCGGAGGTGATCGACATCGGACTGTTCCTTGGTCATTTTGACGGGCGAAGCCCGTCGGATCATCGAAAGCGCGGCCGAGCCGGGATGTCGTCCAGGTCGGTCGCCATGTGAAACCGCGCGCCTGCCGGTCGCGGATCGCGCGCTTATACAGATTTCCGGCCCGGGCGCCAGAGTTTTCTCACGCCTCGGAGAACTCCCGCTTACCGCCTGCGGCTTGTCGGCCGAGCCCGAAGGGGCTACCAAGCCGCCGCCTTCACCCGCCCGACGACCATGCCGACATCCCCCGAAGACCTGCTCGCCTACCTCGCCGAACTGTCGATCGAAACCTCGACGGTCGAACATCCGCCCCTGTTCACGGTCGAGGATTCGCAGGCTTTGCGCGGCGACATTCCCGGCGGCCACACGAAGAACCTGTTCGTCAAGGACAAGAAGAGCCGCCTGTTCCTGCTGGTGCTGGGCGAAGAGACCCTCGTCGACCTCAAGCGCGTGCACGAGAAGATCGGCGCACAGGGACGGGTCTCTTTCGGCTCGGCCGAATTGCTCGCGGAGGTCTGGGGCGTCGCGCCCGGCGCGGTGACGCCGTTCGGCGCGATCAACGACGAGGCGGGCCGCGTCAGCGTCGTCCTGGACGCGGCGATGATGCGACACGAGCGGCTCAATTTTCACCCGCTGGTCAATACCCGGACAACCGGGCTCGCCAGCGCCGATCTTGTGAAATTCCTGCGCGCGACCGGGCACGAGCCGCTGATCGTGGCGCTCGGGCAGGAGGAGACGCAGGTTGAATAACCCGCGCCGCGCCTCCATTTAGGGCGGCGAAGACGTCAATGGCGGGGCCTTTGCCCCCCGGCTGGGCTGGAGATCGAAATCGATGGCGAATGCGAACAGCGCTGCGGCGCCCCTGGCGAAGACGGCGAGCCCGGTCAAGGAGGTGACCACGACCTCGTTCCGGGCGGACGTGTCTGACGGCCTCCCAGCAGCAGCCGGTGCTGGTGGATTTCTGGGCGCCGTGGTGCGGCCCGTGCAAGCAGCTCGCGCCGGCGCTGGAGCGGGCGGTCGCGGACGCGGGCGGAAAGGTCGCGCTCGTCAAGATGAACATCGACGAGCATCCGCAAATCGCCGGACAGCTCGGCATCCAGTCGATTCCGGCCGTGATCGCCTTCGACAAGGGCCAGCCGGTCGACGGCTTCGTCGGCGCCCTGCCGGAGAGCCAGATCCGCGGATTCATCGAGCGCCTCGTCGGGCCGCTCGGCGGAGGTTTCGCCGAACTGCTGGCGGAAGCCGAAGATGCGGCGGCGAAGGGCGACGCGGCGGGGGCGGCGGCGATCTACGCCGAAATCCTGGCGCAGAACCCGGGCGACGCGAAAGCGGTCGGCGGCCTCGCCAAGCTCCAGGTCGCGGCCGGCCAGCTCGAACAGGCCAAGGCCCTGCTCGCGACCGCTCCCGACGCCCGCTCCCGGGCAAGGACCCGGATCCGGCGATCGCGGCCGCCTGGGCGGCGCTGCGCGTGGCCGAGCAGGCCGCGAGCGTCGGCGACCTCGCGCCGCTCGAGCAGGCCGTCGCGGCCAATCCCGACGACCACAAGTCGCGCTTCGATCTCGCCGTCGCGCTGTCGGCCAAGGGCGATCGCGAGGGGGCGGCCGACCAGCTGCTCGAGATCATCCGGCGGGACCGCAAGTGGAACGACGAGGCGGCGCGCAAGCAACTCTTGCAGCTGTTCGAAGCCTGGGGCCTGATGGACCCGGCGACGGTCGCCGCGCGGCGGAAGCTGTCGGCGATCTGGTTCTGAAGCGGCGGCCGAGGCGCGCAGTCGGCGTCAGAGGCAGGAACGAGTCGAGAGCGATGAAGCTCAACCGCACATACGACGAGCCGGCGGACATGCCGGCCACCATTCCCCTGTTCCCGCTGGAAGGCGCGCTCCTCTTGCCCCGCCGGCCGATCCAGCTGACCGTGTTCGAGCCGCGCTATCTTTCGATGCTCGACGACGCGCTGAGCGGCGACCGGCTGATCGGCATCATCCAGCCGGCGGGGCCGGAAGCCGCGCCCGCGGCGCCGGAGCTCTATCCGCTCGGCTGCGCCGGCCGCATCGTCCAGTACGCCGAGATCGGCGACGGGCGCTGCTTTCTCACGCTGATGGGCGTGGCGCGCTTCCGCCTCGTCGAGGAAATGCACTACGCGACGCCCTATCGGGTCGCCCATGTCGATTACGCGCCCTTCGCCGAGGACTTCAAGCAGGGGGCCGGAGAGGAGGCCGTCGACCGCGAAGGGCTGCTCGCGACGCTTCGCCGCTTCGCCGAGGTCAATGAAGTCAAGGTCGTCTGGAGCGACATCAAGAAGGCGTCGAACGAGAGCGCTGGTCAACGGTCTGTCGATGATGAGCCCCTGCGGCCCGAGGGAAAAGCAGGCGCTGCTCGAGGCCCCCGACCTCAAGTCGCGCGCCGAGATGCTGGTGGCGATCACGACCATCGAGCTCGCGCGCGGCGACGACACGGCGACGCAGATCCACTAAGAGTTTGACTCGGAAGTTCATGCGGGATTGCAGAGCCTTCGCAACATGAGGCGGATGGACGCGAAGCGGAGGAACATGAGGGCTGTGAGGTTGAGGTTCTCCCAGTCCTTGGCCGTCTTCGGCAGCGGTTGAGCCAGGCGATCGTTCGCTCGACGATCCAGCGCTTGGGCAACGTGACGAAGCCTTTCGCCTGATCGGATCGTTTGACGATCTCGATCTTGACCCGAGACAGCATTTTGGCGAGCGCATCGGCGAAGATCGGCCCTTGATAGGCGCTGTCGGCGAACAGTTTTTCGAGATAGGGGAACCGGCCAAACAGCGTCGCCAGCAGCAAAACGCCGCCGTCGCGGTCCTGGATGTCGGCGGAATGAACGATGGCCTGCATCAGCAGCCCTTGCGTGTCGACGAGAACATGACGCTTCTTGCCCCGTGCCGGGCGGGGCGAACCCGGCTGCGTCAGGTCAGGCAGGGGCGGTCCTGTAGTTGACGACGCGAATGATCTGATCGACGGCGAGCGCGACGATGCCGAACATGAGATGGCATTTGACCTTGAGCGCGCCGCGGACGCGGAGAAATCTGGCGCCGAACTCGTCTTTCAAACGGGCGTTGACGGGTTCGGCCATGGTGCGGAAATCGTAGATCAGGTCGTCGAAGTCGGGCATGTGGATGAGCTTCAGGCGCTCGACCTCGCGGCCCCATTCGGCCTTGCCTTCGTGGTCGGCGCGAAAGTTGCGGTCGACGATCGGGGCGTGGCCGAGCGCCCGGCTCTGGTCGTGGATCGCGGCGGCGTGGTAGGCGGCGTCCATGAGATCGTAGAGATAGGAGACGCGGGCGCTCGTCATGGTCATCGAGGGAATGGCGACCTGGCTGTCGTGGACGGAGGCCGAGGTCAGCACGCAGGAGACCGGGATTTGGCCGCAGGCCACGTCGATGTGGAGTTTGTACCCGGTCCAGGTCTCTTTGTCGCCCTTGCTGTTTTTCTTGCCGCCGACGTCGCAGGCGGTGGGCAGGTCGGCGAGCATCTGGCCGAGGTTCTGCATGACCTGCCGCTCGAGACGCGTCGGCTCCGGCTGAGCCCGTCGAAGCCTTCGGCCGCTGTTCGTCCTTGGGTGGACGTCCGCGCTTGCGCGGCGGCGGGGGATTATCGGCGCCGGGGGATCGTCTTTGCCGTCGTTGGCCTTGTTCTGGACCGGCTTCTCGCGCGCTTCGATCTCGGTGGCGTCGCGCGCGATCGCCCCGATGATGCGTCCCCCGAGCGCACGCTCGATCAGCGCGGCGTGGATCTTGTCTGGCAGTTCGCCGCGCGCGAACTCGGCGAACGCCCGGGAAAACGTGGCTTCGGAAGGAACTTGCGAGCGTCGCTCCCAGCCGAGGATGCGACGCAGGGACTTGTCGACGTCGAGGCGCTCGATCAGGGCGCTGGTGGTGGGAACGCCCAGGACCGCCTTGGCCACGAAAGCTTCGGGCGAGGGCGCGACGGTCCTCGGGCGGCCGGCCTGGCTCCCTGGGCGGCTCGGGAACGAAGGCTTCGAGGCCGATCACGTCGAGCGTGGTGACGACACGACCCAACGCTTCGGTGATCGGATCGTTGTCCTCGCGCATCCAGGGGAACAAAAAGCCCTGGATATCGCTCCAGCGAGCCTTCATCGCGTCGAGAGGGTCGTCCGTCATGTCTACAGCCAAGGCTGAAGCGAATCGCTTTATACAATAACCGCGCCACACCTGAACCGCAAATTAAATCTATTTCCATGTAGCACTTGAAAACGATAACAACATCTATAATTATTACCGCCTTACTGGACTGAATTCGTCAATTTTTTTTGCAAGAGGCTCACGTGTGCAGCGTTAAAACTAGGCGAGGAGACTTCCTTTCCGTTGTTGGGCGGGCCGCATTCGCCCTCCAGGGTAATGCCCGAACCGCGATCTCGCCACAGAACTCGCCGACCGGGCGCATCGCTCCGTCTGCGTCGCTTGTAGTCCTTTGGCGCAACCTCCCTAAGCCGAAGTCCGCTTCCTCGCCCTTTCCGCCCGTTCATAGGGCCACCTGAAAGGCAGCAAAGGGTCGAAAGCACGCCTTCAACGCGCATAAATTCGCGGCCTCTTTGAAAGCCGCCGTATCACAAGGACAAGGCTTCCGCGGTCGCAACCTTTCTTTGGGTCGAACGGTTGCGCGCTGAGTATGGCGGATCTCCGCCAAAAGCTCACACCAGACCCACATTCGTTATAGAATTTAGTGGTCCAATTCCCAAAACCTCCGTGCTGAGGTGCTGACCGTGCTGACCCTGTTCAAAACCCGCAACAATGGAAATTACCCCGTTGCCTCCGAATAGTTCGCCGAAACCCCTTCCAATTTCGGGGAACCGTTCCGCTTTGAAAATCGTCCCGGCGTTTTGCGATGCCGCCATTGCCGTCGCAACACGGGATTGACCGTGGGAACCGTGATGGAGCGCAGCCATACGCCGCTGAGCGTTTGGTTCTGGGCGGCCCCAACAGACCCGCAGTGAGGGCAGACGAACCCCTCGCTCCAACGGGACTTTTCCAGGTAGGAGGCACAGGCCGCATCATCAGGAAAAAGCCCCTGGAACTCGGGGAGCGATTCCGGGAATGGCAGATTGGCGCGGGCGAGAACGTCCATGGTCAGCGACCTGTATCCGCTTTACGCCCACGATCTAACTCGCCTATCTGTGGGTGTCAACCGGATAGCGCCGCGCGTCGGCCCGACTCAAGATATGGTAGGTGTGGGCGTTAACCGGATAGGTACGCTTCGGGCTATTGTTGGCGTTGGGCCTCCATTATCAATACTTGGGTTACTCAATACGACAGAGAAAGTCTCCGAAGATACCGTTTCTGGTAAGAAATTAACTACAATGCCAATCAGCAAGTCGCCCGCTGGGGGCGCTCCCGGATCAAAGGTAAACAGACTGGAGAGCTTATAAGATTCGCCGAGAATTATCGTTTGACTGGGGTTGCTTTCAGTTAACGATGGTTCTGACATAGACGGCTTCCCCGGTATTCTATTGTGTTAGAGCAACAACATGCACTCGCCGACGGACCTTCTGGATCAGCGCGCCGTGAATGAGTCCCCGAGGGTTCACAAAATCGGCCGTCAATCGCCACGATACCCTTAGGTAAATATGCACCATATTTTAACATGGTCAACCCCTCCGACGGCGAGGATTCGGCGAGGATCTTCGCACGCGGCTTGGAGATTTCTTGCGCTCGCCGATGGGCGGACCCCGCATGAGATGCTCGCCGGTAAACCCCATCGCGGCGAAAAGATAGTCCTGACGACAGATGAAGATTCGTGGAGCAATGAACCGCTGGTTTGGGCGGTGAAGCCCATTTCGCACTAAAAAGAAACTAGAGGGCATGCGATTGATTTTCATGGTCTTTGTCTTGGCATTCTATGCGGCCGTCGCGCGAGGCTGAAGGGTGACTTCGTATCCGAGCTTGGCGATTTGGCAGGCGAGACGCTTGGCTTTCAACTCGGGCGATCGCTGGTCGAAGTAGGCGGCGCCGAGGTCTTGGTGGAAAGTCCCGTCCTTGAGCATGTGATAGACGGCGGTCAGGATCGACGCCGCCACGGCGCAGATCGCTTTTTGCGGGCCGCGTCTGGCCTTGGGGCGGAAGAATTGCGCTTTGTAGTAGCTGTCTTTTGCTCGCTTGGCCGCCCAAGCGCACTGGACGAGGGCTGTTTTCAACCATCGGGCGTCCTTGCGCAGCCGGGTGGACTTGCGCTTGCCGGCGCTCTCGTTCTGGCCGGGACACATGCCCGCCCATGCGATCAAATGACCGGCGGTCGCGAAGCGGCTCATGTCCGTGCCGATCTCCGAAAGGACGGTCAAGGCCGACAATTTGCTGACGCCGGGGATCGAGGCGAGTTGATCGATCAGGTTGGAAAATCTGGCTTTGTCGGCCGGGCCCTCCGTATCCATGCGCCTAACCCGAAGGTCGACTTCGCCATCGATGACCTTGATCGAAGCGTCCAGCGCGTCCCATTGCCGGATATGGAGCTTGAGGAGAAAGCGGTGGTGCTCGGTCAATCGACCATGCAGCGCATCGTACAGTTCCTTCGGCGTGGCCTTCACGCTGCGATGAGCCAGGGCGGCCAGTTTGCGCGGATCGCGCAGTCCGGCGATCATCGCCTCGATCATGCGCCGTCCGCTCGCGCCCATGATGTCGCTGATCACCGAATCCAACCGAATGTTGGCCTCGGTCAGCGTCTTCTGGATGCGTTGAACGTGCCGCGTTTGCTCTCGCACCAACTGTTTGCGGGTCCGCATCAAGGCGCGCAGTTCATGCATTTCCTCGTCAGGCACGAAGCTCGCCTTGATCAAGCCGTGCGCGACCAGATCGGCAATCCACATTGCGTCGTTCATGTCGGTTTTGCGGCCGGGGACCGACTTGATGTGAGCCGCGTTGGCGACGACAAGCTCGAAATCGCCGTCGCTCAAGATCTTCCACACCGGGAGCCAATAGACCCCGGTCGCCTCCATAGCCACCACGCTGCATCCACTCGAGACCAGCCATTCCAGTAAGGCCAAGAGACCGTCGGTCGTCGTCTCGTACGTCCGGCATTCCCGCTCTGGCTTGTTGCCCGACATCCTACGAACGCACGCAACGATGGTGTCCTTGTGAACGTCCAAACCGCCGAGGCGATCGTGAACCACGTCCATTGCAACCTCCTCGCCAATCGCCGCCGGCAAGGGCGCTTCACAAAAGGAAATCCTAAAAAGCAGGCTTCAGAGCGTCGCCGCTCCTTGCGCAAGTCGAGGTCATCAAGCGCCCCGGGTCCAACTCGCAAGCGAGCTCAACGCATCACTGAGAGACCGACCTCTTGCCGACCGTCAAAAGCTATCCAAGGATTCTGGCCGAAAACCGAACTCCGTTTCATCCAGCGGGGTCGGCCACCGGCCGGTGCTCAACTCGCAATGGAATGGCGGCTATGGGCGGGGACCGCCCGTTCAGAATGCGTTTGACGAGCGAGCCACTTGCAAAACGGCTCGGACGGCCGGAATTTTCGAATTTTCGGGTGATTTCTCAAGCGTCGCGAACCGCGTCTGTCCGAGGTTCCCAGCGAGGCGACTTTCTCGCGCGCCTTCGCCGAGTTCGCCGACAGCGCCTTGCCGTCGCGGTTGCATGAAGCCTTGATCCGCAAGACCCACGGGGATCGGCTGGTTGGTCACATCGCGCGCAATTCGACGGCGATCGAAGGCCATGAAAAGCCGCAACGCGCAGAGAAGCCCGAGCCGTCTGCGCTCGAAGCAGAAGCCCCGCAAGCGCGGGCGTCCGCGCAAGGGCGAGCGGCCCGCGCCCAAGCCGCCCAGCCGGCTGGAACGCCAGGCCGGCATGACGCTGAGCCAGATGCTCGCCGATCTGCCCCAGCACTGTGACGTCGGCGTCAAACGCAACGCCAAGGGACATCAGGAGACATGGATCGGCTATAAGCTGCATATCGACACCGCGGACGGCGACATTCCCGTCAGTTGCGTTCTCACCTCGGCTTCCGTCCACGACAGTCAGGTCGCCATCCCCCTGGCGACGATGACGGCGGGGCGTCTGGTCAATCTCTACGATCTCATGGACAGCGCCTACGATGCGGCCGAGATCAGGGCGCATAGCCGCGCGCTCGGCCACGTGCCGATCATCGATGTCAACCCGCGCCGCGACGCCTGCCTCAAGAAGGAATTGGCCGAGGAAGACAAGCGTCGAGCGCTCGTCGGCCATCGCGCCGCCGAGGATATCCGCTACAACGAGCGCAGCGGCGCCGAACGGGTCAACGCCAACCTCAAAGACAACCACGGCGGCAGAACCGTCCAGGTGCGTGGCCCCGCGAAGGTGATGTGCCATCTGATGTTCGGCATTCTGGTCATCACCGTTTCTCAGATCATCCGTCTCATCGCATAGCGAGCCGCATCGCGGCGCGAAAACGGGTCCGGAGCCTCCCAAAAAATCGGGAGGTCGACGAAACATGGCCAAAATCCACGCCAAAATGTCCGCGAAGGCAAAAAAACGGCGGAAGCGGCGTTGCAACCGTCAAAAACAACTCAAGCCAACACGTCTCAGCTATGTTCATTCGTGCGCGAGCCGACGCGCTCAGACGTTCTGCAAGTGGCTCAAGCGGCAGGACTCCGCCCGTTCCTGCCGTTCGGGCCAAGCGCTATTTTCTCAACGTTTCAGATTCAGCACCAAATCCTTCAGAGACCTCGACCACTAGGACCCTCACCGTCGGTAGGGCTGCCCGCCTGGCTTCCGTCTCGGGGTCGCCCGCGAAAATGGTCGTGGCGCGCCAGTCGCTTGTTCGACAGCGGCGCCGTTTTCTGTTCCACCCGCATTCCGCCGGCATCGCTCTCCGCCTCCGCTTCGCGGAGAAGGCGAACAAGCGGCGCCAAGGCCGCCGCTTCTCGTTTTGTTCTTGCCGTTTTTCGAAATCCATGGTAGTGTTTTTGATAAATCGCCGTAGCGGCGAGAGGGAAAGCGAGGGTGGCATGAAGGGACTGGCGCTAAAGGGTTCGCGCAACCATATGGCGGCATGATGCGACGGGGCGGCACCGGGCCCGGGAATTCTTTTGCCTTGGACTGCCCGTAACCCATTGAAAAGCCCCGAATCGGACGAAGAAATCCAAGAAAATCCAAGCCCATTTTCTTGGTGTGGCGTGGTCGGGCTTTGGTTTGGCTTGGAGGGATTTGGCCTGAGGCGCGGCCAGGTTTTGCAGCCAAATACCGTACAACTTTCGGGTGATCATCTCGCCGATTTTCGGGTTCTCGCTTAGTTCTACTAAGTCACAACCCCGGGGTGCGATTCAACTCGATGCGGAGTAAGCTTTGTCGGAGGTGATTTGGGAGGACAAAGCTGATGACGGGCGCGGATTTGAGCGATGAAGCGCTGTTTGCCTTTTTGCGCAGCCATCCTGACGTTCGAAACCGTGTCGCGTCGATAGCCCTGACGGTAGAGAATAGCGAAGGCGATTTGAAGGAGGCGGACGCTGCGGAAGAGCGGTTGGTCGAGGAGACGCGGCGTTTGGGACGCGAAGCGCTGCTGGGCTGGGCGGAGAGGCAGGCGGAGGTGACGGAGAGGGAAATTCGTCAGCAACCTCAGATGCATCGCCAAGGTGAAAAAAAGTCCGCTGGCATACGAAATTCGGCGAGATAGAGGTCCAGGAGCCGCAATATCGGTTCAAGAACGAGCGTGTGCGCCCGTTTCTGCGCAGCGCGAAAGTCAGCCCCTCGGGCTGTTCGCGCCCCTTGCAACGCGTCATCGTCGACTTCGCCGCCGATCAACCCTTCGCGCAAGTTCGAAGCAAGCTGCGGGAGCATTACGGCTTCGAGATTGGGGAGAGCACGATCCAGCGGATCACGTTCGCCCATGCCCAGTCGATGTTCGAAGCCGGTCGAGCGGATTTGGAATTTCCGGAAGGTCCAGGCCTCAGTAAGCCGATCGTCGTGGAAACTGACGGCGGCATGGTTCCGATCGTCGAGCCGGGTCGGGATGAGAAAGACAAACGCAAGGGCAAGAACCTGTCGTGGCGAGAGGCGAAGCTTTCGCTGGCGCACGCCCAGGGGAGCCGGACGCCGGTCTACGCCGGCTCGATCGAGGGCGGCGCGGAGGCGGCCGGGCGGCAACTGCTGGCCTGCGCGGTTCGCGCCGGCTTCGGGGCGAACTCGCGGGTCCACGCGGTCGGCGATGGCGCGCCATGGATTGTGGGCCAAGTCGAGGAGCAATTTGGCGATCAAGGCCGCTACCTGATCGATTTCTATCATGTTTGCGAGTATTTGAGCGCCGCCGCCGAAGCGATCGCGCCCGACGCCGCCGCGCGGGAAACCTGGATCGAGGCGCAGAAGGACGCGCTCAGAGACGGGCGTCTCGAGATGACATTGCGGTCGCTCGTCGGTCATTGCGAAGCGCCTGAAGTCGACGACGAACAAGCGCCGGTGCGCCGATGCCATCGTTATTTGAGCAGCCGCAAGAACCAGTTGAACTATCGACAGGCGCTGGCCGAGGGACTGCCGATCGGATCGGGCGAAATCGAAAGCGCGCATCGCTACGTCGCCCAACAACGTCTCAAGCGGCCCGGCGCCTGGTGGCGCGTCGAGCACGCGGAATACATGCTCGCTTTGCGGATAACCCGAATAAACAGCGACTGGGACGCCTATTGGAAAAACCTCGGCCGAACCGCCGTCCCCGTAGCAAACCGGAACAGCCCCCAAAACTCACAAAATCTCGCCGCCTAACTGCACCACTTTGGTTCGCACCCACAACCCCGTTTTGCGGATTCGTCGAGTGTAAGGCTCTGATATTCTGCCGATTCGTTTTGTTGGCGGAGGCGGCGAAAGTGGACGGGGCGAGGCGGGAGAGCGAGGCGCGGTTTGCGGCTTACGTGGACAGTGTGGCGGGCGTGCTCGGGCACGCGGACCGAGCGGGCCCTTTGCTGGATTATTGCACCGGTTTGCTGATGCCCTGCGAGCGCAAGAGCGTCGAGCCGATCGCTTCGATGGTGTCTCCGGCGCGCGCCGCGGCGGCGCATCAGTCGCTGTTGCACTTTGTTGGGCAGTCGGCGTGGTCGGACGAGGCGATGCTGGCGAAGGTTCGCGAACTTGCAGCGCCGGCGTTTGCGGCGCAAGGAGGCGTCGAAGCCTGGATCGTCGACGACACGGGGTTTCAGAAGAAGGGTTCGCATTCGGTCGGCGTGGCGCGGCAATATTGCGGGCGGCTGGGCAAGACGGACAATTGCCAGATCGCAGTGACGCTATCGATCGCCAATCATCATGCGAGTCTGCCGATCGCCTATCGGCTCTATCTACCCGAAATCTGGGCGAACGACGCCGAGCGTCGAGAAAAGGCGCATGTTCCCGAGGACGTGGAGTTTAGGACCAAGCCGCAGATCGCGCTGCCCAGATCGAGGCCGCCGTGAAGGACGGCGTGGCCAGGGGCGTCGTGCTGACCGACGCCGCCTACGGCTGCGACCGGGCCTTCCGCGCCGGCGTCACGGCGCTGGGGCTGACCTATGCGGTGGGCGTGCAATCGACGCTGCCGGTCTGGCCTCCCGGCGAAGAGCCATTGCCGCCCGAGCCCTGGAGCGGCCGGGGGCGCAAGCCTTCGCGCCTGCGACACGACGCCGATCATCGGCCGATTTCGGCCAAAGAGCTTGCGATGCGCCTGCCCGCCGAGGCCTGGAAAGACGTCGAGTGGCGCGAAGGCTCCAACCAGCCCTTGTCTTCGCGCTTCGCCGCCGCGCGGGTCAGGCCGGCGTCGCGCGACCACAAACTGGTCGCGCCGCATCCCGTCGAATGGCTCGTCGTCGAATGGCCAGAGGGCGAGGCGGAGCCGACCAAATACTGGCTCTCGACCTTGCCCGAGGACATGCCGCTCGCGGTTCTCGTCGACGTCATCAAGCTGCGATGGCGCATCGAACGCGACTACGAGGAATTGAAGAGCGAACTCGGCCTGGCTCACTTCGAGGGGCGAGGCTGGCGGGGATTCCATCATCACGCCAGCCTCTGCATCGCAGCCTACGGATTCCTGATCCTCGAGAGATCAGCTTTTCCCCCCTCAGCGCGCCGGCGCCGCGAAAAACCTGTCCTTTCCGGCCGTTCTCGATCCCTTCGCGCTCCCAATCCGTCCCGAACGCCACGTGGCCAACTCGATCGCCACAATGCGCAAGCTATTGACGATCGCCCTAGCAAAATCCCTCTATCGATGCCCATGCTGTCAAACCGTCTCGACGCCGCGGAACTTCAGCCAACGCTTGTGACGCAGTAGAATTAGGCGGCATATACCAACCTCAGTGGGACTGGCGCGCTCTGCGGGAACCGGCAGCCAAAGTTCGGCCAAAGCGCTCCTTCGAAGTAACAATCTCCGCCGCCGTCGCAGAAACCGAGGCCGCGTTCACGGCCAGCGGACGCGCCAACGGCGCTGCTCGATGATACTACCGAGGCGGCGGCGGGTCTGTTAATCTTCGCTCGAGCAGCGGCGTCGGCGACGCTCTCCGGGGAGTTCGTCATGGACTACGAAAACACGCCCATTTCCTCGAACATCGAGGATCGCCGCGGCGGCCAGGGCGGCGGCGGCATGATGGGCGGCGGCGGGCTCGGGATCGGCGCGATCATCGTCGTTTTCGCGATCAGCTATTTCACCGGCATCAATCCGGCGGTGCTGTTGGGCGGCGCGGAGATGATCGCGCGCCAAAGCGGCGGCAACTCGGCTTCCACCCAGCCGGCGACGACCGGGCCCGCGGCCGATCCGAACGACCCGATGCGAAAGTTCCTCGCCCATGTGCTCGGCGGGACCGAAGACGTGTGGACGACGATCCTGCCGCAGCAGACGGGCGTGCGCTACGCCCCCGCGACGTTGGTGCTCTATGACGGGGCGACCCGGTCGGGCTGCGGCGGCGCGCGGGCGGCGATGGGGCCGTTCTATTGCCCGATCGACAAGAAGGTCTATCTCGACACGTCCTTTTTCCGCGACATGCAGACGAAATACGGCGGCGGCGGCGATTTCGCCTACGCCTATGTCGTGGCGCACGAGATCGGCCATCACGTGCAGGACCTGCTCGGCATTCTCGACAAGGTCGACGCCGTCAAGGAGCGCGTCAGTCAGACCCAGGCGAACGCCCTCTCGGTTCGGGTCGAGCTCCAGGCCGATTGCCTCGCCGGCGTCTGGGCCGCCAACGCCAACCAGAAATGGCGGATCCTCCAGCCGGGCGACGTCGAAAAGGCGCTGGCGACGGCGCAGGCGATCGGCGACGACCGCCTCCAGACCGCGGCGCGCGGCTATGCCGTGCCGGACAGTTTTACCCACGGCTCGTCGGCGGCGCGCGCCAAGTGGCTGACGACGGGGCTGAAGAGCGGGCAGGTGGATTCCTGCAACACGTTCGCGCAGTGAGGGAGCGGCGAACGGACCGAGGACCGGCGCGGCTCCGCCGGGGCCGTGCGGCGGCCCGCGCCCAACACCAGATATTGGGGGTCCAAGGTTGCCGGGGCGATACCACTTTCCGGCGCGAAATGAATGTTTTCAAGCCGTTGCGGCGGCTTTTCCCGGCGACTTGTGGCGGCGCTGGCGAGACTGGCGCGCAGCGCGCCCGGCGCCGGCAGATCGGCCTTTCAAGAAGGCGCTCGGACGCGGTTTGGATGCGTGAAACGCCCGTGAAACAGGGCGAATTCCTTTCATTTCCTTTCATTTCCTTTTCCGAATCGAGCCTTTTCAATAGCTTATGGCGGAATCCGCGAGGGAAGGGGGAGGGGGTTGAATGTTTACTTTCCCGGCCGATCGACCCGCCTGCCGGGCGTTCCCGAGGAACGCTCCTCCTGAAGGCCGCGTTCGCATCCCCGCGCCCCGTAAGTTTCCAAAACGCGTCATGCGCGCGTCCGGGACACGTTGGGGAGCTCAAAAAGGGCCCGAAATGGCCTCCATTTCCTTCCATTTCTGGCGGCGAATTGTGAGCTATCAAGGGGTTGTCAGCGACTTTCGGGACAATTTTTTCTTTTGCCCCTCCTCCCGGCGACCACCGCGCGCCTCGCCAAGCGGTCGCAAGCGCCGCCAGGCGGAACGGCTTCGATGGAACGGGACACTCGGCCTTCTCCTCGAGGATGGCGGCGTAGGGAACAAAAACAGAACGACCGTCACCTTGTCAAGGAAATTGTCGGTCCTTTTGCAGGCGGGAGAATCGACGCCGCTTCGCTGCAACTCAGGGGCGAAGGGCCTCGCGCCGCTTCAAGAAGCGGCGACGTGCGCCTCAAACTCGAACAGCTCATCCCGCCACCATCATCGAATTGCGCCGCTAGACCCTTTTGCGCCTGTCGGACGTTGTCACGCGTCGGAACTCGCCCTCGCGCGCCGTCACGCCCTCATCAAACGACGGGGGCTCATGCGCAGGTCGATCGAGCGGGTGGGATTGGTTCATGAGTTTGTAGAGCGCACGTTTTCGGGGAGCTTGCACGCCAAGCGCATTCTTTCGCTGGCCAATGGGACGCTGGGGGTTCTGACGGGGGCGTCGTTGGCCGTTTCGCTCATCGGGCATGCGCTGGCGCAAGCGCGCGGTCTTTCGGACAGACACGCGATCAAACAGGTCGATCGTCTGCTGAGCAACGCCGGGGTCGTCGTCTGGGACCTGTTCGCGCCGTGGGTTCGCGAGGTCGGGCCAGCGCAAGGCGATCGTCGTGGCGATGGACTGGACCGATTTCGACGCCGACAATCAGGCGACGCTGGCTTTGAGCCTGATCACGCGTCACGGCCGGGCGACGCCGCTCCTGTGGCTGACGGTCGACAAGGACGAACTGAAGGACCAGCGCAACGACTTCGAGGACCTCTGCCTGACGCATTTGAAGGCGATCCTGCCCGAGGGCGTGGCGGTGACGATCCTGGCCGATCGCGGCTTCGGCGACGTCAAACTGTTCGAATTCCTCGACAGCCTCGGTTTCGGCTACGTCATCCGCTTTCGCGGCAACGTCCATGTGACCGCGGCGGACGGCGAGACGCGCCTGGCCGCCGACTGGGTCGGCAAGAAAGGGCGCGCCCGCCTTCTGCGCGGCGCCGAACTCACCGCCGCCCGCCACAAGGTCGGCGCGGCGGTCTGCGTCCACGCCAGGGGCATGAAGGAGGCTTGGCATCTGGCCGCCAGCGATGCGGCCGCGAGCGCCGCCCAGATCGTCAAGCTCTACGCCAAACGATGGACGATCGAGCCGGGCTTCCGCGACACCAAGGATTTGCGTTTCGGCATGGGCCTGAGCGTCCTGCGCATCGGCGATCCACAACGGCGCGACCGTCTGCTGCTGCTCAACGCTTTGGCGATCCTCCTGCTCACGCTGCTCGGCGCGGCCGGCGAAAGCCTCGGCATGGACCGATCGCTCAGAACCAGCACGGTCAAACGCCGCGTCCATTCGCTGTTCCGCCAGGGCTGCCTGCTCTACGACCTCATCCCCACCATGCCCGAGAAGAGATTGCGGCCGCTCCTCGTCAAATACGAGGAATTCATAAATGAAAACAGGGTCTTCAACGAAACCTTCGGGTTCGCGTAAATGAGGGGATGCGTGAGGGCCCAATTGGACGAGCAAAGCAAGATTTGACGGGCTATGCAGAGAAGGAGGCTCGTCGCTATTTCAAATGGGTGAATTAGCGAGCACGTCACCGGCGATGAGGTAGACGATGGCTTTGAGGTTTCGTTTGGTTCGGTAGCCCTTGGCCTTGCGCTTGGCGGCCTGGACATTGCCGTTGATCGCCTCCAGGGGGCCATTGGAAAGGCCGGTGGCGATCGATCTGAGGATGCCTTCCGACTTGGCGGTGATCGTCTTGGCCAGCTTCTTCATCGGCGCGAGGTCGCAGACTTGAACCCAGGCGTTCCAGCGGTCGAGGAAACGGCGAGCCGATTTGACGCTCATCGTGAACAGCTGTTGCAGGTTCATGCGGATCTGCATCGCTTGGATGGTGTCCAGGTTCTGCGCTTCCAACCGAGACAGCGCCTCCTGCGTCAGACGATCGACGTTCTTCAGGAGGATGTAGCGCCGGCCCTTGATCTGGAAGTTGTTCCGCGCCTCCTCGCGCCGCACCGGGTCGACGGCCTCGTTGGCGAGTTTGATGACGTGAAATTTGTCGAACGTGATCTCGGCGTTCGGCAAGTTCTCTTTGATCCCCGCCTCGAATGCGGCCCCCATGTCGATGCTGGCGTCGGTCACCGCCTCGCGCCGGCCGCCATGCGCCTCGAGGAAATCCGCGAATTCCTTCACCGTCGCCGCGTCCTTGCCGTCGGCGACGTAGACGACCTTGCGCCGCGCCATGTCAACGAACAGGCTGATGTAGTCGTGGCCGCGCCGCGCCGAAGTCTCGTCGGCGGCGATGCGCTGCACCCGCGACAAATCCAGCTTCTCCACCGCCCGCCAGACGTAGTGTTCGACGATGCGCCACAAGCGCGTGTCGTGCTCGCCGAGCCGCTCGGCCGCATTGGCGATCGGCATCGTCTTGGCCAGCGCCAGCACATAGGCCTCGAACAGCAACGTGAAACCCGATCCCGCGCGAGCCCACGGCGTCGCCACCTTGCGCACGCCGCACTCCGGACACGTCACCCTCGGCGTGCGCGCGTGCAACAGCGTGCGATGCTGGAAGAAATCCAGATGCCGCCAGGTCTCCTCCTTCGTGTCATGAACCGCGCACCCGTCGCGCCCGCACTGGGCACAGGCGAACCGACTCCCCCGCGGAAAATCAACGTATAAACCTAGCCAAAGATATTTGAAATTTTAGGACGTATCCGAGGATGGTTGAGACGCGCCGGGTCTGGCGATCGGAATAGATGAAGGCGGGTCCCTCGATGCGATCGTTGCCCTTCCAATCGATGACGAAGCAGGTATCGTTTTCTTCGATGTGGACGGGTTCGGGGTCGCCGTCGCCGGCCAGCCTTGCGGCGCGTCGATCGGACGGGTCGAGCAGCCAGGCGTCGCCGGTTTCGGTAGAGAACAGGAACAAGCTGACCAACGGTGACGACGCGCCCATGGCGGTCGGCAGCCGGCGCTGGATGTAGCGGACCTCGTCGCCGAGGCGAAAGCTCTTCCCCTCCGCCATCTGTTTGCCCGGTCGACGCCGGATCGCCTTTCGATCCCTGCCGGGTATCGAGGGGGCCGCCATGGATTTGTTCACCAAGCTGTTCGGCGACTTCTTGGTCTTCGTCTATCACTGCTTCGACCGGATTGTCATTCACGGCTATCTGACGGCGCTGTCGCGGCCCGAGCTGGTCGTCCACTTCTTCCGTGAGATCGTCGGGGTGGCGGAGGTCAGCAAGGAGGCGCTGAGCCAGCGGACGGCCGATTACCAGAATTGGGTGGAAGCCTACGCGCGCAACCACGCGATCCCGATCGAATGGGCCGAGAAGGGGGTACGCAAGGAGGACCACGTGCGGCCGTGGCTGCGCCGCATGGAGAAGCGCAATGCCTACGGCGCCTACTTCATCTTCAAGAGCATGGAGCAAGGGCCGACCTTCCGCATCAGCCTGCCGAAGTATCCGGCCAAGGACCCGCACTACCGCATCGTCGCGCACCAGCGCAGCCGCTTCACGCATGACTACTTCTATGTCCGCGACGAGGCGCTCGGACCGATGGTTGTGCGGGTGGCTTCCTTCTTCCCCTTCCAGACCACCTACTATCTCAACGGCCACAGCTTCATCGAGCAGGAGCTGAAGCGGGCGGGGATCGGCTTCCGCAAGCATGACAACGCTTTCCTCGCCGTCGACGACGTAGCGGCGCTGCAGGCGGCGGCCGACCGGCTGAGCCCAGAGATCATCCGCCGGCGCCTCGACTACTGGACCCTGATCCTCGGACCGAAGTTTTCAAAGAAGGAGCGCGCCAAGCTCAACCTGTCACGCTTCTACGCCATCTCCCAGATCGAGTACTGCCGCAACTTCATCTTCAGGCGCCACTTTCCCATCCACAAGCTATTCGAGCGCGGCTGCGAACTCGGCCTGTGGCGGCTCAGCGCCGACAAGATCGCCACGATCTTCGGCAAGCGGGTCAGTCGCCGGATGCATGGCAAGCTGGCCACGGTCATCGACCAGATCGAGCACGGCCATCATGTCTTCCGCGCCTACTTCAAGAACGGCTTCCTCAAACAGTATGAGAAGTTCCGGACCTTTCTGCGCAACGAATTGGTCTCCAACAATCTCACCGACTTCGGCCTGCGCAAGGGGCTCGACCATCTCGATGCCGTGCGGACCACCTTCCAGGCGATCACGGATCGCTTCGCCGGCTTCCAGGCCGAGTGGCTCAACGTGCATGTCGATTTCCCGCTGCTGCAGCGCCTCGCCCATCCGATCACGATCGGCGCGGTGCGTTATCCCGGCCTCAAGATCCACGAGCCGCGCATCATCCGCCTGTTCGAGGTCCTCCTGCATGGCGGTCCTCAGATCGGCGGCTGGACCGCCCGGCAGATCCATCAAGCCGTCCTCGACACCTTCGACCGCTCTGAGAAGACCTACCGCCTGAACCAGCTCCGCTACGACTTGCGCAAGCTCAAGGGACACGGCCTGATCGAGCGCGACGGCTCGCGCTACGCCTACCGCCTCTCACCCAAGGGCGTCCAAGTCGCCCTGCTCTTCCTCTTCTTCCACAAGCGCCTGTGCGGCCCCCTCGCCAACAGCCGCTTCCATCACCGACCCGACCCGCAATACCGTCCAGAAAGCCGGCTCGAAGCCGCCTATCACCGCGCCGACACCGCCATCCAACGCGTCGTCGATCTCTTGGCTGCAGCTTGATCGCCCCAGAGCCTCAATGACAATGTTCAACTCGTTTTGTCTATGATCCCTCAGGGAAGAATCTAAAAACCGCAGTTGGTCGGCTTGAGGTAGCGGCGTTCTGCGATTTTGCGCGCTCTGGTTGCGTCAGCTTGGCGCGAGACGCGGCGGCGGGCGCAACAATCGACCTTTGAGGAACGCCTTGAAGGCGCGCGAGAGGATCGCCCGCCATTTTTGCAGGCGCGTCAACTGCTCCGCATTTTCAGCCAAGCCTCGTAGGAACTCGGCTACAGCCGCGAGCGCCTTGGCGGCTGGCTTGGCCCTGGCGTGCGAGCTCGTCACGCGGATCGTCGTTTGGCGCGCGTGCCGCGTGCGCGTCGCGATGGCGGAAAGAAACAGGGGCCGGCTGGTGATCGCCTCGCGGTGCAGACCCGGTTCGGCGAGACGCACAAAAATGTTCCACCAGTCGTAAAACAGCGCGAGCAGCCGCGCCGCAAGGCGGCAGCGCGCGAGATCATGCGTCGTGAAGCCGCCCCAGCCCCATTGGTTCTTCATTTCATCGAAAATATTTTCTCCATCGCCGCGATCGCGATAGAGCTGGCCGAACGCTTCAGTTTCTTCCTCGAGCGAGGTGACCAGAACCGAATATTCGTAGACTTCTGTCGCCTCGCCGATCTCGGTGAAGGAAAGCTGCGGCGTCCCGTCTTCGTCGCTTTGCGCAAGCCCCAAAGCGCCTTTGAGACGCCGACGCAGCACGATCACCCGCCGCTCCCGGCTCCAGCCCGTCAAGCGAACGGCGCTCTCCTTGGCCTCGAAGCCTTGGCCGGCGCAAACCCATTCGCGCGCGCCGGCGAGCTTCTCGATCATACGCTTGACGTTGGCGGTCAGGCGCAGCTTGAACAGATACGGCAAGCCGCGCGCCTCGGCCTCGCGCATGATCCCCTCGTTGCCGAAGCCCAAGTCTCCGCGCAACAGCGCCGGCCACAAGTCGCGCGGCAAGCGATCGAGCAGCGCCCATAAGCTCGGCGCGCTATGTTTGGATGCATGCTCGTCGCCGGGACAGACGTCGACATCGAGAACGAGACGCGTCGAAGCCATCGAGTAGGTGTGGTAGCAATGGCTCGGACGCCCGGGCTTCTTGGGGTTGTAGCCCAAGACCGCCCCTTCCTGATGGCCATAGAGCGGCTTGATCGTCGTATCGACGTCCAGGATCCAGGACTCGGCGAGCAGCGGCTCGACGCAAAATGCAAGATGCTGGCGCAGCCATGTCGCGCCTTCCTTCTCGTCGATCGCCTTGAAAGCGCGCCTTACCGCATCCTCGCTGACGATCTTTTCCATGCCAAGCAGCTCGGGCAAGACGGCGTCGCAGCGCAGCGCCGCGATATGGGCGTAACGCTTGTGGCCAGCGAGCATGGAGAACATCGCCGTGCCGAGAATGTCGCGCTTCTTCGGGGCGTTGGGACTGCCGTAGCGCAGCGGACAGTCGACGACGAAGGCGTCGAACAACCCGGTCGCTTTGAGGAAATGGATGAAGAACGGGAGCTGGCCGAGCGGCGTCATCGCCGCCTCATGGTCCCATTCGACACGGACCGGCCCAAAGAAGCTGTCGATGTCGACGCCTCCGGGCGGCTCGCTCCTGACAACCAAGGATTGTTCACCGGGTGGGTGAGCCGATGAGCGGGAAGAATCGCGCGTCATACCCTTGAGAATGCGCGATTCGAATCCACTCGCAAAATCTCAACTGCGGTATTTAGGATAAATCGAGCCGACCGTCCACCGCGTCGAACTCGCTGCGCGTCACCGTCCACGGCGACGAAAAACCAAGGGCCAACTGGAAAAGATCGGTGTCCTGCATCCCCCCAGGCTAAATGCGATCCCCCCTGAGCGATCACTAACCCGCCCCCAAATTCCGACTTACCCCACTCCTTTCAGCGAGGAGCCGAGAAGGATTGGGCTGAGGGTCAGTTGCGAAGCGACTTTCTGTTTTGGTACGGTCGATGTGAAGAGCCCGTTGCGTTTCGCCGCTCTGCTGTGCGCAGGTGGAGGCTTTCTCGACTCCTTTACTTGGGTCGCCCACGGGCACGTGTTCGCTAACGCCCAGACTGGCGATATCATCCTGTTCGGCGTCTTTGCGGCTCAAGGCGACTGGCGGCAGGCGTTGCATCACGTCCCGCCAATGCTGGCTTTTTTCCCCGGCGTCTTCGCGGCACAATGGCTGCGCAAACGGAGTTTCGCTGACGACCCGCGGTGCGCGACGGCTATCTGCCTCGGCATTGAGATTGCAATCCTGACATCCGTTGGATGCCTATCGTTCGCGTTCCCTCACATCGCGGTGGTCTTCGCCATCGCTTTCGCCGCCGCTATGCAGTACTCCGGTTTCGACCGTGTCGGCAAATGGTCCTACCAGTCTGTCGTGATCACCGGGAATTTGCGTTCTCTCGGAGACGCTTGGTTTGTCGTCATGTTTTCGCCTGGCAAGTCCGATGCTTCGGATCAAGCCCGAACTCTGGCGATTGTCTGTGCGTCCTTTGTCTGTGGCGCCATCGCCGGCGCGACGCTCACCGTTAGTTTCGGAAAGGCCGCGATCGTATTCCCGATCCTCCTCCTCTCCCTGGCGCTCCTCCTCTGCGTCTGGGACGCAGATGCGCCTGCAGAAACCGGCCCTCCCGCGTCTGGCGACCCAGTTCATCGCTAGCTCTCTATGCTGGATGCTGGCGACGTGTGCTCGACAGGCTTCACGTCCTATTCTCGCTGTCGAGATGCGCCATCGCCTGGGCGGGATAACGCTCGCCCCTGGCCGCGCCCTTCGGCGCCGCCTCCTCGATCGCGGCGAGGTCCGCCTCGCTGAGCCGGATCGCGTCGGCGGCGCTGGATTCGGCCCATTGGCTGCGCTTCGCGCGCGCCGACCAGCGGCGCGATGTCGTCCCCCTGCGCGAGCGACCCAGGCGACGGCGACCTGCCGCCACGCTCGAGCCTCGCGCCTCGGCGACCTTGCGCAGCGCCTCGACGAGGGCAAGGTTGTGATCGAGATTCTCGCCGACGAAGCGCGACGAGAAGGTGCGGAAGTCGCGCCCGCCGGACCGTTCCTTCGTCCAGTGGCCGGAGATCAGCCCGCGCGCCAGCACGCCATAGGCGGTGATCGCCGATGCCGAGTTCGCGGCAGGCCGGCAGAATGTCGGCCTCGATCACCGCGCACGATCAGCGAGTATTCGATCTGGAGATCGCAGATCGGATGGACGGCGGCGGCGCGGCGGAGCGTTCGGGCGCCGACCTCCGAGAGGCCGATGCGCGCGGACATAGCCCGGCCTTGACCATGTCGGCGATGGCGCCGACCGTGTCCTCGATCGGCACGGCCGGATCGAGCCGCGCCGGGCGGTAGATGTCGATATGGTCGACGCCGAGCCGCTGCAGCGAATAGGCGAGGAAGTTCTTCACCGCCGCCGGCCGCGCGTCGTAGCCGGTGAAGCTCCTGGCCGGATCGCGCAACGCGCCGAATTTGACGCTGAGAACGTAGTCGTCGCCCGTCGTCGCCCGCGCAACGCCTCGGCGATCAGCAACTCGTTGTGGCCGGAGCCGTAGAAGTCGCCGGTGTCGATGAGGGTTGACGCCCGATTCGAGCGCCGCGTGGATCGTGGCGATGCTCTCGGTCCGGTCGGCGGGGCCGTAGAAGTCCGACATGCCCATGCAGCCGAGGCCGATCGCGCCGACCTCCGGTCCGCTTGCGCCGAGATTTCTCCGCTGCATTGTCCGTCTCTCTGTCGTCGGCGCCGGAAGATAGCACGGGCGGCCTCGAAGTCCGAGGTAGTGTCTCAGTTTGAATTTCAGGTCCCGACCCAAAGCGGACCTGCGGGCCACTTGCAACAACTGCGCCGCCCAGAGGCCTTCGCGAGCTTGCGATCTACGACGGGCATAGCTCGGGCGCCCGACATCCGACAGGGCGCCGGGCGCAAGCACGAGTGTGCCTCAGCTCAATCGCGGGCAGAGTTTCAAGCCGATTTCAGGGCGAATACCGATGTCGGCTGAGCGAAGCCCTTTATCGGGTGCACCGCGACTTGCATGTCGATCGCCATGCGGGCGGCGACCATGGCGGGATCGTGACAGGGCAGCGGCGCATTGAGCAGCAGCATCAGGCCACGCCTCGTAGGCGATAATGATCTCACCGAGCGCCTGATGATACTCGGCCAGCAGCCCCATCACCTCCTCGGGCATCGCGCGACTGGAAAAGGCGGTGAAACCACGCAGGTCGCAGAAAACGACAGCGACTTCGGCGCGGTGGGAAGTCCAGCAGCTTCTCCTGCCCTTTTCGATCCAGCAGTTCCGCGACCTGCGGCGAAAGGAATCGTTTGAGCCTGCCAATGCGCTCGGATCGCTCCTGCGAAAGCGCTAGCTCCCCAGCCATTTCATTGAAACGCTGGGCGAGGCCTTCGAGCTCGTCGCCGGTGTGCAGATCGATCTGATGATCGAAGCGGCCTGCGCCGATGCGAATCGCACCCTCCTCGAGCAGTCGGATGGGACCGGACATACGGCGCGCGAGCCAATAGGCAAGCGCAGTGGGGTGCGATCCAAAGTGATGCAATCATGCTGCGGATTTTTGTGATAGGGAGGGGCGGTTTTGATTTGCGGGCGAGCTGTTTTGGCCGCGCTTGCTCCAATAGGCGTCCCAGTCGCCGTTGATACGGGTGACGCGCAGGGCGAGCATGGCGTCGGCGCGCTCGACGCGCCACCAAGCTCCTGGCAGCTTCAGGCGCTTCTGTGCGATATAGCGATGCGCGCTTTCGATCTCTCCGGAGCCGATCGGCAGATCCCTGGCCAAGGCGTCACGATAGTCGAGTTGGTTTTTCCGACCGCTCAAATAGCGATGGCAAGTTCGGACGGGAGCTTGATCGTCGGCCAACTGCGGGGGCTCCAAGTGACGAGCGAGCGCCTGCAGCGTCTTCTCCAAATGCCCTGTCTTGAGAGCCTCCTTTTGCGCCTCCATCCAGGCCTCTTTCGCGGCGGCGTCTGGCGCAATCGCCTTGACGGCGGCGCTCAAATATTCGCAAACATGATAAAAATCAATCAAATAGCCGCCTTGTGGGCCGAATTGCGCTTCCACCTGACCCACGATCCAGGCCGCTCCGTCCCCGACCGCGTGAACGCGGGAATCGGCGCCGAAGCCGGCTCGAACCGCGCATCCGAGAAGTTGCCGTCCGGCGGTTTCGACACCGCCCTCGATCGCGCCGGCATAGATTGGCGTCCGGCTCCCCTTGGCGTGCGCGAGAGAAATCTTGGCTTCTCTCCACGACAGCGTCTTGCCTTTGCGCTTGTCCTTCTGGCGGGCGTCCGGCTCCACGATGGGGATCATGCCGCCATCGGTTTCAGCAACAATGTCCTTGTGACGCCCTGGCGCTTCGGGAAAATCTAGCGAGATCTTGCCGGCTTCGAACATGTTTCCGGCATGGCCGAGTGTAACCCTCTGGATCGTGCTCTCTCCGATCTCGAAGCCGTAGTGCTCGCGCAACTTGGCGCGCGCCAGAGCGAAAGGCTGATCCGCGGCGAAGTCGACGATCGCGCGCTGTAGTGGGCCTGAACAACCCCGAGAAACGACTTTCGCGCTGTGCATGAACGGGCCGGTCCTAGCATGCACGCCATCAGCGCCAGCGACGTCAGGTAGAAGCGGGTCTCCCGCTCGATCTTGTCGCCGGTTTCCCGCTCGCTTTCGACCACCACCACGGCCTTCAATCCGGGCCAGTTGTGGCGCTCCTGCAGCCAGCCGATGTCGTGAATGACGGTCGTGGTCCTGGTCTCGATGCGGCCATGATCGCCATCCACCGTTTGGTCGCGACTGATCGTTGTGTCCCTGAAACCGGCGGCTTTCTGCTCGGCCACGAACAGTTCCACGTCCTCGCGCAGCGACCCCTGGTTGCCTTTCAGCGCTAGCACGTAGTCTGCTTTCTTCTCCACCACTTTCTGCGCGATGTCGCGCTGACACCCCATGGCGTCGATGGTGATGATCGCCCCCTCGATGGCCAGCAGGTCCAGCAGTTTGGGGATGGCGACGATCTCGTTGGACTTCTCGGCCACCTTGACCTGGCCGAGCACCAGGCGCTGGCGCGCCGCAAAGGCGGAAACCATGTGGATTGGCGCGTGGCCCTTCCGCTTCTGGCCGGACCGCCGGGCGGTCTTGCCATCGATGGCGATGACCCCCTCGGGAGTTCCGGTCAGCGCGGCTACCCAGGCGACGAAGCAGCGCTGGAACTGCTCGTGGTCCAGCACGGCGAGGATATCGCCAAGATGGTCGTGCGCCGGCGTGCCGTTGGCGAAGCGGCGGAAGCGGCGCAGAAGGTCCAGCTTCTTGCGGCCGAACAGGGCGATGTCGGTGATGGTCTCCGCGCCGGCCAGGACGGCGATGAGCTTCTTCTCGAACCGGTATTGCGGCTCTAAGACCGCGACCTCGCCGAATTTCGTATGCCAGCGGAGCTTTTTTTTACCTTGGCGATGCATCTGAGCTTGTCGACGAATTTCTCGTTCCGTCGCTTCGACCTGGTTCTCGGCCCATCCCTGCATCGCCTCCCGCCCCAACAGCCGCATCTCCTCCACGATCCGCTCCTCGACCGCATCGGCCTCCTTGAAGTTTCCCTCGCTGTTCTCTATCGCCTCAATTATCGACGCGAATCGATCGCGAAGACCAGGGTGCGCCTTGAGACTGGCCAAAATCGCCTTGTCGCTGAGTGTAGCGGCCGTCATCTGTTAAATTCCCATCCGTTTCCAAATCCGAACCTTACTCCGCATCACTTTGAATCGCACCCAGCGCAGTGGCGAAGAAGGAGCCGGCGAGAGCCAGGAAAACGATGCGCCAAAGCGTCGCTCGGATCGGGCGGTATGCCTCCGCATTCGGTTGTTCGACAATCACAGTCCAATCGGGGCCGGCGATCTTGGCCGCCGCCGCCGACACCGCGCGACCCTCCGCGTCCTCACCGCTCACGAGGTCGCCGCCGGCCGCGACCACCGCCGATTGCAGCGCGCGCAGCGAGGCCGCCCCGGCGTTGTCCTCGCCGCGCAGGACCAGACTGATGTCGGGGTGCGCGACCAGCGTGCCGTCCTTGTCAAGGACGAAAGCTTCGCCGGTCTCGCCGACATGGATCGCGGAGACGACGTCCCAGATGAGCTTCAGATTGATCTGAGCGGCCGTGACGCCGGCGCTCGTGCGGGGGCCCGCGACGGCGACGGTCATGTAGGGTTCCGAGCCGCGATGCAGGGTTACTGGCCCCCACCACAAGCCTAGCGCGCGTGCGCCGGAAAAGGCCGGCTCGGCGGAATGGTCGACGCCGCTCATCTCGATATCCGGGTCGGTGCGAGAGGCGTGCATTCGCTCGACGCCTTTGCCGTCGAGGAGGACGACCTCGGCGATCGCGGGCGCCTGACGCATCAGATGCAGGAGATCGAAGCGATGGCGCTCGTCTAATCCGTCCCCCCAGGGCGTCTGCACGGTCCAACGCAATTGGCTCGGGATGCCCTCGAGAAAGCCCTGAATGCGCGCGCCCTCCGCATCGGCCTCCGCGCGCAGGCGCAGCGCGAGCGTATGGCGCTGATCGCGATAGCCGAACCAGGCTTCGCTGGCGCCGCCGGCGAGCAGCGGAGCCACGACTGCGGCGAACAGCACCACGAAATATTTTTGGAACAGCGAGCGACGCGGAGGCGCCGGTGGCGGATGCCCGCTCTTGGCGGTCATTCGATGACGTCGTCTGATCGCTCAATTGTGGATTTTGGAATCGTCAGGCCGAGATCATGCGCCGTCTTGAGATTGACGGTAAAATGGAATTGGGTCGGCAGTTCGAGCGGTAGGTCGCCCGCCTTGGCGCCGCGCAGGATCTTGTCGGCGAGCGCGGCGACACGGTCGAATTCGTCGTTTTCGTCCGAACTGTAGGCGAGCAAGCCGCCGAGGTGCGAGAGAGACGCATACTCTTCCATGTCGGGCAGATGATGCGCGGCCGCGTATCGAAAGACCAGATCGTGATTGCCGATGGTCAGACCGTCGGCGACGACGAGAATGGCGTCGGGAGGGCTCTCGCTCATCTTGTCGAAAGCAATCTTGAAATTTTCCGGCGTGCGAACTGGCAGCAATTGGGTCACGAGCCCGAGCTTCTTCGCCTCGGCCTGGGCGGCGTCGCATCGCTTTTGCATCGCCAGATCGCCCTCGTTCCAAAGCAATGCGACCTTATGTACACCGGGGATCGCCTCCTTGAGCAATTGCAAGCGCTTGGCCGACAGGATGGTCGAGAGGTCCGAGACTCCTGTAATATTTCCGCCGGGATGGGCGACGCTTTCGACCATGCCCGTCTCTGCCGGGTCGCCCGCATGAATCGCGATGATTGGGGTGTCGGGCGCCGCATTTCGTGCGGCGATCGCCGCGGGGTAGGCGCAGGCGATGATGATGTCGACGCGCAGCGCCGCAAGGTCCGCGGCCAGGATCGGCAGCTTTTCTCCGTCGCCGTTCGCGGGATGACGCTCGAATTCGACCGTCTTGCCCTCGATGTAACCGCGACGCGCGAAGGACTCGATGAGACCGGGCGCGAGGATGCACCTGCCCATAAGCTATTGACGATCGCCCTAGCAAAATCCCTCTATCGATGCCCATGCTGTCAAACCGTCTCGACGCCGCGGAACTTCAGCCAACGCTTGTGACGCAGTAGAATTAAGACGTTGGCCGTTTGCTCCTGGCGCGCCTCTCGACGCGAGTGGATGAAGCAGCTCGTCGCCGGGGACAGAGTGAGATCCTCCTTGGGAGGCAACCAGCGCCTGTGGCGCGCCATTATCGGTGAAAATGGTGGCGGCGCGGGCCGATTTGTCGGAGCCTTCGCAACGGGCGATCGTGCTGAGGCTGACAAAACTGCGGTGGCTAGCAACCCCGATTGGGAGTCCGGCCCGCGCTGCATAGAGGTACCATTCTTTGTCGCCCCTGGGAACGGGGAGCACGCATAGCAGTGTCTCGAACGTACCTGCAGCGTCACGGTCGCCTTCTGACGGAAGGAGGCGATGATGCAAGCGATCATCGAGCGGTGTTGTGGTTTGGACGTACATCAGGAGACGGTCGTGGCGTGCCTTCTGGTCGGCGCGCCTGGGGCGCAACCGAACAAGGAGGTGCGGACGTTTGGCGCCGTGACGCGGAACCTGGAAGCGTTGCGGGACTGGCTGTGTGAAGCGGGAGTGACACACGTTGGGATGGAGAGCACGGGCGTCTACTGGCGCCCGGTCTATGCTGTGCTCGAGGAGCATTTCGAGCTGATTGTCGGCAACGCACGGCACATCCGCAACGTGCCGGGGCGCAAAACCGATGTGAAGGATTCCGAGTGGATCGCCGATCTGGTGCGGCACGGCCTAATCGCCAAGAGCTTCGTGCCGCCTCCGCCACTGCGGGAACTGCGCGGGCTTCTCCGCTATCGGCGCAAGGTGGTGGAGAGCCAGGCGGCCGAACGCAACCGGCTCCTGAAGCTCTTGGAAACCGCCAACATCAAGCTGGCGAGCGTCGCTTCCGACGTTTTCGGCGTGTCCGGCCGCGCGATGCTCCGGGCGCTGATCGAGGGTGAGGCCTCGGCCGAGGCGATGGCCGATCTCGCCAAGGGGCAATTGCGCCGCAAGCGCGCCGATCTGATCCTGGCGCTCGACGGGCGGATGGAGGAACAGCACCGCTTCCTGCTGGCGATGCAACTGCGGCGCCTCGAAGCCGCCGAACAGGATATTGCGGCCCTCGACGAACGCATCGCTGTCAAGCTCGAACCCTATCGTGTCCAGCATGCCCTGCTCATGCTGATCCCAGGGGTCGACTGGGTGGTCGCCGCCGTCCTGATCGCCGAGATCGGCGTCGACATGAGCGTGTTCCTCAGCGTCTACCATCTGGCCGCCTGGGCCGGCGTCTGCCCCGGCAATCACGAGAGCGCCGGCAAGCAGAAGAGCGGTCGGGCCCGGAAGGGCAACATCCACCTCCGCACCATCCTGGTCGGCGCCGCGATCTCCGCCTCGCGCGCCAAGGGCAGCTACCTCAAGGACAAGTTCCACCGCCTCAAGGCGCGCCGCGGCGCCATGCGCGCCGCCCTCGCCATCGCCCATAAGATCCTGGTCTCCGCATATCACATGCTCGCCAAGGGCCTACCTTACCGCGACCTCGGCGAAGCCTATCTCGACCAGATCGGCCAGACCCGAACCGTCGCAAACCTCAAGCGCCGCCTCGAACGCCTCGGCTATCGCGTCACCCTGGAACTCCTGGAACCCAAGGATCAGCCCGACGCCTATTTTCATAGCAGGCTTTCGAACGCCGGCCCCGGGCGCCTCGCCTCACCGTCGCAAAGGGCCGGCGTCCGAAACCCTTCACCGAAGCCGACTTTCAAACTGAGACACTACCAAGTCCGGCGGGACTTGACGCGACGGCGGTTAGGGACTATCTGCATGTTCGCTTTTTGTTCCTGCCGTCCCAATCCGGAACGTGACCGATGACCCCGAATGCTGCTCATTCGCCCTCCGATCATTCCCGCCACAGCCCGGCGGCGATCGCCGAGCGCCTCGCCAGGCACGAGCTCAGGCGCGGGCGGGGCGCCGCGACCAACGCCTCCGGCCGGTTCGAGATTCTTGCCCGCGAGGATTTCGACGACGGCTGGACGCGCGAGGAGGCGCCGGACCAGCTCGCGACCGAAGTGACATGGGAGAAGCCCAAGGCCATCATCACCCGCAACGATTCGCCCGACATTCCCTTCGACCGCTCGATCAACCCCTATCGCGGCTGCGAGCACGGCTGCTTTTACTGCTTCGCGCGGCCGACGCACGCCTATATGGGCCTGTCGCCCGGGCTCGACTTCGAGAGCCGGCTCTTCGCCAAGCGCGGCGCGGCGGAGCTGCTCGAACGCGAGCTCGCGGCGGCCAGATATGCGCCGGACGTGATCGCCTTCGGCACGAACACCGATCCTTATCAGCCGATCGAGCGAAAATTCCTTATCACCCGTTCGCTTCTCGAGATCCTGCAGCGGGCGCGCCACCCGGTGAGCATCGTCACCAAGTCGAACCTCGTCCTGCGCGATCTCGACATCCTGAGCGACATGGGGCGCGATGGGCTCGTCAAGGTCTTCCTGTCGGTGACGACGCTCGACCGCGAGCTCGCGCGCAAGATGGAGCCGCGGGCGCCGACGCCCGAGAGGCGGCTCGAGGCGATCGAGAAGCTGAACGAGGCCGGCGTGCCGGCGGGCGTCATGGTCGCGCCAATCATCCCGGCGATCAACGATTTCGAGATCGAGACGATTCTGACCCGCGCCTACGCCGCGGGGGCGCGCGAGGGCGGCTATGTCGTGCTGCGCCTGCCGCTCGAGCTGCGCGACATGTTCCGCGAATGGTTGCAGGTCAATTTCCCGGACCGGCTGAGCCGCGCGGTCTCGCTCATGCAGTCGATGCGCAACGGCAAGGACTACGAGGCCCAGTGGGGCCGCCGCATGGCTGGCTCCGGTCCCTACGCCTGGATGATCGGACGCCGGTTCGAGATGGCCGCGCAGCGTCTCGGCCTCAGCGAGACGAAGCGGCGCCTGCGCAACGACCTGTTCCGCAAGCCCGCGCCGGCGAGCGAAGCGGGCGCGCAGCTCAGCCTGTTTTAACTCGAACCTTTGGCCTGGCGGGCGCAGTCCGCCTCGTCATTCGAGGCCCAGCGCCCACGTCTGCCCGACGAGATCGCAGCCGAACTGCGGCGCCTCGCTGACCAGACGGAAGCCCGCCGCCAGGTAGATACGACAGGCGGAGACGAGCACGTCGTTGGTCCAGAGCGTCAGCTCCCGGTAGCCGATTTCGCGAGCGCGGGCGATGCAGGCGTCCACGAGCCGACATCCGACGCCCCGGCCTCGGGCGGCCGGTTCGACATAAAGCAGCCTGAGCCTGGCGATCGCCGGATCGTCGCTGCGGACGAGAAAGACCGAGCCGACGACCGCGCCCCGAAAGTCAGCGATCCAGGCGCCCTCGCGCTCGGGATCGTGCTCTGCGACGAATTTGCCGAGGATGCCGGAGATCAATCCCTCGTAGGTCCAGTCCCAGCCATATTCCCGGTGATAGAGAAGGGCCTGGCGATGGATGATCCAGCCGAGGTCACCCGGAGCTACGCCCCTCAGGCGGATGCCGTCGTCATCAATCTGATCGGGCGCCAGGACCGAACGGATCTCGCGCAGGCCGCGGCGAGGCGTTGGCGCCGATCCTGATCGAGGGGCAGCAACAGCGCCTCCATCTGCGCGCGCGTCCCGGCGTCCAGGCTCAGGAATGTCCGCCGGCCCGCCTCGGTCAGCGACAGCAGCACATGGCGCCCATGCTCTGCCCGGCTCCGAAGGAGGCCGCATCGACGAAAGCGCGCGACGATCCGGCTCAGATGCGCCTTGTCCATCCGGAGTGTGCCGCCGATGTCGGCGGCCGTCCGATCCTGGCCGTCGGCGTTGGCCAGTTCGTAGAGGACCCGCGCTTCCGGAAGGGAAAGGTCGCTCGCGGGCAGATACTTGTCCAGGAGACCGATCTCGCGCGTGTAAAACCTGTTGAAGGCGCGGATCTCGTCAACGAGCGTCATCGGGGAAGCGGCCCCTGTGTTGTCTGAGACAACATAGCGGATGACGCGGGCGAGAGAAAGGTTGAACATTCGGGGAGGCGGTTCCCTCGCGGCCGCCGCGATTCTACAACGAATCTTCCGCGCCCCGCGCCCATGCTTTCGTCCGCCGGACCCGATGCCGCGCTTCAAGCTCACTCTCGAATATGACGGCGCGCCGTTCGTCGGCTGGCAGCGGCAGCAGAACGGCGTCTCGGTGCAGGAGACGCTGGAGAAGGCGATTCTCGCCATGACGGGCGAACAGGCCGCCGCGCACGGCGCCGGGCGGACCGACGCCGGCGTTCACGCGACGGGGCAAGTCGCGCATGTCGATCTGCGGCGCGATTGGGCGCCGTTCCGGCTCATGGAGGGGCTCAACGCTCATCTCGCGCCCAATCCGGTCGCGGTTCTGCAGGCCGA
Organism: uncultured Alphaproteobacteria bacterium; assembly: GCA_963768555.1. Taxonomy (GTDB): domain Bacteria; phylum Pseudomonadota; class Alphaproteobacteria; order Rhizobiales; family Beijerinckiaceae; genus Roseiarcus. The sequence goes on from CAVYIZ010000041.1 coordinate 60,248, forward strand.
GCGCGCAGCGAATGATTTCGACGCCCGCCGCAGCGCCCGCGGCCGCTTCTATGTCTACAAAATCGTCAACCGGCGCGCGCCGCTGACTTTCGATCGCGGCCGCGCCTGGGCGGTCAAGCAGAGGCTCGACGTGGAGGCGATGCGCGAGGCCGCGCGCGCGCTTATCGGCCGGCACGATTTCACGACCTTTCGCGACACGCAATGCCAGGCGAAATCGCCCGTCCGCACGCTCGACCGGCTCGACGTCGGGCGCGAGGGCGAGGCGATCCTTTTCGAGGTCGGCGCGCTGTCGTTCCTGCACCGCCAGGTGCGCTCGATGGTTGGTTCGCTCGTCGACGTCGGAAGCGGACGCTGGACCCCGCGCGATCTCGAGGCCGCGCTCGAGGCCGCCGACCGGACCCGCTGCGGCCAGGTGGCCCCCGCCTGCGGCCTTTATCTCACGCGGGTCGATTACGACGCGAACTTAGCAAAATAGCGCTCGAGCACGCGCTCGTAGATGCGAGTCAGGCCCTCGAGATCGGCGAGCGCGACCCGCTCGTCGACCGCGTGAATGGTGGCGTTCGGCAGGCCGAGGTCGACGACCGGGCAGACGTCCTTGATGAAGCGCGCGTCGGACGTGCCGCCGCCGGTCGAAAAGGAAGGACGCCGCCCGGTCACGTCCTCGACCGCGCCGGCGACAAGGTCGGTGAAGGCGCCCCATTGGGTCAGGAAGGCGACCGCGTTGGTCGGATCGAAGGCGAGCGTATGGCGCCTGCCGTCCGCCGCGGCCTCGACGCGCCGAACGATCTCCGCCTTGAGCGTCTCGGGCGTCCAGAGGTCGTTGAAGCGGATGTTGAACACGAGGCGGACCTCGCCCGGGATGACGTTCGCCGCCGGGTTGCCGACGTCGACGCTGACCACTTCGAGGTTCGAAGGCTCGAACTCGGCGTCCCCCTCGTCGAGCGGGGCGAACAAGTGAGACAGAACGGAGGGGAGCGCCCGGATCGGATTGTCGGCGATGCGCGGGTAGGCGGCATGGCCCTGGCGGCCATGCAGGGCGAGCCGCCCGGTCAGCGAACCGCGCCTTCCGTGCTTGATCGTGTCGCCGAGCGCCTCGACGCTGGTCGGCTCGCCGACGATGCAATGATCGAAGCGTTCGCCTCTGGCGAGCGCCCAGCGGATGAGCTTGACCGTGCCGTTGATCGATGGGCCTTCCTCGTCGCCGGTGACGAGGAAGCTGATCGACCCCGGAAACGCGCCCCTGGCGACGAAGCGCAGGGCGGCCGCGACGCCGGCTGCAAGCCCGCCCTTCATGTCGCAGGCGCCGCGTCCCCAGATGTGGCCCTCGGCGACCTCGCCCGAGAACGGGCCGAACCGCCAGCGCGACGCGTCGCCGGGCGGCACGACGTCGGAGTGCCCGGCGAAGACGAAGTTCGGCGCCGCCGTTCCGCAACGGGCGTAGAGGTTGAGGACGTCCGGCGTCCCGGCCTCCGAGAAGGTCACGAGCTCGGCCGAAAAACCGGCTCCGGCGAGCAGATCGCGGAGATACGGCAGCGCGCCGGCGTCCGCCGGCGTCACCGAGGGAAAGGCGATGAGGTCGCGCGCGATGTCGAGCGCGGTGGGCGGGTGCGGCATGCGGACTCCGAATGGCGAAAAGCGGATGGCGACTGCCGAGCTTCCAGATTACTCGCTACTCGCTACTCGCTACTCGCTACTCGCTGCTCCCTATTCGCTCCTCACCTTGGCCGCATCTCGCGCACCGGGGCGGCCCAGTCGAGGCCGACGTCGTAGATCGGCGGCTCCGTGTTGGAGAGCAGGTTCCATAAGCCCGTCGCCGGGCTCTTCTTCGCCGCCTTGATCAGCACCCGCCCGTCGGGGAGGCCGCAGACGCACATGCGTCCGATGAGGCTGTCGTCGGGCGGATTGCGGATGTCGTCGTAGAAGACGAGCCAATTGTCGAACAGCGGGCCGAGCGAGTGCCCCTGGACCTGCAGCGCGACGGTCTGGGGCCTGGCGTCGTGCGGGGCCTCGACCTCGTCGAACGGCCCCTGTCCTTCAGCGTAGAAGTGGGCGACCGCGCCGGCACCGACATAGCCGATCAGCGGCGCTTTGGCGGTGATCGGCTTGCCTCCGCCGCCGAGCAGCCGCGGCGGCTCGATGCCGAGATACTCGGCGACAATGGCGATCTCGTCGGCGCGCAGGCGCCGGTGGCCGTTCAGGAGATCGGTCACCGCCGAAGGCGAACGTCCGAGCGCCTTGGCGAGGCCGCTGCGCGTTTTGCCTGTGTGCTTGAGGCCGGCGCGGATCCAGTCGACGGTCAATGTTCCACCCCTGTCAATGCGGGCGTTCTCGCGGGCGCCCGAGGTTGCGGCGTTTGACGGCCGCCAATTCTGACGGATTAACCACGCTTTCCGAAAAACACCAATTACAAAAAACAGAAAATTGGCCGCCGTTTGGATTCGCGGAAGATGGCGACGGCCGATCGTTCCTTCCCCGGCTCCGGTGAAGAAGGCGGATGGGCGCGGCCCCCGCCGCGGTGTGCGGAGCGGATTGCATGCCGGCTTCTCCCCGGCTGGAAATACAATCGGTCTCTACGCTCAACATTTTAAACAACTTTGAAGTACATTTAAGTTAAATTTCACCATTTCCCGTCGGGATCCTCAAGACGGACAAGATGATGAGGCAGACCGGATAAATTTATAAGTAAGTTTTCACTTGGCCCAGTGCGCGGTTGATTAACTATTCCGTTGGGGAAAGGCGATTTGACGGGAAGAACAAATTGACAACGACGCCTCATCCGAGCAATCTAGAACAAATAAAGAACACTCGCTGCTTTCCTCTTCGGGCGCTCATCGATCGGTGGACGCGAGATGCTGGCGACGGCGGCGAATGCCGCGGCGGAAGGCCGCGAAACCGGCGAACCTGTTGGAGGCGCACGCGATGCTGAAGCTTATCGAAGGTTCCTATTCGTCGTTCTTCCCCAAGGAAATGGACGCGATGTTCCGCAATCGGGCGGAGACCTTTGCCGGACGGCTGGGTTGGGATGTCGTGGTGAACAACGGCTACGAGCGGGATCGGTTCGACGACCTCAATCCTTTGTATCTCGTGTCGGTCGACCCCGAAACGGAACGCTACTGGGGCTCGCTACGGCTCCTGCCGACGACCGGGCCCAACATGCTGCGCGACGTCTTTCCGCAATTGCTCGAGGAGGGAGAGGTGATCGAGAGCGCGTCCATTTGGGAAAGTTCGCGCATCTGCGCCGTCGCCGTTGAGGGGCAGCCCGAGCGCGGCAGGAACGGCGTCAATTACGTGCTCAGCGAGTTGATCGCGGGCATCGGCGAAGTCTCGATTCTTGCGGGATTGACCGACATCGTCTCCGTTTTCGACGCGCGCATTTTTCGCGTGCTGAAGGCGGCGGGCTGCGAGCCTCGAATTATCGGCAGGCCGCAGCGCATCGGCGACGTCATGGCCTACGCCGGGCTGTTCGAGACGGGCCCCAAGGCCCTTGAAGCGTTCCGAGCCGTGCTTGGCATCGACGGCTCCGTGCTGGCGCCGGGAGCCCACGAACTCGCCTTCGCCTGAGTCTAGAACATAACCAGTACATCTGCCTGACGGCCGCCTCGGCCGCGGCGGTGGTCCGCCGCCGCTTCCCTCGAAACCCTGTTGTCTCAAGTTTTTTCGAGGAGAAATTCGATGTCGGCGTCCGTTCCGCGGCGGCGAAAGCCGAAGCCCGACACCGCTCGGCAAAAAGCGGTTCGCGCGTCAGCCAAACATCTCAAGGATCTGAAGCGGGCGCACGGCCGCCCGCCGCCGGACGTCAAGGTCCGACAGAGCAGCACGGTGCGCCTCATCTCGCCCGTGCCCGAGGGATCCTACTGCACATCTCCGGCCCAACTCTGCGCGGAGCTCGGCGAAGGACCTCGTCCACGAAACGCGGAACTCAGCGAAGGGCCAGAACCTCGTCCACGAAGCGCGGAGCTCGGCGAATGACCAAAAGAACCTCGTCCACCAAGCGCGGCGCCCGCAAGCCGCAAGATCTCGCCGACGCCGTCCAGGAGCGGCTCGACGCCACGCCGGAGCGGCTCGCGCGCGCCAGGGAGGCCGGCCAGGAGCCGATCCGCGACGGCGAGAGGCTGCGCCGCATCCTCGACCCGTTCGACACCATGCGCGCAAATCGGGTGCTCGCTCCGCACGACCAGAAACTCAACGACATCCGCTGGCTGATCGGCGAGTCGCTTCGCCGCACCCATCAGCGCGCCCGGCTCGACGCCTTGCGGGCGGTGGCGCCCGACCGGCTCGGCTCGACCGGCTTCGGCCCGCGGCCGGGCCTGCCGCAGTCGGAGGCCGCGCTCCACGCCCGCGACAAGCTGCGCAAGGCCGAGGAGCGAGTCGGCCCGCACGCCTGGCCGATCGTCACGCGGATCATCATCGAGGGCGCGGGCGTGCGCGACTGCCGCGGCTTCATCCCCGAGCTCGCGACCCCGTGGCGAGCCGACGCCGTCGTCGCCGACCGCCTGCGGGTCGCGCTCGATCTGCTCGGCGACCTGATGGGAGTGACGCGGGGGCGGGGGTAAGGGAGCCTGCGGCAGCGTCCCTGGAGCGTCGCAGGGCGGACAATCTGAAAAAGCCGAACTTCCGGCGTTCCGCATCCTCGGGACGCGCGAATCGAAGGAGAACCTCATGAGCTTGCAGAACGCAGAATCGAAAACGCTTCCTCGAGAGTCGTACGGCTGGCTGCGGCTGGCCAAGAAGGCTTTTGTCCGGCTCACCGGCGGCGCGCCTCCGTTGCGAGCGCCGGCGCCGGTCGTCCCACCGCCTGCACGACGGCAGCCGGTCGTCGGGGTCAAAAAGTCCGCCGTCTGCAAGGACGCGCGCGGTCAGCTTCGCACGATCGATTTGTTCCTCCCGGCGGACCTGATGACGGAGCTCTCCCGGCCGCTCGACATCAAATTCCTCGACGGCGACGAACTCGTCACCGCGGATGAGATCGGTAAGGCGATCCGATCGAACTTTTCCAACGCCGGAGCGAATTCATAGGCCGGCGGGGGCGCTCCGGAACTCGCGTCGCAACCGGGCGTTCCGTTGCGCTTCCGCCGTTTGTTCTCGATTGGTTAAGAAACGGCGCGTTTTTGTGTAAACAGTGCTTGCCAGGACCCGTCGCCTGTGCGAACGACTGTTCACGGTATGGCCTCTCCAAATTTGTCCGTTGCCGCGTTTATGAAGTCAACGCACATTAACACAGCGGAATGACCCAGCGCAGGAAGCTTAGGTGACAAAAGCTTCAAGTCTTGTAGCCGGGGAAAGACTGAGCAGAAGCCGAAGATCAGAGTTTTGACCCTTTCCGCCGTTGAGTCGCGCCGAATTCTTGGACTCTGCGTCGAGTTTATCGATTTGCGCTCAAAAAACATGCGGCAAGACCGATCCAACGGTCGGCCATCTTGAAGCCCAGGCGAGGGCGAGGTCGTTATTGAAATGTTCGATGTGAAGTCGTAGAAGCAAAAACAGGGGCGACATTATGTCGGAAGTCGAAGTATTAGATGCGTTCAATATCGATGGTTCTGCAGCAAGACTGACCAACACTATCCTTGGTTACATTGAGCAGGATCTCAGCGAGACTCTGAAAGAAATCGCATCGGGAATAGGCGTCAATCATATCGCCTATCTCCGGTTTTCGCCGGACAAGAGCCACGACACAAGCTTGTTGACCGCGATCGTCACCTACTCGAGGGAATGGCAGACTCGATATTTCATCAGACAATACCTGAACATCGACCCTGTCATCGCCCATGGCCGGGACGCCACTCTTCCGTTCGACTGGGAAAACTTTGGAGACGGCGACCCCGCGGCGCTCGCCTTCTTTGCCGACGCGGCGAATCATGGCGTCGGCCGCAACGGCCTTTCGATCCCGGTGCGGAACCGGAAAGGGATCTTCTCGCTCGTCTCTTTCACCAGCGATCGGTCTAAGGTCGAATGGGAACGATACAAAAACGACAATACGGTCAAACTGCAGTTGTTGGCCGTCCTCATTGATTCGGCGGCGAACATCAATTTCAAGCTTCCTTCGCCGCCCGTAAAGCTGTCCCGGCGCGAAGAGCAATGTCTGATCTGGGCCGCGAGAGGCAAAACCTATCAGGAAATCGCAGAAATCCTTGATCTGACCTTCGGAAGCGTCAAGACTCACCTCGACACAGCCCGCCACAAGTTGCACTGCATGAACCTGACCCATGCGGCTGCCGTCGCCATCGCAACCGGCGTGATTCCCGCCAAGGCGCTGAAGTAAAGATCGCGGGAAGCCGCCTCGGTTTCCGAGGCGGCCGGCAAGCCGGGGGCGGAAGGCATGGGGCGGCAGCTGCCGCCTGCCCCGCCGGCTGGAGCACGCGCACGGGCCCGATCAGCAGGGGCCGTGGCCATGCGGGCATTCGTGCTGACGCATCAAGCGCGGCGCCATCGAGAGGCGCCCGAACATCGCAATCGTCCCCTGTTAGCCGCCTGTTACTGTCTCTTGCGCTAACCCGTTGAAAAAGCGCAAAACGACAATGGGCGGCCCTTGTAACGAGTTGGCATGGATTTGGGGTTGGCGCGCCAACCGCTTGGCGTCGGCGGCTCGATCGTTGGGCGGGCGACGCTCGCTCCACGCGAGCGAGGCCGCGGCTGACCCCAGCCGCAAGCGACGACGCGGCGGAGCGGCCGGTGGAGCCGGCCGCTCTCGCATCGGCGCCTCAGCCCGCCCCGATCGCCAGCGAGACGATGCGGACGAGCACGAGTCCTCCCGCGACGATGAGGTAGAGACGCAGGGCGGCCATCCAGATCCTGGCGGCGATGGACAGCCTCGCCGGGGGCAGCTTGTGGAGGGGCGGCATCCGCCACGTGTCGCGGTCGAACCCAGCCGACAGGGCCGGTTCCGCCGGCGCCTTCCTTGGCCCGAGCGCGGCCAGCGCGACCGCGACCGCCGCGGCGGCCGCTGTTGCGGCAAGGATGCCGAAGATCGTTCGCCCGGTCGCCGAGGGCGGAAACAGCACCGAAACGGTAAGGATCATCGACAGCGCCACCAGCGCCGCGATAACCGCGCCGGTCAGCGCGTTGACCCAGCGCCCGTTGACCCAGGGCCCCAGCACCGCCTTGTCGTTGCAGAGCAAGAGAAGGAACACGGTCGCGCTCGGCAGGAGCACGCCGGCGAGCGTCTGCACGGCGACGGTCAGCAGCCCGAGCGGCGCGCCGGGGGTCAGCACGATCGCCGCGGCGACCGCGACGAGGCAGGCGTAGACGGCATAGAAGCCCTTGGCGTCGGACACCTTGCGGTGAAGCGAGTGGCTGGCCGAGAAAACATCGCCGATCGCGTAAGCCGTCGACAGCGACACCGCCGCCGCGCCGATCAGCGCCGCGTCGATGAGGGCGACGGCGAACATCACGCCGACGGCGCGGCCGGCGTATTTCTCCAGGCCGACGGCGATGGCGCCCGCGTCGATGAAATTGCCGAACTCCGGGGTTCCGGCGAAGGCCGCCGCGGTGAAGGCGATGATCGCCGTCGCGCCGACGATGGCGAGCCCGATGCCGAGCCAGAGATCCAGCCGCTCGTAGCGGATGAAGCGCGGCGTGATGCGCTTGTCGATCACGTAGCTCTGCTGGAAGAAGAGCTGCCATGGCGCGACCGTCGTGCCGACCAGACCGACGGCGAGCAGCATGATGTCGCTCATCTTTCCGGTCGCCGGGAGCTGCGGAACGACGAAATCGCGCGCGACCTGCGTGTGCGGCGGATGGACGAAGAAGTAGATCGGCAGGAGCAGCAGGCTGCCGAACACCAGGAGCATCGCGAACCGCTCGAACCGGCGGAAATCGCCGGTGCTCGCGGCGGCGATGATGAGGCCCGCCGCCACGATCACGCCCGCGACCGTATTGAGGCCGAGATAGTCGAGCGCGAGGGTGATGCCGATGAATTCGGTGACGATCGTCAGCGCGTTGAGCAGAAAGAGGTCGATGACGCTGAAAGCGCCCCAGAACCGGCCGAACCGCTCGAAGATCAGCCGGGCGTGCCCCACGCCTGTCACCGCGCCGAGGCGCAGCACCATCTCCTGATTGACGTAGAGCACCGGAATGAGCAGCGCCAGCGTCCAGAGCAGGGTCGTGCCATAGGTCTGACCGGCCTGGCCGTAGGTGGCGAACGCGCCCGCGTCGTTGTCGCCGGCCATCACGATGAGGCCGGGGCCGAGGATGGCGAGCAGCGTCGTGAGGCGGCGCTTCCAGGTTTTCCGTGGCGCGACGTCGCCGCGTAGGATCGTGCCGAAGGCGCCGCGGATGTGGCCGATGTGGGCGGCGTCGAGCACGGCGGCCTCGACCGGCTCGGCGATACGGACGTTCATCGTCATGGGTTCGCTCCTTTCGCCGTAGCGGCTCAGGGAGCAAACCCGACGACGATCAGTCGGCGCGGGTCAACGCGGGAGCGGCAGCGGCTTTTGCTTTCGGTTTCAGGAAAAGGGAACCCGCCGGATGCGACAGGAGCGCTCCAACGGGGCATCTAGGGCCGTCGTTCAAGTCTGTCTCCTCTTCCGGCCGCGACCGGTCGCGAGCGCCCGATGGGCCGCGCGCCGTTCGTGCGGCGTTGAAGCTCCGACGCCATGCGCCGACCGTCATCCGGTCGTCACATTTCGCGCCAACGCGCTCGAAATTGAGCATGAACGGCCGCGTCGGTCAACCAACGCGGTGCCGCCCCGGATGATCCCGCGAGCCGGATTTGTCAACCCGAAAAATGCCTTAAAGGGTTCACGCCGAGTTCAGCCGCACCGGCGTTTTATAAGTCTCGGTGAAGCATGGAGGAATCAACATGGTTTCGCGTCTTGTACCGAGCGGAGTCCTGGCGGCCGCCGCGGGCGCCGCCCTGATGGTCGCCGCCTCGTCCGGCCCGTCGTCCGCATTCACGCTCTCGTCGCCTTCGCTCGACCAGCCGGTCGTCAGCGCCAACGTCCAGCACGTGTGGTGGGACCGTTGGGGCCGTTGGCACCCGAACTACTGGAGATGGGGCTGGCGTCATCCCTACCGGCGCCCTTACTGGGGCTACTGGGGCCCCTACTATCACCCGTGGCGGCGTTGCTGGTGGACCTGGCACGGCCGCGTCTGCCGCTGGTAGCCCCACGTCCAATCGCCGGGCGTGGGTCAATTGGCGCCGCCGACGGCGCGCACTCCTGGCGCTGCGGCGGCGAGACCGTGTTTCGCTCTTCCGCCGCCTGTTATCTCCCATTTATGGGCGAAATGTCTCGGCTTTTCCCGGCGCAACAGTCCATTCCGCCTGTTTGTTCTCAGTAAGGGCCGCCAGTTAGGCTTGCATCTTCGCCATCAGGGCGTCGGAAATCTCGAAGTTGGCGGTGACGTTCTGGACATCGTCGTTGTCTTCCAGGGCGCTGATCAGCCGCAGGATCTTCTCGCCGGCCTCGTCGTCGACGGCGATCGTATTCTGCGGACGCCAGACGAGCGCGGCCTTGCGCGGATCGCCGAACTTGGCCTCGAGCGCCTTTTGTGCCTCGGCCAGCGCCTCGACCGAGGTGATAACCTCGTGCTCGTCGGGTCCGGATATGACGTCGTCGGCTCCCGCCTCGATCGCTGCCTCCAGCATCGCGTCGTCATCGGCCGCCTTGCGATCGTAGACGATGAGGCCGACCCGATCGAACATGAACGAAACGGCGCCGGTCTCGGCAAGAGACCCGCCCGCCTTGGCGAAGGATGAGCGCACCTCGCCCGCGGTGCGATTGCGGTTGTCGGTCAACGCCTCGACGATCACCGCGACGCCGCCGGGCGCATAGCCCTCATAGCGCACCTCGTCGTAATTCTCGCCTTCCGCGCCCGACGCCTTCTTGATCGCCCGCTCGATATTGTCCTTGGGCATGTTTTCGGCCCGGGCGGCGAGGACGGCGGCGCGCAGCCTCGCGTTCATCGCCGGATCTGGCAGGCCCAATTTCGCCGCCACGGTGATTTCGCGCGCGAGCTTGGAGAAGAGCTTGGATCGAATCGCGTCCTGCTTCCCCTTTTTGTGCATGATATTCTTGAACTGACTATGGCCGGCCATACATCGCCTCGAGGAACGCGCGCCCTTGCGACGCCCTTGCGCGCGGAGGATTGAGTGAAATCGGCGCCCGGTATACGCCAAGGCGCGGCGGTTAGGGAAGGCGCGAAGAGAAACCTGCATGGCGCGACCCGAAGCAATCGCCGTCGCTCATGGCGTCGACCACTTTCCCGGCTTCCTGGACCACGCCGAACAGGAGGCCTTGCGCGAGGAGATTCGTGCGATCCTGACGGAGGCGCCGCTCTATCGCGCCCGCATGCCGCAAACCGGCAAGCCTTTCTCGGTGACGGATGAGCAATTGCGGCCCGCTCGGCTGGGTGTCGGACGCGACGGGCTATCGCTACCAGCCAATGCATCCGGAAACCGGCCGACCTTGGCCGCCGATCCCCGCCCGGCTCGTTGACGCGTGGCGCCTGCTTGCGCCGGATGCGCCGCCGCCGGAAGCCTGTCTCATCAACTTCTACGACGCCAAGGCAAGGATGGGCTTGCACCAGGACCGTGACGAACAGGAGCTTTCCGCGCCCGTCCTGTCGGTGTCGCTCGGCGATTCGGCGCTCTTCCGTCTCGGCGGGTCGAAGAGAAGCGATCCGACCCGGTCTTTCTGGCTCCATTCGGGCGACGCGCTGACCTTCGGAGGGCCGGCCAGGCTCGCCTTCCACGGAGTCGACCGAATCGCGGCCGGCGCGACGACGCTGCTTCTGAGGGGCGGGCGAATTAACCTCACTCTGCGCCGGGTGACCCGAGCCAGCGCCTGAGGCCGAAGCGGCGGCGCGGAAAGCTCTGGATCTACTCGCTGCTGGGCGCTTTTTCTTCCTTGGGCTCCTTAGGGGCAGCCTTGGCGCCGCCCTTCGAGACGCCGACCATCGCAGGGCGCAAGACCCGATCGCCGATTGTCCAGCCGCTTTGCACCACCTGGGACACGGCGCCGGCGGGCAGCGTCTCGTCCGGAATCTCGAAGATGGCCTGATGGAAATTCGGGTCGAACTTCTGCCCCTTGGGATCGAGCCGCTTGACCCCGTGACGTCCGAGCACCGCCTCGAGATCGCGCGCCGTCAGTTCGACGCCCTCGATCACCGACCGGATCTGCGGGTCGGCCGCGGCGCGCGCCTCCGTCGGCAGATGCTCCAGGGCGCGGGCAAGGTTGTCGACGACCGTCAGCATGTCGCGAGCGAAGCCCGTCACGGCGTAAGTCTTTGCGTCGGACACCTCCCGCTCGGTGCGGCGGCGCAGGTTTTCCATCTCGGCTAGGGTCCGCAGCACGCGGTCCTTGAGCTGGCTGTTCTCGGCGTTGAGCGCCTCGATCACCGCGAAGGCGTCGCGCTCGCGCTCGGCGGTCTCGGCCGGAGCCGATTCCGCCTGCGTCACAGCCGTCTGTTCGCCGCGTTCGCCGTTTGTGTCACTCATGATGTCACAGCCCCTTTGGAATTTGCGACGCATATCAGGGCTGGCGCCCCAAAAATCAAGCGCGGCCGGTCGCTGAAAATCTCACTGCCGCAAGTCGCTACTCCGAGGCGAAATCCGCCAGCAGCCGCCGCTTGATCGCCGCCTGCTTCGAGGCCGAATTGATCTTCTGGCCGGTCAGGTCGGTGACGTAGAACGAGTCGACCGCCTTTTCGCCGAAAGTGACGATATGCGCAGAGCCGATATTGAGGTTCAGGCTGGAAAGCGAAGCAGTGAGATCGCGCAGCAGACCCGTCCGATCCAGACCTGAGACTTCGACAACCGTGTAGCGGCTGGACAGGCTGTTGTCGATCATGACCTCGGGTTCGATCGCGAAGGCGCCGCGGCGCACGTCCCGCACATCCTTGTGAGGCGCGATTTCCGCCAATCGGACCTCTCCCCGCAGGGTCCTCTCGATGTTCGTGGCGATGCGCTGGCCGCGGCGCAACTCGTCGTCGTCCCGCTCGAAGGCGCGCGAAACGAAGATCGTGTCGAGCGCGAGCCCGTCGGTCGTCGTGAAGATCTGGGCGTCGACAATATTGCCGCCCGCGGCTGCGCAGGCGCCGGCAATGCCGGTCAGCAATCTCGGGTGATCGGGCGCGACCACAGTCACCGCCGTGACGCCGTGGAAACTGTCGGTTGTCACCTCGGTGGCGAGCGAGCGCATGTCGGCCGCCATGGTGTGCAGGAGCTTCGCGTGCGCGACCTGGCGCGCCGGGTCGACCTTCAGCCAGTAAGCGGGATAATGGCGCTGGGCGTAGGCGTCGAACTCGGGGTCGAACCATCCAGCCAGCGAGCGCCGCAGGGTTTCCTGCGCCGCTTGCACGCGGGATTTGCGGTCGATCGCCGAATGGCCGCCGCCGAGCACGACTTCGGTTTCCCAGTAGAGATTCCGGAGGAGCTGGCCCTTCCAACCGTTCCACACGCCGGGGCCGACGGCGCGAATGTCGGCGCCGGTGAGCGTGAACAGCATCTTGAGCCGCTCCTGCGTCTGTACGATCGCCGCCAGGGCTTCGGCCGTGCGCGGGTCGGACAGGTCGCGCCCCTGCGCCATGTTGGACATGATGAGGTGCTGCTCGACGAGCCAGGCGACGCGTTCCGTGTTCGCCGGCGACAGCCCGAGTCTCGGGCAGAGCCTGCGCGCGACCTCTGCCCCGGAGTGCGAATGGTCGCTCGGCCTGCCCTTGGCGATGTCGTGCAGGAACGCGGCGAGGTAGAGTTCCGTACGATGCGCGATCTTGTGGACGATCTCGCTCGCGAGCGGATGTTCCTCCTTGAGCCGTCCCGCCTCGATGGCGCTCAGTGCGCCGACGGTGCGCAAGAGATGCTCGTCGATCGTGTAGTGGTGGTACATCGAGAACTGCATCATCCCGACCACGCGGCCGAAATCGGGGATGAACCGGCCAAGGACGCCGGCCTCGTTCATTCGCCTCAGCGTCGTTTCCGGAACGTGGCGCGAGGTCAGAATTTCGAGGAAAAGGCGGTTCGCTTCAGGATCCTCGCGCAGGCGCCCGTCGATGCGTTTCAAGGACTGGGTGACGAGCCGCGCCGCGTCCGGGTGAATCGGCAGATTGGAGCGGTCCGCAATCCAGAAGATGCGGATGAGATTGACCGGATCGCGCTCGAACGCATCCGTCCTAACAACGTTGATGCGGTCGTTGTCGACCCTGAAATCCTCGGCTTCGGCGATGGCTCGGGTACGCCGCCGCCTGAGACGCCCAATGAGTCGGTCGAACACCGGCGTCGGCTTGGTCTGGCGCTCCTCGAGCGCGGCGCAGACGATCGCCGTGAGGTCACCGACGTCCTTCGCTACGAGAAAATAGTGCTTCATGAACCGCTCGACGTCGGCCTGGCCGGCGCGAGTCGAGTAGCCCAACTGCCGGGCAATCGGCCTCTGCACGTCGAAGCTGAGGCGCTCCTCCGCCCGGCCGGCGAGGAAGTGAAGCCGGCAGCGCACCGACCACAGAAACTCCTCGCAGCGGCGGAACAGCGCGAATTCACGCGGCGAAAACAGGCCTGCCGCGACCAGCTCATGCGCGTTCTGCACTCGATAGACGTACTTCGAGATCCAGAAGAGCGTGTTGAGATCGCGCAGCCCCCCCTTGCCTTCCTTGACGTTGGGTTCGACGAGATAGCGCGATGCGCCGGCCCGTCTCACGCGCTCTTCGCGTTCTGCGAGCTTGGCCGCGACGAATTCCGGCGCGGTCTTCGCCACAATCTCCTTGTCGAAGCGCGTTTGCAGAGTCTGGAACAGCTTCTTGTCGCCGGTGACCAGCCGCGCCTCGATCAGGGTCGTCCGGATCGTCATGTCGCCGCGGGCCTGCCTCAGGCATTCGTCGATCGTTCGCGTCGCATGCCCGACCTTCTGCTTGAGGTCCCAGAGGACGTAGAGCAGGGCTTCGACGATCTTTTTCGACGGCCGGCGTCGGCTTGTTGGGCAACAGGAACAGGAGATCGATGTCGGAGCCCGGCGCCAGCATGCCGCGCCCGTATCCGCCGACGGCGACGATGGTCGGCAGCGCTGTGTCCTCCGGCGGCGGGGAGAGCCAACGGGTCGCCATTTCCAGCGCGACGCGGAGCAGATCGTCGATCTCAGCGCTGAGCGTCTCGGCGCAACCCCTTCCCGCGCCGCCGGCTTCCAGCGCCCTTCGCGCCTCGTCGCGCCCGGCGGCGAGCGCCGCCTGCAGGGTTGCGATCGCAGCGCGGCGAAACCCGGCGGGATCACCCGAATGCTTTTTGTGAAGCGCGGAGAGCCGGTCGAGAAGGCTCGCGCGGTCGAGGCCTTTGCTTGACGGCGGGGAGGCGCGCGCCGGGCGACGTTCGGCGGCGGGAGCGTTGGCGATGGACATCGACGGGTATATTCCCCTTCCGCCCGGCGCCGACAATGGGTCCGGCGTCGTTAATTTCGGCTTAGCCGACCCCGCGCCCCGCCTGGGTCGCTTGGCGCCTTTCCCTATCCCACCTGCTATACGCCGGCTGAGCAAGAACCCGAAAATCGGTGCGATGGGATCATGCGAAAATTGTACGCGAATCGGTTGCAGAACAGCTGTGAGCGGGGGACGCTTGTCGAGTCCGGCGCGTCCTCGAAGCGGAGCCGGGCGGACGCGATCGCGGGCCGCGCCTCAGGCCAAATTCCTCCAAGCCGAATCCAAGCCGGTCCAAGCCGGACCAAGAAAACGGGCTTGGATTTCCTTGGATTCCTTGTGCGCCAGGAGGCTGGCGCGGTCCTGTCGGTGGAAGACCGGCTGGGGTAAGCCGTAGCGGGCGCCCGGTAGCGAGTGTTGCGTGGTCGTCGGCGACGGCGGCTGCGAAGCGTACACAGCGATCGTGTGGGGTGTGCTATTGAGCCGCGAAAGCCAAATCGACGCAGAGGCCGAGACGGTAAGGAACGTCGAAGGCAACATGTGCGGTCCCGTTATGCGAGGGGCTGACGCTCTGCCGTGGTCGAAGACCACATCACGCACGAAAGGATCGCGTCGGAACCTGGGAGATCTCACGCCTGACCACAGGCCTAGCGCCGTCCTGGTCCGCATCGGGAAGGCGAGGAGCCGAAGCCGATGACGCACGGGCGTGAGAAGTCGGGCCCCGCCGTAGTAGCTGTGAAGCCGGCGAACGAGGCGGAGCAATTCGCCGCGGAGCCGGGGGAGCCAAGGGCGGGGGCCAAGGGGAATGCGGGCCAGCACAGCACGCGCCGGGCTCAGGACTGGGCAAGCGTGTCACAGGCGCTGGACCGCATACGGCAAGCCGCAAGGCAAAGGAAAGAGGAACGGTTCACCGCGCTGCTCCACCACATCAGCACCGATCTGCTTCAGGAAGCATACTATGAGCTCAGGGAGCAGGCCGCGCCTGGCGTGGATGGATTGACCTGGAAGACCTACGAGGCGGACCTCGAGCGCAATCTCGAGGATTTGCATGCGCGGGTCCAACGGGGAGCGTATCGGGCGCAGCCGAGCCGGCGGGTCTATATCCCCAAGCCGGACGGCCGCGAGCGCCCGATCGCGGTTGCGGCGCTCGAGGACAAGATCGTCCAGAGGGCGACGGCCGCGGTGCTGAACGCGATCTACGAGGAAGACTTCCTCGGGTTCTCGTATGGGTTCCGGCCCGGGCGGGGCGCACATGATGCGCTGGACGCGCTCGTGGTCGGGATCAACAGCAGGAGGGTGAACTACATCCTGGACGCCGATATCCGGTCGTTCTTCGACGAGGTCAGCCAGGAATGGCTGATCCGTTTCGTGGAGCATCGGATCGGCGACAAGCGCATCATCCGCCTGATCCGGAAATGGCTGAAGGCGGGCGTCCTGGAAGACGGGGTCGTGGCGATCAGTGACAAGGGGACGGGGCAGGGGTCGGTGATCTCGCCGCTCCTGGCCAACATCTACCTGCACTACGGGTTCGACCTCTGGGCCGAACGCTGGCGACGGCGTGAGGCCACGGGCGACATGATCATCGTGCGATATGCCGACGACGTGATCGCGGGCTTCGAGCACGAGGCCGACGCCCGGCGCTTCCTGGAGGCGATGCGCGAGCGGTTAGCGGAGTTTGCGCTGTCGCTTCATCCGGACAAGACCCGCCTGATCGAGTTCGGCCGCTTCGCTGCGGCGAACCGAAAGCGGCGCGGGCTCGGCAAGCCGGAGACCTTCAACTTCCTGGGCTTCACCTTCATCTGCAGCAAGTCGCAGCGCGGCACGTTCCTCGATCAAACGGAAAACCCGGCGCGACCGCGTGCGGGCGAAGCTCAAAGCCATCAAACAGGAACTGCGACGGCGCATGCACCAGCCGATTCCCGAGCAGGGAAAATGGCTGGGGCAGGTCGTGGGCGGCTACTTCAACTACTTCGCCGTGCCGACCAACGGTCCGACGCTCTCCGCCTTCCGCTCCCACGTCATCGACCTCTGGCGGCGATCGCTCAGGCGACGCAGCCAGAGCGACGGCGCGACCTGGCAGCGGACCGGGCGATGGGCCAACGAATGGCTTCCCAAACCGCGAATCCACCCCTGGCCAGAGAAGCGCTTTGCCGTCAGACACCCGAGGTGGGAGCCGATGCGGGAAAGCCGCACGTACGGTTCTAGCGCAGCGAAGCTAGCTGCCATTCTAGCGGGTGAGAGTCCCCGCCAACAGAAGAAGTTCAGGCCACTGTTGTAGTCATATCCAGCGGCAGGAAGGGCGACCGACCTGCCGGAAGCCTGGAAGTAAAAGTTGGGGCCGGGGAGACCTGGTCTGATCCGTCACAGGAGGGCGAGCAAACCGACAGGCCGTAGCGGAAGTGAATTCGGGAAGCCCCGAAAGACGTGCCCTGCGTGAAACGGATTGCAGGAATTATGGGAGTGCCGAGCTGTTCAGATCCTGGCGAAGGCCATGTTCGGCATCGGAGAACTGGACCATGACGATGACGAAACTCCCCGGGGTCATAGAGGGCGGCATGTCGGGAAAGAATGGACAGCGAAAGCTAGGAACCACTCGTGGGTCGCCTAGGCGCTCCCGCACAGCGAAGGCATTGCGTATAAGCCGCCAAGCGGCGAAGTCGCGATGTGCCTGCGAGTGGGGCGCATGGGGTCGATTAAGTGAAGACGGATCGGGACAGCATAACCCGAACCCGAGCGAGGACCCCTGGGGCGGAGGACGACCCATCCTCCATGGCGGTGCATTGGCGAGTGGGCGACCCGACACCGTGCGGGACTATCGCAGGCATGTCGCGATGCACGAAGGACGAAGGCAAACCGAACGGACGTCTGTGTATGTCGGGAGCAGACTTAAACTGACGGACGGATCGGGAAGGCATCGCCCGAAAGCCGGCCTTTCAGCCGTACTGGGGAAAACCCGCCGTACGGAATGATAGGGGGGGATCAAGGAAACGTCGGCATCATTCGAAGCCCGGTCCGCGCCTTGATCCCACCCGACTGCGGGGGGCGTCCAGTAATGGGCGTCCCTACCGCGACCGTCCGATTCGGGGCTTTTCAATGGGTTACGAGCAGTCCAAGGTAACCGAGGCAAATTTCCGGGCGGGCGCTTTAGCTTGGTGCGGTGCTGACGAGGGTTGCGAGATCCGGGACGGCGGGGCCAGGAATGCCGAGGCGGGCGCCGAGATAGTCGAAGAAGGGGATTTTGAGTTTCTTGGAGGTTTTGGCGAGGCCGAGCATTGCGTCGCGCGCCTCGCGACCTTTTTCGCTGACGGTTCCGCCGGAGACTTTGCGCTTGGTGACGAAGGCGCGGATGTCGTTTTCGGAGGCGGTGGTGTTGAGCGGGATGTCGGGCCGCTCGAGCACGCGCAAAAGCTCGTCCTTGCGCCCGAGCAGGCGTTTCAACAGACGGTCGAGCAGGGCGTAGCCGGTTCGGCGCTTGAAGATGCGGTCGAAGCGGGCGCTCAGTTCCGCGGCTCGTTGGGGGCTTGGGGCCAGTTTGTAGTCTTTGAGCTGGCGATAGAACCACCAGACCATCCGCCGGGCGACCTCGATGGCGTTGCGCTGCCGATCGTTGGCGGAACGAGCTTGTGGATGAGCCGCTCGGCGTGAACCCAACACAGGGCGTGGTCGCCGATGCGGAACTGGCCGGCGTCGTCGGAGACGACGACCGCGCCGCCGAGCAGACCCTCGGCCTCGATTGCGCCCCACAGCGCCGCTTCGCTGGCGACGCGCACCGGATCGGGCGTGACGCGCAATTCCGTCAGGCCGAGGGCACGCAAGTGGTCCATCCAATCCTCGCGCGAGCGAAAGACGGGCGAAGCGTGGCCGCCGAGCCTGTCGATGACGTCCTGCGCCAGATTGCCCGCGCGCATGTAGGCGATCGCGGCGGCATTAATCACGTAGGACGCCGTCCCGCCGAGCAGACGGCCGAGGAAAGCCAGGCGCGACTTGCCGGACCCGGTGCGGAACGCGGCGAAGCGGTCGGAGCCGATGTGGGTGGTGAAGCAGGCCTTGCCGGCGTGGCGGGCGCCGGTGTCGTCGACGGTGACGAAGGGCGAGCTCGCGAGCCCCGCCCGCAGCACCGCTTCGTCCTCGGCGCGGAAGCCCTCCAGCTTGGCGCGCAAGAGCCGCACCACCTGCCGCTTGGAAATCGCCAGGCCCATGCCGGCCAGAAGCGCCACGATCCGTTCGCAGGTCATCTGGCCCTGAAAATGCAGCATCAGCACGAGGCGATGCAGATGCGGGCCGCAGCCGCCGACAATTCCCCCATCGAGCGGCGCCATCAGCCGCTTGCCGTCCGGCGTCTCCCAGCGCTCCCGCCGATAGAGCGTCGTCTCGGCCTTCAACACCAAGTCTTGAACGACGATCTCCTCGTAGCCCTTGTGGCGCGAGCCCGGCGGGGCTTCAACCGTCAGCGTCACCCGCCGGTCGATCGGAAGCTTGGAGACGCCGGGGCCGCGTCGCTTCGATCCTACTGCATCTTCGGCCGAAGTCCCGCTTTCCGGCCGATCGGTCGCCTTCTCCATCCCGGACGGCTTGTGCGGCGGACGGGGCGGCAAATGCTTGAGCCGCACGATCTCGTCCTCTTTTTCTTTTTCGGAATTGGTGGCCGCAAGCGCTTCTGTCAATGCGCAGGAGAAGACGCTCCAACCCGAGGGCCGCCAGAATTCCGGAGAACATTCGGTTTCATACAAGGTTCAAGCAATGGAGCTATAAAGATGCCACGACAGGTTTTCGGACCGCCGACGATTGTATCTGTTCCGTAGATACGACGTCCTGACAGTGGATAAGATTTACAACCTAACGAATCCGATTGAGGCGGCTGGGCAGCGGGACTCAGGAAATATGGAATTGTGGCGCACCTCCTGTCCTTGGTCCGGTCCGGAGGTGCGCAACTCAGGTAGCCGGTTCGCTTTCAAGGGAGGCAAACAAAAACCTGATTACGCGGCAACGTCAGCCGGCTCGAGGAGCCGATAAGGCATGGGCGCGGTTCTGAGTGCCACAAAAGCGAGACGCGGAATCATGGCGGCGAGATCGTATCTGCGGTTGAACCGATATTCGAACTCCGCGAGATAGCGCGGAACATGCTTGGAACGTACGGCTCGATAGGTTCCGACCAAAGCCGCCTTGATGTTGCCCAGCGCCGTGTTGACCCACTTGAAGGCGGGCGTTTTGGCGGCTCGCGGGCCTGCGCCGGTCTCGATCGCGGTGTGGGTGCATCCGACATCGACGACGGCCGCGAAACACGCAAGACCGTCGGTCAAGACTTGGGCGTCGGGGGCGAGCGCGGTAGCGGCGAGCTTGCGGATCGCGACAAGGCTGAACGCTTTGACAGGCCGCAGGATGATCTGATCGGGTTTTCCGTCTTCCGTTGTGGCGACCGCCGCCACGAACGGCATCTTGCCCTTGGCCCCCCTTCCGCGCCGGCCAGGACGAGCGCCGCCGATGGAGGCGTCGTCCATTTGGACGGCGCCTCTCAATCGCTTGCTCGCGTTGCGCTCGAGCATGACTTGCGCGAGCTTGTGTTTCATTACCCAAGCCGCGGTCTGGGTGACGCCGAGCCGGCGACCCAGTTCGATGCTGGAGATGCCTTTCTTGGATTGGGTGAGGAGAAAGATAGCCTTGAACCAGATGCGCAGCGGCAGCTTGCTGGAGGCGAATATGGTTCCAGCCTTGACGGAGGTCTGCTTGCGGCAGGCGTTGCACTGGAACAAGCGACGCGCGCCTCAATTCACGAGGCAATGGCCGTGCCCGCGGCAGTCTGGACATTCAAACCCATCGGGCCAGCGCAATTGAACGAGGGCCGCGTGGCATTGCTCCTCGCTTCCGTACATTTCGTCGAAACGAGCATCGCCGAGCCCTTTTTGCGACCCCTGAGTCGCCAGGACTGACGCCCGGCGCACGATCCCAAGACACGCTCTCGAAGGTGGTGCTGAACGCGGAGGCGGCCCCCGGCGTCGTCGCCGCCAAGGAGGTTCCTTTCGAGCAGCCGCCCTTCTTAGGCGCGCCGCCTCCAGTGGCTCCGGCGGCGGCTGTTCGAGCAGGCTGTGATCTGCAAGCGTCTTTCGTTAGGACACCCATAACAATAACTGCTACAATTCTGCGAACCGGCGGGGTTTGATTGTGTAGTTCCATTCCGGATGGAACGCATCGCCAGTGAGGTCGAGGGCGTCCATTTCGGCATCGGGGACCTTGATGCCTTTTTCATAGGTTCGCTCATCGAGCGCGCACTCGACCTTGAGGCCCGCCTTGGTCGTCGTCGCGCCGATGAGTTCGACGACGGCGATGCGATCCGTCAGCGGCCGGCCGCGCCAGTTCTGCGTGATATGGCAGAACAGGCGGTGCTCGATCCTGTTCCACTTCGACGTTCCCGGCGGATAATGGTGGACGCTGAGCATGAGGTTCGTCTCATCGGCGAGCTTCTGCAGTTCGAGCTTCCACAGACGCACGCGCGCGCCATTCGAGCCGCCGCAATCGGCCGTGATCGTCAGTTCTTTCGTGTCCGGATAGCGTTCGCGGCCCATGCGCGCAAGCCACGTGCGGATGGATTGGACCGCGAACTCCGCGGTATCGCTGGTGATGCCGACGCTGACGAAGCCGGTGTTGGCCGTCACGTCGTAGACGCCGTAAGGCGCCACCTTGCCCAGGTCCTTGTCCTCGAAGTCGTGCACGTTGACGCGCAACGGATCGCCCTTCGGCCGATAGTCGGAGCCACCATTCTTGAAGTTGCCGACCAGCTCTTTCTTCTTCGTATCGACGGAGATGACGGGCTGGCATTTTGCCTGAGCGGCCACGACTTTCGCATTGATGTGCTCGAATTGCGCGTTACGGTCCGGATGCTTCGAGCCTTCCTCGGCCTTACGATTGTACTGGCGCGAGAAGCCGAGCTTCATCAGTTCCTTGCGCACCGTATCGGCGCTGATCGGATGCCCCATGTCGGTCAGGATCGCCGCCAATTTGTCCATGCTCTTCGACACCCACAATAGCGGGCGCATGGGATCGCCGAGCGTGGCCGGTTCGAGGAGGCGCTTCAATGCGGGCACGAGACCGGGGTCTCTTGCGGCGACCGCCTTGCGGCCGGCGCCGGCACGCCGCACCTGACCTTTCGGCAGTTCCTCGCCGTCCAGATCGTCCTCGCCGCGATTGATGGTCGAACGGGCAAGCCCGGTGATCCGAGAGACCACCGCAAGCCCGCCCCGGCCGGCAGTTCTCACCTCGCCCGCCGCGAACATTCGCCGCCCGCGTTCGTCGAGCTTCGAGCCGACCATGTCCCAGCGATAGCAAATCGCGTCTTCATCGATCATCCCATCCGGGATACAAGCGTTCGCCTCGATCCGGAATCATGACGCCCTGAGTCACGCTGTCGCACGCCCTCGTACCGCAATTCGGTTATTGTTCGGCGAAGCCTTAGGACACTTCGGACAATAACGACTACTACTATTTTGGTTGCGGCCGCGGCCTGATGGAAGGTGAAAGGCGTCTGCTGTGAGGTTGATTGAGGCCATGTCGGCGTCGCTGACCTTGACGCCTTTCTCGTAGGCGCCCGGGTCGAGCGCGCATTCGACTTTCAGGCCGGTTTTGGTGGTCGTGGCGCCGATGAGTTCGACGATGGCGAGGCGGTCGGTCAGCGGCCGGCCGCGCCAGTTCTGCGTGATGTAGCAGAACAGCCGGTGCTCGATCTTGTTCCATTTCGACGTCCCGGGCGGGTAATGACGCACATGGATCGTCAGCCCCGTCTCGTCGCCAGCCTCTGCAATTCGACCTTCCACAGCCGCACGCGCGCTCCGTTTGAGCCGCCGCAATCGGCCGTGATCGTCAGCTCTTTCGCTTGCGGATAGCGCCGTCGTCCCATGCGCTCAAACCAGCAACGGATCGAAGCGACGGCGAATTCGGCGCTGTCCGCCGTGATCCCGACGCTCACCCATCCCTCGTTGGCAATCACGTCGTAGACGCCATACGGCGCCACCTTGCCGAGCGTCTTGTCCTCGAAGTCGTGCACGTTCACCCGCAACGGATCGCCTTGGCGTCGATAGTCCGTTCCGGCATTCTTGAAGTTGCCCACCAACTCCTTCTTCTTCGTGTCGACCGAGATGACCGGCTGCCCTCGCCCTTGCGCCGAAGCGACCGTCGAGTTGATGTATTCGAACTGCGCGTCCCGATCGGGATGGTTCGATCCTTCCTCGGCCTTGCGGTTGCCCTGGCGCGAGAACCCGAGCTTCAACAGCTCCGCGCGAACCGTGTCGGCGCCCATCGAAAAGCCCATCCCCGTCAAAGCCGAGGCCAGCTTCGCCAGGCTCTTGGACACCCAAATCAGAGGACGCATCGGATCGCCGAGCGTCGCCGGCTCGACCAGACGCCGCAGAGCCTCTCTGATCTCGGGATTCTTGTCGCTGATCGCCCGCCGCCCTCGCGCCGGATGCGCCCCGCAGGCAATGGCGCGCCGTCGAGATCGTCCTCGCCTCGATTGATCGTCGAACGCGCCAGCCCCGTGATCTTGGAGACCAGCGCCAGCCCGCCTCGACCCGCCGCGCGCACTTCCGCAGCCGCGAACAATCGTCGTCCCCGCTCGTCCAGCCTCGAGCCAACATCTCCCACGGAAGACGAATTGCCGCTGCGTCGATCATCCCGCCGATCTACAACACGACCCAACGCTCCGGAATCCCAGCCCCCGATCCTCCGATTTACTTATTCGGCGAAAGCTCCTTGAGGAACGGCTCGATCGTCTCTGTCGAATTGGACTTTGTCAGGGCCCATTTCACGATCAACAACCCGAGCACAGGAAAGGACGATCCAGTCGAGTTGCGGTCGTATGGCGGGTGCAAATCAGGCCCCGCGATCTTCGTGAAGCCCGGCGACACCATGAGAGTTGATCTGAAGAACAAAACCGACGCTCAGGATCCCACCTGTCCGACAAACGGCACACCCATTCGTCAGGGCGTTTCGCCGGCGGAGTGCTTCAACACCACTAATCTCCATAACCACGGCCTGCATGTGTCCCCGACCGGGAACAGCGACAACGTGCTGATAAACATCGCTCCGCAGACGGAGTTTCCCTACGAAATTAACATTCCCGCCGACCATCCGGCGGGCACGTTCTGGTATCACGCTCACCGTCACGGATCGACCGCTACACAAGTAGCGAGCGGTACCTCCGGCGTTCTGATCGTCGAGGGCGATCGTCCCTATTCGCCCCCCACCGCTGAAAACCCTCACCCGATCTCCGACATCGACACCATTCTTCACGATGTGAACAACGTCGCCTTTCCTGAGAAATTATTCCTGTTCCAGCAGATTGCTTACGCTTGCTTCGCCAACGATCCCAAAAAACCAGCCAACTGGTGGCAAAACATCTACACGACGAAGGGACTCTATAATTCAGAGAACCAGAATGACTTAAACGGTCCGGCCTACGCGCCCTGGACATGTCCAGATCCTACTCCTAAGAATGCGGTGAGCCCGGGAGCTGTCGAGAATTTTCAGCTACAACTGTTCTCCCCTACGATCTGGGACACAACGGCCGCTTCACGAGCATCAACGGCGAGGTTCAGCCAACCGTGACCTTGCCGGCGGGCCAGATCCAGCGCTGGCGATTCGTCCACGCCGGGATTCACGACACGATCAACGTCCAACTCGTGCGCGCGACGCCGCCGGCCGCCCTGCTGACCGACTTCGCAGCTTCGAATCTTAAGGGAAACCGCAAAGCACAGGCGCACGATGTCCTCGCGGATTGCAACGCAAGCAAGGATACGCTGGTCCCGCAGTTTGAACTAGCTTCTGACGGATTGACCCGCACGTAGGTCCATACAATCCATACGATGGCGGTCGGCAAGAATCTGTTGGAGTTCAACTATCTGCAGCCAGGATATCGCAGCGATATCCTTGTCGTCTTCCCGCAAGAAGGCGACTACTGCCTGCTCGATCAGGCCGCGCCTGGCCGCGCCTGTCGGGGCGCGGATTTACAACGGGCAGGGCGGCGGGCAAGGGCCATCGACTCCACAGTTGCTTGCTTATATTCATGTCAGAGGCGGGAAGCCTGTGACAGGCGACCTTCGGGAATATGTCCTGAAGACGCTTTACAGCGGCAATTCTTCGCTTCCGCAGCCGGTTCTTGACGGGCTGCTGCAGGGAGACATTAGCCCGTGGGCTCCGTTCCAAGAACTGCCGCCGCCTCCGAAGGGCCAAGCGAAGCAAACCGCTAATTTCGAAATTACGAGCTTTGGTTATTTCCAGGTCAATGGAAGCTCCTAGGATCCGAATGTCGTCAATATAACCCGACAGGTGAACACAACAGATGACTGGACCCTCAGTTCCAGCTGGGGAGCCCCATATCTTCTACATTCACGTCAATCCCTTTGAAGTTATCAACGTCAAGGACCAGAACGGAAAGTCAATTTTCGACGAAAACGGGACGTGCATGACATGCATAGCTCAAGATGAACTCGCCCGGCAGTATTGCGGAATGCATCATCACGCTTTCCGTGACACCATCTTCGTGGAGAATAACTATATGGTGTCGATGCGAACGAGATACCATCGCTATATTGGCGAGTATGTTCTTCATTGCCATATATTGGACCACGAAGACGCGGGCATGATGCTGAACATAAGCATTGTCCCCGACATCAAGGCACCGGGCGGCGGGCTGGGAATGCCGTCCATGCTTCGCGCCTCAGCAGCGATGGCGCCGAATTATGGCGCGCCAGCCATGGCGCCTGGACGTGCGATGCCGGGCATGGCGGACCACTAGGGCTCTATTCTGCGCCGTTATTCGACCTTTTGAACCATAAATCACTAGGAGGAAGGCCATGTATGCAAAATTTCCGGCCGTAGGCCATCGATATTTTGTCGACTTTCAAGCCTTTCAGGTTGAGCTCGACTTCACTTCTGAAACCTCGTTGACCTATTACAATCTCGACAAAGACGGAAAAAGGTCGGCTCGGGAAACGGTGACGATCCAAGGTCGAGCCGATTACCGAAGAAATATTCCTGGTCACGTGGCAGGAGTTGGACAAGACGACGGTCGTTCATATCGAGGACTACAATCGGATGACGATCGTCACGAACATCACCGGCCCGGATTTGAGCTTCAGCCAGTTCCTTGGGACGGTTCGGCAGCTGTCATGACCGGCCCGTCCGATCGCCCCGACTTTCCGCCGACGCAGCGGATCGGGATATTCGTGTACGAAGGCTTCGAGCCCATCGACGTCTTTGGTTTCGCCGAGGCGTTCACGATCGCCCGATTTCTCGGCACAGGCTATGGCGATCCGCCGCCTTATCCCTTTGCGGTGACGCTCATCGGGCGTGGGCGCGATAGGGTCAAAAAACGCCAACGATCCTGCGGTCCTGCCCGACTTGGACATGGGGCAGGCGCTCAGCGAGCCTCCGGACCTACTGATGATCCCCGGCGGCGGCGGCACGTGGCCGCTCCTCGACGCGAAGGCCGATGCCGAGGGCGTCGCGGCGCTGCTCGACTGGGTGCGCCGCATGGACGAAAGGGTGAAGCTCATGACGTCGGTCTGCACGGGCGCCGCGGTGCTAGCCCGCGCGGGACTGCTCGACGGCCGGCCGGCCGCGACCAACCATGGCGCCTTCGCCTGGGTGGCCCAGCAAGGGCCGAAGGTCCTTTGGGACAGCGTGTCCCGCTTACTGGGACTGGACCGAGCCCCTGACCCGGCAGCCTCCACAGCCACCGGGGATCCCGGACGTCATGTTCAATGGCGTGCTGACGCCGACCGACTTTGCTTACGAACCCTATACGGAGAACCTTGCCGTCTTCACCGACTTCATTAAGCCGGCCCTCGAAAAATACTGGAACGGGCTATCCGCCGGCCAGAAAGCGCAGCTTGACTCGCGCGGCTATAAGACGTTCGACGACCTCTGGAACGGCGGGACCGGCGTGACGGGCGGGGGGGTCGCAGGGGACGAGGCCTTTGCGGTCACGTGCAGCGCGCGCTATTTGTCGAAGACCAATCCGATGCTCGATAAGGACGCGGCTTCCGCCGTCTCCGTCGACACCGTGATGGCCGGATTGCTGGCGCCGAGTTTCTACGATCCGAACGGCGATCTGAACGGCTTGGGATACCTCAGCTTCACGAGTTCGAAAACCGCCTCTCACAATACGGCGCCCGACAAAACTGTCTTTTCCGTTCTTGAAGGTCTCCCGCACAACCTCGTTCACAATTGCATCGGCGGATACGGGCACATCGATCCCGGTCCCTATGGGAACATGACCAACTTCCTGTCCCCGGTCGATCCGATCTTCTTCCTGCATCACACCAATATCGACCGGCTCTGGGACGTGTGGATCCGCAAGCAGATCTCGCTCAAGCAGCCCTATCTGCCGCCTGAAGATGAGCTGAAAGCACTGTCCGAAGAGCCGTTCCTGTTTTTCGTCGACTCCAAGGGAGACTATGTCCTCAACGGCAAAGCTGGGGACTATCTCTCGACCGACCGTTTCGACTACGAGTACGATCGCGCGGGTACCGGCGAAAATCTGATTGGGACGTCGAAGCTCGTCGCCCAGGCGGCGGCGCCGGTGGCGGCGCGCACATCGCCGGGAACACCGCGTCGGTCGAGTTCATGCCTCAGCGGCGCGCGGCGGAAGAAACCCCCCGGCCTCTCGTGGCGCAGGTCACGTTGGAACGGCCGGAGAGGATTCGCCAGTTCCACGTCTTCGTTGGAGCGCCCGCCGGCGCGACGAACCTCGGGACCGACAGCCCATATTACGCGGGTACGGTCGGGTTCTTCGGGCCGCCGATGGCCGGCATGCAGATGTCCCACGAAGCGACATTTGCCGTGCCTCTGCCGCCGAAGCTGCCCGCCTTCGCCGCGCCGATGGCGGCGGCCGCGACGCATGCGAATTTGGCCGTCACGGTCGTCCCGGTCGGCGGGAAAGAGGCCGAGCCCGTGCTCAAGGCCGTCTCAATCGGAATGCTGTAGATGTTGCGCCGCTCGGCGGTCCTCCTGGCGCTGGTCGCGTCTCTTGCTCACGGCGCCGAGGGAGAAGGGATGGAGCAGACGCTCACGCTTCCGCATCCGCTGAAGGCGGGCGCCAGCGCGTGGCTCGAGGTGCAGGTAGGACCGCTTGCGCCCGGCCAACGCGTTCGCGTGACGACACTTGCCGGCGAATCGCTCGGCACAATCTCACCGTTTGGCCCGGCCGAGCGCCGGCAGGGCGGCGTCTATTCGCTGCCCGTGCCCTCCGACGCGATCCACGACGGCGCTTTGTCCGTGCGTGTAACGGTCACGCAGTCGAACGAGCCTTCTCGCGCCCCCACCGCGACGGAGGTTCAAAGCCTGAGACTGCGCGCGCCGGACGCTGCGGAATAGACCTTCCGATACAACCCGCGCGGCTAATGTTGGGTCACATCACTGGGGGTTTGGCCCGTTTCCACGGGTGATAGACCCGTAACGACTCGCGGTCGAGCTCGCGGACAGCCGACAGCGGACAGCCGACAGCGGACGAAGGTCCGTTGCGGGCGGAGTCCGGGCTTCCGGCGTCGCGCGGGAACGCCTCGTCTCCGCCCTTTTGCGACATCCGGCTCGGGCGCCACGCGTAACCACTAGCAGCCTGTCGGACTTAACCTTCGGACCATTGATTTCATTAGCGTTTTTCAAATTTGTGAGAAACACAATACCGAATGATATCAACATCTTACGCGGCATGAAAAAATCAGGTCCGACAAACTGCTAGCGCGGCGCTCGCCTCGCCTCGATCGCGTCCCAGATCGCCACGGCGAGATCCGGCCCGCCGAGGCGCTTGATTGCGCGGATGCCGGTCGGCGAGGTGACATTGATCTCGGTCAGGTAGCCGTCGATCACGTCGATGCCAACAAACAGGAGCCCGCGCCGCTTGAGTTCCGGCCCGATCCTCTCGCAGATCTCGCGTTCGCGCGGCGTGAGGTCCGTCTCCTGCGCCGCCCCGCCGCGAACCATGTTGGAGCGGATGTCGTCGCGCGTCGGCACGCGATTGACCGCGCCCTTCGCTTCGCCGTCCACCAGGATGATGCGCTTGTCGCCGCGCGACACCGCCGGAAGGAATTTCTGGATCACCCAGGGTTCGCGGAGCGTAGCCGTGAACAGATCGAACAGCGAGCCGAAGTTGGGATCCTTGGGGCCGATCTTGAACACCGCCGCGCCGCCGAAGCCGTAGAGCGGCTTCATCACGACCTCGCCGTGCTCGGCGCGGAAGGTCTCGATCGCGTCCCGGTCGCGGGCGATGAGGGTCGGCGGCATCAGTTCGGGAAAATCCATCACGAACAGCTTTTCCGGCGAGTCGCGAACGCTGCGCGGATCGTTGACGACGAACGTTCGCGGGTGGATGCGCTCGAGAAGATGCGTCGTCGTCACATAAGCGAGATCGAATGGGGGATCCTGCCGCAACAGCACCACGTCGACCGTCGACAGATCGACAAGGCGCAGCTTGCCGAGCCGCGAATGGTCGCCTTCGGCGTCCTTGACCTCGAGCGGCTCGGCCATGGCCTCGACGCGCGACCCGCTGAGCCGAAGACGGTCGGGCGTGTAGTGCAGCAGGCGATGGCCGCGGGCCTGCGCCTCGAGCAGGAGCGCAAAGGTCGAGTCGCCCGCGATGCGGATGCCGGCGATCGGGTCCATCTGCACGGCGACGGTCAGGGGCATTGGCAATCCTGTCAGTGGGTTCACCGGCGGCGAGCGGCGAGGTCAATCGAACTCCAGCCTATACGCGCAGCGCGTATGGCGGGGAAGGCGCCGGGGAGCGATGAAGACGGCGTCGCCGCGCAATGTGAGGCCGGAGGCCCACGGGTTGCGGGCGAGCCACACGCGGGCGGCGCGCGAGATCCGCCGCCGCTTGGTCGCGGTGATCGCTTCCGCGGCCTCGTCGAGGCGGCCGCGGGCTTTCACCTCGACGAAGGCGATGGCGTCGCCCCGCCGCACGACAAGATCGATTTCGCCTCCGGAGACGACGTACCGGCGAGCCAGGATGGAATAGCCTTTCAGCCGCAACAGCGCCGCGGCGACCGATTCGGCGTTGAGGCCGAAGAAATGCGCCTTTCGTCTTCGCGTCGTCCGATCGCGAGGGCTTCGGTCGCTCACCGGGAGCCGCCAGCCAGCTCGAGCGCGCGGGCATAGACCTGGCGGCGCGGAAGTCCATGCCTGGCGGCTATGGCCGCGGCGGCGTCCTTGACCGAGAGGGTGCGCAACGCCTCGACGAGGTCGCCGTCGAGAGCGTCCTGGGAGACCGCCGTTCGCTGCTCGCCCGAGCCGACGACGATGACGATTTCGCCTTTGGGCGCGCCGGCGGCTGCGTATTCCGCGGCCAGGACGTCGAGGGCGCCGCGCCGGACCTCCTCATGCAGCTTGGTCAATTCCCGCGCGACGGCGGCGGGCCGCGGCCCGAGCTCGAGCGCGAGATCGGCCAGCGACTCGGCCAACCGGGTCGGCGCTTCATAGAAGAGGAGCGTGCCCGGCACGTTGGCGAGAGCGTTGATGCGCTCCCTCCGCGCGGCGCTCTTCGGCGGCAGGAAACCCTCGAAGAAGAACCGGTCGGTCGGCAGGCCTGCGATGCAGAGAGCCGCAAGCGCCGCCGAGGCCCCGGGGGCCGCAGTGACCGCGAGGCCCGAGGCGATTGATTTCGGCGACCAGTTTGTAGCCGGGGTCGGAGATCAACGGGGTTCCCGCGTCCGATACGAGCGCCAGCGCCTGGCCCTCGGCCATGCGCCGCAGCGCGAGCGGGCGCGCTTCGGCGGCGTTGTGCTCGTGGTAGGGCGATAGGGGGGTGTCAATGCCGTAATGAGCGAGCAGGGTCCGGGAAAGGCGTGTGTCCTCGGCCAAGACCCCATCCGCTCCGGCGAGTACGGCAAGCGCGCGCAGCGTCACATCGCCGAGATTGCCGATCGGAGTTGCGACGACGTAGAGCCCCGGCTCCAGCGGCGGAGCGGGGATCGGCGCGCCGTGGACGACAAACGTGCGTGCGGATCGGCTCGCCCTCGCGCTTCCCGAAATCAAGGCTTTCTTCATGGCCGCCGGCGCGTTCTTTCGCTCGTCCTGGCTATCTGAAGCCGGGCGCGACATCGACGACATAGCCAAGCGCAGGTGAAAATGCCACAATTTCTGCGGACAGCCGACGTCTCGACCGGGCGGGGCCAGCGAGCGAAGAGGAACGGGGCTGCGGCGGCATGTCTGCCGGGATCGCCTCGTCTCCGACGGGGAGATGCTGATGAGGATCGTGTCTGAGTCGACGGAGCGCCGGAGCGCAGTGACCCGGCGTGGGTTCGTCGGCGCAGGGCTCGCGTTGACGCTCGCGGGCTGCAACTCGACGGAATCGAGATGCCGGGGATGGGCGCGGCCGCGCCGAGCGCCCAACCTCCGCAGGGCGCGCCCGGGCCGACGGTGGGGGAGACTCTCGGCTCCGGGCCGGTTCGCGTGGGCATGATTTTGCCGCTCACTCAAAACGGCGCGCCGAGCCCTGTCGGCTCGTCCATGCGCAACGCCGCGCAACTGGCGACCGAGGAATTCGCCGGCCCCTACATCACCTTGATGATCGAGGATGACCGTTCGACGCCCGACGGCGCGGCGCGGGCGGCGCAGGCGGAGCTCGGGGCCGGCGCCGAGCTCATTCTTGGCCCCGTTTACGCGACCGACGTGCGCCAGGCGGCGTCGGTCGCGAAAGCGGCCGGCAAGCCGATCATCGGGTTCTCGACCGATGCCAGCGTCGCCTCGCCGGGCGACTTATCTTCTGTCGTTCATGATCGAGGGCTACGTCGACCGAATTGTTCAGTTCTCCGTTTCACGCGGCAAGAAATCCTTCGCCGTGATGGCGCCCCAGAACGAATACGGCAATATCGCCGTCGCCGAGTTTCAGCAAACCGCCGGCCGTCTGGACACGCCGGTCGTCGTCATCGCCCGGTACGCGCCGGGGGACGCGCAGAGCGCGGCCCAACAGGTCGCAGCGGTTGGCCCCCAGATCGACGCGCTGTTCATTCCCGAACAGGCGGACGGCATGCCGGCGGTCGCGACCGCGCTCGCATCGAATGGAATCAAGACCCAGCTGCTCGGCACCGGCGTCTGGAACGATTCTCGCGTGCTGCGGCTGCCGCAGCTTCAGGGAGGCTGGTTCGCGGCGCCTGACAACGCAGGTTTCAAGGCGCTGGCGCAGCGCTACAAGGCGAAGTTCAGCACCGAGCCGACCCGGCTGGCGACGCTGTCCTACGATGCCGTGACGCTGGCCGCGGCGCTGGCGCAAAACGCCGGACCCGATCGCTACGGCCAGCCGGCCCTGACCTCCGTCTCCGGCTTCAACGGCGCGGACGGCGTGTTCCGCTTCCGCGCTGACGGGACCAACGAACGAGGGTTCGCGGTGATGGAGATCGACAACAACGCCGCGACGATCATCAGCCCCGCGCCGCGCAGCTTCGCCGCCGGCTAGGATTCCGTCGTTCTTTCCCCGTCAGAGCATGCTTGGCAGAACGCGATCCGGCGGGCGGTGGCCGTCGGCGAAGGTGCGAATGTTGATGATGACCTTCTCGCCCATGTCGGCGCGGCCTTCGTGTGTCGACGAGCCCATGTGCGGCAACAGCGTCACCTTGTGGGCCCTGGCGAGCGCGATGAGCTTCTCATTGACGGCGGGCGCGTGTTCGAACACGTCGAGCCCCGCACTCGCGAGTTCGTCCGCCTCGAGCATCCGGACAAGCGCGTTCTCGTCGACGATCTCGCCGCGCGCCGTATTGATGAGAATGGCGTCGGGGCGCAGATACTTGAGCCGCCGCGCCGACAGAAGGTGATAGGTCCCCGGCGTATGCGGGCAATGGATCGAGACGAAGTCCATTCGCGCGAGCATCTGGTCGAGCAAATCCCAATAGGTCGCCTCGAGCGACTCCTCGATTTGCGCGGCGACCCGACGGCGGTTGTGATAGTGGATCGACATGCCGAAGGCGCGCGCGCGCCGTGCGAGCGCTTGGCCGATGCGGCCCATGCCGACGATGCCGAGCCGCTTGCCTGTGATGCGTCGCCCCAGCATCCACGTGGGAGACCAGCCGGCCCAGTGTCCGTCGGGTATGATATGCGACCCTTCCACCAGTCTGCGCGCGGTCGAAAGAATGAGGGCCATCGTCATGTCGGCGGTGTCTTCGGTCATGACTTCCGGCGTGTTCGTGACCGTGATCCCGCGGCGGAGCGCGCTGGTCACGTCGATGTGGTCGACGCCGTTGCCGAAATTGGCGATAAGCTTCATCTGCTCGCCCGCCTGGGCGATCATCGCGGCGTTGATGTGGTCGGTGATGGTCGGCACGAGAACGTCCGCCTCGCGCATCGCCTCGACGATCTCGGCCTGGGACAGCGGCTTGTCTTCGAGATTGAGGCGGGCGTCGAACAGCTCGCGCATGCGGGTCTCGACGGGTTCGGGCAGCCGCCGAGTCACCACCACCAGGGGTTTCTTCTTGGTCATGAGCGCCGCCCTCTCCGCCCTTGCGGCGCTGTCGCCGCCGCTGCCCCGATTTCAGCAATTTGCGTCCACGCTTTCAAGCAGTTTACGCCTCATTAACGCTACGGGCCGCAAATGTTTTGCGCCGGGCCAGGCCAGCGGCTCGCGAACCGCGGGCTCGCCGGCCTCTCTACCAGATGGCCGGGTAAAGACAAGGATCGCCTGGCCGCAGTCGAGGAACCCGATGAGCCGAATCTCCCCGGTCCGCGCCGGCCTCACTTTCCTGTCTCTCCTATGCGCGTCCGCGCTTGCGGCTGCACCTGCGGTCGCCGATCCGGTCGGTTCCGTCACCAAGTTGCCGTTGCCCCGATTCGCCAGTCTGAAGACCGACCGAGTGAACCTGCGCGAGGGCCCTTCGAAGGACCACGCCACCAAATGGGTCTACGAGCGCGTCGGACTTCCGGTCGAGATCACCGCCGAGTTCGAAGTCTGGCGGCGCGTGCGCGATTCGGAAGGCGTCGAGGGCTGGGTCCTGCATTCGCTCCTGTCGGGGCGTCGCACCGCTCTGGTTACGCCGAACAAGAAGGGCGAGAACTCGAAAATCTACGCGCGCCCATCCGAGAGCGCCGACCTCGCAGCGACGCTTCAGTCAGGCGTGATCGTCAATGTCCGCAACTGCGACGGTGCCTGGTGTCTGGTCGACGGCGACGGATTTAAGGGCTATATTCAGCAGCTTAGGCTGTGGGGCGTCTATCCGAACGAAAACATCGAGTGAGGCGGAACCCTCGCCCAACGAAAGCAGTTTGGACGTCGTGTTTTCAACTGACGAAGAAGGCCTTGGCCGCCAAGCGCGGAGGCTGCGCCTCAATACGCTCGTCGGACTTCGTTGGCTTGCCGTAGCCGGGCAGTCGGCAGCGATCCTGGTGGGCGCTTTCGGGTTGGGCCTGCGGTTCCCGATCATGGCTTGCTTCGGGCTCGTGGCGGCTTCGGCTGCTCTCAACCTCGCGCTTCGCTGGCGGTTTCCGATCAGCGTGCAATTGAGCGACCGCGGCGCCGCGATTTTGCTCGCCTACGACATCCTTCAGCTGGCCGGCCTCCTCTTTCTCACTGGCGGCGTCGCCAACCCCTTCGTCATCCTGTTCCTGGCGCCGGTGACGATCGCCGCCACGTCGCTGCCGCTGCGCCAGGCCCTTGGCCTGCTTGGTCTCGCCCTCGTGTGCGCGACGTTGTTGTTGAAGGTGAGCCTGCCGATGCCTTGGCTCGGCGGCGAAAACCTGATCCTGCCGCCGATGTACGTGCTTGCGCGATGGGTCGCGGTCGGGGTCAGCGCTGCGTTCGTGACGCTCTACGCGTATCGGGTGGCGGCGGAGGCGCGGCAGACGGCGAGCGCCCTGACGGCGGCTGAGCTGGTTCTCGCCCGCGCCCAACACCTTTCGCAGATTGACGGCCTCGCCGCGGCGGCCGCGCATGAGCTGGGGACGCCGCTGGCGACCGTTGCGCTCGTTGTGCGTGAATTGGCGGCCGAGCCCCATGCCGGCCAAAGCTTCAGGGAGGATCTTCAACTCCTCGAGCAGTCGGTTGAGCGATGCCGGTCGATCTTGGGGAAGCTCTCCGCGCCCGCCGGCTTGTCAGGCCAGCAGATGGACATTTCGAGCCCAGTCGAACTGGCCGAAATCGCGGCGTCTCCCCATCGCCTGCACGGGGTCGCCATCTCGGTCGAAGGCGAGGGGCCGGACCCGCCGCCCAAATGCCCGCGCAGTCCTGCGTGTCTCTACGGTCTCGGCAATGTGATCGAGAACGCGGTCAACTTTGCCGAAAGCGGGGTGGTGATCCGGGCGAACTGGACCAAAGCGACGGTCAAGATCACCGTAACAGACGACGGACCCGGATTTCCGCCGAACGTTCTGGCTCGCATCGGTCAACCCTATCTGTCGCAGCCCGACGGCGCCCGCAGGAAGCAGGAGGCGGGAGGTGGGCTGGGCCTCGGCCTTTTCATCGCGAGGTCGCTGCTCGAGCGCTCCCGCGCCACCCTCCAATTCGGCAACGCGGCTCCGCCGGCGATCGGGGCCGTCGTCACGATCAGCTGGCCGCGCGCCGCGTACGAGCAGGGTCGACGGCCCGAACAATAGATTGTATATTGCGTTACAGGAAGTTGCGTTACAGGGCCGGTTTCAGGTTAAATTGACGGCAATGGACAAAGACGCATCGCATCAGTCGACAAAACAGGGCCAGACCGGCGTGGAGGCGCTCGACAAGTCGCTGCTCGTCGTCGACGATGACAAAGTGTTTTGCGACCGGCTCGCGCGAGCCATGTCTTCGCGCGGCTTCACGGCGCGGACCGCGATCAGCGTCGCCGAAGCGCTTGCAGCGATCGAGACGGCGCCTCCCGCCTTTGCGGTCATCGACCTTCGACTGGGCGACGGCAGCGGACTCGACGTCATGCGAGCCCTCAAGGCCAAGCGCGCCGACGCCCGCGGCGTCATTCTCACCGGTTATGGCGCGATCGCGACGGCCGTCATGGCGGTCAAGCTCGGGGCGTTCGACTACCTCGCCAAGCCCGCGAACGCCGACGACGTAGTTTCCGCGCTCATGGCCGGACGCCTCGACAGCCGTCCCGAACACGAGCCGCCGATGTCGGCCGACCGTGTCCGCTGGGAGCACATCCAGCGCATCTACGAGGCGTGCGAGCGAAACGTGTCCGAAACGGCGCGCCAGCTCAACATGCACCGGCGCACGCTTCAGCGCATTCTGGCCAAGCGCGCCCCCAAGTGAGCGCCTGCGCCGCCCTTTGATCAGGGCCGGAAATGCGCCTGGTCGCGGTCAGGATCGGAGCCGGCGTACCGACCGAACCCTTTTCGGGTCATGTTCGTTCGGTCTTCGTCAATTCCGCGATCCTGAAAATCGCGAAGAGGCTGGTGACGCTGCCCCCGCCGCGGCTGGGGGGCTGCCGGGCGCAATAACTGTCGACGTTCCAAGAGGATTCGATTTTGCGCGTTTCCTGCCTGCGAGCGGCGCCGCTGCCGCGCGCGGGGGAGTCCTGCGGTTTGCCGCCAATGACGCGTCTCTCGACCTGCGTGGGGCAAACCCCTGCCGAAGCCGCCTCAACGAACTCGCTCTCGACTTCGCCACACCTGCGACAGCAAGCGGGTGGGGGACCGCGGCCGCCGCCTTGCGGGCTGACGGCCGAAGCAACGCGATCGCTCGACTTGGCCGTGGAGCCATAGCGGAGCTCAGTGAAGCGACACGCCGCTTCGAGTTGCAGGCCGCGGGGCAAGCGGCCGAACTTCTCGTTGGTCTCGGCGCCGGAGGCACGCCTGCGGCGATGACCTTCTCCTCGGGTATCTTGCGGGCCTATGGACATCGGTCGGGAGTGATCGGCCTCGCGCGGGTTTTGCCGCCGGCCTGGCGGACCTCGTTTGTGGTCTCGGGGAGCGAAACAATGACCTCAGCCGGGTCTATCTCAAGGCGGCTGCAGACGGCGAAGTGTCGGAGCGCTTGGCCGACGTCGGGAGAAGCATCGCCGCCGGCGAAGCCGAAACGACTGTGGCCGCAACAAGCGCTGCCGCGATCGCGGTCGGCCATTCGTCGGGCGCCGACGGGATGCTCGGGCTCCTCCTGGGACTGGCCGTCTGGGCGCCCGCGGCGATCTTTTCGGATAGCAGGCGCCTCGTCGAGGAGACGAGTTCGCGCCGAATCCGGGTGATCGGCTCGGAGCCGCTTCGGAAAACGATTGGGGTTTCGCAACCCGGATCAAGGCCTCGAGGTTGAGGACCATCCATCTTGTTGCTTATATGCAACAGTCAAGAAAACAAGTTTGGGGATTGATTCCGAAAGCGCCGCAGGTTGACGCGCTGCGTAGCGGCCTCGCACCTTTGCCTGCGCCCGGAGTCCGCTGAAGCGGCGCTATGGTCGAAACTCGAAAAACCCGGCTCTATCATGTCGATGACAGTCTGAAGGCGAGGCGGCGGGGAGCCGGTTTCTCTCATGTCCTATCGCTGCTCAAGCGCGATACACATCTGCGTGACCGCACAGATGAAAGTTCTTGCTTTTTTCGCGGCGCACAACTAGCTTGTTGCGGTGCGGTGCGCTTTGCCCGCACATGCCCTCCTTGGGCGTTTCCTCCCTAGACTTGAAGGCCGCCTTCGGGCGGCCTCCTTTTTTCTGGCCCCGAGTTCAGGCAAGAAGCCCCCCTCCCGGCCGCCAGCGCTCGAACCGTTCCTACCCAATTACGGGGTCCGCGTCGCCTCCGTCACCGTCCCCTTCCGTTGAGCGCCTCGGCCAGGAAAAGGCCGCCGTGATGCAATCCCCCGCCGTCGATGCCATGCCCGACGCCGAAGGAAATGTGCCATTGGGTCGGGAGCGACGCCTTCGCCAGCGCCTCGGCGGCCATGAACATCGCTTCGATCGGAATGAGCGGGTCCTGGTCGCCGTGGACGAGCAGGATCGGCGGCGGGGCGCCGCGCGCGTCCCGCGCCGTCGCCTCCTTCAGCCGCTCGGGCCCGACCAGCAAGCCGGAATAGCCGAGAATCGCCGCGGGCGCGCGGCGGCGCCGCAATCCGACATGCATCGCCATCATCGAGCCCTGGCTGAAACCGACCAGCGCCAATTTCGAATCGTCGAGCCCGAGGCGTTCGAGCTCCGCGTCGAGGAAAGCGTCGAGCGCGCCGCGCGCCTTGACCACGCCGTTCCAGCGATCTTCCGCGCCGAAGGGGTCGTCGGGCGGACGGTTCGACAAGGCGAACCATTGCCGGCCCATTGGCGCGCCGGCGCAGCGCTCGGGGGCGTGGGGCGAGACGAAGGCCGTCCCGGGCAGGAGGGCGCGCCACTGGCGGCCGAGCTCGATCAGGTCGTTTCCGTCCGCGCCGTATCCATGCAGGAAGACCACGAGCGCGTTCGCGCGGCCGCCGCTCGCCGGAATGCGGGGTCCGTCCAAGGCAGCGCTCATCGTCGACTCCGGTCGTACGTCAGCGGCCCGACTTAGCCGGAACCGTCGGCGAGGACCACCCCCGAGCGCTTCTTTACGCCCCGGTAATAGGCCCAAAGCATGCGCGCCGCGACGCCGCGCCACGGCCGCCAGCGCTCGGCGATCCGCTCGAGCCGGGCCGCGTCGGGACGGGCCTTCAGTCCGAGCGCGAGCTTCGCCGCCTCCTGCAGGGCGAGATCGCCGGCCGGAAAGGCGTCGGGGTGGCCGAGGCAGAAAAGGAGAAAGATGTCCGCGGTCCATGGGCCGACGCCTTTCACGGCGACGAGCCTCTCATGCGCTTCTTCAGCGTCGAGCGCGGCGAGGCCCGCAAGGTCGAGTCCCCCGGCCGCCACGGTCTCGGAGAGCGCGCGCAGGGCGCGGATTTTCGGCGTCGACAGCCCGCAGCCGCGCAGCTCCTCCTCCGTCGCCGCGGCGACCCGAACGGCTTCGAGCGGCGCGAGGCGCGCCTCGAGCCGGCCGAAAATGGCGCTCGCGCTGGCGACCGACACCTGCTGCGAGACGATGATGGCGGCGAGCCCGGCGAAGCCCGGCTCCCGACGGCGCAAAGGCGGCGGTCCGCCGACCGAGAGAAGTCTCTCGACGAGCTCGGGGTCTTTGGCGCGCAACGCTTCGGCCGCCTCGCGCAAGCCCGCCTCGTCGCGATGGGCGGGCCGGGATGGTAAGACCGCCTGGCCGGCGCGCGGCTCACTCGGCTTGCGCGAGCGACGCTCTTATGGATCGCCTTTCTCGTCATGCGCCCCCACGCTTTTGCGCCTTCGCCTGTCTTGCGGTTCGCGCCTTCGCCGAACGGCGCGCTGCACCTCGGCCACGCCTATTCCGCGCTTTGCAACGAGCGCATCGCCGCCGAGCTCGGCGGACGCCTGCTGTTGCGCATTGAAGACCTGGACCGCACGCGCTGCAAGCCGCAATACGAGACGGCCATTCTCGACGATCTCGCCTGGCTCGGCCTCCGCTTCGAAGCCGCGCCGCGCCGGCAAAGCGAACACGGCGACGACTACGCCAAAGCGCTCGCGCGGCTTGAGGCGGAGGGCCTCGTCTATCCCTGCTTCTGCAGTCGGGCCGAGGTCGCGCGCGCTTCCGTCGCGCGCGATCCCGACGGCGCGCCGCTCTATCCCGGAACCTGCCGAGCGCTCTCCTGCGGCGAACGAGCCCGGCGCCTCGCGCGAGGCGACAAGGTTGCGCTCAGGCTCGACATGCGTCGCGCGATCGCCTCCGCGCTAGCCCGGATCGCCTGGTCGGAGTTCGGCGAGGGGTCGAGCCCGATCGAGCGGACCGCCGAGCCGGCGCTGTGGGGAGACGTCGTCCTCGCCGGACGGGACCTTGCCGCGAGCTACCATCTGGCGGTGACGGTCGACGATGCGCTGCAAGGCGTCAGCGACGTCGTGCGCGGGCGCGATCTCATGTCGGCGACCTCGGTCCACCGGCTGCTGCAGGAATTGTTGGGACTGCCCGCGCCGCGCTATCGCCATCACCGGCTCGTGCTCGACCTGACCGGAGCCAAACTGTCGAAGAGCCGCCAGTCGCCGGCGCTCGCCGCGTTGCGCGAAAAGGGCGCATCCGCCGCGCAAATCCGCGCCGCGCTCGGATTCGGCGGCGGCGACGGCGGCGGACTCTCCGTCGCGCTCAGTTGAGTTTCGCAGTCGCGGCCGAGGCCGGCCTTTCGCTCGCCTCCGCCGCGGCGGACGGCGCCTGCGCCATCAGCTGGTCGATGCGGTCGCGCTCGCGCTTGAAGGCGGCAAGCATCTTGCCGTCGAACTCGCGCGTGCGGGCGAGCTTGATCGCCATCGGGTCGACGAAGTTGCCGTTGATGATCACTTCGTAATGGAGATGCGGTCCCGTGGCGAGGCCCGTCTGCCCGAGATAGCCGACCACCTGTCCCTGCGTGACGCGGGCGCCTTCGACAATGCCGCGGCCGAAGCCCGACATGTGGTTGTAGGTGGTCACATAGCCGTTGGCGTGCTGGACCTCGACCCGGCGCCCGTAGCCGGCGTCCCACGCGGCCTTGATCACGACCCCGTTGCCGGCGGCAAGGATTGGCGTGCCGATCGGCGCCGCCCAGTCGACTCCGGTATGCATGCGCGTGAAATGGAGGATCGGATGGTAGCGCATGCCGAATCCGGACGTCATTTCGCCGTCGGCGATCGGCTTGCGGATCAGGAATTTGCGGGTCGAGCGGCCGTTCTCGTCGTAATAGTCGACCAGATTGTCGTCAGGCGTCTGGAACCGGTAATACTTGTACGTCTGGTCGCGCACCGTCATCGTCGCGTAAAGCAACTCGGGGCGCGGATCGAGCTCGTCCGGTTCGGAGAAGAACGCCTCGACCGAATCGCCGGCGGCGGTGGCGCGCTGGAAATCTACGTCATTGGCGAACATGCGGACCAGCGCCTCGATCAAGGGCTTGGCCAGTCCCTGCTTGAGCGCGGTTTCGTAGAGGCTCTGATAGAGGCTCATGCCGCCCGCATCGCCTTGGTCCGCAACTTTCGCCTTGCGCTCCGGCGCCGCTTTCGACGACACCGGCGCATAGGCGCCGTTGTCGTCGATGGCGACCGTCGCCTTCAGCTGACCGTCGGCATAGACCGACACCCGGGCGATCCTCGGTTTCGCGCCGCGAGCCGCCGGCTCCTCGGGGAGCAGAATGATCTTCTGCCCCTCGCCGACCGGCGACTCGCCGTGCTTGACGCCGAAGGCCGCCAAAATGGCCGAGACCGCGTCGGGCGTGGCTCCGTTCGCCTTCAGCACGTCCTCAAAGCTTTCGCCGTGACGCAGCTGGACGAGCTTCTCGCTGGGAGAGGCGTCGTCCGACCCGACGGCCTTGGGCGCGTCCGTCACGTTTTCCGGGATCATGCGCACTTCGATCGAAGCGAAGGGCGCGCTTGGGCTGACGCTGCCGACGGTCGCATAGGACAGGCCGCCGGCGGTGTCGCCGGCGGCCTGGGTCGTCCGCATCAAGAGGAGCTGAGGAGCGAGCGGCTGGGCTGGCGTCTTCGGCGCGTCGGGCGGCGCCTTGAGCGTCTCGACGACCTGAGCCTGCGCCTCGGCCGGCGACAATTCGCCTGACGCGCGCTCCGCGTCCGCCGGGGCGAGGTCCTGCACGCGAAAGGTCACCTCCGCGTCGTCTTGCACCGGCCCAGGGTCGGGCGCCGCGTCCGGGGCATCCGCCCGGTTGGTCAGTTTCAGCGGATTGAACGGGGGCACCGCGTCGGCGAACCCGGTCGGCGTCATCGTCAGAGTGGTCTGCAGGCGGGTGAATGCCCGCGCCTTCACCAGTTCCTTGTCGCCGACCTTGATCGTCGTCGGGACCCTAAAGGTCTGCTTGTCGGAGACGATGTCGACGGGGCGCAGAAGGCGATCGCCCTTGCCGGCGCTGACGCCCTCTTCCTGCGAGTCGGAAGGGACGCCGAGCGGTGGCGAGCTCTGGCGCTTCGGCGAAGTCGTATTGACTGTCGAGATCGAAGTAGAGCGCCGCGCCGATCAGCGCGACTCCCGAGAGACCAGTCAGGGCCGCTCCGGCGAGCCACCTTAGCGACGCGCGCCGGCGTTCGCCGCGGTCGACCCGTTCGTCGCCCAGCCGGATCGGCGGCTCGACGCCGAGTTCCAGACTGACGATGGTCCGGTCGCCGCGGGGAGCAAGACGCGGAAAGGCGGCGGCAACTGTCGTCAAGGCTTCTCGATTCGCTCGATCTTGTCGCCTGTTCCCAAGGCGTCAGCTGGTTGTTAGCGCGCGCACCTGCGCTCCGCAAGCTTGCCGCGGCGGGATCTTCGCTCGGCGCGCTATTGCTGGAAACCGTGGCGAACACGCGGCAAGCGCCCGCTTCCCGAAAGGTTCCGCAGCGTTCATTGGAGCTGTGACAATTTTTTCAAAATAGTGTTTGACAGTGAAATCCGGACTCCCTATATCAGCCCAACCGACGGCGTTGCCGCGTCGTGCGGCGGGTCTGCCATCGGGCAATCGGAACGATCGAACCTCTCACCTGCTGAGAGGCGGGGTGGAGGGGTTTTGGTCGTTTTTTGACCCGCGCTGAACGGCCGGTCGGAGAGAGTTTGGGGCCTGTCCTTCTAAGGAGAGCGAGAGCTCCTCCGGAAGGGGGCAAGTCTTCGGGTTCGCGAACGGGTCCTTTGCTGTTTGACAATTGCATCGGAAGGAAGAGAGACGTGGGCGGCGTGGTCCTTGCGTGAGGGGCATTTTCTGTTGGGTTTTCGATTGGCTTTGGCTGATTGGGGAACTGGCGTGGATGCTTCTCGAGAAGAGACCAACGACGGTCACGTTTCAGACAATTCATCGCGCTTTGGAAGGATCGGGTTGGGAACGCCGTGAGGCGGGCCTTGGCCGGGAGTTTTCGGAGCGGATGTGTTTGGAACTCGTCAATGAGGATGGCGGGGCCTTTCGGGGCTCTGCTTTTGAGTGACCAGTCGGGATTGATCTTCAAGTTGAACTTGAGAGTTTGATCCTGGCTCAGAACGAACGCTGGCGGCAGGCTTAACACATGCAAGTCGAACGCTCGTAGCAATACGGGAGTGGCAGACGGGTGAGTAACGCGTGGGAACATACCCTTCGGTTCGGAATAACTCAGGGAAACTTGAGCTAATACCGGATACGGCCGGGAGGCGAAAGATTGATCGCCGGAGGATTGGCCCGCGTTCGATTAGCTGGTTGGTGAGGTAACGGCTCACCAAGGCGACGATCGATAGCTGGTCTGAGAGGATGATCAGCCACATTGGGACTGAGACACGGCCCAAACTCCTACGGGAGGCAGCAGTGGGGAATATTGGACAATGGGCGCAAGCCTGATCCAGCCATGCCGCGTGAGTGATGACGGCCTTAGGGTTGTAAAGCTCTTTCGCTCGGGACGATAATGACGGTACCGAGATAAGAAGCCCCGGCTAACTTCGTGCCAGCAGCCGCGGTAATACGAAGGGGGCTAGCGTTGTTCGGAATTACTGGGCGTAAAGCGCGTGTAGGCGGGTCTTTAAGTCAGGGGTGAAATGCCAAGGCTCAACCTTGGAACTGCCTTTGATACTGGAGATCTTAAGTCCGGGAGAGGTGAGTGGAACTGCGAGTGTAGAGGTGAAATTCGTAGATATTCGCAAGAACACCAGTGGCGAAGGCGGCTCACTGGCCCGGAACTGACGCTGAGACGCGAAAGCGTGGGGAGCAAACAGGATTAGATACCCTGGTAGTCCACGCTGTAAACGATGGATGCTAGCCGTTGGGGAGCTTGCTCTTCAGTGGCGCCGCTAACGCATTAAGCATCCCGCCTGGGGAGTACGGTCGCAAGATTAAAACTCAAAGGAATTGACGGGGGCCCGCACAAGCGGTGGAGCATGTGGTTTAATTCGAAGCAACGCGCAGAACCTTACCAGCTTTTGACATGTCCTGGACGGATTGCAGAGATGCGATCTTCCCTCACGGGCCGGGAACACAGGTGCTGCATGGCTGTCGTCAGCTCGTGTCGTGAGATGTTGGGTTAAGTCCCGCAACGAGCGCAACCCTCGCCCTTAGTTGCCATCATTCAGTTGGGCACTCCAGGGGGACTGCCGGTGATAAGCCGGAGGAAGGTGGGGATGACGTCAAGTCCTCATGGCCCTTACAGGCTGGGCTACACACGTGCTACAATGGCGGTGACAGAGGGATGCGAAGGGGCGACCCTTAGCAAATCTCGAAAAGCCGTCTCAGTTCGGATTGCACTCTGCAACTCGAGTGCATGAAGTCGGAATCGCTAGTAATCGCGGATCAGCACGCCGCGGTGAATACGTTCCCGGGCCTTGTACACACCGCCCGTCACACCATGGGAGTTGGTTTTACCCGAAGACGGCGCGCTAACCGATGAGGAGGCAGCCGGCCACGGTAGGGTCAGCGACTGGGGTGAAGTCGTAACAAGGTAGCCGTAGGGGAACCTGCGGCTGGATCACCTCCTTTCTGGATATGGACAACAGAGGACAGAGGACTTAAGGACGGAAGATTACGGTCTTTTGTCCGATGAGCTCGGCATGTCTTGTCGTCCGTTCAGAATCAAGCGGCTTGTCGAAGCCGCGTTTTGCGGGATCGCGCCGCCTTCGTCTCTCTTTCTTTTCCGGACGACGGAGAACGGACGACAGAAGACGGAAAGCGCCTTTCTGTCTTCTGTCCTCCGACCTCCGTCCTCTGAATCGGGCTTGTAGCTCAGTTGGTTAGAGCGCGCGCTTGATAAGCGTGAGGTCGGAGGTTCAAGTCCTCCCAGGCCCACCAGTGCCGGACGACGGACAACAGACGGCGGATGACGAAGGTCTTATCCCGTCGTCCGTCCTGTGACCTCCGTCCTCCGCCGGGGCCATAGCTCAGTTGGGAGAGCGCGTGCTTTGCAAGCATGAGGTCGTCGGTTCGATCCCGTCTGGC
The DNA here is from genome assembly GCA_963768555.1 of uncultured Alphaproteobacteria bacterium. GTDB lineage: Bacteria > Pseudomonadota > Alphaproteobacteria > Rhizobiales > Beijerinckiaceae > Roseiarcus. The sequence goes on from CAVYIZ010000041.1 coordinate 104,372, forward strand.
TCCACCATTTTCGGATGACGGAGAACGGACGACGGACGAGCCACATCTTCCGGGTTTGCGCCTCTGGGCTTGAACCCTTCTTCCGATGCAAAAATCACAGTTTCGCCTTGGCGCGCGTGATGCGCGCCTGGGCGTTTGGCGGGCCGGAAGGCCGACGGGGACAAGTCTGTTCCCCGTCGTCCGTTCTCCGTCCTCCGATATCTGACATTGTGAAGAGGAAGCGCATTCGGTCGAGGGCCGGGTGGCATGGGTTCGAATTGACGGGAGACGGCTTTGTCTGTCCTCTGTCGTCGGTCCTCTGTCGTCCGATCCCGAGCAACCAGTCGTGGGTCTGGAGCCTGACCGCTCAGATCCCCGGATGCGTTTGAAGCAAAACTGGTCTTTTCAACGCCAAGGCGGAATCGGAGATCGGATGACGGAAAGCTCGCGCTTCTCTGTCCCCCGTCGTCTGTCCTCGATGGTCCGACGCGCGAAAGCGCGCTTTGGCGATGAGAGCAATCAAGTGTCTTAAGGGTATCTGGTGGATGCCTTGGCGCTGAGAGGCGATGAAGGACGTGGTACGCTGCGATAAGTCATGGGGAGCCGCGAACAGGCTTTGATCCGTGAATTTCCGAATGGGGAAACCCACCTTCGATCTCTGTTGCTCCGAAGAGGCGCGTCAGCGCCTCGAGGCGCAGCCGCACAGGCTGACCTCGGGGGCTTTCGGGCCGACTGCATTCTCGATTAAGGGGATGGAGCGGTCTTTGGACCAACAGAGATCAAGAGAAGGGACTTATTCCTTGAATCCATAGGGGAATAAGAGCGAACCCGGGGAACTGAAACATCTAAGTACCCGGAGGAAAGGACATCAACGAGACTCCGTCAGTAGTGGCGAGCGAACGCGGATCAGGCCAATGCTTTTGCTTATGACGACCAGAACCGGCTGGAAAGCCGGGCCGCAGCGGGTGACAGCCCCGTATGGATAGGTCTGAGCAAGAGATTCGAGTAGGGCGGGACACGTGCAATCCTGCCTGAACGCGGGGGGACCACCCTCCAAGCCTAAGTACTCCTCAGCGACCGATAGCGCACAAGTACCGTGAGGGAAAGGTGAAAAGCACCCCGACGAGGGGAGTGAAACAGTTCCTGAAACCGGATACCTACAAACAGTCGGAGCCCGCAAGGGTGACGGCGTACCTTTTGTATTATGGGTCAGCGACTTAAAGTATCGAGCAAGCTTAAGCCGGTAGGCGGAGGCGCAGCGAAAGCGAGTCTGAACAGGGCGTTTCAGTTCGATGCTTTAGACCCGAAACCGAGTGATCTAGTCATGAGCAGGTTGAAGGTAGGGTAACACCTACTGGAGGACCGAACCGGTGCCTGTTGAAAAAGGCTCGGATGACTTGTGATTAGGGGTGAAAGGCCAACCAAACTCGGAAATAGCTGGTTCTCCGCGAAATATATTTAGGTATAGCCTCGAGCTGAGGCTCCAGGGGGTAGAGCACTGGATGGGCTAGGGGGGCTAAAACCCTACCAAACCTAACCAAACTCCGAATACCTGGAAGTCATGCTCGGGAGCCACACGGTGGGTGCTAACGTCCATCGTGGAGAGGGAAACAACCCAGACCAACAGCTAAGGCCCCCAATTCACGGCTAAGTGGGAAAGGATGTGGAAATCCCAAAACAACCAGGAGGTTGGCTTAGAAGCAGCCATCCTTTAAAGAAAGCGTAACAGCTCACTGGTCTAAACAAGGGTTTCTGCGCCGAAGATGTAACGGGGCTCAAGCCGTGAGCCGAAGCTTTGGGTGGCGGAGGACAGAAGACAGACGACAGAGGGCGGATGAACGAGGAAAGAGCGGGCGCTCCTCATGCGCCGAAGGTGGTTTCGTTTGAAGACTTGGATGTTTTCAAGCGGGCCTACCGGGTTTCGCTCGACGTTCATCGCATGAGCCTGGAGATGCCGAAGGTCGAACAGCAAGCGCTGGCCGATCAGATGCGCCGGGCGAGCAAGTCCATCTGCTCCAACCTTGCCGAAGGATATGGTCGCCAGAAGCAGTCGAAGGCCGAGTTCAGGCGCTTCGTCTGGATGGCGATCGGTTCGTCCGACGAGATGCGGGTTTGGGCGCGTTACGCGTTCGAACTCGGCTATGTCGACGAATAAACTTGGCGGCGTTGGCGCGACGAGTATCAGACGATTTCCCGACAGTTGCAGGTTCTGGCTGCGCGGTCGTGAGGTTTCTTTGATCTCCGTCGTCCGTCTTCTGTCCTCCGACCACGGTAGCGGAGCGTTCCGTTTCGCCTGAGAAGGGACAGCCGCGAGGCGTCCTGGAGGCTTCGGAAGTGCGAATGCTGACATGAGTAACGACAAACACTGTGAAAGACAGTGTCGCCGAAAGTCCAAGGGTTCCTGCGTAAAGTTAATCTTCGCAGGGTTAGCCGGTCCCTAAGGCGAGGCCGAAAGGCGTAGTCGATGGGAATCACGTTAATATTCGTGAGCCGGCAGGTGGTGACGGATCTCTTAAGTCGTTCATCCTTATCGGATTGGATGGGCGGCGACGAGGTTCCAGGAAACAGCCCCTGCATACGACCGTACCCGAAACCGACACAGGTGGACAGGTAGAGCATACCAAGGCGCTTGAGAGAATGACGTTGAAGGAACTCGGCAATTTACCTCCGTAACTTCGGAATAAGGAGGCCCTCGAACTACGCAAGTGGTCCGGGGGGGCACAGTCCAGGGGGTGGCAACTGTTTAACAAAAACACAGGGCTCTGCGAAATCGTAAGATGACGTATAGGGTCTGACGCCTGCCCGGTGCCGGAAGGTTAAAAGGAGAGGTGCAAGCCTTGAATTGAAGCCCCGGTAAACGGCGGCCGTAACTATAACGGTCCTAAGGTAGCGAAATTCCTTGTCGGGTAAGTTCCGACCTGCACGAATGGCGTAATGACTTCCCCGCTGTCTCCAACGTCAGCTCAGTGAAATTGAAGTCCCCGTGAAGATGCGGGGTACCTGCGGTCAGACGGAAAGACCCCGTGCACCTTTACTATAACTTTGCGTTGGCATTCGTGTGGTCATGTGTAGGATAGGTGGTAGGCTTGGAAGCCGGGGCGCCAGCTCTGGTGGAGCCACCCTTGAAATACCACCCTTGACTTCATGGATGTCTAACCGGGCTGCCTCACCGGCAGCCGGGACAACGCATGGCGGGTAGTTTGACTGGGGCGGTCGCCTCCCAAAGTGTAACGGAGGCGCGCAATGGTTGGCTCAGACCGGTCGGAAATCGGTCGTCGAGTGCAATGGCATAAGCCAGCCTGACTGCGAGACCAACAAGTCGAGCAGAGACGAAAGTCGGTCATAGTGATCCGGTGGTCCCGCGTGGGTGGGCCATCGCTCAACGGATAAAAGGTACGCCGGGGATAACAGGCTGATACTCCCCAAGAGTCCATATCGACGGGAGTGTTTGGCACCTCGATGTCGGCTCATCACATCCTGGGGCTGGAGAAGGTCCCAAGGGTTCGGCTGTTCGCCGATTAAAGTGGTACGTGAGCTGGGTTCAAAACGTCGTGAGACAGTTTGGTCCCTATCTGCCGTGGGTGTCGGAGAATTGAGAGGATTTGCCCCTAGTACGAGAGGACCGGGGTGAACGTATCTCTGGTGGACCTGTTGTGGCGCCAGCCGCAGTGCAGGGTAGCTATATACGGAATGGATAACCGCTGAAGGCATCTAAGCGGGAAACCAGCCTCAAAACAAGTTCTCCCTGAAGAGCCGTGGAAGACCACCACGTCGATAGGCCGGATGTGGAAGCGCGGCAACGCGCGCAGCTGACCGGTACTAATCGCTCGTCCGACTTGATTGCTCTCGTCGCCAAGGCGCGATTCGGAGGGACGGAGGACAGACGACAGAGGACGGATCGCCGATCCTCTTCCGCCTTCTGTCCTCCCTCGTCCCAAAACCAGTTTTGCTTCTGTCGGAATGCGGACGACAGATATCGGAAGACAGACGACAGAAAACGGATATCCGTCCTCTGTTCTCAGTCCTCCGTCGTCTGTTCTCCGCCGTCCGATCCCCGTTCTTCGCCGGCCTGGTGGCCCTTGCAAGGCGATCAGACCCGATCCCATCCCGAACTCGGCCGTCAAACGCCTTAGCGCCGATGGTACTCTGTCTCAAGACATGGGAGAGTAGGTCGTCGCCAGGCCTGCAAAGAACGGAAAAAACCTTCCTCTTCACAGAAGACGCGAGTCGCGAATGGCGACCGGACTGCGAGCTCCATCCATCGCAACGCGCCGATTCGCCACTCACCCGTCACCCCTCGACGCGGGGTGGAGCAGCCCGGTAGCTCGTCAGGCTCATAACCTGAAGGCCGCAGGTTCAAATCCTGCCCCCGCAACCAGCGTTGCCTGTCCCGCCCCCGAGCCAAAAGGCCGGGGGCGGTTTTCGTTGGGCAGCGCCAGAATCCCCGCCAGCTCGCCCACAAGCTCGATCGCCAGCTCCCCGCCCTCGGGCACGAGCCGGATCGCCTGGATCATCGAGCGCAAGGTCTCCGCCGCCTCCGCCCGGAGTTCCTCCTTGTTGAGCGCAGGCGTCCTTCATCGCCGGCGCGAACAGGCCGGCCTTCACCGCCTCCACGACGTTGCGAATTTGCCGTTCGACCCTGGCGAGCTCGGCATGAGCCTGGGCCTGTTCGTTCGCCTGCTGGCGTCGCAACCGGTTATATTCCTGCTGGTATGTCGTCACAAACTCGTGGATCAGTTCGGGCTGCAGCAGACTGTCCTTGAGGCCACGCAGCACGGTTTCCTCCAGCACGTCGCGCCGGATCGTCAGCCGATTGCCGCATGGCGCAAAACGGGCCGGCGAAGGCCACATGCTTTCGGCCGCCGCCGTTCGTGACGCTGGATCGAGACCAGCCACTTGCCCGGCCCATCCGTGACTGGCCGCTGAAAATGCCGCTCGAGGGCCAAATAGACGATGTTCTTCATCCGAAGCGGCAGCTCCAGCAGGACGGCGAGAACAGCGGCGTCCTGCACCTCGCGCGCCTGCTTGAATGTTGGCTTCGTCATGCCCGCGTAGCGGGCGAACACAACGGCCGGGATATTGAGCAACAGCCGCTTGGAGCGGGGGTCGGTAAGCTGGCTCAGCCTCGCCTTGTTCTTCGGCGTCATGCCCTTCCGTCTCACGCGCGTGTTGGTGGCGACCCTCTTCATTGCGGCGAACGTCTCCGCATCGGGCTTGAGGAATTTGGCGAGGCTGAGCACCGCGAAAGCGACGGCGGTGACGATCGGAAGCGGCTGTGCGATCCTTTTCCAAATCGCCTGCCCTCTGCGGCGCACCAGTTTCGAATGTCTTCGACTTGGCCATAGCCTCCTCCGTGATGAGCTTGGTTATCGAGTTGCCCTTAACCCAAAGCAGATGAAGACCCGTCAAGGATCGAGGCGTCGCTGCCGGCGTGGCTTGCTCCCGATCTTGACTTCTATGTCGAGGTCGCGCGGCCGGCCCTCCAGGCGCGCTCTGGCGAGCCTGACGACGCAGGTCCCCCGATTGCGAGTGTTGGCGCACCCGTCATGCCGCTCGGCCGACCAGCGTGTAGCCGCGGCCGCACACGCCGCAACTCAGGAGGCCCGGAGCGACATCGCCCTGTCGAGGTGTTTCGTGATCAATTCGCGCACACGGCGTGAGATGGCTTTGCCGGTCATGGGCTCGCCTTCCGCTCCGAGCCACAGCGAGCCGCCACGAGGGCAAGAACGACGAAAACATCAACGGCGAGCTTAGCGAAGAGACGAGCGCGATGCTCGATCGCTACGTGAGCGTTCTCCGGCCCCTGCTGGCCTCCTGCCGTCGCCGGTCCTTTTCGCTAGCAGCACCGGACAGGCGAAGCGTAGGACCACATTGTCGACCCAGTTTTGCAATTTCATTCGTCGCGAGACGGGGCTCACGTTGAACCCGCACATCATGCGCCACTTCGCGGCGAACAACTGGCTCGATGCTCACCCCGACGACGCTGAGACTGCCCGCCAGTTGCTCGGTCACCGGTCGGTCGACACGACCCGCAACTTCTGCGCCGCCGCCAACCAGCGGCGCGCGTTCGGGCTCTACCACCAGCTCACCGCCAGCATGCGGGCTACGTTTTCCGACGACGCTCCCAGGCGGACTTTGACTTCGGCCGCCGCAGACGAGGAGGCGCAAAATAATCTCGATCGATCCTGCCGGCTCGAAGACGTTCGGGTCGCTGAAGTTCGCCGATTGGCCGGAGGCGGATCGCCTCCTGATGGACGCGGCTCGCGTGCCGAAGACCTTCCTGAGGCCGGGCGGTGCGGCGTCGCACTGGCGCGACAAGACCTTGGAAGCCGTCATCTGCCGCAACGGCGTCTTCTTGTGGTGGCTCAGGGAAACCGGGCGGCTTGGGCCGACGTCAACACCATACGAGCGGGTCACCCCGGAGAACATCGAGGCTTTCATCGACGCCTACGGGGCAAGCCACGCCAGCACCTCGCTCGCCGGCACCCTCCATGCTATGAGGCCACCCGCGTGATGCACCCGAGGCCGATCTCTCGTACCTGCGTGAGGCGGTGGCGGGCGTGAAGGCCATCGCCAAACCCCGCTCTAAGCTGCCGCGCATGGCCCGACCACGGCGCGCTCATCGAGCTTGGAGAGGCGCTGATCGCGGTTCGTCCGGGTCGCGATGCGGCGGCGCGTCACCGTTGGCCGAAGCCCCCGAACGATGCGCTGGACGCTCGGCGAGAATGTCGGTCTGCATGCGCTCCAGGCCGCGCACCAAGAGATCGGGGTCCAGGAGCGTGTCCAATGAAGCGAAGTGCTGAATGGGCGCTCCATCCTTGACGAGGTATCCGGCGAGGAGAACGAGATTGCGGGCATAGCCGTCGACGGTTACGGAGCTCAGCGGCTTGCGCCGCTGGCCGGACAGCCTTTTCGCCAACCCGCCCCATGCTGCCGTCGCAGCGGTCGAGGACGACGCCAGCGACCGAAAAAGGGCTTGGTCAACGCGTCCCGGTAGCTTTGCAGCTGCGCGGCGAAGCTGGCCGGGAATACGGCCAACGAGGGGAAGCTTTTCCCCGCAATCAAGCGTGTTTTCGATGTGGAAATAACCGCTCCCGTCAATGGCCACGACTTGATTCCAGGCCCGCCGGGCGCGGTGCCACCGCTCCCGCAAGTTATGCTGGATCGACTGTTCCTCCAGAAGTTTGTAGTAGCTGTCGAATACGTCCTGGGTGACGTCCTCCGGTTCAATACCCCGGGCCGAGCACCAGCCGGGGAACTTGCGCAGGTCGACCCTCTTGGCGCCCTCGATCGCGCTGAGGAGCGCCTCCCAGGCCGCGCTGAGAGGCATGTTTCGGCACCGGTCGACGGCGATGCCGACGTGCTCCAGCGCCTTCCTCAGGCGCGACATGGAATTCTTGAAATGGGCGTCGCTGATCCGCAGCAGCTGCGGCTTGGCGCGCCGCGCGATCGCCCGCGTGGGGCGGGATTGGCGTCGATCTCCGACGGTCGCGTCCGACGCAACGGCAAAAGGTCTTGATCCCATTGTTAAATTGGTTTCCCCCCCCTTTGGGCAGGCTCTCGTCGCTCTCGATTGCCTCAATGACGGCCCTGAGCGTCCTGGGACGGCAATCTGTAGTGGACATTGTGACCCCCCCCTCCAACTTGACCCGAGTTGACCTATGACGACAGGATAGGAATAGCGTACCGTACCGTATTGTGAGAAGCATAGCAATAACGATCAGGGTAAAGTACCGCTATGCTTATCACATTACGTTATTATAGCCCCGCTGTCGACATGACACCATGTGACTCTACTTGACCACCGTGCGGCTAGCTTCGAACCTCGCCACCTCCGCAGCGGAAATCCGGATGCACCGGCCGAACCTGGTCGCGATCAGCTCGCGCGAGGCGATCTAGCGGTGGATCCGGCGATCCGAGATGCCCCAGCGAATTTCGAGCTGGCCCACAGAGTAGAACGCAACGGTCCCGGGCTCGAATCGGCGGCGCCTCACGCCTCTGAGGACTGCGGGCCGCCAAGGACTCGCCGGTTGCGCGAGTGGAATTCGTGCGAGGCGGCCGGTTACGATCTCTGACCTGCGACATTTGACTGCTCCTCTGGTTGCGCCGGAACCGTGACTTCTCGCGCGGGCGGGGGCTTGTTGAGCCGATCCACAAAGGCCGACTGGGCGGCGTCGCGCGCGAGCAGGCGCACGAGGGCAAGGACCCTGGGAGGGATCGTGTCCGTCGTCTCTCGCTCGTGTTCTTGCGCGTCGCCACGGCCGGATTGACTCATGCGGTTCACCGCGACCGGTTGTGTCGCAGTAGCCCGGACATTACCCGCCTGCGGCGCGCTAGAATCGGGAGAAAGGAGCGACCCGGCGCCCGTGCGGCGTGTCTGGGGCGTTCCAGGCCTCAAGTTGGCTTTGCTGTTGGAGCGGCCCCAGGCGGCTCAGCCGTTCCACAATGCCAAAGTTGCGGTAGGTTGATTTCAGGAACGGCGGATACGAGATTTTGCGCGGCGACCTAGAATCCAGCTTGCTTCCCTGATCGCAAGAAGAGGGATAAACGGCGAACACGAAGTCGCGGTGGCTGAACATTATTGGCGCGAAGCTTTTTACGTTCTCGCAACCCCGACAACTTTGAAGAGCGCCAATAGGGCTCCGCCGCACGACTTTCTGTCGATCGTGATTTCGGCGACGCTACGCGCCGCTCGGGTGCCGAGATTGACGCTAGACAACAGTCGACTTGCCGGTGGACAGCACTCCGTTGGCCGGCAACGCCACACCCAATTCATCGCGAGTATAAACCTAGAAACGGCAGTTGGCGCGTAAGCTATTGAAATTGCTGAACTACCGTCAACTGCTCCGCGTTTGAGATAATTGCCAGAAATACCAGATGATTTAACGTGTTATACGATTTATGGGTCTCCAACTGCCGTTTCTAGGATAAATTCACCTTACTGTCTTGCTCACTGATCACCTCATTTTTCACACGACCGAGAAAGTTTGTGCGAGCGCCCTATTTCGCATGACGATCTCGCCAAACCTTTCCATGAGGGGCCGCAATCGCGGTTCGGGCATGCTCGGGAGGCAACCAGCGCCTGTGGCGCGCCATTATCGGTGAAAATGGTGGCGGCGCGGGCCGATTTGTCGGAGCCTTCAGCACCCCTGCGGCTATTTTCATAGTAGTTCGTAGAGCATGCAGCCCTGGCGGAAGAGCGAATGAGTGCGATGCTTGGCGGTGTTGGACTTGAGATGGCGGTCCATGCCGAGGCTTTCTCCGGCGGCGCCGAGCAGCGTCAAGAGAACGATCGCGAAGGCGTTGAGGAGAAGCAGCCTGTCGCGCCGTTGTGGGTCCGAGATTCGCAGGACGCCCATCCCCATGCCGAAGCGAAGGTCCTTGGTGTCGCGAAACCCGGGTTCGATCGTCCAGCGCTTGGCGTAGTAATTGATGATTTCGCGCTCGCTCGCCTCGGCGTGGCTGGTGGCCAAACACCAGGCTTCCTTCATGTCTTTGGCGTGGACGCAGACGACGGCGCCCACTTCGCGCCCGCCCGCGGTGACCGAGGCGGCGGGAAGTTTGCGCGCCCGACCGCCCTTGCCGACCCAGTCCGCGGCGAGGCGGATCTCGCCATCGGCCGCCGCGACATGGATATTGCCGCGGAACCGGATGACATAGTCAAAGCCCAATTCGTCGAGAAAGGCGAACAGCTTGACGTCGCCGAAGCCGCGATCGGCCAGGATCGTGACGGCCACGCCCTCGGGCAGCGCCTCGGCGAGGCGGAGCAGACAGAGGTCTTCATAGTCGTTGCGCTTATCCTTCAACTCGCCCTTGAAGACGGTCAGCCACAACAAAGGCGTCGCCCGGCCGTGGTTGGTGACGAGGCTCAGCGCCAGGGTCGTCTGGTTGTCCGCGTCGAAGTCGGTCCAATCCATGGCGACGACGATCGAGCGGCGCTGGCCGACCATCTCGGCCACCCAGGGGCCGAACATGTCCCATACGACGATGCCCTGATTGCTGAGCAATCTGTCGACCTGTTTGATGGCGTGCTTGGTGAGCCGACATCGCGCCTGAGCCAGGGCGTGGCCGATGACCGAAACGGCGAGCGAAGCGCTCGTCATGACCCCGAGCGTGGCGCCGGCCAACGAATCGATACGTTTGGCGTGGACCTCCTCGGCGAAAATCGCGCTCAGATAATCGCGAATGAATTCAATACGATCGCCACAATGCCGCATCGCGCCCGCCGCTGCCCGAGAGTTCTCGTCGCGACGACTTGCTTATGAATTCCGGCCAATCTGAGTCAGAAAAAATGAGGGGATTCGTGAGACTATCTTGTCGAGATCGCTCGGGCGTTGGGGGGAATGAGCAGCTGCGTCCACGCTTGAACAAGTTTGGCTGGACGAAGTGGTGATGATTGCCAAGCACGTCACCCCAGACAACCAGGAGCACTTGCTCAAGCTCGCGGAGGCCCACAATGCCAGGAACCTGAAGGGCGATAATGCGCGGCGACACGCCGATAATCGGCGGTCGCAGCATCCTCCTTTACTTCACCGCAGAGCAGTTCGCGGTGTTCGCCAAGACGATACTGGAGACCGGAGCGATCAAGACCGGGGAAGGCTTCATCGGGAAGGAGGCGGCCGTGATCCCGGCCTTCAAGAACGGCAAGCAATGAGCAGATCTGTCGGGGCGTTGGCGCCCGCCTTTCGCACCGACGCCCAAGACTTTTTCGGCGCAAGTGGCGATATCGACGGCAGACTGTGATTCGGCGTTGCAGTTTGACTGATCTTCGACAGTTGGAGGGTGCGCGCGAGGTGTAAGCCATTGATATTATTTGTGGCGACAGGCGGCAGTTGCGATAGTGTAGTGCCACGGATTGGAATATTTTTATTGATTTCTGAAGACGCAGCGCGGATGCTGTGCGTACCAAAGGTGAGTCGCTCGGTTTCCCCCCATGTATTTCCGCAAGAAGACCTCCGGCGGCCGCGCCTATCGGCAAATCGTCGAGAGCCGGCGCGAGGGCGCTGCGGTGCGCCAGCAGGTGATCGCGACGCTCGGGCGGATCGAGGATCTTAAGGAAAGCGGGCAGTTGGAGCGCCTGCTGCGCTCGGGGGCGCGGTTTGCCGACAAGGCCATCGTGCTCGATGCGCTCGACCGCGGCGAAGCGACGGTCGTGGCGACCCGGCGCATCGGTCCGGCGCTCGCCTTCGAGCGGGTATGGGACGAGACGGGCTGCCGGCGCGTGATCGAGCGCCTGGCGAGCGCGCGCAAACATGATTTCTCGCTGGAGCGTGCGGCGTTCCTGACCGTGCTGCACCGCCTCTTTTGCGGCGGCTCGGACCGTGCCGCCGACCGCTGGCGCGAGGATTACCGCATTGATGGCGTCGACGGGCTCGAACTGCATCATCTTTATCGCGCCATGGCGTGGCTCGGCGCGGAACTCCCCCAAGAGCAACAGGACGGCGCGACGCCGTTTGCGCCGCGCTGCGTGAAGGACGTCCTGGAGGAGGAACTGTTCGCCTGTCGGCGCGACCTGCTCACCACGCTCGACGTCGTGTTCATGGACACCACGAGCCTCTATTTCGAGGGCGCAGGCGGTCAGAACTCTCGGACGGCGCGGGTTCTCCAAGGACCATCGGCCCGATCTCAATCAGATGATCCTGGCCGTGCTCCTCGATGGCGACGGCCGCCCGGTGTGCACGGAAATGTGGCCGGGAAACACCGCCGACGTCGGCAGCCTGATCCCGGCGATCGATCGGTTGCAGCGCAGGTTCCGCATCAACCGCGTCTGCGTCGTCGCCGACCGCGGCATGATCAGCGCCGAGACGATCGCCGAACTCGAAGCGCGAGGGCTGCTTTATGTTTTGGGCGTGCGCGAGCGAACCGACAAGCTGGTGCGCGAACTCGTCCTCGACGATCCCGCGCCGTTCGTTCCCTTCATTCTGATGAAGCCCAGAAGCGAAGTCGATTACGAGGCCAAGGCGGTGAAGCTCGCCGGGCGGCGCTACATCGTCTGCCGCAATCTCGATCAGATGAGGAAGGACGCCGCTGACCGCGCCACCGTCGTCGCGGCGCTGGAGAAGCAGTTGAAGAAAGGCGACAAGAGCCTGGTGGGCAACAAGGGCTATCGCCGGTTCCTCGCCAACCCGGAGGGCGAGGGCTTTTCCATCGACCGCGCCAAGGTCGAGGAGGACGCCAAATTCGATGGCGTGTTCGTGCTGCGGACCAACGCGCATCTCTCGCCGCTGGAGGCGATGCTCGTCTACAAACAATTGTGGACCGTGGAGCGGACGTTCCGCACGACCAAGAGTCTGCTCGAAACGCGGCCGATCTATCACAAACTGGATCAGACGATCCGCGGCCACGTCGCCTGCAGCTTCCTCGCGCTCGTTCTGAAGAAGGAGCTGGAAGACCGCCTCGCCGCCGCCGACAAGAGCGCCCGCGCCTCCTGGCCCGACGTCATCGCCGATCTCAACTCGCTGACCGAGACCGAAGTCGAACAGGACGGCAAGCGTTTCCTGCTGCGCTCCGCCCCGCGCCCTGACGCCACCCTCGCGCTGTCGGCCCTCGGCGTCGCCCTGCCGCCGACCCTGCGCCAATTCGCAGACGCCTGATCCACACCCAAAACCCGCAATGTCGTGCCACGCCGTCACAACGGCGCGCCTTCTCGTTCGATGTCAATGACTTGGTTCCGCCAACTGTCGAAGATCAGTTTGACCCCTAATCGGCGTCCAAATTTGACCCTGGCTAGGAGCCTGTCCGAGTAAACGGATTTTTGAAGGAAGTGTACTATAAACAGCACACGTTATCGCTCCGTAATACTATATCTTGTGCCCGAAGCTCAACTTTTGCATTACTCGGACAGGCTCCTAGAGGTCGGATTCAGACACCGCGCCGCGCGCCAGCAACGAACGCTCATGGCTGTACCGCATCCGTCCGACCGTCGGAAACTGGGGCGGTTCGAGCGCATCGACGCACGCTTCTGGCGCACCGCGCCTTGCGCCGAAGTCGAGCTGCCGCCGGCCCCGCGACGCTGGAGTCCGCTCGCCGGCCGGCCGGGCCGCTTCCTCTTCGTCGATCGGCCGACCATCGCCGAAATCTGCCTTGTGCCTCAGCTGGGCAACGCCCGCCGCTTCGGCGTTGATCTGACGCCATACCCACGGCTGCTGGCGGCCGAAGCAACGGCGCTGGAAATCCCTGCATTCGCGCAAGCGGTCCCGGACAGGCAACCCGACGCGGAGTGACGCCACCCGGGCAAAGGCTGACGCAAGCGAAGCGAGGAGCGCTGCCTCCACGCGCAAGAGCGTGTGAACAGCGCGGCAAAATAGTTCCTGGATTACGCGGTTGTGTCAGCTTGATTTTTGTGAAAGAACATAACACGAACATCTTGTTTTCGCGGGAGATCGGCAATGTCGCGCAACATGGTCCAATTCCAAAAAGGGCTCAGTGATGCTCGTTTCGACGAAATGTACGGAAGTGAGGAGCAATGCCACGCGGCCCTCGTTCAATTGCGCTGGCCCGATGGATTTGAATGTCCAGACTGTCGCGGGCACGGCCATTGCCTCGTAAATCGAGGCGCGCGTCGCTTGTTCCAGTGCAACGCCTGCCGCAAGCAGACCTCCGTCAAGGCTGGAACCATATTCGCCTCCAGCAAGCTGCCGCTGCGCATCTGGTTCAAGGCTATCTTTCTCCTCACCCAATCCAAGAAAGGCATCTCCAGCATCGAACTGGGTCGCCGGCTCGGCGTCACCCAGACCGCGGCTTGGGTAATGAAACACAAGCTCGCGCAAGTCATGCTCGAGCGCAACGCGAGCAAGCGATTGAGAGGCGCCGTCCAAATGGACGACGCCTCCATCGGCGGCGCTCGTCCTGGCCGGCGCGGAAGGGGGCCAAGGGCAAGACGCCGTTCGTGGCGGCGGTCGCCACAACGGAAGACGGAAAACCCGATCAGATCATCCTGCGGCCTGTCAAAGCGTTCAGCCTAGAAACGGCAGTTGGCGCGTAAGCTATTGAAATTGCTGAACTACCGTCAACTGCTCCGCGTTTGAGATAATTGCCAGAAATACCAGATGATTCAACGTGTTATACGATTTATGGGTCTCCAACTGCCGTTTCTAGGTTCAGCCTTGTCGCGATCCGCAAGCTCGCCGCTACCGCGCTCGCCCCCGACGCCCAAGTCTTGACCAACGGTCTTGCGTGTTTCGCGGCCGTCTCCGACGTCGGATGCACCCACACCGCGATCAAGACCGGCGCAGGCCCGCGAGCCGCCAAAACGCCCGCCTTCAAGTGGGTCAACACGGCGCTGGGCAACATCAAGGCGGCTTTGGTCGGAACCTATCGAGCCGTACGTTCCAAGCATGTTCCGCGCTATCTCGCGGAGTTCGAATATCGGTTCAACCACAGATACGATCTCGCCGCCATGATTCCGCGTCTCGCTTTTGTGGCACTCAGAACCGCGCCCATGCCTTATCGGCTCCTCAAGCCGGCTGACGTTGCCGCGTAATCAGGAAATAGTTTGGCCGACCCCGAAGCGTGGCTCACTGCCCCGACCAAGGATGCGCTGGCCCTGCCGCGACCGCTACGCAACGGCGCGCGACAGTGGCTTCGGAGTCATAGCCGGCCGGGGTGCGACGGGCGTTGCAGCAAATCGATGGTATTCACGGGCACAAAACAGCAGCCCTCTACGGCTCACTACGCCATCACCAGCGTTAATTGATCGGCCTCGTTCGCATTAGGCGGCCCATTGCTGCAACTCGGGCGCCAGTCGCCTTCTCCGTTTGGCCGCTCGGCGCCCGGCCGGCGCAGCCGCGGCGGTGCTCTCAAGCGTGAGACGAATATCGTGTCCGGGCTACTTGTCCAGCGAGTAACAGACACAAATAATGAATTGCGCCAGTGAGCGGTCCCAGTTTCCGGCGTCGAATGAGCTGCGAGCGCTCGCTGCTCTCGCGAATTCCGCCCGTGGTGCGCTGCCCGCGGATCGCCCTCGATCTCTAGTCGATCTCTCCATCCGGGTTCGGTCCTCCTCTAGCAATCATTTGATTTAATTAAATTAGCTAGGTCGGGAGGCGTGGAACCTCCGCATAGCGGAATCAACAATCACGAACCGCGTTCCACCGCCATCGGTGAAGAATATCTCATCATTCTCAGTCTGCATTTCAAAGGCGTAAAATAACGCTGGTATCGGGCCCCCGAACCAAGACAAAACCCTCCGCGCCTCCGCCGCGGAGGGTTTTGTGTTGCGCGCATGGGAAACTCGAAAGCCGGCCGCCCTCAGTCCGGATCGACGAACCGCGCCGGGCGCTTCTCGACGCCCGAGCGGATCGCCTCGATCTGGTTCGGCGCGCCGATCAGCGCCGCCTGCTCTTTCAATTCGGCAAGGAGAATCGCGGCCCTGTCGAGGTCGGCCGAGGCGTTGAGGAGCCGCTTCAGGGCCCGCACCGCGTGCGGGCTTTTCGAGGCGATCGTGCGGGCGGTCTCGCGCGCAACTCCGAGCGGGTCGGCGTGGACGGCGGTGGCGAAACCGTAAGCCACTGCCTCCGCGCCAGAAAACTCGCGGCCGGTGAAGGCGAGCTCGCGCACGACGTCGGCGCGCGCCAGCTCGCGCATCAGCGCGATCCCGCCCATGTCCGGCACGAGGCCCCACTTGATCTCGAGGATCGAGAGGCGCGCGTCCGGCGCGACATAGCGGAGGTCGGCGCCGAGCGCGATTTGCAAGCCGCCGCCGAAGGCGACCCCGTGGATCGCCCCGATCACCGGTACCATGAGGTCGCGCCAAACCAGCGCCGCCCGCTGCGGCGCATTGGCCTCCCCGTGCGTGCGCTGCGTCAGATCGGCGAGCAGGCCGTCTCGCCTCCCCGAGGCCAGCGAGACGAAACTCTGCATGTCGAGGCCGGCGGAAAAGCCGCGCCCCGCGCCGTGCAGGACGACCGCGCGCACGTCCTTGCGGCGGCCGAGCCGCTCGCCCGCCTCGATCAGCGCCTCGAACATGGCGGAATCGAGGGCGTTGAGCTTTTCAGGTCGGTCGAGGCGCACCTCGGCGATTCCGTCGGCGCATGCGACGCTGACCCGGCCGCCGATCGTTTCCGCTTTTTCCACGTCTGCCTCCCGAGCCGCCGCTCATTCGAACAATAGCGCCGCCTGCCGATCAAGGGAATTCGCGCCCCGGGGCGCCGAGGCCGGTCGGACGATCACGCGTCGATGCGCGATTTCGCCGCCAGATCGCCGGCGCGCCAGACGTAAGCCGCGAGCAGCGGCCCTCGCCTTCTCGAGCAGCGTGCGGAGGGCGTCGACGAGAGGGCGCAGGGATTCCTCGCGCCGGATCAGGTCGGAAGACGGATCAGGCGGCGCGGGATCGAAAGGCTGCGCTGCGCCCGGGGCGACGCCAAGACATGCGTGCTGCTGGCGGCGCCCGTCGACCCGGCCGTCCGGCAAGAGGCGAAGGGTCTTCTGGACGACGGTCGCGGCACGGCCCGCTACCAGATATTGGGGCTCCAGGGCTGCCGGGGCCATACCATTTCCCGGCGCGGATTCAACCTTTTCAAGCCGTTGCGGCGCCATTTCTCGGCGAGCCCGTTTTGCCGTTGGGCCCTCCGGCGCCGCGACCCCGGCCAAAACGCCACAGTTCGAGAGAGCAACGAACGGCTCTTTCCGCCCGCCCTTCGCCAGGCGCGCCACGCGCCGCAGCCCGACCAAACGCCTGCATGTTCCGGCAGGCGGAATGGCTTCGAAGGAACCGGACACTCGGCCTCCTCCTTCAGGACGGGTCGCGAGAACAAATATAGTACAAAGGCTCAACCGTTGTCAACGAATTGTCGGTCTTTCTTTGGCTGCGGGAGAATCGACGCCGGCTTGCAAAAGCGCAACGTCGCGCGAGGGCGGCGGTTGGGCGCCGAGCCTTGCCTGCGGCGCGCTGGCTCGCCGCCGCCAAATCGCGCGCCCCGAGCGCCGAGTCTACTCGGCCGCAGCCTGCTCGCCCGAGGCAGGATAATCCGTGTACCCGCCTGGACCGTCGGTGTAGAAGGTCTCGGCGTTCCAGCGGTTGAGCGCGGCGCCCAGCGCAAAGCGCCGCGGCAGATCCGGGTTGGCGATGAAGAGCTTGCCGAAGGCGACGGCGTCGGCTTCGCCGGCGGCGAGGGCGGCTTCCGCGCTCTCGCGGGCAAATCCCTCGTTGGCGACATAAACGCCGCCGAAGGCCGCCTTGAGCGTCGGCCCGAGACGCGGCCCGGCGGCCAATTCGCGCGCGCAGAGGAAGGCGATTTTCCGCTTGCCGAGCTCGCGCGCGACATAGCCGAAGGTCGCCGGAAGATCGCTGTCGCCCATGTCGTGCATGTCGCCGCGCGGCGAGAGATGCACGCCGACCCGACCGGGGCCCCAAACCGAGACGACGGCGTCCGCCACCTCCAGCATCAGCCGGGCGCGATTCTCGATCGGGCCGCCGTAGCGGTCCGTCCGCTTGTTTGTTCTGTCCTGCAGGAACTGGTCGAGCAGATAGCCGTTCGCGCCATGGATCTCGACCCCGTCGAACCCCGCGGCCTTGGCGTTCTCCGCGCCTTTTCGGAAGGCTTCGACGATGCCCGGAATTTCGTCCGGCTCGAGCGCGCGCGGGACGGCATAGGGGCGCTGGGGCCGCAGCAGGCTGACATTGCCCTTCGGCGCGATGGCGCTTGGCGCGACAGGGGGCGCTCCGTCATGATAGCTCGGGTCAGAAATGCGCCCGACATGCCAGAGCTGCAAAAACATGCGCCCGCCGGCGGCGTGGACCGCATCGGTGACGGCGCGCCAGTCTCCCACCTGCTCGTCGGACCAGATTCCTGGCGTGTGCGGATAGCCAACTCCCGTCGGGGTCACCGACGTCGCTTCGGAGATGATGAGGCCGGCGGAGGCTCGCTGGGCGTAACAGTCGCGCATCATGGCGTTCGGAACGCGGCCTGGGCCGGTCGAACGGTTGCGCGTGAGCGGCGCCATGAAAATGCGGTTCGGGACCGTCATGTCGCCGATTGTCAGAGGGTCGAAAAGCGTGGGCATGCGGAGTTCCGGATTAAGACAGATTGATATGGTATGACGGTCCGATAGGTAGGTGGCTTTTGTTATTTTTCAATCGGGCGATGCGACGCGGGGACGTCGCTACTGGACAAGAGGGGAGGTCGCATGGTCGACTGCGGTCTCCAGCGTGAGTGGGAAGGCGCCGATGCCTGTCGCCTGGAGCGCAATTCTCGACGCATTCGAATTCTTGAGCATGAGCGAAGAGTTCGGCAACGGCGTGTGGGTGTGCCGGGAAACCGGCGCGGTTCACATGCGCAGCGATTGGGACGAAGAAGGCGAGGGCCCGCCCGAGGACATCGACGACGGGCGGAAATACGTCGCCCTGCCGAACCCGCGCGACCTCGATCTCGGCACGCGGCTCGTGATGTGCTTCGCCGCCGAACGGCTCGGCGACCGCTACGACGAGATCGCCGCGATCTTTTCCCGCAAGGGCGCCTATTGGCGATTCAAGGATTTTCTCGTCCGCATCGGCGCCCTGGAGAGCTCGTACGCCTACGAGGCCGAGGCGAAGGAAAAGGCGTTGCGGGAATGGTGCGCCGAGAATGGCGTCGAGGTGGAGGGGTGACGGAGCAGCCAGGTCCGCTGCCGCGTCGGGCTCGCGTCGAGGGGCGGTTTGCCGGTTGCCTGGACCGCAGAATGGTGGGAGGCTGATAACGAGATCGAACCGATGACCGGAGGAGCCGATGCGCCATTTCGCCCTCGCCGCCCTCTTCGCCCTCGTCGCTCTGCCCGCCTGCGCGGCGGAGCGGTGGGAGACTCTGCCGCCGACCCCGGCGCCGATCGCGACCGACCGCACCGGCGAGGCCGAAGCCAACGGCATCAAGATCCACTATGCGATCTACGGCCATGGCTCGCCGGTGATCTTCCTGCACGGCGGCCTCGCCAATACCGACTATTGGGGCAACCAGGTTCCTGCGGTGGAGGGGCGCCACACCGTCATCCTGATGGACAGCCGCGGACACGGAAGCAGCACCCGCGACGCACGGCCCTACGGCTACGACCTGATGGCCGACGACGTCGTGGCGTTGATGGACGCGCTGAAGATCCAGAAGGCCGACATCGTCGGCTGGAGCGACGGCGGCATCCTCGGCATCGATCTCGCGCTGCGCCACAAGGACCGGGTCGGCAAGGTGTTCGCATTCGCCGCCAACACGGTCACCTCGGGTGTCGTCGAGGGGGTCGAGAAGAACCCGACCTTCGCCGCCTTTATCGAGCGGGCCGGCCACGAATACGCGGCGAAATCGGCGACGCCCAAGGAATACGACGCCTTCGTCGATCAGATCAGCAAGATGTGGGCGGACCAGCCGAACTGGACCGACGCCGAGCTCAAGACGATCGACACGCCCATCCTGGTCGTCGACGGCGACCACGACGAGGCGATCAAGCGCCCGCACACCGAATATATCGCGGCGACCATCCCGCACGCCGGTCTCCTGATCCTTCCGAACGTCAGCCATTTCGCCTTCCTGCAGGACCCGGACCAGTTCAACTTCGCGATTTTGCATTTCCTCGGCGACGAGTAGCGGCGGGGTCCTCATCGTCGCTCCTCCGCCCTCGTCCTGAGGCGCCGCGAAGCGGCCTCGAAGGAAGTTCCAGTTCAGGGCGAAGGGCGCCGCGCCTCTCAGGATGCGACCGTTGAACGCTCCTGGCGACCGCCGTAACCTCGCGGCGTTACTTCCGCGAGGAGCCGTCTGTGAATGGCGCATCGATCTATATTTTGCGGTGCGCCGACGGCAGCTTCTACACTGGGATCACCCGGCGTTTCGTTGAAGAGCGCGTCAGCGAACATGCGCAAGGGCTCGACGCCGGTTTCTATACCTTCCGCCGCCGCCCGGTGACGCTGATCCATTCCGAGCATTACGAGCGCATCGCCGACGCAGTAGCGGCCGAACGACGCATCAAGGGCTGGTCGCGGGCGAAGAAGGAAGCCTACATGCGCGGCGATTTCGCAGCGCTTGTGGCCCTGGCGAAACGCAAGCCGAAAGCGACTGTCTGAGCGGGGCGGCGCGCTCTGGAGTCGTCCTTCGAGGCCCCTTCGGGCGCCTCAGGACGAGGGCGGTTGGTTACTCGCGGTCTGCCGTCACGGCGTAGGTCTCGGGGTCGAACGCGATCTTCGGCGTCGTGCTTTTTGCGATGGTGCTCATCCGTCCTCGTCCTGAGGCGCCGCGAAGCGGCCTCGAAGGACGCTCCAGCTCCGCGCGTAGCGACCTCTTGGCCCTCGTGCGCCCTGGCGAAACGCGCGCTCGGGGAGGCGCCCTCTGAAGTCGTCCTTCGAGGCCCCTTCGGGGCGCCTCAGGACGAGGGCATTTGTCGCGGCTCGCCGTCCGCCGTCACGGCGCAGGTCTCCACGGTTGAAAGTAACCTTCGGCGTCGCCCTCTTTGCGATCGTGCGCATGCGCCCTCGTCCTGAGGCGCCGCGAAGCGGCCTCGAATGACGTTCCAGTTCAGAGCGAACGCCGCCGCTCGAACCTGTATCCACTTCCCGCCGCCGAAAACCGGCCTATCCTCATCCGTAAGGGGCGGGAGATGGGCGTCAAGCTGGTCGTTGCGGTGACGGACGGCGATTGGTTCGCCCATCTCCGCGCGGCGCCTCATCTGACCGAGGTCAACTTCCGGTGGCCGTCGAATCGATCGTTCCGGGCGCTCGAACCGGGTGAGTTGTTCCTGTTCAAGCTGCACGCGCCCCGCAACTTCATCGTCGGCGGCGGCTGGCTTGCGCACGCGACAATTCTGCCCTGCTCGCTGGCCTGGGAGATGTTCGGCGAGCAGAACGGCGCGGCGACGCTCGCGAGATGCGCGCGCGGATCGCGCGCTACACGAAGCGGTCGAAGACCGCGAGGACTTTCCCATCGACTGCCGGATTCTGACACAGCCGTTCTTTCTGCCCGAACGCGCCTGGATTCCGGTGCGCGACCTTTGGCCGCGAAACGCGTGTCGTTCAAGACTTTTTTCGACGGGCGAGGCTGACGTCTGCGTGACAAGGCGCCGGGCGCTCTCCTTCCCCAGCCCCCGGGCTTGGACCCGGGGGGTGGCCCGAAGGGCCGGATGGGGTATGGCCCGCTGCTTCGACCCGTGTCGGATTGCACGAACGTCGCCGCGAACCTAGATCGGAGCAGACCTGCTTATGTCGGAGCTTATGTCTGGTAGGCCTTTCTCGGGAACGCCAAGCTCCTCTCCTCGGCGCCGACGCGAAAGCGATCGCCTGGCTGCGGAAGTCGGTCGAGGCGAACCTAAAATACCCGCTCGCTTCCATTACGCCGCCGCCTTCGCCCTTGCCGGACGAACCGACGAAGCGCGGCTCGAGACCGGGGCAGGATTGACCCTTGCGCCGAACTCAGCATCAAGCGCTACCGGGAGGGCGCGGTGAGCGACAACCCCAAATATCTCGCCCAGCGCGAGCGCGTCATCGAGGGCATGCGCTGGCGGGAGTTCCCGAGGAATTAGAGCAGAATCCGATCATCCTGTATCGTGCTCATAACCGCAGGATTTGAAGTAATTTATACATTCTGAGGGCTTGAAGATTTCGGCGCAGGTTTCGAGCGCGCGGATCAGACCCGCGACGGTCCGTTCGGCGAGTTTGCGCAGGAAGGCTTTGAGCTTGGAGAAGGCTTTTTCGATGGGGTTCATATCAGGACTGTAGGCTGGGAGATATCGCAACTCCGCGCCCGCCGCCTTGATGAGTTGCTCGACCCGCGGCCCCTTGTGAGCCGGGAGATTGTCCATGACGACGATCTCCCCGGGCGAGAGTGTGGGGACGAGGCATGTCTCCACCCAATCCTCGAACAGGGCGGCGTTGATCGGTCCGTCGAAAGTGTTTGCCGCCGTCAGGCCGCGAAGGCGAAGGCCGGCGACCAAAGTCACCGTTTTATAGTGACTGTGCGGGATGGCCGCCCGCAAGCGGCGCCCGCGCCGGCTACGTCCGTATTTGCGCGCGAGATTGGTGGAGGCTCCGGTCTCGTCAATGAAAACGGGTTTCGTCGGATCGAGATCGAGCTGTCCTGCGAACCATTCCCGGCGTCGACTGTGCACGTCCTCGCGTTGTTGTTCCTCGTCATGCGCTGTTTTTTTTAAAGGTGATCTCGTGACGGTCGAAGAAACGCCATAGCACGGAGACCGCAAAGCGCTCGCCGCAATTGGCGATCAGCCGCTCCTGGATCTCGAGCAGCGTGATGTCCGGCATGCGCCGGATCAGGCCCAAGAGATAGTCGCGATGCGACTCGATCCGGCCGGAGCGGCGGTCGCCCCCAGACGGCGCCGGCGAAATCTCGCCCGTGGTCTTGAACCGCTTCACCCAGCGCACCGCGCTCGCTACGCTCACTTTGAAATGCGCGGCCGCCTGATTGCGCGACAACCCGCCCAAGACCACCGCCTCCACCACGCGCTTGCGAAGATCGTCGGAAAGAGCCATCCCCGCCGCCTCCTTCTCGCGGCGTGAATGATCAATCAGAAACTAACTGATTCGAAAATCCCCCAACCAATTCAGTCCGTTCGGATACCGCTCTCTAGCGCCGAACGCCCGAAGCGCTCACGTCCCGGTCGCATGCTCGTAAATATCTTCTTCTTGAGCATTGTGGATGCGCACGAGCGCCTCGATCAATTCAATTATACGCTGCGCATCCCTGATCAAGTACCGATCGATTTCAACGGACGAGAGGCCTTCGGCGAGCCGTCGAAGGAGCCGCGCCAAGTGGATGATCTCCCGGTGGGCTCTGCTCATCGCCCCGAGTCCGTGACGATCGAAAAGGAATTTGCCGACCTGCGGGTAGACAGCGCGTTCATCCTGGCGTTCGTGCTCGACGATCTGCCGCTCGACTAGCTCATCCGCCTCCAAGATTAGCTTCGCCGCATGATCGGCGTCGGAATGGTCGAGCGCGTCGGCGATCTCTCGCAGATGATCAAGCGCGGCTTCAACGCGCTCGTGATCCAGGCGCAGCGAGGCGGCGGCCCCTTCTGGCATTTTTTGCCGACTTGATGTGCGTCCGGGAGACAATGCGCGCAATGCATTGACAATGACGGCGACGTCGATAACTTCTTGCGTCAGTGCGCCGGCGATCGGAGGCAAGTAACCCACTGCGGCAAAACCCATCGCCAAAGCCGACATGCCCATGCCCGCAATGATGCTCTGAAGGGCGATGCGATGAGTGCGTGTTGCAATCGCGACCGCCTCCGACACGCGGTCAAGCCGGTCCACGAGGATCACCACGTCGGCAGCTTCGGATGATGCGCTTGCTCCTCGTGCGCCCATCGCCACGCCGACATTGGCGGCAGCCAGGGCTGGCGCATCGTTGATCCCGTCGCCGACCATGACCGTCGGATGTCGGCGTTGTTCTGACGCCACAGCGTCGACTTTGTCGGCCGGCTCACGGTCAGAGAGGACCGCGTCAAGATCAAGCGCAGCGCCGATCGTCTCGGCGGCGTCGGCGTGATCGCCAGTCACCATGACAATCCGCGATACGCTGGCTGCTCGAAGCGCTTGGACGGCCCGCGGCGCTTCGCGGCGAAGCTCGTCCGCAAGCAGGATGGCCCCAAGCGCTCGGCCGTCGACAGCGACGAATACACTGAGCGCCGACCGCCACGACGCTCGCCGCGAAGCTCGCGCCGCCCAATTCTCCGGCTTGGCGGAGCCATAGACCAATTGGCGCGATCCGACCCGCACCCTTCTCCCATCGACGACGCCCTCCAGGCCGGAACCCATCGTCTCGCGCACATCCGAAGGGATCGAGAGCTTGAGCCCTTTCGCGATGGCCGCCTCGACCACGGTCGCCGCCACGACGTGATGCGAGGCCTGTTCCAGCGAACCGGCCAGCCTCAGGATTTCGTCCGCGCTCTGTCCGGGAGCTGCCTCGATGGCGACGAGCCGCGCCCCGCCAACGGTGAGCGTGCCCGTCTTGTCGAACATCACCGTGTGCACTCGCGCCAGCGCCTCGAGCGGCCCGCTGCCTTTGATGAGAATTCCGCGTCTTGCGGCTTGCGCGACCCCGGCGATGAAAGCGACAGGCGCAGCGAGAATGAGCGGGCATGGCGTCGAGGCTACCAGCACCGCAAGCGCGCGGATCGGATCGCCCGAGAACCACCACGCCCCGCCTGCGACAATGAGTGTGACGGGCAACAATAGCAGCGCAAAGCGGTCGGCCATGCGCACGAAGGGCGCCTTGGCCGCTTGCGCGGCGCTCACCATGCGGATAATCCCGGCGTAGGTGCTCTCGGTCGCCGTCGTCGAGGCTCGAAGCTCGAACATCTCTCCCGCATTCACCGAGCCGCTGCGCGCCAGTTCGCCCGCCCGACGGCTCACGGGGATCGGCTCTCCGGTCACGGCGGCCTCATCGAGCACAGCGAGCGGGCTCATAATCACGCCGTCGACCGGAATCACCTCTCCAGCGCGCACCAGGATGGCGTCGCCGACGGCGACCTCATCGATCGGCGCGTCCTCGATGGTCGAGCCGGTCCTGCGATGGGCGATCTTCGGCGCGCGATCGATCAGCGATCTGAGATCCCGCTCCGCTCGCGCGACGGCGAAATCCTCCAAAATATTGCCGCCCGCGTACATGACCGCGATGACGATCCCGGCGAGATACTGGCGGAGGGCAAGCGCGCCGGACATGGAAACGAAGGCGACCGCGTCGACGCCCAGCCGCCCGGCCAGGAAGTTTCGGATCATCGAGACGAGCAGGCCGATAACGACGGGAGCCGTGCCGCCCGCCCAGCACCAGTCCGCCAAGTCGCTTCCGCCCCATCCCCAGGCGAGCAGCCCGAGCAGGAGGCCGGCGACCGCGATGACAAACAGCGCCCGGCGCAAGAGCCTTTCGCTCAGCGCCGCCTCGCCGCGAGAGCCGGCGACGCGAGCGGGCGAACTCACCAAGTTAGCCATTGCCGATTGACCTCGGGTCGCGGGAGCGAACTTAGGCGACGCCCAAAAACTATCGCATCAGGTCGAATTTCTCGGCGCGATAGCGTAGTTCCATTCGGGATGAAAGGGATCACGGGTTATGTTGAGGGTCGCCATTTCCTCGTCGGAGACTTTGATGCCTTTTGGATAGGCGTGGGCATCGAGTTCGCAGCGGATCGTCAGGCCGGTCTTGGTTGTGGTGTTCGCGATCAGTTCGATCGCGACGATAACGCTTGTGAGCGGCGTTCCACGCCAGTTCTGGGTGATGTGGCAGAACATCCGGTGCTCGATCTTGTTCCACTTGGAAGTGCCGGGCGGATAATGGCAGACGTGTAAGGTCAGGCCTGTTTCGTCGGCGAGTTGTTGAAGGGCCACCTTCCAGAGCCGAAGCCGCGAACCATTCGAACCCCCTCCATCGGCCGCAATCATCAATCGGGTCATCGCGGTATAACGTCCGCGGCCCATCCGATCCAACCAGAGGCGAACGCCGTTGACGGCGAACTGTCCGGTGTCATGGTTGATCCCCAAACTGACATAGCCCTCGTTGGCGCCGATGTCGTAGACTCCAAAGGGGATGACCTTGCCCAGTTCCGCATCCTCGAAGTCGTGAGTGTTGACCTCGATCGGCTTGCCCTGGGGCCCATAGTCGCTGCCGCCATTCTTGAATTCGCCGATCCACTCTTTCTTCTTCGTGTCGACGGAAATCACGGGTTGATCGGCGGCCTGGAACGCTTTCACCTTGGCGTTGATGTATTCGAACTGGGCGTCGCGATCGGCATGGCTGCTCCCTTCCTTGGTCTTGCGGTTGAAATGGCGACAATATTTCAGCTCCGCCAGAAGTTTGGGAATGCTCGAGGAACTCACTTTGTGACCCATCCCGCGAAGCACCGTCGCCAACTTCTCATGGCTCTTGGAGACCCATCGCAGCGGTCGCATCGGATCACCCATCGTCGCGGGCTCGAGCAATCCTTGAAGGTCTTCCAAAAGAGTCGGGTCCTTGGTCGTCAACCGAGGACTGCCCCCGCCCGCGCGGCGTATCTTCCCGGTCAACGAAGCGGGATCGCGCAGGTCTTTCAGACCGCGTCCGATCGTACTTCGCGCGACCTTCGTCGCGCGCGCGGTCGCCGCGATCCCGCCGTAACCCGCCGCCTTCGCCTCCGCCGCGGCGGCCAAACGTCGACCTCGCTCATCCAGCGAGGAACGAACGGCTTCATACCGGATACGAACGGGTGATTCGTCTATCATTTACCAAACATAACCGATGTCCTCGCGAACATGAATCCATCAACGCGACAGTCCAGTTAAACATCGAATCCGGATTCACGTATTTCTGGGCGTCGCCTTAGTAACCGACGACGGCGCATTTGTATTGATGCAGATCATCACGGCGCAGCAGGCGTCGACGAGGATCGCCGCGGGGCGGTCGCCGCGGTGGCTCCCGGACATCAGGGACGGCAAGCCGCCGCCGGTCGCCGAGCATGCTGAGGAAGCCTTGTCATCCCTCCGCCGCAAGGGCGCCTACGACGCGCCCCGTTCGGCGGCGCAAATGTGTCGGAGCATCCGGTGCGCGCGTCGAAACCCGGCGAGAGGAAAATCCGCCTCATAGCCTGATGTCAAAGCCTGGACTCGTAGGCTCTCATTCTCATGCCGGTCGAGCCGCCAAAGGAACGCCCCGAGGATCGGGCCCCGGGACACCGGCACGTTCATTGCGCGGGACGCGCGCCGGTCGACACTCATGACGGTCGTGGTGACGTGCGCGCCCGCGCTCAATCGCGTCGGCCCTTCCAGCCAATCGCCAGTAATCATTTCAACGAAATTGTAGCCCCCCCTTCTTTCGACAGCCGACGCCGACGCACACGATTTCTTCCTCTGTGGGCAGACACACTGCGATTGCCACGTTCTGACCCAGTCCAGCGGCGTTGGTTCTTTCCCACCGAGGCGGAGCCGCGGCGATCGCTCCGGTGGCGACGGACATCGCTCCCGGGACGGCGACCGCAGCCGAGACCAGCTTTGCGCACAACGGTATCGCCTCCATCCTCCCGAGACCGCACCCCGCCGTTCGTCCTGTTCAACAGCTTTGGAGTTGCGAGGCAGCTCTCGCTGAAATCGTGGGGACGGTTGTTACAGGCCGGAGGGCTCCCGATCGGATGGTTCCCCCCAACCCGCCTCCCGCTGGCGGGCTACAGCACCTTGCCAGCGAGCGTGCCGATCCCCGCCGTCACCGCCATCGCCAGCGCGCCCCAGAACCCGACCCGGAGCGCAGGCTTGACAATCCGCGCGCCGCCGAGCCAAGCGCCGAGCGCCCCCAGGGCGACGAGGAATGTCAAAGCGGCGATCGAGACCGCGGCGATGGTCTTCTCACGCGGCGCCAGCACGACGACGAGCGCTGGCATCGCGGCGCCAAACGAAAAGGCGACCGCCGACGCGGCTGCCGCCAGAAGGGGATTGGCTCCCGTTGCTTCTGTGAGTCCGAGCTCGTCGCGGGCATGCGCGGAGAGGGCGTCCCGTGCCGTCAATTGCTCCGCGACCTGCCGAGCCAACTCAGGGCGAAGGCCCCGGTTTTCATAGATCTTCGCGAGCTCGAGCATCTCGGCCTCAGGCTCCTCCTTGAGCGCGCGCTCTTCGCGCCTAATGTCTGCGGCTTCCGAATCGGCCTGGGAGCTGACGGAAACAAATTCGCCCGCCGCCATCGCCATCGCGCCCGCAGCCTAGCCAGCGAAGGCGGCCGTCAGGATCGCGCCGCGGTCGCTGGCGGCGGCTGCGACGCCGACGACCAGGCTCGCCGTCGAAATGATCCCGTCGTTCGCGCCGAGCACCGCCGCACGGAGCCAGCCCGCACGATGAACATAATGAACTTCCGCGTGCGACATGATCCGTTCCCACCTTCGCGCGAGTGAAAGTCCCGGACGATGGCGACGTCTTGATTACTCCGCGGCGATGATCTCGTGCGAGGACGAACTGCAACCACACGTGCGGACAATTTGCCGCATGGCCGTCGGCGAAGGCTTTGCCACGGTTCAACTGAGCGCAAGCGGATACCAGAATTCCTCAAGCGGGGGTTGGCCCGGATCAAAACAAAAAATACCTCTGCGCCATCGGCAACGTCTCCGCCGGCTCGCAGACGAGCAGTTCCCCGTCCGCCGTCACGGCGTAGGTCTCCGGGTCGATCGTGATGTTCGGCGTCGCGCCGTTGTGGACCATGCTCTTCTTGCGCAGGCCCCCGCGCGTGTTCTCGACCGCGACGAGGCGCTTCTGCACTTTGAGCTTCCGCGCCAGCCTGCCCGATGCGGCGGCCTCCGACACGAAGGTCAGCGACGTCGCCGAGCCGCGCGCCCCCGTACGCGCCGAACATCGGCCGGTAGTGGATCGGCTGCGGGGTGGGGATGGAGGCGTTGGGGTCGCCCATCGCGGCGGCGGCGATCGCGCCGCCCTTGATGACGAGGTCCGGCTTCACCCCGAAGAAGGCGGGCGTCCAGAGCACGAGGTCGGCGAGCTTGCCCTTTTCCACCGAGCCGATGTGCTTCGACACGCCGTGCGCGATGGCGGGATTGATGGTGTATTTCGCCACATAGCGCTTGGCGCGGAAATTGTCGTTCCGGGTTCCGTCGCCGGCAAGCGCGCCGCGCTGGCGCTTCATCTTGTCGGCCGTCTGCCAGGTGCGGATGATCACCTCGCCGACCCGACCCATCGCCTGCGAATCGCTCGACATCATCGAGAGCGCGCCGAGATCGTGCAGAATGTCTTCCGCGGCGATCGTCTCCTTGCGGATGCGGCTCTCGGCGAAGGCGATGTCCTCGGGGATCGTGCTGTCCAGGTGATGGCAGACCATCAGCATGTCGAGATGCTCGTCGAGCGTGTTCTTCGTGTAGGGCCGCGTCGGGTTGGTGGAGGACGGCAAGCACGTTGGCGAGGCCCGCCACCTTCATGATGTCGGGCGCGTGGCCGCCGCCCGCGCCCTCGGTGTGGAAGGCGTGGATGGTGCGGTTCTTGAACGCCTTGATCGTGTCCTCGACGAAGCCCGATTCGTTCAGCGTGTCGGTATGGATCATCACCTGCACGTCGTAATCGTCGGCGACGGAAAGGCAGCAGTCGATCGCGGCCGGGGTGGTTCCCCAGTCCTCGTGCAGTTTCAGCGCGCATGCCCCCGCTTTCACCTGTTCGACCAGCGCCGCCGGTTTTGACGCGTTGCCCTTGCCGGCGAAGCCGAGGTTCATCGGAAAGGCGTCGGCCGCCTCGATCATGCGGGCGATGTGCCAGGGGCCGGGCGTGCAGGTGGTGGCGAATGTTCCGGTCGCCGGCCCCGTGCCGCCGCCGAGCATGGAAGTCACGCCCGACATCAGCGCCTCCTCGATCTGCTGCGGGCAGATGAAATGGATGTGGGTGTCGAACCCGCCGGCGGTCAGGATCTTGCCTTCGCCCGCGATGACTTCCGTGCCCGGCCCGACGACGATGGTCACGCCCGGCTGGATGTCGGGGTTGCCCGCCTTGCCGATCGCCGCGATGAGCCCGTCCTTGACCCCGACGTCGGCCTTCACGATCCCCCAGTGGTCGAGGATGACGGCGTTGGTGATGACGGTGTCGACCGCGCCTCTCGCGCGCGTCGTCTGCGATTGCCCCATGCCGTCGCGGATCACCTTGCCGCCGCCGAACTTCACCTCCTCGCCGTAGGTCGTGAAATCCTTCTCGATCTCGATCACGAGCTCGGTGTCGGCGAGCCGGAGGCGGTCGCCGGTCGTCGGGCCGAACATGTCGGCGTAGGCGGCGCGGGGGAGGGAGGTTGTCATGGGTTGCTCACGGCACGGGAGAAAGGTTGGGAACTGAGCGCGGCGGTCGAACGTGGCCGTCGAGGCGCACCAGTCGGCGTTGATCTCGGCGAGGAAATAGTCGGGGAAATCGAGCCTTGCCGGCGCGGTAAGCGGCGAGCGCGCGTTCGCGGCGCTGCGAAGGAATCTCAAGATCGTCCATCGAAGACTTCCTCGATCAGACGCGCGGTTCGCGCCGCTTCGCTTGACTTCTATCAGCGTCCAGCCATCCGGAAGCACAATCGGGCTGACGAGGCGAGCTCGTCGGCCGTCCGGCGTCGAAGCGGCGCGCGCGCTCGCTTGCGCGATCGTCCTCACGAACAGGCGTACAGGACATTCGTGTCGAGGCCGATCATCCGCCGCCGCTTCTTCGGTCGCGCTCCTCCATGGCGAGCGTGATGCTTCGTCGATCGTCTTGTCGAGATCGATGCCCGCTCCCGGCGCGGAAGGCGTTGGCGCGGGCGAAATCGACGATCCGCGCCGCTTCGCGCTTCGAGCCCGACTCGTCCGGGGCTGGCGAACGAAGCCGGTCGCCGCCGAGAGCAGCGCCTTGCGCAATTCGTTGGGCACCGTGATCTGGCCTTTGCTGGTGACGGTCGCTTCGCCGAAGTCGTGCTCCACGCGCGCTTTCAGGGTCACCGACACCTCCTTCCTTACGCTTAGGAGGATCGGCGAGTAAGGCACGGGTTACACCTTCCCCATCACCTCCTGGCGGAAGCCGAAAACCTCGCGCTTTCCGGCGAGCGCGACCAGCCGCACCTCGCGGCTCTGGCCGGGCTCGAAGCGGATCGCGGTTCCCGCCGGGATGTCGAGCCGGAAGCCTTTGGCGCGTCCGCGCTCGAATTTCAGCGCCGGGTTGGTCTCGAAGAAATGATAGTGCGAGCCGACCTGGATCGGCCGGTCGCCGGAATTGGACACTTCGAGCGTGACCGTCTCGCGGCCCTCGTTCATCGCGATCTCGCCGGGCTCGGCCAGAACCTCGCCGGGGATGCGCCGATCGTCGGCGCCGCGGATCGGATGATGGACGGAGACGAGCTTGGTCCCGTCGGGAAAGGTCGCCTCGACCTGGATCTCGGCGATCATCGAGGCGACGCCGTCCATCACCTGGTCGGCGGTCAGCACATGGGCGCCCGCCTCCATCAGCTCCGCCACCGAACGGCCGTCGCGCGCCCCCTCGACGACGAAATCGGTGATTAGGGCGACCGCCTCGGGGTGGTTGAGCTTGACGCCGCGCTCGAGCCGCCGCCGCGCCACCATCGCCGCCATGGCGACGAGCAGCTTGTCTTTTTCCCGGGGGGTCAGATTCATGAGCTCTCCTCGCTGTTTGGATGGTTCTGCAAGAGACGGACGTTCTTGTTCGTTTTCAGAGCGTGGCTTTGGGGCTTTCTGAAAATCGAGTGAATCAGCAAGCGGAAGCTCCCGCCCGTAAGCCTTGCGGCTGGTTCCCTGCTGTCGCGGAAAAATTCCCTGCCAATTCCCTGCGCGGGAGAAAAAATTCCCTGCTCCGCCGCACAGGGAATTTTCTTGCAAGCGGCTGTATTGGCTTGCTTTTTTCTGGATCGAAACCCCTCGAATCGGCCAAAGGAAGCGGAATTCCTGCTTCTTTCCCTCCTCGCAGGGAATTCCGTCGGCCGCGGCCGCCGCAAAGGCACGACCCATCGAAGCCCAACCCGTCCTCAGTCAGCCTCTCGCTCTCGCCCTCAAGGACCGCCTCGAAGGGCGGGAGCCGCTGCGCCTCTATTGCCAGAGGCGCGGCGGCTTGCCCCCGCCGAGCGCCAGAATGGACGCGATCAGCGCTCGGCGCAATCGGCTGGGCGACGGCGCGACGAGGCGCGCAGCGACGAGCCCGTCGAAGGCGCTCGCGCCCGCTTCGACCCCCTCGCTTTCCGCCTCGAGGGCCGCCCGCAAATCGGGCAGCCGCGCCTCGACATCGGGCGCCGCGGCGATGATTGTCGCGACCGCCCGCGCGCCCGCGCCGACCGCGACGCGGTCGAGCGCCGCGGCGGCATGGTCGAGCCGGGTCTCGTCGGCGAACACGAGTTTTCCGTCGCGCCGGATGCGCCAGGAATCGCCGAGCCGCGCGTCGATCGCGGTCTCGCCCATCGCCAGGCGGCCGAAAACGAGGCTCTCGACCAGGAGAAGCTCGGCGTCAAAAGCCATATCGACGAGCAGCTTTCGTTCGAGGCGAGCGCCGTCGAACAGGATCGTCTCCTGCGGCAGCCACAGGAGCCGCGCCCGGCGAGCGATCGAGAGATGGGTCTCCAGGCGCGCCACCGGCCCGTCGCTGCGGTAGATCTTCTCCCCCGCCGGCGTCGTCGCCGCCACTTCCGCGCCCTCGTTCAGCGCGAGTTCGACGCGCAAGGCGTCGCCGCCGGCGACCCCGCCGCCGGTGTTGACGATCACCGCCTCGCAGGGGCTCGTCGAGCGCGGAAATCGCCAGCGCAGGCCGCCCGTTTCGAACAGGCGCTGGGGCTCCGTGCGCCCCGCGATGCGCTGAAAGGACGCGCGGGCTTCGGCCTGCGTCCGCTGGCGGGCCAGCGGGTCGAACGCGGATTCGTTCATGACGCGCATTTCCGGCGGAGGTCGACCTCGCCGCGGGGGCACGGGGGATCGAGCACGGGCGCGAAGGGATCGGCGACGCGGTAGAGCTCGTAAGCCTGGATCGGCTGTCCGGCGCGCCTTCGCTCGAGCGCGCCCAAAAGTTCGACGCTGCGGAAGCGCATCCTGAGGACGAGATCGAAGCGCCGGCCCGCCTCGGCCAGCGCAAGGCCGGGACCGGCGAACAGGCTCTCGGGCGGCGATGGCTCGAAAATCCACCGGATCCGCTGCTCGGGCTGGACGACCGCGACCGACGGATCGCCATAGAACCTCATCAGCGAGGTCAGCGCGTAGCCCTGCGTCAGGACGTAAGGCGCGCTCACGGCCTTGGCGCGCGCGTCGAGGTCGCGGGCGAGATCGCGAAAGCCCTCGAGCCGGGCCGTCGGGTCGGCCGCGCCCAGAGGCAGGACGCCGGTCTCAGCCTGGGCGAAGCCGAGAACCATCGCGGCTACGCCGAGCGGCGGGGCCCACAGCGCCCCTCTCGCGATCGCGCCTTTCACGCCCGCCGCGCCTTCGCGGCGTGCGCGCGCGACCCAGTCGGCTGCAAGAATCGCTGAGGCGGGAAACAGTGGCGCGAGCCAGTTGCCCTGCACGCGGTCGTGGAGCGCGTGCAGGAGAAAGTAGATCGCGGCCGGCGCGATCGTGCGAGATCAGAATGCGCCGCGCCTCGTCGGCACAGCCGGGCGGCACGGACCGCCGCCATGGGACGGCCGCGACCGCCGCGGCGAAAGGCGCGAACACCAGCGGGTTCATGAGCCCGATCTGCGCCGCGACGAACTCGAGCACGTAGAATGGCTCGAAGCCGTGCGGCGGCGCGCGGCCGAGTTGCTTGAGGAAGGTCGCCCAGCCATGTCCGGCGTTCCAGACGACGAACGGCGCAAAAATCGCCGCCGCGATCGCGAGCGCCGCGGCGGAGGCCGGCGAGACGAGCCAGCGCCGCAGCGAGGGCGTCGTCAGGAAAGCGAGGGCGACGCCCGCGGCGAAAAAGGCGGCGGTGAATTTCGACTGCAGCATGAGCCCGAGCGCGACCCCGATCGCGAGAAGCCAGCCCGCCTTGCCGCTTCGCCACAGCTCGACGAGCGCCGCGACGCCCAGCGTCCAGAACACGACCAAGGGCGCGTCGGGCGTCGCGAACACCGCGCCCGCCATCACCAGCGGCATCGCGATCCACAACAGGACAGCGAGCGCCGCCGTTTCGGCCGAGCGGAAGAGACGCCAGGCGATGACGGCGACGAGCGCCGGGAGCGCGCCGACCAGCAGGAGCGACAGCGCCCGGACGCCGAGCTCCGAGCCGCCGAAAACGGCGGTCGAGGCGCGAATGAGAACGGCGACCATCGGCGGATGGTCGAGATAGCCGAAGGCGAGCGAACGCGACCAGAGGGCGTAATAGGCTTCGTCGAAGGCGAGCTCGAGGCGCCCGGCGGCCACGGCCTGCAGGGCCAGGAGCGCGATCGATCCTCCGATGGCGAGAGCCGTCAGGAGACCGGCGCGGGATTGGGCGTGGGGCCGCTCATCGGCGACGATGGAAGCGTCCCTCACTTTGTCGCCTTCGTTTCTCGCCGATCCATCGTCCGCCCCCCTCGCACGAGGGCAAGCGAGGGTCAACGACCGCCGGCATGAGGGGGAGCCTTTGCCCGACTGTGCAATTCAGCGAGGGTGTGGCGCCGTTCACACACTCGCTGTGACAGCGGCGTCGTATAACGTTAAAGAGGGGCCGGCCAACCGAGGCGGAGGCGGCGGTCTTGCGGATATGACATTCGAGGCTGGCAATTTTCGATCGAGAAACGTCGCTCGCGACGACGCGGCCGATGCGTCGCGCTTTTT
The DNA here is from genome assembly GCA_963768555.1 of uncultured Alphaproteobacteria bacterium. Lineage (GTDB taxonomy): Bacteria > Pseudomonadota > Alphaproteobacteria > Rhizobiales > Beijerinckiaceae > Roseiarcus. Next base: position 138,482 of record CAVYIZ010000041.1, read on the forward strand.
CTCGCGCATGGGCTACGCGGTCCTCGCCGTCGGCGCTCCGGTCGGCGTCGTGGTCCATCCGCTCGCGCTCTTCGTGTTCTTTCCCATCGGCGTCGCGATGATCCTGATGGCGGCAGCGCTCGAAGCCAAACCGGGCTTTCTCGATCGAATTTTGCGCTCCTTCCGGGTCCCGGCCTTTCTCGCCCTGATCGCCGTCCTCGCCTGGGCGACGTTGTCCGTGCTGTGGACGCCCTATGCCGTATCGGCGCTGCAGCAAGTGCTGAAGATCGCGCTGGTGATCGCGGCGACTCTGCTCACGGTCGCCGCGCCGCGTGACAACGCGCGCGCCACCGACCTTTATCTCTTTCCGATCGGCGTCGTCCTGCTCATGGTCACGATGGCGGCCAAGGGGCTATCGGACATCCTGCTTAGCGCGACAGACGATGGAGGCCTCCGGGCGGGCGGGGTCGCTCTCGCCGTTCTGCTCTTCCCGGCGCTCGGCGGCCTGGCGGCGCGCGGCCGCAACGGCTACGCGCGGCTGCTGCTGATCCTTTCGCTCGCGTTCGCCTATATCGACAGCTACAGGCCGCTGACAGTCGCCCTGTTTGCCGGCTATCTGGCGCTGTCGTTCTCGATTTCAGACATGAACCGCACCGCGCGCGAGCTCGCCTGGTGCGCCGCGGCGCTCATCCTTTTGTCTCCGCTCATCCCGGCCTTCGCCCCGACGGTCGCCGCCTGGGTTTTCCACACGAAGCTCGCCGTGCTGCCGCCGCCTTACGCATCCCTGTCGGTCGCGGCGGACATTTTCACCCACGACAAGCTAAGGCTCATCACCGGTCACGGGTTTGAAACCGTGAACCGCGGGGTTCGCGCCGCAATCCTGCCGGCGCATACGCCGAAGGCGCTTGTGTTTTCGCTCTGGTACGAACTGGGGATCGTCGGCGCGGTTTTGGCGGCGGTCGGCTTTTGGTTCGCCTTCCGCAATCTCGATCACGCGCCGCCGCGGCTTGCTCCGTTCATGGCGGCGTGCTTCAGCGCGATCGTCGCGCTTTGCTTCCTCAACGTCGATTTTGTCGACATGACGACGATGACCCTGATTGCGGTCGCGATCATATCGACCGACGTGGCGGCGCGCAGCCAGTACCGCACCAAGCGTCCTTCGGCCGCGACGCTCGCCAACCTGTGAGCGCGAGCCACCCCGGGGATTTCGCCTTCGGGGATGCGTCAGCGCTTGCCAGAAAAGCTGATAGTCGGCCGGGTGCTCCGCGGACGCTTGTACTCGACCACGACCGCGCGCGTGCGGCCTGTAACCAGACTCGCCCGTCCGCGCGTCCTCGCCGCCTGCTTTTGTGCGAGCGCCTGCACCTCCTCGACCGGGACGCCCATAAGGGACGCCGCAATCTGCGCGCGCTGCGCCGGATCGTCGGCTAGACTCTCGGCTGCGATCAAAGCTTCTTCAATGGTCGGGTTTTCGCGTCGGACGCGACGAACCCCCCACTTTGTCTTCCAGGTGGTTCCCACCGGAAATCTCCGAGTTTGTTCCCAAGTGAACGATAGCACATTTGCTGCACTGCAGCAAACCAATTCAACGGAGTTGACCAAAGCTCGCCTACGCCTTTTGGCCGATCTCCTGCTGCGCCCTCATATCCTCGTCGCCAAGCGCGAGCCGCGCTGCCTCCGCGCCCGACCGCACCGCGTTTTCGATGGAATCGGGAAGCGAACGGCCGATGTGACCGCCGGCCAGGAAGAGATTTGGCCAAAGCGTCCGGCAGAGCGGGCGGCGTGCGGTCTCGTCTGGCGTCGCAAGCGAGCTCGCGCGTCGCGACGGCACGATCCGCCACGCCGGCAGCGAGTCGGAAAGCGCAGTCAGAGCCGCGACGCCGAGCCAGCATTCGGCTGCGACCCGATCACGTGGGGCATCAAGCCGGGCCGCAGCGTCCTTGATCGTGACCGACAAGCGATCGCGATAGGCGAAGAGCCAGTCGAATGGCCCGTTGAGCGCGGCCACGACCGCCGGCGCGCCCGGCTGCGGAGGCTGAGCGAAGTGCACGGTCATTGTCGCGGAGGCGCCGGTCGGCGCCGGGACGCCCGGGACGAGGCTCGCGGTCGTGGACCAGGGCGTCGCCAGGATCAACGCGTCACGCGGGCCGAGGTCGATCCGGTCATGTTCAAACTCGAGTGCGTACAGGCGCTCGGACCCGAAATCGAGCGCCACTAGGCGCCGCTCGAACCGGAGCGCCGCCCCGAGGCGCTGAAGATTGCGTGCGAGCGGCTCCACGAAGGCGCGCCCGAAGCCGTTCAGGGGCATGAGTACGCGCGTTCCGGCGCCGCCGGCGAGAAGGATCCTGCGCAAGACCGCGCCCGCGAGCTCAGCCGAGGCGGTCTCCGGAGGAGCATTGAGCGCAGCCAGAGTCAGCGGGCGGAATAATTTCGTTCTCGCGGCTTCTTCCGGCGCGACGCTGGCGACCGTCGCGCCGGGGGAAGCCGACATCAGCCGTCGGGCCGCCCAGAGATCCGAAAATCTCAAACCGGGACCTCGCCGTTTTCCACTGAGCAGCCACCAAGGCGCCCGGCCCGCGTTGGGTCGGAGCCGCCATCGCTCGCCCGTCGCAAAATCGGCGAAGGCGACCCCGGGTTCCGTCTCCTCCCGCCATTCGCCGCGCGCGCCGATCGCTTCGATAAGCGAAAGCGACGCCGTCCACGAGGAAATCAGCGGGAAATTGCCGGTGTCGAAATCGACGCCGAGCGCCTCGTCATGAAATGTTCGCCGACGACCGCCGGCATAAGGCGCGCAATCGTGCACGACCACGTCGCACCGTTCGTCGGCGGCCAACGCCCGCGCCGCGGCGAGCCCCGCCGCGCCCGCCCCGACGATGTGGACAACCGCGCGCTTCATGGTCGTCTGGATTGGCTCCCTGTCCGCGCTGGACGCGGCGTCGAATCGCGGATGGAAAGTAGAACGCCGCGCGATCGAGCGAAAGGCGTCAACCTTGCTCTGGACTGTTCTGTCCACCGCCGATCGGATTCGCCATCGCGCCCGAAATGTCGGATTTAGACGAAGGCGAGACGCCGAGCCGAAGGAAAAAAGCCAGTCATGCCAGCAGCGGTTCCTTTCGCCGCCAAGATATTCGCGCCCGGGCAGAGCGCAACCGACGCGCTGCGATGGTACGTCGGCGTCGACGGCGGGGCGACCCGCTGCCGCGCCCGGATCCGCGACGCCGGCGGCGCAGCGATGGCGGAGGCGGAAGGCGACGCCGCCAACGTCCATGTCGACTTCGCTTCCGCCCTCTCGGTCATGCGCTCCGTCGTCGAGCAAGCCCTGCGAAAGGCCGGGGTCGGCGCCGGCGACATTGCAAGCGTCGCGGTCGGGCTTGGACTTGCCGGGCTCAACGACGCGGCCGACGCCGCCCATGTCGCCGAGGCGTTTGCCGGCTATGGCCTGGCCCGCGCCGCCAACGATGCGACGACCGCCTGCATCGGCGCCCATGCCGGCGCCGACGGCGGCCTCGTCATCGCCGGCACCGGCTCGGCGGCCACCGCGCGCGTCGCCGGGGCCGAGACCATCGTCGGCGGGCGCGGCTTCGCGCTCGGCGACGCCGGCTCGGGCGCGCAGATCGAACTCGGCGCGCTGCGCGCCGCGACTCTGGCGTTCGACGGCCTCGGGCCCCGGAGCGGGCTGACCGAGGAAATCCTGGAAGCGTTCGATCGCGACGTGGTCCGGATGGTCCGATGGGCGCGGGGGGCCAAGCCGGGGGATTACGGCTCGTTCGCGCCTCGCGTGTTCCGTTGCGCCGCAAGGGCCGATCCCGTCGCGCTCGCCATCGCCGGATCGGCCGCGACCGCGGTTGGCGCGCTGACCCGCAGGGTGATCGCGCTCGGCGCGGAAAGGGTCGCGCTGGTCGGCGGCGTCGGGGAGGCCCTGCGCCCATATCTCGATCACGATATCGCTCAGCTGCTGAAGCGTCCGCTATACGACGCGACGGACGGCGCAATCCTGATGGCGGGCGGCGCCGTCGCAACCGGGAGGGAAGCCGCGCAATGAAGGTGTTCTCTGGCGCGCGCCTGTTCGACGGCGAGCGGTTTCTCGACGATCACGCGCTCGTCGTCGACGACGGCTCGATCCGCGCGCTCGTCGATTACAACGACCGGCCGCGCAGCGGCGAAGAGATCGATCTCGGCGGCGGCGTCCTCGCGCCCGGCTTCATCGACTGGCAGATCAACGGCGGCGGCGGCGTGCTGTTCAACGCCGAGCCGACGGTCGACGCGATCGCCAGGATCGCTCATGCGCATCGCCGCGAGGGCGTCACCGGCTTTCTGCCGACCGTCATCACCGACGCGCCGGACGTGCTGGCCGCGGCGCTGACGGCGGCGCGTAAGGCGTACGGGGGGGTGCCCGGCGCGCTCGGCGTGCACGTCGAGGGGCCGTTCATCGATCCGCGCCGCAAGGGCGTGCATCCGGCCCAATTCATCCGCCCGATGCGCGAGAAGGACGCCGACGCGTTGATCGCCATGCGGGCCGGCGCCATGGTCGTCACCCTCGCCCCCGCCTCCGTCCCCCTGGAGCTGATCGCGCGTCTCGCCAATGCGGGGGTCGTCATCAGCCTCGGCCATTCGGACGCGACCGCCGAGGAGGCCAATGCCGTGTTCGACGCCGGGGCGCGCGCGGCGACGCATCTCTTCAACGCGATGAGCCAGCTCAATTCGCGCGCGCCGGGCGTCGTCGGCGCGGTCCTCGCCGACCCACGCATCATCTGCGGCCTCATCGCCGACGGAGAGCACGCCCACGCGGCGGCCTATCGCGCCGCCATCGCCGCCAAGGGGCCGGGCGGAATCGCGCTCGTCTCCGACGCCATGCCCCCCGCCGCCGGCGGGCCTGACGCGTTCGAAATGCAGGGACGGCGGATGAGGCGCTCCGGCTCAAAGCTCGTCGACGAGAACGGCACGCTCGCCGGAGCCGCGATCACCATGCGCGACGCCGTGCGCTATGTGGCGACGACCCTCGGGTTGCCGCTCGCGGCGGCGCTGACGATGGCGACGCTGACGCCGGCGCGGCTCCTCGGCCTCGACGGCCGCATCGGCCGCCTCGCGCCGGGCTTCGCCGCCGACCTCGTGCATCTGACCGACGCGCTCGACGTGGCGGGCGTCTGGGTCGGCGGGCAGGGATTGCAGGAGGCCGACGCGCAGGTGTGACCTAGCGGCGAGAAGATCGGGCCAAAAATGGTGTTTAGCCCCACCTCGTGTCATAGCGGCGCCAAGGCCTCGCCGCGCCTCGGGCCAATTCACCCCAAGCCGAACCCAAGCCAGACCAAGAAAAGTCCATTCCGGGTTCTCGTCATCGGGCCGAGAGGCCGCGTTGTTTCTTTTTGTCGGCATAATGATGATCTCTTTAGCGATCTACTCTTGCCTCTCCAGCAGGGCGGCGATGCCTGCGACGAAACGTTCGGCGTTCGCGATTGCGCTTGCGGCCTCGTCAATCGTCACGCTCTGGCTCTCATCGACGCCGTAGTCGCTGATTTCCTTGAACTTGTACGATTCCGCAAGGAAGGCGGCGAAAGCCGTCCCGATCTCGGGCGACTGTTTCGTGAAACGTGCGAATTCCGAGCGCACGCCCGAATGCGTCTTGGCGACTTTGCCCGTCCTTTCGAAGATAAATCCCTCGGCCGCATGGAAAGCGGCGTAATACGCCGAACGGGCGGCGACGTTCGCCAGTTCGATTGCGGCGATCTTTTTCGCGTCGGCAAGATCACGTCACGCCTTGTCGAGAAATTTCCGGGTCTCGGGCTTCACAGGTCGCGGCCTTCGCGCCGCAACTCGTGCATCAATCCCGTGCGCTCGTCATGAGCGCCGGCCCTGAAAGGCAACGCGTTGATCACAGCGCCGGTCTCGTAGAGAATATCCGTCTCGATCGCGGCGATCCGGGCCGCTTCGCGACCAAACCTAGCATAGTCTTTGAGGAAAACGGCGATGTCATAGTCGGAGTCCGGACCGGCGTCCCCGCGGGCGCGCGATCCGAACAGGACGACGCGCTCAAGCCCCTCGCCGTAGGCGGCGTCGAGCGCCGCTCGGAGCCGGGCCAGGATGGGATCGTCGAGGGTAGCCATGGCGAACGCTCTATCAAGAACCGCATTCTGACGGGATGGTCGTGGCAGAAACTGCGGTTGCGGCCGCGTCAAGCGGCTCTTTGCGACGGTCGTGTTCGATCTGCGCGACCCGCGGGCAGGCCGGCGATCGAAATATCTTCGTCGAGGCTGTCCCAGTGCAAGCCGCCGGGACTGATTTCGTAGTCTTCACGCTGTTCCGCCGTCGCTCGTAGAAGGCGAGGGAACCACGCCAGCGGCACGCCGAGCGTGCGACCGTCCGATAGCTCGACCCACAGATTATTTTCATCAAAGCGAAGCGACTTAGCCGAGGTATTCGTCCCAAGCCCTGGTTCGGTCGTCGAAGCCATGGTTCCAGGCGACGCTGACCGGTTTTATCCAAAATTTCGCCTCGCCGCCATCTGTACGGACATGCACATCGATTGGCTCGCGAGGGTCGCCTTCGTTCGAATAGAAGAAGAATTTGGACCCAGCGTAGCGAAGAATGACGGGCATGTCGCTCCTCCCGCCCAGAACCGCGCTTCCGTGCGGTCAGGCAATTCCTCTTCGAATGATCATCCTCGTCTCCGCCGTCAATCGCAACCACGTCGTCAGGCCAGCTCAGGGGAATCGGGTGAAGCTTTTTTACCGCGTGATCAGGCTGGCGAGGAAGTCGTCGTCCCATCCGGCGGTCTTTCGCTTGAGCCGCAGGGAAGCCTTTCCGGGAGCCAATCGGATCAGGTTCTGCGCCATGTGCTTGATCGTACAGAAGTTGGCGGGTGCGTGATCGGTTCGCAGCCGACACTCGTCGTCGCGGAACACCATGTCCAAGATCCAGTGCAGGCTATTCTCGATCGCCCAGTGGCTGCGTACGATCGGTCCTAGCATGCACGCCATCAGCGCCAGCGACGTCAGGTAGAAGCGGGTCTCCCGCTCGATCTTGTCGCCGGTTTCCCGCTCGCTTTCGACCACCACCACGGCCTTCAATCCGGGCCAGTTGTGGCGCTCCTGCAGCCAGCCGATGTCGTGAATGACGGTCGTGGTCCTGGTCTCGATGCGGCCATGATCGCCATCCACCGTTTGGTCGCGACTGATCGTTGTGTCCCTGAAACCGGCGGCTTTCTGCTCGGCCACGAACAGTTCCACGTCCTCGCGCAGCGACCCCTGGTTGCCTTTCAGCGCTAGCACGTAGTCTGCTTTCTTCTCCACCACTTTCTGCGCGATGTCGCGCTGACACCCCATGGCGTCGATGGTGATGATCGCCCCCTCGATGGCCAGCAGGTCCAGCAGTTTGGGGATGGCGACGATCTCGTTGGACTTCTCGGCCACCTTGACCTGGCCGAGCACCAGGCGCTGGCGCGCCGCAAAGGCGGAAACCATGTGGATTGGCGCGTGGCCCTTCCGCTTCTGGCCGGACCGCCGGGCGGTCTTGCCATCGATGGCGATGACCCCCTCGGGAGTTCCGGTCAGCGCGGCTACCCAGGCGACGAAGCAGCGCTGGAACTGCTCGTGGTCCAGCACGGCGAGGATATCGCCAAGATGGTCGTGCGCCGGCGTGCCGTTGGCGAAGCGGCGGAAGCGGCGCAGAAGGTCCAGCTTCTTGCGGCCGAACAGGGCGATGTCGGTGATGGTCTCCGCGCCGGCCAGGACGGCGATGAGGCAGAGGAGCAGGATCTCTTCCAGCGGGTAGTCCACCTTCCCCCGCTGGCGGGGATCCTTCAGATCATTGAAATGACTTAGAAAAACTACGGTTTCGTCAAACGCCGCGCAGTCCGCTGCCGCCTCCGCCATGCCTCGCCCCTCTGATGCGAATCGAGGCTCGTCATGGATTCAGCACTTTCGCCGTTTGTCACCTACTTCTTCACCCGATTACCCTGCAGGCCAGCTCCTCCAGCAGCGCCTTGGCCTCTTTCAGGTCGAGCGTGTCAAAGCCCTCGGTGAACCAACCATAGACGGGCGTGAGGAGGTCATGGGCCTCGGCCCGCCGGCCCTGGTCGCGCCAGAGGCGCGCGAGGCTCATGGCCACTCCGAGTCTTCACAAACGGGCGGCCGGGCAGTGATCCCGCGATGCCCGCAATGGCGACGGTCAGGTCGCCTCGCGCTTGGGCGCTGCGATCAGTATCCTGTATGACTTCGGCGGAAGGGCCCGCGCGATTTGAACATCATCGCGCGCGGCGATGAGGAGGCGGCGATGCATGCGGAAATCGCTCAAAGGAAAGAGGAACTGATTGCGTTGTGCCGGCGCTACGACGTTGCGCGTCTCGAAGTCTTCGGCTCGGCGGCGCGCGCCGCCGACTTCAATTCGGCGGCCAGCGACGTGGACTTTCTCGTGGAATTCCGTGGTGAAAGTCAATTGCATCCGCTCGAGCAGTTCTTCGGCCTAAGCGGAGATTGGTGGCATGGCCAACGGATCGGCGATGCGCTCGCGGTTGAGATCGATGAAGGCGTCATGCATGGCTTGGTCGAGCGCGGCGATGTCTGTGAAGGTCCGGTGGGCGAGTGAAAACCTATCCGTTGGTTAGCCAAACGGAATTGCTTAGCCGACGCCCTGGAGCAACTTCTTGGGCGTCGGGTCGATCTGGTCGAATCCGGCGCCCTCCGCAATCCGTTCATTCTGGCCGGGATCAATCGTTCGCGCGAGGTCGTCTATGCGACGTGACGCACGCGCCTATCTCTGGGATATCGATCGGGCCGCGAGCGCAATCGAGCAATTCATCGACGGGTTGGACATCCCCGCCTACCCGCAGAACGAACTCGTGCACACCGCCGTCGAGCGAAAGTTCGAAATCATCGGCGAGTCGCTGAGCCAGCTCGCGAAGCGAGACCCAGCCCTGGTGAAGCGCATTCCCCCCGCTCGCGAAATCATCGCTTTCCGCAACCTGCTGATCCATGGATACGCGCTTGTCGAGCACGCGCGCGTCTGGCGAATCACCCAGGAAGCCCTGCCCGTCCTACGCGCAGCTGTCGCCGAGCTGATCGATGGATTGGGCGGACCGAACGCGTGAAGAGATCGTGCGTTCCGCGAGAATTCCATTGGTTCGACGAGGCGGTTTACCGGTTGGGCGCGCCGCGACTGCCAACTTCATTGGGCAAGCTCACCGAGCAACGCTCTCGCCTCTTTCAGGTCGAGCGTGTCGAAGCCCTCGGTGAACCAGCCGTAGACGGGCGCAAGGAGGTCATGGGCTTCGGCGCGTCGGCCCTGATCGCGCCAGAGCCGCGCGAGGCTCGTCGCCGCGCGAAGCTCCCAGGAGCGGGCCTGCTGCGCCCGGGCGATTTCAAGGGCGCGTTGGAAATGGCCCTCTGCCCTCGTCGCGTCTCGTTCAGGCGATAGCAACTCGATTTCGCCGGCGATGCGATGGACCTCCGGTTCGCACCACCTCTCCTTGGTGTCTCCGCCGCCTCAATCGCTTCGCCCATCCGTTCTGAGCGTCATCGAATTGGCCGATTTCCGCTAAGGCTTTCGCCCAATGCGATAGCTACACCGGCACAAATAACGTTGCCCCTGTCGACAGCAATGCGTCCCATGCAGAGGCTATCATTGACAGGGTCCGCGGCTCTGTTGCTCATGGCCAACACAAAACCTTGCAGCACCACTCCGCCCGCTTTAATAACACGGCGCCTTTTTCGTCCGCCAACGATATGTGTTCATCTAGGTCGGCCTTCGCCGCCGCATAATCCCCGCATAGGAAATGGATGATCGCTAGTGGAGCAGCGCTTCCATCAGGGTGACGGCTTGGCCGATCCCCTGTAGTGCGGCACGGTTTTGAGACACGCGGCTGCGCTTGCTCAGGCGGCCAAGGGTAAGGCGGCTGCGAGGGTCGGGTCAATCGCAATTCGTGGCGTGGTTTGCTCCTCTCTGACCCTCGCGGGCGTTTTGTATCCATGGCGCGCGACGAGCCAAGTTTCATTGTAGCGCCTGGCGAATGCGACGAGCTCGGCGCGCAGTTCCTCGATGGTTTTGAACGTCCGGACCCAGAGCAAGTTCTCCTTCAAGGTTCGGATGAAGCGCTCGGCGACGCCATTGCCCTCGGGTTCGCGCACGAAGGACGGCGAAGCTTCGATGCCCAGACACTTGATCTCGTCCTGGAAATCGCCGGACATGTAATTGGAGCCATGATCGTGACGCACCTTGAGCCCACGCGCCACGCCGGGCGCGATGGAGCCGAAGCACCGATGCACCCCCTGCCGGACCGGCTCCAGCGCCTCGAAGCGATTGGCTGAACGCGCGGCGTGAATGCCGATGATTTCTGAGTTCGCGTGTTCCACGGCGACGAAAACATAGGCCCGCCCTTGCTCGAGGGTGACGGTCTGGCTCATGTCCGTTCCCCACATTTCATTGACCTTGTCGGTGACGATGGTTCCGTCGTGCGTCTTCTCTTGGTTGCGCCGGACGCGATGGGGCGCGAGCAAGCCGTTCTGCCCATCACCCGGCGCACGCGGCGAGGGCTCGAGCGAACCCCGGCAACGCGCAGTCGCGCCGATATTTTGCGATAGGCTTCGCCGTGAAAGTCGGACGCTTCGATTTCCCGGCGGATAAGATCGGCCAGGTCAGCATCCGGACAAGGGCCTGTCGGACCGGGGCGACGGGCGATCACAGGCGATGGCGTTCCCTTGAGAAAGCGATACACGCCGACGAGAGGGACATGGCACGCGCGCGAGACCCGCGCCAGGCCATAGCAACGAGACGTGGAAGGCAGAGACCGTCTGGCACATCGTCTCGACCTCCTTTGGGCCAAAGGGCTTTTGGCCTCCATGGCGGCGATCTTGGCGGACAGCAATTCGTTGTCCATGGTGATCTCGCCCACCTTGGATTTCAGTCGGGCGATTTCATCCTCGCGGTCGTCGCGCTCGCGTTCCTTCAAGGCTGACGCCGCGCCGGCGAGCGCTCGGTCCCGCCATTCGGTCAGCTTGGCAAAGGAGACAATCGCTTCCCGGGCGACGACATCCAACGGTTCGCCACGCAACAAACGCGCCGCCACCACCATCTTGCGTTGAACCGGAATCGCGCTTCGGTCCTGCCTCGACGCCCGAGTGGGCGCCTGCGCCAGCTATGGGGGAGCGCTCCGGCGCCCCCTCGGGCTTCAGCCCTGCATCAATCGTCATTTCGAAACCTCCGGTTGCAGTTCAATTACCGCAGCCAGATGTCTCAGCTAACCGTGACGCATCCCAGCTTCGCCAATCCCCGCGCATCCGCGTATACGCGGTCAGCCTCCGCGAGCGCGGCGTCGGGAAAGCCAAGCCACCATAGGACCCGACCGATGGCCAAGCTTGCGACCTTAAAGTCCGGCCAAATCCCGTCGCCAGCGGACGATTCTCGACAGGATCGTAGAGCGCGATCGCGCGATCAAAGTGCGCCCGCGCCTCCGCAATGTCTCCGGTAACCAGCAAGGACCAGCCCATGCGGTAAGGCCGTCTTCCCGTAATAACCCGGCGGCAGGGACGTCCTTTGCTTCTCGGCCAGCGCCAGGAGCTGCGCCGCGAGGAGCTGTCCGAGTAATCGGTTTTTGAAGGAGGTATACTATATATATGACACACTATTGTTTCGTAGTACTATATGCTGTGTCCGGAGCTGAGTTTTTGCATTACTCGGACAGGCTCCTAGCTCGCGACAGGCGTCGCCATTGAACCCTACATAGTTCGCCCCCCAAAAGCCGAAGATCGTCGCCAACAACCCCAGCGGGTCTTCGGGAGGCTCTCCCAGCGCTTCGGCTTGTTCGATCGAGAGGCGCGCATGCTCCTCAGCCGCCCTGGTCTCCGGGCGCGGCATAGCCTTTGATGTAGATCAGCGCGCCTATAAGCCGACCTGAAGCTTAATCTGCTCGCGGCGCAGCGCAGGCGTGGCAGGCAGGGATGCAATCTGGTCGACGGCGAGGGTGAACTGCGCCATAGCCTCTACCAAGGCCGAGCGTTCCAGCGAGCAGCTGTCCCGCCTTGCCCCAAAGGCTGCGGCCTTCTCGACTAGGCCGGCCTCGACGCAGTGACGAGCCAACAGCTCCGGCTGACCCTCGGCAATGTCGGCGAAATTGGTTTTCGAGGGTTTCCACGATCCGGGCATGAACGCGCGCCGCGGCTCGCGCAATAGCGCGCCATAGGCCGCGTCCTGAACCAGTGCATGGTTGAACAGATAAGTCGCGTTCGGCGGCAGCCCTGCCGGAACAGCAGACCCGACTGAAGGAGATGTTCGAGCGCAGCCCAATTCCGTCTCGGTCAGCGCGCCACGGAGTGAGCAAGGCGTAGGAGAACTCCCGCCCGATCACCGCTCCGATCTGCGCCACGGCTTGGCGTGCCCAGCCGGTCGAGCCGCGCCATCAAGCGAGGCATGCAGGGTCGCGGGGACTGCCAGCGAAGGCGACGGGACGATGCAAGCGCGCCCGCCGTTTCGCCCTCGCCTTCAGCCTCCAGCACCGTCTTTGTCATCTCCTCCACGAACAGCGGGATGCCGTCGCTGCGCTCGACGATGTCCTGTCGGGTGTTGTCGGCAAGCGGCTTGTTGCCGGCGACATGGTCGATGAGCGCCATCATTCGCGCGGCCCAAGCCGATTGAGCATCAGGGTTGTCACATGCGGACTGCCCAACCCACGGCGGTCGAATTCCGGTCGGAAGGTCACGACCAGTAGAACTGCGAATGGTCTCGATTTGTCGATGAGCCGGCCCAACACCTCAAGACTTGAAGGATCAGCCCAGTGCGCATCCTCGAAGATCATCAGGGCCGGAGCCTGGCGCGCAGATTACCGCGACTTGGCGGATCAACGCCTCCATCGTTTTTTGCCGGCGCTGCTGCGGGGCGAGGTCGATCGCCGGGATAGCGGCCGTCGTTCGGCAATAACAGCATCTCGGCCAGAAGGGCGGCGTCCTCGGGTGAGGTCGCGGACCTATGCGAGCAGCGCGTCGAGCTTGTCGAGCTTGGCTTGGCCTCGGCCTCACGCACGAGCCCGGCGGCCCGGGCCAAATCGCCGATGATCGGATAGAGCGCGCTGTCGGTATGCTGCGGCGAGCAAAAATAGCGCAACCGCACATGTGGCTCATCGGCCAGGCGCTCTAGGAATGCTGCAGTCAATCGCGACTTGCCGATGCCTGCCTCGCCCGAGAGCAGGACGACCTGACCTTCGCCAGCCTTCGCTTTGGCCCAGCGCGCCGCAGGAGTTCGCATCTCTTCTTCCCGCCCGACAAGCGGGGTCAGCCCGCTCGCGTGCAGCGCCTCGAAGCGGCTCTCCTCCGAACTCGCCTCAGCGCCGCGCAGGCGCGCGTCGGTCCGGCGACGCCCTTAAGCTCTTGCGGGTCGAGGTTGCTCGAGTTCGAACAGGTCGCCCAGCAGCTTGCGGGTGCCCTCGGCCATGACGACGCTGTCGGCTCGGCGAGGCCCTGCAGCCGCGCGGCGAGGTTCGGCGTATCGCCGACGACGCCTCGCTCCTGCGCCTCTCCTGAGCCTAAGAGATCGCCGACGACCACGATCCCCGTGGCGATCCCCACCCGCACATGGAGCGGCGCGCCGGCGGCGGTCTCCAGCTTCGGCGCGGTCTCGATGATCGCGAGCCCGGCCCTGACCGCGCTGCTCCGCGTCATGCTCGTGCGCCTGCGGATAGCCGAAATAAGCGAGCACGCCGTCGCCCATGTACTTGGCGACGAACCCGCCGCTGCGCTCGATCAGGCTCGCGCAGCACTTGTTGTAGGCCGCGATGATGCCGCGCATGTCCTCGGGATCTAGCCGCGCGGACATGGCGGTCGAGCCGACGAGATCGCAGAACACCACGGTTAGCTGACGACGCTCGGCCGCGCCGTGAGGCTTCGGCTCGGGCTCGCCGACCGGTTCATCCGCGCCTAGCGCGGCGGCGGCAAGCTCGCGGATCGCGCGGAGAATCTTCAAACGGTGTCCGAGCGGGACCCCAAGGTCTTTGAGGTGCTGATCGGTCAACTCCGGCAGGACCTCAGCGTCGATTTCGCTCTCGCGAAAGGCGACCTCATATTGCCCCAACCCGAGGCCTCGAAGCCAATTTCCCACGTCCATTGTCGCGCTTCCCGACGGCCTTGGACCTGTTAGATTGGACCTGTTAGACAAGTCGCACCACGCTCTAGCTAGTGCGCCCGCTCCTTCATCGCAATCCGCGCCGCATCAGCACCGGCCATCATCGCCCCGCTGAAGCCGCCCCCTCCCGCGAAAGAGGAGGCGAGGTACACGCCAGAGATTGGGGTCCTTGGTGAACGGCGGGAGCCTGAAAGAATACTATGCTCGAAGGGAATTGGAGCAAAACCGGTGATCGCGCCGCCAGGCGTGTTCATGAAGTTGTGCATCGAACGCGCATTGAGGAACATGCGTTCGACTACCGCCGCGCTGAAGCCGGGATACTCGTGGTCGACAGCCGTCTGGAAAGCGTCGAGCCACCGTTCGCGGCGGTCCTTCTCGTCTTCGGGCGCCAGCGCCGCCCAATTGTCGAATCGATCAAGGCCGGCGACGCAAACAAGGACTAGACCGTCGCCTTCAAGCCCGCTGTCGATCGCGCCGTAATTGGTGATGCTGTAGCCCGGTAACCAATTCCCCGGATTGCTCGCGAGCATTCGCCCGTCTTCGCCGTACTGATTGAACGAGGCTGCTCCCTCCTGCCCCACAAAGACTTCATAGCGTTCGAGGCCGAGTTTCGCCGGCGGGACGCTGAGGCCAAAATGCGCTGAGAACAGCGAAGTTGACAGCGGCTGGCCGACGTAGGCCTGTTCGATCTTCGCCCTTTCGGCGCCCGGCAGCATTTTCGCGAGAACATGCGGGGCGCAATTGGCGAATACTTGTCTCGCGCCAAGGTGTTGCTCGTCCTCCTTCGTCTTCGAGTCCTTGTGGTGGACAAAGGTGGGATGCCCCGATCCGTCGAAGTCTATTCCGTTTGCTTCGCGGCCTAGCAGCACCGTCCCGCCCTGTCGTATCACGGCCTTGGCGAGCTTCATCGACAAGACGCGCGAGCCGCCCTTGATGAACGTGCCCCCCGCTTTGAGGTAGCCACCCTGCGCGAGTACAAAGTACGGCCAGGCAAGGCGGCGGGGATCGTCGGCGTAGTATCCGAGATTGGCGGCGATCGCGAACTTTGCCGTCTCGTCGTCGCCGAGATGGCGTTGGAGAATCTCCGCCGTTGAGGCGCGCCAGTCGTGAATGAGGCCGCGCGCCTCCAATAGTCCGCGGACCAACTTGCCGATCGAGCGCTCTTCCCGCGCCTCCATCAGCTCCGTGACGCCGTTGACGATGTGTTCCATCGAGCCGAGCAACTTCGCGAAGCCTTCTCTGCTCTTCGGAAACCGGCTGCTCAGCGCGTGGTGCGCGGCGTCGAAGCCAACCGGCAGGTCGAACATCTCGCCGATCGGGCCGCCCTTGACCGAGTAGAACGGCGCGATCGGAATCCACTCGATCTCGTCCAGGATCCCGAGCTCCTTCAGGATCGCGTGCTTTGGGTCGCCGGGATAATGCGGATCTGCCGTCTGGTGCAGCGCCGGCTCGATCGTCAAGGCGCCCTTCTTGAAGACGGAGGCCGCCCCGCCGACGCTGTGATTGCGCTCGATCACGCAGACCTTGCGGCCCGCCTTGGCGAGCAGCGCCGCGGCCGTGAGCCCGCCGAGGCCGGAGCCGATGACGACGGCGTCATACGCGTTTTCGCTCATTGTGCACCCCTGCGCAGCGGAGCCCCGACAGCTCCGACCCTTGGAATTGTTGCGCAGTCTATCAGGTGTGGGACGACCGTCTTTGATCGCCGTCAATCCGCGTCGCCGCCCGGACGCCCCTTCCCCACCGCCGCAGACGCCGATACCTCAACCGGAGGACGCGGATGACCCCGGCGCTACTCTCGTTCGTTGTTCAGGTCTGATGGCGTTTGAACGTCCCATCCGCGCCCCTGCGGATTTCAATGATGTCGACCGTTTTTGCGAACCAAAGGCCGTGTTTCACATACTCGACGTGCAGCGAGACCACTCGCTCAAAGGCAGGGTTCTTTTCGGCTTCCTTTGCGAGAAGAGCGGCAACGGTAGAGGCTACATCCTCCCGTTCCGGCGCTGGATGATTGTTGTACCCGGCGAAAGACACTTTGACTGTCCTGCTACGACCGTCACGCTGCGCGCCCCTCAAGACAAGCCTCTTAGACCGCGTCAATTTGACGTTGCCCGGACTGACGCCGCTGAAGTTAACAAAGGGGCACATTGGCGGCAATCTCCAGATATGGCCAGATCAAACCATGAACAAGGGTAGCGAGCTACGCGTTGCTCTCTTCGACGAATCGGAAGTGGAGCGTGGCTCCCGGTCTTGTAGGAGTTCTAAGCATTAGCTGGAGGAGCTGATGCGCCGAGTGTTGCCCGGCCTCCCGCCGGGCGTTTTCCAGTGTGTCGCTCTCGCCGCAGACCGGGCAGCAAACAAATGTCGCTGGGCCAGCGGTGGACGAGGTAAGGGCGACGCGGCAGCGACCGCAAAGAACCGCGGTCGAATCATCATATTCCATAATTGCCCCCAAACGATCGGCGGAAACAATCGTTCACAAATCGCGGACATGTCGCAATTAGGGATTCTACGTAGTCGCGAGCGAATGGCCTCGCGCGAGCGCAGGCGTCATCTTGGCTGCACGGACGGATGAAGCCAAATCGGCGGGCCGTGCCGGGAAGGCGCGGGAGAAATACGCCGCAACATGGCGATATGGAGGCTTCGACAACGCAAAATCGAGACGCTCTGATTGCTAGCGGCAGCGACAATGCGTCGCCATTAACTCGGAGCAAATATTGCGATGCGGTTACGTATAATCCCGTATTGCAAGCTTGTTAATGACGATTTACAATGCGTCCACCCTTTTTACGACCTCACGTTGGACAGGTGATCGTGATGACAAGCGAAACGAATTCTTCCGATGGTCCGTCGGATAGGCCTGTAAGTCGCGAGAAACTCGATCCTGCCGCAAGTTTTTCTTGGCCGAACCCCCAAGAAGGGTATCGGCTGATGCATGCGTTTTTGAGTATTAGGCAGGTCGCCCTACGCGACGCGATCGTCAAGTTCGTGACGCAGTTGTCAACGCTCGACGACAACAAACAGTAGCCTTCAGCAGAGGCTTTCGCACTCAGCCGCCGGACTGTGACGCATACTGTTCCTGTGACCGCGAAATCAGCGTTTCAAGACTATTGTTAGAAGAACGCGCGTTGGCGTTCGCCTCTATAACGGCCATGTCAATTAGATAAACCAGAAAGTAATTACCGGTACGCTCAGCCATTTTCCGGACTCGGGTCAATTCGATTTCAATTAAACCAAGCATTATGCTCCTCCTCTCTCTATGCGCGCCTTGTAAACAAGGACATGGAAAACGCAATTACCAAACTCGTGGAGGTCAGAACGTGAACGCAGCTGCCGGGGGTTACGCGAACGCCCCTTACGCGCGCCGACTGAGGAACGGGGGATGATTGGCTATTGGTTACGGTGACAGTTTACGTGCGCCCCGAAGGCCTCAGGAATCCCCTCATTTCGAGAACGGCCTGATTTCGCCGCTTTTCGGCCCTCACGTAGAGCGAATGGGGAGCCCTAAGGCCCCGCATTTGTCGTAGCGCGACCTCTTTCTCGACGATTGCGAGACCCGAACTCGCACTTCAGGACTCGTCATACGAGACTCGCCGCATCAAAATGCCAACCTCCAGTTGCATTTTGGCCCTCGAAAAAATGAGGGAATGGCTGACGGCATGCAGACCCAGTCGTTCGTACCTTTTCTCAAGACGTTGGTCATGCGGCCCAGCGCATCCATCTCGGCGACCGTCGCGTGCTCCGTAATAGTGGGCGGCCCAGCTCGCATGGCGCGTGCGATCTTGACGGCGCGGATTTGCTCCTCGCGGGTTTTCGCAGCGACGCTGTCGTCCGGCAAAGCAATTGCGGCATTGCTGTAGCTCCCGGAGCCGCCGTCCTAATCCTGGCTATATCACCAATCGCGGCCATCGCCGTCCCGAAGAACGTGGCGCGCGCCACCAGGGAGCGGCGCGACAGCTTCTGCCCGAACGCGAAGTCCTCAAGGTAGCGCTCGGTCATGATCATCAACTCCCGTATCGACGGCGCCGGACCAATCTGCCAACGGCATCACTGATTAAGGCGCGGACGATAAGCCCGAGGGGCCGCGTCGGTCATCGTCCCTGATAAACGGGCGGACGAGCTTCTGCCTCCGCCTTGCGGCCTTCCTTGAAATCCTCGCTGCCGTAAAGCGCCCGGTATTGCGCTTCCAGTTTCGAAAGGGCTTCAGTCTCCGACAAATCGATCGCCAGATGCGCGGAAGCCAGGGTGGCTTTGATGCCGAGCGGCCCGCATGCGGCTATTTTCGTCGCCGTTTCAATGCCGGCCTCAAGAGCCTCGTCGGCCGTCGGGGCAATCTTCTGCACCACGCCCATGCGCAACGCTTCTTCAGCGCTCCAATGGTCGCCGGTCAAGCATGTAGCGCATTGCGTTCGCCCATCCCGCTTCACGTACGAAACGGACGGCGGCGCCGCCGCCCGGGAAGCGACCGTGCGTGTTCTCGTCCTGACCGAATCGCGTATCGGCGGCAGCAATTCGTATGTCGGCAACGAGGTGAAGCTCGTGGCCCATGCCGGAAGCAAAGGGTTAGGCGCGACTAGCGTCTACGCCGCCACAAAGGCCGTGGCCCGCTCATTCGCGCGGACATGGACGACTGACTTGAAGCATCGCCGGATTCGCGTGAACGCAATCAGTCCGGGCTCCATCGATACGCCGGGGCTGAGCGACCTGCTGGCTTCCTCGCAAGCGGGCGAGGAGCGC
>CAVYIZ010000042.1:0-42754 GCA_963768555.1 uncultured Alphaproteobacteria bacterium
GTGCATGCGCTGCCATGGTGCGGCGAATGCACAACAACCTGTCCCCACATTTTCGGCGATCGCGGGAATGCCATCGACGTCGGCGCAGTCGCTGGGCGTGTTCTTGAGGACATCGCACGCCAACATGCCGAACTTGATCGTCAGCGATTTGGAGCGGGACGACGTGATCGCGTATATCCTGAGTTTGCGGCGATAAAGCGGTTCTGCGGTAACGTACTGCGCCTCGCGTGTCTCAACGGATGAAACCGACATACCCTCCGGAAGGATTGGCCTGCCGCATCATACGCGGAGCGCCGCTCGCCGCCGCGCGCGCCGCTCCAGGAAGCACCGCCGCAACGGCAATTTGCCGAGTTGGCTGCGCTCGCCCTCGAACCGGTCCGCCCAGATATCAACGCGGCAGGCGTCGGTTTCGGGCCGCGCCGGATTTAGAAGTTCGCTACTGTTTCGCTACCGGGTTTGAGCGTAAGGTAGGAACTGGACCTCATGTCGGAAGGATTTCGAGCCATGGCCAAACCGACCGTTGAAGAGATTGCCAAAGCCAACGCCGATGCTCTGACTGAAAGCGGGAACGCCTCACGAGCTGCTGTTCAGGAGTTGACCAAGGCGTATCAGGAATTGGCGGCAAAGAACGCCAAAAATCTGACCGCTGCGATGCAGGCGCTTTCTGCAGTGAAGAGTCGGCAGAGTTCCTGGAATTACAGCAGAAGCTAATCAAGGAGGGCGTCGAAGCCGCAGTCAACGATAGCCGCCACATAGCCCAATTGACCACCGCCGTGTTCACCGCCGCTTTCGAGCCAGTGAAAAAGCAGATCGAGGCGGTGCAGATGTCCACGCGAACCTAAGTCAGCCCCGCCGCAAAATTTGAATCGCGCTTCGTCTCGGAAATCGCCGCGGCGAACAACATGGCCGCTTCGCTGGACACGTTGCACGGCCTAGCAAGGGGGAATGGCTGCGGAGCCTCGGCCTCGGCCAATACGAGGTCGCTTTTCGCGAGAACGCGATCGACGGCAAGCGGGGCCTTTTTGGCACGGCGGCCGGGTGGGGGAGAGATGGGGCCCCTGCGCGGACGATCAGGGATCCGCGATAGGACGCACCGCACCAACGTTCTACGCCAACATCAGTCGCGATTTTGGTACTCAAGCGTTCGCGAGGATGGGGGCGACCGTTAGCTTTTGGCGCATAACGGGGGAGGGTCGCCGTGGATCAGTTGGTCAATCGTACACGCGCTAAGTCGCCGGCGGCCAATGTCGCCGTCCCGACGGTTCTGGCGCGGTCGTCGACCCGGTCGTCCGGCCCCTCGGTCCAGAACGAGGATCCATTCGATCGGTTCACACACGCAAGGATCGCACGGCTTTTCGGGGGGTTTTCGCCGATGGGCTTCGCCGAGGCGGCGTTCGATTGGGCGCTGCACCTTGCCGCGTCTCCGGGGCGTCAGGCGGTACTCGCGCTCAGCGCGCTGTCAAAACAGGCGGCCCTGGTGCAAACGAGTGTGTCATTGTCAAGCGAGGGCTCGGGTGGCAGCGCTCCCAAACGCGCCACGGCGGACGACCGCCGTTTCGCAGCCGAGGACTGGGGACACTGGCCGTTTTCGATCTACGCCGAAGGTTTTCTTACAACGCAGCGGTGGTGGGACGAGGCGACGACGCAGATTTACGGCGCGACGCGCCACCATCTCGCGCTGCTCAATTTCATCACCCGACAAGCGCTCGACACTGTCGCTCCGTCCAACTTCCTCCTCACGAATCCGGTCGCGCTCAATCGGACCCTGAGCGAGGGCGGGGCCAACCTCATGAGAGGAGCAATGCATTTTTCGGCCGATCTTCGGCGTCTGTTGCACAACGAGCGCAGCGAGGCGGCCAAAGGGTTCGAGCCGGGGAAGATCGTCGCCTTGACCAAGGGCGTCGTCGTCAAGCGCACAGACCTCGCTGAGATCATCCAATACAGTCCCACCACCGAGTTCGTACGCGCCGAGCCTGTCGTCATCGCGCCTGCGTGGATCATGAAATATTATATCCTCGATCTACAGCCGGAGAATTCGCTGATCAGGCATCTCGTCGACAGTGGATTCACGGTCTTCTGCATCTCGTGGCGGAATCCGACCTCGCGCGATCGCGACGTCGGCTTCGACGCCTATCGGCGCGAGGGCCTCATGCCGGCGATCAGCGCGGCGCTCGCGATCACCGGCGCCGAACGGGCGCATCTCGTCGGCTATTGCATCGGCGGCACGCTGGCGGCGATCGCGGCGGCCGGCATGCAGCGCGACAACGACGACCGCCTCCAATCGCTGACACTGTTTGCCGCGCAAACGGATTTCACGGAGCCGGGCGAACTCGGACTGTTCATCGACGACAGCCAACTGGCGGTGCTCGAAGACATCATGTTCGAGCAGGGCGTCCTCGAATTGAGCCAGATGGCCGGCACCTTCCATCTGATGCGCTCGAACGATCTCGTCTGGTCGCGCGTCATCAACCATTATCTGATGGGCGAGCCGGACAAGGCCGACGACATCTCCGCTTGGTCGTCGGACACCACCCGCATGCCTTGCAGGATGCACAGCGAGTATTTGCGCACGCTCTTTCTGAACAACGACCTCGCCGAAGGCCGCTTCAAACTCAACGGCCGCCCGATCGCTTTGCAGGATATTCGATTGCCCGTTTTCGTCGTCGGCGCCGAGCGTGACCACGTCTCGCCATGGTGCCGCAAAGGATCGCAGACCCGATCCGTCCACCTGGGCCAATTCGGCGCGGCGTCACGCCCACCAACCGCCGCCGTTGGCATTCTCACGGCGCTCCGGGCTTGCGACGTTCTCAGTGGCCGGGTAGCCCCACGCGGATGAACAAGATCAGCTACAGCGGGTATCGCTTCCCACCCGAGATCATTCAGCAAGCGATATGGCTCTACCTTCGGTTCACCCTCAGCTTGCGTGACGTCGAGGATTTGTTGGCGGAACGCGGAGTGGCGGTGTCTTACGAGACGGTTCGGCGTTGGGTGAACCATTTCGGACCGATGATCGCTGCCGACTTACGAAAGCGTCGCCTGAAGCCTTATACGACTTGGCATCTTGACGAGGTCTATCTGAAAATCGACGGCCGAATTCGTCAGTCTTTTTGCAAGAAGCTCAGAGTGCTTACATTTAGCCAGCGGTGTGGCAGTGTAAGCAAAATTTCGAGACATGGCGAGGGATCATGGGCAAGCTGACAATCCAGGCTGTGAAGGGCGCAGGCAATGACCGCGAACAGCGTGTAGGTATACTCGCCGGCCTGGCCCGTCGAAGCCTTCGGCCGCTGTTCGTCCTTGCGTGCTCAGGAGCGAAGGCATGCTTCTTCAAGAGCTTGCGCATCAGTTTCAGTGCGGCGTGCCTGTTTCGCCAAGGTTGGGGTCGAGGGTTCGAATCCCTTCGCCCGCTCCAGTTTCATAATAGATTTCAAAGCGGTGAGGTAAGGGCCACAAAAGCGGCTCTCTTCCATTCTCGCCACAAGGGCAGCCTGCGGCTGCCAGAACGGATTCCACTTCTTGATTTCTTATAGACGACTGGCGTCGGCTCGCGTGGTGGCGAGATGGCGGATTGTCATTGAGGCGGAATGGCTTATCCTCATTCGAATTGGCGCTTTAGGCGCCCTGAGGCCCCGTCCTGATTCCTGCGTGAAGTCCGAGCTCTCATGACCGACGCTCCCCAAGACCCCGCCGCATTTGAACCCGTCTCTCTCGCGGCGACAACCGAGCCGTTCGCCGCTGCCGCCCCCGCAGCAGCCGACCCATTCGCGCTGCCGCCCGTCTCCCCCGACGACCCGTGCGGGCCGGACCTTGATCTCGAGGGGGATGCGGAGTTCCTCAATTTCGTCGCGGCTACGGAAGGAACGCTGCCGCCGAATTACTACGAGTTCAAGCGCGACGCGATCGACTTTCCCTCTGCATTCCAGACCGCGGAGAAGCTCCTCAAGCGCACGCTCGACGTGCGCCTGCTGACGCTGCTGGCCAAACTCTCGATCCTCAACCGGGACGTGAAAGGTTTTGCGCGCTGGATCGGCGGGCTCGCCGGGCTGCTGCGCGAACATTGGGAGGGCGCGCATCCGCGGGCCGAGGGGGGCGATTATTCGGCCCGGCTCGGGCAGCTGATGACGCTCGAGGAGAACTCGACCGTCCTTGGCCGAACGCGCATTTCGTCGGCGTCGACCTTGTCGCCGGCGCAGATCGCGGCGGGCGAGGCGCGCGTCAGGCGGCCCGGCCTCTCCAACATCACGCTGAGCGCGCGCAGCCTCGACGAGATCGGCGCCGCCGACGGAGCCTTCGACTTCATCGTTTGCCACGGCGTCTACAGCTGGGTGTCCGAGCCGATGCACGAGGCGTTGTCGCGCGTGGTCGCCGAGCGTCTCGCGCCGGAGGGCGTGGCTGCGGTCAGTTTCAACGTCCTCCCGGGCTGGCGGCTGTTTCAGACGCCCGTGACAGCCTGATCCTGCATGCGCGCCTGCAAAACGATTCGGCCGCCCGCGCCCGACAGGCGCGCGAACTCTGCGAACTGCTCTCCACGGAGAGCAACGAGCGGTACAGCTACGGGCGCTTCTGGCGGGACGAGGCGCGCCGCCTGGTCGCCGGCGGGGACGCCTATATCGCGCACGAGATTTTCGAGGACGACAGCGCGCCCGCAACCTTCAGCGATTTCTGCGCCGCGCTCGACCGCCATGGCCTCGCCTATCTCGGCGAGTGCAACGTGTCCGCCAATTGCGAAGACAGCATCGCCGCCGAAGGGGCCGCGAGGGTTCGAGCGCTCGCCCGCGGCAACGACCGCGCGCGCGAGCAGTACATCGACATCTTCAGCGGCCGCGCCTTCCGGGAGGCGCTGATCGTCCATGGAGCGCGCGCGGGCGCGATCCGCCGCGAGAACCCGCGCGATCGGCTGGACGCCTTCCATTTCGTCGCGCCGCTGAACCTCGCGGTGCGCCCGCCTGCGGAGGGCGAAAGCGTCTGGCGGGCAGGCGACGGCGAGGAGGGGATCGCCGTCGAGGACCAAGCGACGGCGGAGGCGATCAGGCGCCTCATCGCCCGTCTGCCGCGCTCGTCGCGCCTCGATGACGTCGCGCCCAAGGGCGTGACGGAGCCGCGTCTCCGCGCGCGAATTGCCGATGCGCTCGCTCGTCTCGTCGCGTTCGGCCACTGCGCGATTTCGACCGAGCCGGTCATCTGCGCGACGCGGCTCGCCGAACGGCCCGCAGCCTCGCGCCTCGCGGCGGGCGACGCGCTCATCGGCGAAGCGACCGCGAACCTCCGCCACGCCTCGGTGCGGCTCGAGCCGCTGCAGCGCCTCTTCCTGCCGCTGCTCGACGGGACCCGGACGCGGGACGATCTCGTCGCGCATGCGCTCGACCTCGCCGAACGGGTCGCGCTCAACATTTCCGGGCCGGGCGGCCGGATCGAGGGCCGCGACAACCTCCTGAGGCTTGCGCTTCTCGAGGGCGACTAAGGCGCGCCGGGTGCGATTCAACTCGATGCGGAGTAAGCTTTGTCGGAGGTGATTTGGGAGGACGAAGCTGATGACGGGCGCGGATTTGAGCGATGAAGCGCTGTTTGCCTTTTTGCGCAGCCATCCTGACGTTCGAAACCGTGTCGCGTCGATAGCCCTGACGGTAGAGAATAGCGAAGGCGATTTGAAGGAGGCGGACGCTGCGGAAGAGCGGTTGGTCGAGGAGACGCGGCGTTTGGGACGCGAAGCGCTGCTGGGCTGGGCGGAGAGGCAGGCGGAGGTGACGGAGAGGGAAATTCGTCAGCAACCTCAGATGCATCGCCAAGGTGAAAAAAAGTCCGCTGGCATACGAAATTCGGCGAGATAGAGGTCCAGGAGCCGCAATATCGGTTCAAGAACGAGCGTGTGCGCCCGTTTCTGCGCAGCGCGAAAGTCAGCCCCTCGGGCTGTTCGCGCCCCTTGCAACGCGTCATCGTCGACTTCGCCGCCGATCAACCCTTCGCGCAAGTTCGAAGCAAGCTGCGGGAGCATTACGGCTTCGAGATTGGGGAGAGCACGATCCAGCGGATCACGTTCGCCCATGCCCAGTCGATGTTCGAAGCCGGTCGAGCGGATTTGGAATTTCCGGAAGGTCCAGGCCTCAGTAAGCCGATCGTCGTGGAAACTGACGGCGGCATGGTTCCGATCGTCGAGCCGGGTCGGGATGAGAAAGACAAACGCAAGGGCAAGAACCTGTCGTGGCGAGAGGCGAAGCTTTCGCTGGCGCACGCCCAGGGGAGCCGGACGCCGGTCTACGCCGGCTCGATCGAGGGCGGCGCGGAGGCGGCCGGGCGGCAACTGCTGGCCTGCGCGGTTCGCGCCGGCTTCGGGGCGAACTCGCGGGTCCACGCGGTCGGCGATGGCGCGCCATGGATTGTGGGCCAAGTCGAGGAGCAATTTGGCGATCAAGGCAGCTACCTGATCGATTTCTATCATGTTTGCGAGTATTTGAGCGCCGCCGCCGAAGCGATCGCGCCCGACGCCGCCGCGCGGGAAACCTGGATCGAGGCGCAGAAGGACGCGCTCAGAGACGGGCGTCTCGAGATGACATTGCGGTCGCTCGTCGGTCATTGCGAAGCGCCTGAAGTCGACGACGAACAAGCGCCGGTGCGCCGATGCCATCGTTATTTGAGCAGCCGCAAGAACCAGTTGAACTATCGACAGGCGCTGGCCGAGGGACTGCCGATCGGATCGGGCGAAATCGAAAGCGCGCATCGCTACGTCGCCCAACAACGTCTCAAGCGGCCCGGCGCCTGGTGGCGCGTCGAGCACGCGGAATACATGCTCGCTTTGCGGATAACCCGAATAAACGGCGACTGGGACGCCTATTGGAAAAACCTCGGCCGAACCGCCGTCCCCGTAGCCAACCAGAACAGCCCCCAAAACTCACAAAATCTCGCCGCCTAATTGCACCACTTTGGTTCGCACCCTCGCCGTTGGAACGGTGAAGCAAATCATAGTCCCCTGGGGCATGCGAAACGCAATACATAATGATATCAACATCTTACGAGGAACGAAAAGATCAAGTCCGACAAACTGCTAGTCCGACGCGATCATTGCGACACGTAAGGGAAACCGGACGCGCAGCCCAGTCAGGGTCGAGTTCAGCCCTGAGTGAGTATTCTTGTTCGAGGGCGGTTGAGAGAAGGGAGCGGAACCGGTTCTCCCTTCCGCTCCACGAGCAGGATCGACTCCAGCCCATCGCCGCAAGCCCGATACAGCGCCAGCTCGCCTTCCCGCAGCAGCGAAAAGGCATAACCAAAAAGATCTCCCAAAGAGATGCCTCCTACCGCATCGCTCATTTATGTGTTCGAATTGTATAATTCAAAAATGCGGCTTGAACAATTGGCTCCAGAAGAGGAGAACCCTCGTCACCCTGCTCACCGAAGCTCCAACGCCGGCAACTCAATCACGACCGTGGCGCCGCCACTGGGGCTGTTTTTTTCATGATGCTTGAGCAGATCGTCAGCCCGAGACCAAGACCGTTCGCCTTGGTCGTGAAGAACGGTTGGAAAAGCTGTGCCTGGGCCTCGGCCGAAAAGCCCTGGCCTGAATCCTCGATGACGACTTCAACCGTCTTTCGCTTGGACCGCGTCGTGATGTTCATAACCCCTTGCGACGTATCCTTTGCGCTCACTGAATCCATCGCATTCATCATCACATTGATGAGCACTTGCTGCAATTGCACCGGATCGCCGAAAACCGCCGGCAGACTTGACGCATCAACGGTGACGTCGATCTTTCTTTTCATCATCTCGCTGCGGATAAGATGCAGCGTCGAGTCCACGAGTGCGTTCAAATCGACCGGCTCGAATGTGCTTTCGCCCTTTCTCAACAGCCTGCGAACGCGGCTTATCACTTCGCCGGCGCGACCGTCTTCTTCGATGATATCCGCGACAATTTCTTAAATCGCCTTCCGGTCAATTTCACTTCTGCCGAGGAGTTCCTGTGCTGTTTCTGCGTCGGAAAGGATCGGCAATCGCTCCTCGGCGAATTGGCAGGCGCTATCGCTCACGAGCTCGGTCAGCCGCTGACGGCGCATGAGACGGGAGATCTCCAAGCGTTGCAGCTCGGCTTCCCGGAGGCAAACCGGCCCCGTGGGCAAAGACCGCCGCCCACGATCTCAACTACATCTCGATCACCGGAGCGCTTGCGGCGATCGGATTCACCTCGAGGAGTGGAAGGCAAAGGGGGCGTTAGGCTAACGGGTTCGGCCGCCGTTTTCTTCACGCCGGCCTGCGGCCGACCCGCCCTTCAATGAAACGTCGGAGGGGTAGTTTTCCTTTCCTTCTTCTTCCCGCGCGCGCGGGCGGAGCCAACGGACGTCGGGCTTGGCGGCTTTCCCCGTTCCGACCTGTTATACCAGTCCTCGCTGATACAGACTCACGGAGGGATTCCCAGATCGGCAGAAATTTGGTCGACCTGGGGGTGTATGCGTCATGATCACCGAGTCTTGGTATTACCCTCCTGTTTCGCCCGAATTGTCGACCTGTATGCCCGAATTATTTCCCTGTCATTGTCCTGTTCCATGCTTGAGGATTTCCTCGCAACCCTTTGAACACAGAAGCCATCGTGACGCTGATCGCGGCCGAATCCGCACGGTTCTCCCTGTTTTCTCCTGTTCGCGCGCCGGACCGCGGCCGACCCGTCCCTCGATGAAGCTTTGGAGGCGTAGCTTTCCTTTCCTGTTTCTTCCCAGCAGCGCGAACACGGCCCGCCCCGAAGGCGGGTACGCGGTCAGCGTCGGATCTCGAAGAGCGGCCCGCCAATCAACTCCGCCCGGTCTCGAAGCTTCAGTGCGAAGCGGCCCGCGCGGGCGTCTTGGCCGCCATCCGCCGAATGAAGCCAGCCACGACATCCGGTTGCGTGACCGGCAGCATGTGGCCGCCGTCGACGATTTCGAGATCGAGCGAAGGAAGCTTTTTCTTCATCGCCTCCCCCTGCTCGCGGTAATCGAGGATCGGATCGGAGCGCCCGAACAGGATCCCGACGGGCATTCGTAGCGAGCCGTAGCGCCGCGTCATGTTCTCGATGTCATCCCGGAGAGTGATCGCCGCTATCATGTCGGACGACGACGCGTAGACATTGCTCGGACGCAACGCGAGCAAACCTCCTCCCGCGGTGGCGAAATCGGGCGGCGCCGGCTCCGGAGCGAACACCTGCCTGACCGTCCAGTTGCGTGCAAGCAACCCGGCAGGCGTCGCCAGGGTCCAGGCGACGAATCGGCGCAGGGCCTTCGATCGGATGGCGAGGATGCGGAACACTGCGGGCGGCGCCGCCACAGGATGGGTCGCCGGCGAGATAAGGGCGACGACGCCGACGCAATCGGGATGATCGAGCGCGATCGCCAGCGCAACCGCGCCGCCAAGCGAATGGCCGACAAGGACGGGGCGTTCCAGCTTCAGCATGCCGATCGCCTTCGCCAGCGTCGCCGCCTGCGCACGAAGGCCGGCCGCAGCGTGGAGCGAGCGCGTCGAATAGCCGGAGCCCGGACGGTCGAAGGCGACGACGCGAAAGTCGCCGCACAGACGGCCGACAAGCGAATGGGTGAAGTTTCCCATCTGGCCGCTGAGGCCATGGATCATGACCACGGGGGGCCCTGCGCCCTTGTCGAGGAAATGGAGGCGTTCGCCGTCGAGGTCAAGAAACGCGCCCTGCGGCGGAACGGCTTCTTCGATCCGCCGGGCGATGGCGACGGAGAATCCGGCAAGTCCGCCAAAGACGAGCAAAACCGCCAGCAAATCAAACAGCAAGGTCGTCATGCCTGTCGATGGTGAGAAGGGCTGGGCGGCTGACGACGTGACGCCGAGACGGTCCGCAAGTCTCCTTGCTATACGCTTCCGGCGCGCCTGGAAAGAGCCGAATAGCGGCCGCCCGTTCACTTAGGCGGCGAGCGCGTCCGCGGGCGGCGCCATGGCGCCGGTCATCATCGCGACTGCGTCCGACATCGTGACCTTCTTCGGATCGACGACGGTCAGACGACGCCCAAGACGGTGGATGTGGATGCGGTCGGCGACCTCGAACACGTGCGGCATGTTGTGCGAGATGAGGATGATCGGCAGCCCGCGCTTCTTCACGTCGAGGATGAGCTCGAGCACGCGGCGCGACTCCTTGACGCCGAGCGCCGCGGTCGGCTCGTCCATGATGATGACCCTGCTTGCAAAGGCCGCGGCGCGCGCGACCGCGACGCCCTGCCGCTGGCCGCCCGACAGGGTCTCGACCGGCTGGCTGATGTTCTGGATCGTCATCAACCCCAGTTCGTTCAGCCTGTCGCGCGCAAACTTCTGCATCCTCGTCTTGTCGGTCGCCCGGAACCAGGACCCGAGCACGCCGGGCGCTCGAGTTTCCCGCCCCAGGAACATGTTGTCGGCGATCGACAGCGCCGGCGACAGCGCGAGGGTCTGGTACACCGTTTCGATGCCCGCTGCGCGCGCGTCGATCGGCGAGGTGAAATGCACGACCTCGCCGGCGAGGCGGATTTCGCCGGAGTCCGGGATCACCGCGCCGCAGATCGCCTTGATCAGCGTGGTCTTGCCGGCGCCGTTGTCGCCGATGACCGCCAATATCTCGTTGGGGTAGAGATCGAATTCGGCGTGGTCGAGCGCCGTGACGCGGCCGTAGCGCTTGACGAGCTGGCGGCAGGTGAGGATGGGTTCGACGCTCACTTGGCGACCCTCCGGATCCATTGGTCGAGCGCGACCGCGAGGATGATCAGCACGCCGATGGCGAATTCCTGCCACAGCACGTCGAGGCCGGCGAGCGACACCGCCGAGCGGAACACGCCGACGATCAGCGCGCCGACCACGGTGCCGACGATCGAGCCGCGCCCGCCGAACAGACTGGTGCCCCCGATCACCACCGCGGTGATGCTGTTGAGGTTCATGTTCTCGCCCGCCGTCGGGCTGATCGCGCCGACGCGGCCGATCAGCGCCCAGCCGGCGATCGCTGCAATGAAGCCGGCCAAGACATAAACGCTGAGCAGAACGCGATCGGTGTCGATGCCGGCGAGCCGCGCGGACTCCGGATCGTCGCCGGTCGCATAGACATGGCGGCCATAGGCGGTGCGGTTGAGAACGTACCAGACGACGGCGGCGACCAGCAGCATGAGGAACGTGCCCCACATGATCTGCGCGCCGCCGATTCCCAGGGTATTGCCCATCATGTTCAGGAATGGCGACTTCTCGTCGATGTCCTGCATGCCGATGGTTTCGCTCTGCGAATAGAAGGTGTTGAGGGCGCCGATGATGCTGAGCGTGCCGAGCGTGACAATGAAAGGGGGCATCCTCAGCCGCGTGACGAGCGCGCCGTTCAGGAGGCCGAAAGCGGAGCCGCAAAGCAGACCGAGCGGGAAAGGCGAGGATCGTGGGAACGCCGTCGATCACGGCGAGGCGCCCCATCACGACGGAAGAGATGACCATGATGACGCCGATTGACAGATCGATGCCGGCGGTCAGGATCACCAGGGTCTGGCCGATCCCGAGGATGCCTGTGACCATCACCTGGGTCAGAACAGTCGAGATGTTGCTCGCTGCGGTGAAGCGCGACGGATTGACCGCCACGCCGAGCAGCAGGCCGAGCGCCAGCACGACGAACGGAACCGTCGTCGGGTAGACGTGCAGGAAGCGCTGGAGCCGCTGGAGAACCGTGAGCTTCTGTTCGTCGAAGGAGGCGACCGACGTTGCCGCCCCGCTCAGAACCTTCTCGAATTCCTGCGGAGTGGGTCGCGAAGCTTCGCTCATGGCTTCCTCGCTCGTTTCCCCTCGTGACGGGGTTTTTCTTTGCGGGACCGGCGCTAGCCGACGAACCGGTGAGCGCCGAGTCCCTATTCTTCAGGCGATTAAGAACCTAATTTGGCCCGAAATCAACCCCAGCAGAGCTTCGTCCCCTCGTCGGTGGTGATCGAGGGAATGCCGGGCATCGGTTGGTCGGTGATCAGCTTCTCGCCGCTGTCGATGCTGTGCGGCTTCGTGCCGTTCTTGAGGTAGTCGGCGATCTGCTGGACGCCGTCGGCGGCCATCAGCAGCGGATACTGCTGCGAGGTCGCGTCGATGATTCCCTGCTTGACCCACGGCATCGCGAAGCAGCCGCCGTCGATGGCGACGAAGACGACGCCCTTCTCCTTACCGGCCGCCTTCAGCGCCGCATAGCCGCCATAAGCCGCCGGCTCGTTGATCGCATAGACGACGTCGACGTGATCGACCTTCTGCAGGATGTTCTCCATCGCCTTGCGGCCGCCTTCGGTCGACCCCTGCGTCACGTCGGAGCCGACGATCTGCGGGCTGTCGCTCTGAGCATAGTGCTTCCTATTCTTGACCGGTATGCCGAAGCCGGTGAGGAAGCCGTTGTGGCGGTAATAATCAACCGACGGTTCGTTGGCGGCGAGATCGAGCGTGGCGATCTTGGCGGTCTTGGCCTTGTCGCCGAGCTTGGCCTTCGCCCACTCGCCGATGAGTTCGCCCGCCTTGAAATTGTCGGTGCCGATATTGGCGTCGGCGGCAGTCGGCGGATCGAGCGCGGTGTCGAGGGTGATGACGATGAGGCCGGCCTTGCGCGCCTTTTCCACGGTCGGCACAATCGCAGTCGAGTCGCTCGGCACCAGCAGGATGCCCTTGGCGCCGGCGGCCATCAGCTGCTCGATCGCCGCGACCTGGCCATCGTTGTCGCCGTCGAACTTGCCGGCGTAGGCCTGCGGCGTGAGGCCGAGCTCCTTGGCCTTGGCCTCGAAGCCCTGCTTCATCTTGACGAAGTACGGATTGGTGTTGGTCTTGGTGATGAGGCCGACGATCGGCCCGTCGGCGTAAGACGGCGCGCTGGTGAGCGCGAGTGTGAGCGCGGCGACGGCGGCCGTCGCAAAAATTCCAGAAATCTTGGACACAGTCTTCCTCCCTATGCAGGTCTAAGCGGCGGCGCAGATTGCGGCCGCAGGCGCAAGACGACTTCGTGCGATTGGGCTCTGCGACCCGCCTCGCTTCGTCGTCACCGGATTGGGCCAGAGTTTTCGACAGGAGTCAAGATAATTATATCCGGTTTATTTATTCTTGACAGGCCGCCGCATTCCGCTAAAGCTGAGAAGACCGGCAAAATCAAAAGACAGCTGAAAGGCGGAGGAATGATGGCGGCGTGGAACGGTTCGCGTGTGTACTCCGGTCGCACATTCGAAGGCCATGGCGAGACGCAGTCTTCGCAGTTCCCGCCGTCCTTCGGCGACATCGCGAGCGGCGCCGATCAGGCAGGCGTCCGCGCCTATAATGAACGGCTTTTGCTTTCTCTTGTGCGGCGCTTCGGGCCGCTGTCGAAAATCGAAGTGGCGAGACTGACGGGACTATCGGTGCAATCGACCTCGGCGATCATGAATCGACTGCAGGCGGACGGACTCCTCAAGCGCGAGGCCCCGCTGCGCGGCCGCGTCGGACAACCGACCGTTCCGATGTCCCTCGACCCCGAAGGGGCCTACTCGCTCGGGCTCAAGATCGGGCGGCGCAGTTGCGACCTCGTCTTGATCGATTTTCGCGGCGCCGTCCGGCGCCGCGCCCACCGCGCCTTCGCCTACCCCATCCCGGAGATGATCCTCGATTTCGTTCGGTCCTCCCTGCCCCCCCTTGTGGACGCGCTGAACGACGCGCAAAGGCGGCGGATCGTCGGACTCGGCGTCGCTTCGCCGTTCCAGCTGTGGACCTGGGAGGCGGAAATCGGCGCCCCCCGGGCGCCATGTCCCCATGGCGTGACTTCGACGCCGAACGGGAAATCGCGGAGGTCTGTCCCTATCCCGTCATGCTTTGCAACGACGCAACTGCGGCCTGTGCGGCCGAGTTCTTCTTTGGACGGGGCTGGCGATACCGCGATTTCCTGTATTTCTTCCTCGGCGCCTTCCTCGGCGGCGGGATCGTGCTCGACGGAGCGCTGCGGCTTGGACGCACCGGCAATGCCGGAGCGCTGGGATCAATGCCGGTGATGGCGAAAGAAGGCGGCGTCGCCCCGCAACTCGTCGCCTGCGCGTCGATCTATCAGCTCGAACGCCGTCTCGCGCAAGCAGGGATCGATGCGTCGTCGATATGGGCGACACCCGATGTCTGGGCGGACTTCGGACCTCATCTCGACGCCTGGATCGAGGACGTGGCTTCGGCGCTCGCCTATGCCTCGGTGGCGGCGATCTCGGTCGTCGATTTCGAGGCGATCCTCATCGACGGGGCGATTCCCGCAAACGTGCGCGATCGGCTGACGGTCCGAACGTCTCATATCTTCCAGGGTCTCGACCGGCGCGGACTGAGCGAGGTCGAAATCGTGTCCGGCTCTGTCGGCGCCGACGCTCGCGCGATCGGCGGCGCGGCCCTGCCGCTGATCAAGAATTTCGCCCGCGACCGGGAGGTTCTGTTGAAGGACGCGATGAGCCAGGCGAGTTGACGCCCTGGCGGCGGCATGACGCCGCGCGATCCGATTGGCGTAAGCCGTCCTATAACCGAAATCGCGCCGCACACGACGACCATATTGGTCAATTGCATTGAGAGGCTCCATGGCTGCTCGTATCGTCAAGGTTGAGCCGTTCGATCTCGTCGTCTTCGGCGGCACGGGTGACTTGGCCCGCCGCAAGCTGTATCCCGCGCTGTTCCACCGCGAACGCAGCGACCAGTTCACCGAACCCACCCGGATCATCGGGGTGTCGCGCCGCCATTTCGATCGCGGCGAATTCCGCGCAAGCGTGAAGGACGCTTTGGTGAAGTTCAAAGCCGTCGATGACGACGCCGGACCGGCGTTGGAGCGTTTCCTCTCTCGCCTCGACTACGTTTCCGCCGACGCCACGAGCGAGTCCGGCTGGGACGATCTCAATTCCCTGCTGGGGCCAGACGAGCGCATCCGCGCCTTCTATTTGGCGACGGGGCCCGACCTGTTCTGCCCGCTGGCAAAGCGCATCGGCGCGGAGGGACTGAAAACGGCGCGTTCCCGCATCATCGTGGAGAAGCCGATCGGCCGAGACGGCTCGAGCGCCGCAGTCATCAACGACGAGATCGGCTCAGTGTTTCCTGAGGGCTGCATCTTCCGCATCGACCACTACCTCGGCAAGGAGTCGGTGCAGAACCTGATGGCCTTGCGGTTCGCCAATATTCTGCTCGAGCCGCTGTGGAACAGCGCCCACATCGATCATGTGCAGATCACGGTGACCGAGACGCTCGGCGTCGAAGGGCGCGGCGAATACTACGACCAGTCCGGAGCGATTTGCGACATGGTGCAGAACCACATGATGCAGCTCCTCTGCCTCGTCGCGATGGAGCCTCCGAATTCGCTGGACGCGGACTCGTTGCGCGACGAGAAGGTGAAGGTGCTCAAGGCGCTCGAGCCGATCGACGAGACCAACGCCGCGACGCTCACCGTGCGTGGGCAGTATCGCGCGGGCTTCGCCGACGGCGGCCCCGTTCCCGGCTACCTGCACGATATCGGCAAACATCACAGCGACACCGAAACCTTCGTCGCGCTCAAGCTCGGCATCGCCAACTGGCGCTGGGCTGGCGTCCCCTTCTATCTGCGCACCGGCAAACGGCTGCCGCAACGCTTCTCCGAGATCGTCGTCGGATTCCGGCGCGTGCCGCACGTCATCTTCGACATGCTTTCGGACGCCATTCCGGCGAACCGCCTAGTGATCCGGGTGCAGCCGGACGAGGGAATCAAGCTGTGGATTATGGTCAAGGAGCCTGGCCCCGGCGGCACGCGGCTGGTACACCTCCCTCTCGACCTGAGTTTCGCCAAAGCCTTCGGCATGGCGTCGGCGGACGCCTACGAGCGTCTCCTGATGGACGCGATCCGCGGCAACGCGGCCCTGTTCATGCGGCGCGACGAGGTCGAGGCCGCATGGAAGTTCATCGACCCGATTCGAAACGCCTGGACCCTGTCGCAGGAGTCGCCGCGGCCTTACGCCGCCGGCACGTGGGGACCCAACGCCTCGGTCGCGTTGATCGAGCGTGACGGGCGAACCTGGAATGAGGAATACCAAGATGGGAATTGAATTCCAGCGATGCGATTTCGCCGACGGCGAGGAGCTCGCGCTCGAACTGGCCGAATGGACGGCCGCCCGGTTGCGCGCGGCGATCGCGGAAAGAGGCGCGGCGCTGCTCGTCGTGTCGGGCGGCAAGACGCCCGCGCGTTTCTTCGACGCGCTCTCGAGCATGCCGCTCGACTGGACGCGGGTCGAGATCACGCTGGCGGACGAGCGCCGCGTCGACGAGGAAAGCCCGCGCCTGAACGCGCGCCTCGTCCGAGACGACCTGCTGCGCAATCTCGCGACGGTCGCGAGCTTCACCCCGCTTACCGACGCTCGCCTCAGCGAGAGCCAGGAGCTTGTCGCCGCAAGCGCGCGCATCGCCTGCCTTCCGCTTCCTGCCGACGTGGTCGTGCTCGGCATGGGCGAGGACGGCCATACCGCATCCTGGCTGCCCGGCGCGGAAGGGCTCGCCGAGGCTATGGATCCCGGCGCCCGGCAGCTCGTCGCGCCGATCGAGGCGGTCGGCGAGTACGAGCCGCGGCTGACGCTGACCGGTCGGGTGATCCTGCGCGCCAAAGCGATCGCGCTGCACATCGAGGGCGAAGCGAAGCTCAGGGCGCTCGCCGCCGCGCTCGAGGGCGGACCGGAGGAAGAGATGCCGGTCCGCGTCGTCCTGCGACGCGGCGGCGACCGGCTGACCGTGTTCAGCGCGGCGCGGTCCTGACTGCGGGCGCCCCAGCCCGTGTTGGTGAAGTCGATGCGAACGGCCCCGCAAGTCTGACGCGCGCAGCAACACCGCGCGCCGATCGGCGGTCTTTGGTTGGGAAGGCCCTCTTTCAGGACACGAGGGGGGTTGCGCGCAAACTCCTGTTTTGGCGAGAACAGGGAGATTTGTGGAGCCCGCTTCGACAGGTCTACGGCATTCGACAGGCTCAGGACAGGCTATCGAGGCTCTTGCTGCACAAGAACGCCTCAGGATGCTCCGCGGCGCCGCAAACTCAAAACATCGAACAGAACGCCGCCCAATGCCGCGACAGCCCACCCCTCAAAGCCGCCGCCGCAACCGCCCGCTCGCGAGGCAGTTCGAATAAGGCTTCCCATTCATGCTAGCCTCCTTCCCAGCCAGATCCACTCGCTCTAGATGGCTCGCGGTCAGGCCCTGACGAAGGGGCACCCGCCCTTGTCGAGCGGGCGAAAGGCATCCTCCGGCTTGATCGTCGATACGAGCTCGAAATAGTCCCAGTCGTACTTCAATTCGGCCGGGGTCTTCGCCCGGTACAGGTACATCGGGTGGAGCTTACGCCCGTCGATCCGGATGATCCCCTTGCCGAACAGCGGGTCGTCGGTCGGGATCGCCTTCATCTCGTCGACGAGCTTGATCCCGTCTGCGGCGCTCTTCGTCTGCGCCATCGCCTTGATGAGATGTTCGGTCCCCGCATACATGCCCGCGTGCATGTCGTTCGGCATCATCTTCTTCGGATGCTTGGCCTGGAATCGCTTGGCGAACGCGCGCGTCCCGTCGTTCTCGTCCCAGTAGAATCCGGTGCAGATCATCGCCCGGTCGACCACGTCGAGGCCGAGCGAGGGGATGTTGGTCACGTTGAGCGTCAGGCCGGCGAGACGCTGCTTTCCGCCGAGGCCGAATTCGTGCGCCTGCTTGAAGCAGGTGCTGGTGTCGCCTCCGGCGTTGGCGAAAGCGACGACGTCGGCGCCCGAGTTCTGCGCCTGCAGCAGGAACGACGAGAAGTCGGGGGTGTTGAGCGGGTGGCGGACCGAGCCGACGACCGAGCCGCCTGCGGTTCGGACCGCGGCGGCGCAGTTGGCTTCGATGTCCTTGCCGAAAGCGTAGTCGGCGGTGATGAAGAACCAGCTCTTCCCGCCCGCCTCGGTCAGCGCCTTCCCGAGCCCCGTGCCCCAGGCGTAGGTGTCGTAGGTCCAATGGACGAAATTGCGCGAGCATTTCGGGCCGGTCATCACGGAGGAGCCGGCGCCGGAGCCGATCACGGCCTTGTTCTTCTCCTCGGCGACCGCAAGCACCGCGAGCGCGACCGCGGAATTCGGCAGGTCCATGATGACGTCGACGTTTTCGGTGTCGAACCAGCGCCGCGCGATCGCCGCGCCGACGTCGGGCTTGTTCTGATGGTCGGCGGATACGATCTCGACCGGCACGCCGAGCTTGGCGGAGAAGTCGTCGACCGCAAGCTGCGCCGCGACCACCGAGCCGATGCCCTGATAGTCGGAATAGACGCTCGACATGTCGTTCATGACGCCGATCTTGAGCGGGCGAGGGGTCTCGGCGAGGCTTGCGCGCGAAGCTAGCGCCAACGCCGCTCCCGCGACCAGAAACTGGCGGCGATTGGGCGCGTTCATGATTTCCATCCGTTCCTCCCGATGGTTGATCTCGGCGCGCTACGCTGCGTGGAATAGTGAAGCAAGCGCCTGCGCGAGAAAATACCGGTCGGTCAGCCGCAACGGTTCGGACGCGCCATCATGGAGAGCGGCAGCAGCGCCTCGCAATGGTCCGCTGGCAGACCGAGTAGCCGAGCTTGCGCGTCTCCTTGTCGCCGATCTTGACCTCCATGCCCGGCGGAGTCTGCACGCCTGAGGGGAATAGAAAAAAGTGTAAAATACGCGAGCTGGCCTTGTCGGTCTGGGCGACCCGGAGGATCGCCGAGCACTGGCGCTTCGCCCGGCCTGGTCGGTCTGCGCGCAGGTGACGGTCCAGTTGTCGTCGACGATCGTCTCGGCGCGCCGGACCTTGGCGGGCTCCGCCAGCGCCGGGGCCGCGGCCTGGTCGGCCGGCTGATCGCCTTGCGCGAGCGCCGAACCGCCGCCGACGGCGGGAAGCGCCAGCGCGAGCGACAACAGAAGAGCTTTCACGCGGCCGAACTCCAGAAATCCCGCCAGGCCCGGTGGCCGTTCTGCTAACGCCGACCCCTCGCCGCCTGTCAAATCAACAGGCGCGCCTTATTCGCCCTCGAGAAGCGCAAGCCTCAGGAGGCTGTCGAGACAGCGGTCGGCGGCGGGCCCGAGGACGGCCAGGAGGTTGTCGCGGCCCTCGATCCGGCCGCCCGGCCCGGAAATGTTGTGCGCGCCCCGTTCGGCGAGGTCGAGCGCATGCGCGACGAGATCGTCCCGCGTCCGGGTCCCGTCGAGCAGCGGCAGGAAGAGGCGCTGCAGCGGCTCGAGCCGCGCCGAGGCGTGGCGGAGGTTCGCGGTCGCTTCGCCGATGAGCGCGTCGCCCGCCGCGAGGCGCGAGGCTGGGGGCCGTTCGGCGAGCCGCGTCGCGCAGATGACCGGCTCGGTCGAAATCGCGCAGTGGCCGAACGCCACGAGACGAGCGAGCGCATCGGCGATTTGCGCGCGGAGACGCGGCTCCGTCACGCCCTTGGGCGCGACGTCATCGAGGCGCGACGAGCGCGGCAGACGGGCGATGAGGCGCCTGATCGCCTCCGCCGTCGCTTGGTCCTCGACGGCGATCCCCTCCTCGCCGTCGCCTGCCCGCCAGACGCTTTCGCCCTCCGCAGGCGGGCGCACCGCGAGGTTCAGCGGCGCGACGAAATGGAAGGCGTCCAGCCGATCGCGCGGGATCTCGCGGCGGATCGCGCCCGCGCGCGCTCCATGGACGATCAGCGCCTCCCGGAAGGCGCGGCCGCTGAAGATGTCGATGTACTGCTCGCGCGCGCGGTCGTCGCCGCGGGCGAGCGCTCGAACCCTCGCGGCCCCTTCGGCGGCGATGCTGTCTTCGCAATTGGCGGACACGTTGCACTCGCCGAGATAGGCGAGGCCATGGCGGTCGAGCGCGGCGCAGAAATCGCTGAAGGTTGCGGGCGCGCTGCTGTTCGACGACACCAAGGGCGCGGAGAACGTCAAGCTCCGCACCCAGAAGGACCTGAAGTTCAAGGCGCTCAACAATCAGGAGATCAACATCGGCGTCGACCGGACCGACAAGGTCGGCAACAACATCAACCAGACGGTCGGAACGAATCACACGATCAACGTCGGAACGAAATACTGCCTGACCGCCGGATCGCAGATCGTGCTCACAGTGGGCGCGAGCACGATCACGATGGATCCGAGCAGCATAACGCTCAAGGCGCCGACGATCACGGTGACCGGCGATGCGCTCGTTAGCATTTCGGCCCCTTTCGTCAAGATCAACAGTTAGCGCCCGAGCGACCGTCGAAATTCGGGAGAAGGCGCCAGCCGACTGGAGTCAGTCATGTCAGATCGTCTTCGTTTCGCCACGGCGCGTCAGGTCTTCGAAGCATTTCCGACCGCCGCCGCCGATATCGAAGTCCAGCCCGGGGACGAGGCGGCGCTCGATTTCGCGCGTAAGCTCCTCGCCCCCGGGCGCCGCTTCGAAGCGGTCGTCTACATCGCGTATCTCTTGCCGCGGCGGGAGGCGGTATGGTGGGGCTGCCAGTGCGTGCGGGCCATAAGCGGAAATAAGGCTGACGACGCCCTGCTGTCGGCTGAAGCTTGGGTTCGCGAACCAGAGGAGACGACACGACGCGCCGCGCTGAACATCGGGTGGACCCGCGACGCCCGCATCGCAACGACTTGGCTTGCCTTGGCCGCGGGCCAGTCGGGCGGCAGCATCGCGCCCGAGGGCGCGCACCCAGTCGCCCCGCCGGCGCAGGCGACTGCGCTCGACGTGAAGGCCGCGGTCATCCTCGCGATTGCGCAAAGCCCGTCACACCCACTCGAATCGCGTGTTACGGTTTGCGGAGGGCGGCGACGCAAGCGATGACAGTCGAAACGCGCTAGGCGTAAGATGAAAATGCCCGCCAACGTATTTGCGCCGGCGGCGCGCGCGACGCCAAGGTGCACGCGCCGGCGCCCGCCACCCTGAAATCCGGTGGTCGCCTGATCCCGCCTCACGGAGTTAGGGAATCATCTCCGTTGTCTCGCCGGGATACAATATCGTAATCGCCCCGCCCAACGTACATTGCAGGGTGCTGACGTTGTCGAGCGCCGGCGCGCTGTCCAGGATCACCGGGTTTGAAATAGCCCCGGTCACCCAAGACGCGGGCGTCGCCGGAGTGCACGGCACCGGCGTCGGGGTCCCAAATGCAGCCGCCGTCGCGGCCACGAAAGCGGGATGCCCGGCGACATGCACATCCCGAACGGCATGACGTTCACCATCGGCACATGGTCGTTGATGTTCGTAGCCCACTGACTGCTCGTCAGCATTCGATGTATGGGAAGCACGACGAAGGTGCTGACGCCCGGGGGAACAGCGAAACTGCATTTCAACGTCGCGCCGTTGCAGAGTTGCAGACATGAATAGGCATCGCCTCGAGTCCTTATTCAATCGCGCAGTCGGGTGTCACCATCGGAGCGCAGTCGGCGATCGTCGCGCAAAGCTGGTTCGAGGCGAAGTCGTTCGGCTGGCTCGTCACGATCAGCGGCTGCGGCTTCGGGCAACCGGTGCAGATGATGGAGTTCTGCGCGTTGATGACTTGCAGCGGGGCGGGCATTGAAAAACACCTTGCTCCGAGCATGCTGCCTCCACCCAGCTTTTTCCGCAATCCCGCTCGGCCCCGCGTTGCGGGACTGCTTCAGCGGACTTATCCGGCAGGCGGAAGCTGGCGGGGATTTTGGCGTTGAGCAAAGAAAACCGCCCCCGGCCTTTTGGCTCGGGGGCGGGACAGGCAACGCTGGTTGCGGGGGCAGGATTTGAACCTGCGGCCTTCAGGTTATGAGCCTGACGAGCTACCGGGCTGCTCCACCCCGCGTCGAGGGGTACGGGTGAGTGGCGAATGGCGCGTTGCGAATGGAGTCGCATCCAGTCGCCATTCGCGACTCGCTTTCTGTGAAGAGGAAGGTTTTTTCCGTTCTTTGCAGGCCTGGCGGCGACCTACTCTCCCATGTCTTGAGACAGAGTACCATCGGCGCTAAGGCGTTTGACGGCCGAGTTCGGGATGGGATCGGGTCTGATCGCCTTGCAAGGGCCACCAGGCCGGCGAAGAACGGGATCGGACGACGGAGAACAGACGATCGGAGGACTGAGAACAGAGGACGGTTCGTTTTCTGTCGTCTGTCTTCCGATATCTGTCGTCCGCATTCCGACAGAAGCAAAACTGGTTTTCGGGACGAGGGAGGACGGAAGGCGGAGGGAGGATCGGCGCATCCGATCCTCCGTCCTCTGTTCTCCGTCGCTCCGAATCGCGCCTTGGCGACGAGAGCAATCAAGTCGAACGAGCGATTAGTACCGGTCAGCTGCGCGCGTTGCCGCGCTTCCACATCCGGCCTATCGACGTGGTGGTCTTCCACGGCTCTTCAGGGAGAACTTGTTTTGAGGCTGGTTTCCCGCTTAGATGCCTTCAGCGGTTATCCATTCCGTATATAGCTACCCTGCACTGCGGCTGGCGCCACAACAGGTCCACCAGAGATACGTTCACCCCGGTCCTCTCGTACTAGGGGCAAATCCTCTCAATTCTCCGACACCCACGGCAGATAGGGACCAAACTGTCTCACGACGTTTTGAACCCAGCTCACGTACCACTTTAATCGGCGAACAGCCGAACCCTTGGGACCTTCTCCAGCCCCAGGATGTGATGAGCCGACATCGAGGTGCCAAACACTCCCGTCGATATGGACTCTTGGGGAGTATCAGCCTGTTATCCCCGGCGTACCTTTTATCCGTTGAGCGATGGCCCACCCACGCGGGACCACCGGATCACTATGACCGACTTTCGTCTCTGCTCGACTTGTTGGTCTCGCAGTCAGGCTGGCTTATGCCATTGCACTCGACGACCGATTTCCGACCGGTCTGAGCCAACCATTGCGCGCCTCCGTTACGCTTTGGGAGGCGACCGCCCCAGTCAAACTACCCGCCATGCGTTGTCCCGGCTCCCGATGAGGGAGCCCGGTTAGACATCCATGAAGTCAAGGGTGGTATTTCAAGGGTGGCTCCACCAGAGCTGGCGCCCCGGCTTCCAAGCCTACCACCTATCCTACACATGACCACACGAATGCCAACGCAAAGTTATAGTAAAGGTGCACGGGGTCTTTCCGTCTGACCGCAGGTACCCCGCATCTTCACGGGGACTTCAATTTCACTGAGCTGACGTTGGAGACAGCGGGGAAGTCATTACGCCATTCGTGCAGGTCGGAACTTACCCGACAAGGAATTTCGCTACCTTAGGACCGTTATAGTTACGGCCGCCGTTTACCGGGGCTTCAATTCAAGGCTTGCACCTCTCCTTTTAACCTTCCGGCACCGGGCAGGCGTCAGACCCTATACGTCATCTTACGATTTCGCAGAGCCCTGTGTTTTTGTTAAACAGTTGCCACCCCCTGGACTGTGCCCCCCCGGACCACTTGCGTCGCCCGAGGGCCTCCTTATTCCGAAGTTACGGAGGTAAATTGCCGAGTTCCTTCAACGTCATTCTCTCAAGCGCCTTGGTATGCTCTACCTGTCCACCTGTGTCGGTTTCGGGTACGGTCGTAATGCAGGGGCTATTTCCTGGAACCTCGTCGCCGCCCATCCAATCCAATAAGGATGAACGACTTAAGAGATCCGTCACCACCTGCCGGCTCACGAATATTAACGTGATTCCCATCGACTACGCCTTTCGGCCTCGCCTTAGGGACCGGCTAACCCTGCGAAGATTAACTTTACGCAGGAACCCTTGGACTTTCGGCGACACTGTCTTTCACAGTGTTTGTCGTTACTCATGTCAGCATTCGCACTTCCGAAGCCTCCAGGACGCCTCACGGCTGTCCCTTCTCAGGCAAACGGAACGCTCCGCTACCGTGGTCGGAGTGACAGTTGATCGGATAATCGGAGATCAGAAGGCGCCTCGCGACCGCGGCTGCTCAGAACCTGCAGCTATCGGGATAATGCGTCTGATACTCGTCGCGCCAACGCTCGCCAAGCTTGTTCGTCGACATAGCCGAGATCGAGCGCATAACGACGCCCAAAGCCTCGCATCTCCTCCGCACGAACCGACCGCCATCCAGACGATAGCGCGCTGAACTCGGCTTTCGACGAGCCGTCTGGCGTCCGCTATCCTTCGGCACGATCGCGCGCAAATGGACTTCGCTCGCCCGCCGCAGCTGATCGCGCCAGACCCGCATATTGTTCGATCTTCGGAAAGCTCCAGACTCGACGCGATGAACGTCGAGCGAAAGCCCGGTAGGCCCGCTGGAAGACATCCAAGTCTTCAGACGACAACCACCTTCGGCTCGATGTCGATCGCCCGCTCTTTCCTCGATCATCTGTTCACTGATAACTTCGGTCCTCCGCAACCCAAAGCTTCGGCTCACGGCTTGAGCCCCGTTACATCTTCGGCGCAGAAACCCTTGTTTAGACCAGTGAGCTGTTACGCTTTCTTTAAAGGATGGCTGCTTCTAAGCCAACCTCCTGGTTGTTTTGGGATTTCCACATCCTTTCCCACTTAGCCGTGAATTGGGGGCCTTAGCTGTTGGTCTGGGTTGTTTCCCTCTCCACGATGGACGTTAGCACCCACCGTGTGGCTCCCGAGCATGACTTCCAGGTATTCGGAGTTTGGTTAGGTTTGGTAGGGTTTTAGCCCCCCTAGCCCATCCAGTGCTCTACCCCCTGGAGCCTCAGCTCGAGGCTATACCTAAATATATTTCGCGGAGAACCAGCTATTTCCGAGTTTGGTTGGCCTTTCACCCCTAATCACAAGTCATCCGAGCCTTTTTCAACAGGCACCGGTTCGGTCCTCCAGTAGGTGTTACCCTACCTTCAACCTGCTCATGACTAGATCACTCGGTTTCGGGTCTAAAGCATCGAACTGAAACGCCCTGTTCAGACTCGCTTTCGCTGCGCCTCCGC
Source organism: uncultured Alphaproteobacteria bacterium (assembly GCA_963768555.1). GTDB lineage: Bacteria > Pseudomonadota > Alphaproteobacteria > Rhizobiales > Beijerinckiaceae > Roseiarcus. The sequence continues at coordinate 24,781 of CAVYIZ010000042.1, forward strand.
CTATCGGCTTAAGCTTGCTCGATACTTTAAGTCGCTGACCCATAATACAAAAGGTACGCCGTCACCCTTGCGGGCTCCGACTGTTTGTAGGTATCCGGTTTCAGGAACTGTTTCACTCCCCTCGTCGGGGTGCTTTTCACCTTTCCCTCACGGTACTTGTTCGCTATCGGTCGCTGAGGAGTACTTAGGCTTGGAGGGTGGTCCCCCCGTGTTCAGGCAGGATTGCACGTGTCCCGCCCTACTCAAATCTCCTGCTCAGACCTATCCATACGGGGCTGTCACCCGCTCCGGCCCGGCTTTCCAGCCGGTTCTGGTCGTCTAAGCAAAAGCATTGGCCTGATCCGCGTTCGCTCGCCACTACTGACGGAGTCTCGTTGATGTCCTTTCCTCCGGGTACTGAGATGTTTCAGTTCCCCGGGTTCGCTCTTATTCCCCTATGGATTCAGAGAATAAGTCCCTTCTCTTGATCTCTGTTGGTCCAAAGACCGCTCCATCCCCTTAACCCGCTCTTTCAGCAAAGCTCGAATGCAGCCGGCCCGACAGCCCCCGAAGGTCAGCCTGTGCGGCCTGCGCCTCAAGCGCCAACGCGCCTCTTCGGAGCAACAGAGATCGAAGGGGGGTTTCCCCATTCGGAAATTCACGGATCAAAGCCTGTTCGCGGCTCCCCATGACTTATCGCAGCGTACCACGTCCTTCATCGCCTCTCAGCGCCAAGGCATCCACCAGATACCCTTAAGACACTTGATTGCTCTCATCGCCAAAGCGCGCTTTCGCGCGTCGGATCACGAGGACAGACGATCGGAGGACAGAAAGCTCGAGCTTCTGTCGTCCGATGTCCGTCTCCGATTCCGCCTTGGCGTTGAAAAGACCAGTTTTGCTTCAAACGCATCCGGGGATCTGAGCGGTCAGGCTCCAGACCCACGACTGGTTGCTCGATCGGACGACAGAGGACGGACGACAGAGGACAGATCAAAGCCGTCTCCCGCCACTTCCGACGCCGCGCCACCCGGCCCTCGACCGAATGCGCTTCCTCTTCACAATGTCAGATATCGGAAGGACGGAGAACGGACGACGGAGAACAGATTCGTCCCCGTCGGCCTCCCGGCCTGCCTAACGCCCGGCGCTCACAAGGCGCCACGGCGAAACTGATAAATCTGCATCGGAAGGATTCGAGCCCAAGGCCGAACCCGGAAGACGGGCTCGTCCGTCGTCCGTCCTCCGTCATCCGAAAATGGTGGAGCCAGACGGGATCGAACCGACGACCTCATGCTTGCAAAGCACGCGCTCTCCCAACTGAGCTATGGCCCCGGCGGAGGACGGAGGTCACAGGACGGACGACAGGATAAGACCTCCGTCATCCGCCGTCTGTTGTCCGTCGTCCGGCACTGGTGGGCCTGGGAGGACTTGAACCTCCGACCTCACGCTTATCAAGCGCGCGCTCTAACCAACTGAGCTACAAGCCCGGTTCAGGAGGACGGAGGTCGGAGGACAGACGACGGACAGGTCGCTTTCCGTCTTCTGTCGTCCGTTCTCCGATCGTCCGAAAGAAAGAGAGACGAAGGCGGCGCGATCCCGCAAAACGCGGCTTTGACAAGCCGCTTGATTCTGAACGGACGACAAGACATGCCGAGCATCCGACAAAGGCGAACTCCGTCCTTAAGTCCTCTGATCCGCTGAGGTCCAAATCCAGAAAGGAGGTGATCCAGCCGCAGGTTCCCCTACGGCTACCTTGTTACGACTTCACCCCAGTCGCTGACCCTACCGTGGCCGGCTGCCTCCTCATCGGTTAGCGCGCCGTCTTCGGGTAAAACCAACTCCCATGGTGTGACGGGCGGTGTGTACAAGGCCCGGGAACGTATTCACCGCGGCGTGCTGATCCGCGATTACTAGCGATTCCGACTTCATGCACTCGAGTTGCAGAGTGCAATCCGAACTGAGACGGCTTTTCGAGATTTGCTCGGGGTCGCCCCTTCGCATCCCTCTGTCACCGCCATTGTAGCACGTGTGTAGCCCAGCCTGTAAGGGCCATGAGGACTTGACGTCATCCCCACCTTCCTCCGGCTTATCACCGGCAGTCCCCCTGGAGTGCCCAACTGAATGATGGCAACTAAGGGCGAGGGTTGCGCTCGTTGCGGGACTTAACCCAACATCTCACGACACGAGCTGACGACAGCCATGCAGCACCTGTGTTCCCGGCCCCGAAGGGAAGATCGCATCTCTGCAATCCGTCCAGGACATGTCAAAAGCTGGTAAGGTTCTGCGCGTTGCTTCGAATTAAACCACATGCTCCACCGCTTGTGCGGGCCCCCGTCAATTCCTTTGAGTTTTAATCTTGCGACCGTACTCCCCAGGCGGGATGCTTAATGCGTTAGCGGCGCCACTGAAGAGCAAGCTCCCCAACGGCTAGCATCCATCGTTTACAGCGTGGACTACCAGGGTATCTAATCCTGTTTGCTCCCCACGCTTTCGCGTCTCAGCGTCAGTTCCGGGCCAGTGAGCCGCCTTCGCCACTGGTGTTCTTGCGAATATCTACGAATTTCACCTCTACACTCGCAGTTCCACTCACCTCTCCCGGACTCAAGATCTCCAGTATCAAAGGCAGTTCCAAGGTTGAGCCTTGGCATTTCACCCCTGACTTAAAGACCCGCCTACACGCGCTTTACGCCCAGTAATTCCGAACAACGCTAGCCCCCTTCGTATTACCGCGGCTGCTGGCACGAAGTTAGCCGGGGCTTCTTATCTCGGTACCGTCATTATCGTCCCGAGCGAAAGAGCTTTACAACCCTAAGGCCGTCATCACTCACGCGGCATGGCTGGATCAGGCTTGCGCCCATTGTCCAATATTCCCCACTGCTGCCTCCCGTAGGAGTTTGGGCCGTGTCTCAGTCCCAATGTGGCTGATCATCCTCTCAGACCAGCTATCGATCGTCGCCTTGGTGAGCCGTTACCTCACCAACTAGCTAATCGAACGCGGGCCAATCCTCCGGCGATAAATCTTTCGCCTCTCCGGCCGTATCCGGTATTAGCTCAAGTTTCCCTGAGTTATTCCGAACCGAAGGGTATGTTCCCACGCGTTACTCACCCGTCTGCCACTCCCGTATTGCTACGAGCGTTCGACTTGCATGTGTTAAGCCTGCCGCCAGCGTTCGTTCTGAGCCAGGATCAAACTCTCAAGTTCAACTTGAGATCTCGATCCCGACTGGTCACTACAAAAGCAGGACCCCCGAAGGGCCCCGCCATCCTCATTGACGAGTTCCAAACACATCCGCTCCAGAAGACCCAACGCAAAAGCCCGCCTCACGGCGTTCCCACCGCCAATCTCTCCAAAGCGCGATGAATTGTCTGAAACGTGACCGTCGTTGGTCTCTTCAAAGAGAAGCCCTCCCGCCAGAACCGCCAATCAGCCAAAGCCAATCAACGACCCAACAGAAAAAGCCCCTCACGCAAGGACCACGCCGCCCACGTCTCTCTTCCTTCCGATGCAATTGTCAAACAGCGAAGAACCAGACGACCCGGCTCGCGCCGGATCTTCCGATCCTTTGAGACGCGATCTCCAGCTCCGAGGCGATCCGCCTGCAGAGCTCAAGTCCGAGCCCGAATTCGAAAAAGCTTCGCTCACGCGAAGCAGGAACGACCGAAGCCTCTCCGCCCCCGCCTCTCAGCAGGGAGGAGCGCGCTCGAGAAGTTCCCGAAACCCACCGCGCCAAGCGCCGCAAGAAAGCGCGCCGCGCCGTTGGTGGAGGCGGATATAGAGCGACGCCCTTTTTGTGTCAACGGACTTGCACGAAGAAATTTTCAGCTGTGGATTTCCGCCCCGATTCGCGCCGTCTGACGTGCATCTTCATGCCGCCGCGCGGCCGCAGGGTGACGCGCTGCTGCGGCATCACCGGATGTCCGGCGACGAGCTCGAAGCGGAACGCGCGCAGGAGATTGGCGAGGATGATGATCGCCTCCTGCATCGCGAACGGCATGCCGATGCAGACCCGCGGGCCGGCGCCGAAGGGAATATAGGCGAAGCGGTCGATGCGCTCGCGCCGCTCGCCGAGGAACCGGGACGGATCGAAGGCGTCCGGATTGTCCCACAGGCCGCGCCGGCGGTGCAGCACATAGGGCGAGATCGCGACCACCGTTCCGGCCGGAACGCGCCCGCCGAGAATTTCGTCGTCCGCGATGGCCTCGCGGGCCAGCATCGCCGCCGGCGGATAAAGGCGCAGCGCCTCCTCGAACACGGCGCGCAGAACGTCGCATTGCTCGAAGGAGGCCGGCCGTCGCGGATCGAAGACCCGCTCCGCTTCCTCCTCGGCGCGCTCGCGCCATTCGGGCGACTGCGACAGCAGATAGAGCGTCCAGGTGAGCCCGTTCGCGGTCGTCTCGTGACCGGCCATGATGAAGGTGACGATGTTGGCGCGGATGCTGGCGTCGGGCAGGCCGACGCCGGTTTCCGGGTCCTTTGCGGCGAGCAGCAGGGTCAGGAGATCGCGCGGCGCCTCGCCGCCGCGGTCGAGCAGCGCCTTGCGCCTCGCGATGATGGCGTCGACGGCCTCGTTGAAGAACTTGAGCGCAGGGCGGCCGCGCATGCGGCCGAGCCGCGGCAGGAAGGCGGGCGCGCCGATGAGATCGAGCGGATCCAATCGTCCGAAGCTGTCGAAATAGCTCGTCACCGCGCGCTGGAATTCGCTCGCCTCGCGTCCGAGCCCCTGCGAAAACAGGGTCTGCTCCAGAACCTCGAGCGCCATGCGCGACATCAGTTCGCCGACGTCCGTCACGGCGCCGTCGCGGCGATGGCCGAGTCGCTCGACCGTCGCCTCGGCGACCCTTTGCATGGCGGGCGCGAATTCGGCGACCTGGCGCGGCGAAAACAAGCGGCGCGAGCGAGCGGCGCTGCAGCCGCCACGACTCGCCCTCGGCGGTCAGGAGGCCGTCGCCGAGGCCCGGGCTCAGGACCCTCAGCTGCAGGTCGTCCTTGCGGTAGTTGGCCGCGTTGTCGAGGAAGACGTGGCGCACCGCGGCCGGATCATGGGCGGCGGCGCGCAGGCCGAGGATCGAGCGCCCGATCGAGAACGGCCGCTCGAAATCCGCCTTGCCCCAGATCTCGAGCGGATTGCGCCTGAGGGTGAGAATGATCGACAGCGCGCCGAGCGGCCGTTCCGACCGCCGCGGATAGGGGGGAACAAAGGGCCGGGTTTCCTGAAACGCCGCCGACATCGAAATCGCCTCAGCCAGTCTCTCGTCGGCCAAACTTAAGCGGCCGCGCGCCGCCGCGACAGGGGCGGCGGCCGCTTTTCTTTCGGCCGGCAGGCTAGAACGCCGTCCTCTGGCGCATCGCGGCGGCGAGCGTGCCGTCGTCGAGATAGTCGAGTTCGCCGCCGACCGGAACGCCGTGGGCGAGGCGCGTCACCTTGACCGGATAGTCGGCGAGAAGATCGACGATGTAATGCGCCGTCGTCTGGCCGTCGACGGTGGCGTTGACGGCGAGGATCACTTCGCCGACCCCGCCGGCGGCGACGCGCGCCACGAGCGACGGCAGGTTGAGGTCGGCGGGGCCGACGCCGTCGAGCGGCGACAGGACGCCGCCGAGCACATGATAGCGCGCCCGGAGCGCGCCGGCCCGCTCGAGCGCCCAGAGATCGCCGACCGATTTCGACCACGACGATGGTCGAGGGATCGCGCTGATTGTCCGAGCAGATCGTGCACGGGTCGCGCGAATCGACCGAGCCGCAGACCGAGCAGGCGACGATGCGCTCCTCGGCGACCCGCATCGCCTCGGCGAGCGGCTGAAGCAGCGTCTCCCGCTTGCGGATGAGATGCAGCGCCGCCCGGCGGGCCGAGCGCGGCCCCAGGCCCGGCAGACGCGCCAGCAGCTGGATCAGCCGTTCGATTTCCGGTCCGGCGACGTTCGACGACATTCAGAACGGCAGTTTCATGCCCGGCGGCAGCGGCAGCCCCGCGGTCAGCGACTGCATCTTTTCCGCCGCGGCGCGGTCGGCCTTGCCCTTGGCGTCGGCGAAGGCGGCGATGATCAGGTCTTCCAGCATCTCCTTGTCCGACGGCGTCATCAGCGACGGATCGATCTGCAACGCCCTTGAGCTCGCCTTTGGCGGTCATCGTGATGCGGACCATGCCGCCGCCCGACAGGCCTTCGACCTCGACGCGGCCGAGCTCCTCCTGCGCCTCCTGCAGCTTGGCCTGCACTTCCTGCGCCTTCTTCATCATGCCCATGATATCCATGGCGGCCTCTCCTCGTTCAAAGATCGTCGTCGACCGGACTCGGAATCGGCGTAGCCGACGTCCTCGTCCGGCTCTGAGGGCGACGGGGCCGGCGCGGCGGCGGCTTCCGGCGCGCGCACCTCGACGATGCGCGCGCCCTTGAAGCGCTCGAGCACTTTGCGCACCACCGGATGCGCCGCAGCGCCGGTCGTCCGCTCGGCTTCGCGGGCGGACTGCGCCTCGCGCAGGGTCGGAGCGGTCGAGCCCGGCGCGAGCGCCACCATCCACCGTTCGCCGGTCCATTCCTGCAGGCGTTTCGCGAGCGTCTGCGCGAGGCCGGGCGAAGCGCCCTCGACCAGGGAAAAGGCGATGCTGCCCTGCTCGAACCGGTCGAGCCGCACGTCCCGTTCGAGAGCCTGGACGAGCTGGATGTCGCGCTTGGCCCGCGCCAGGGCGACAACGTCCTCCAAACGCGCGAGCCGGACCGCCGAAGCGGGCGGCGTTGGCCGGCGCAGGCGCGCTCTGCACGGGGTCGACGCGCTCCGCCGGCGCGGTCGCGGCGCTCAGGCTTCCCCGAGGACCTCCGCCGGCCGGAGGAAGCGGCGGCGCATGACGCGGCGCATAGTCCGTCGTCTCGGCGAGCTTGCGCAAAGCCTCCTCGGGCGTCGGCAGGTCGGAAGCGTAGGCGAGGCGGATCAGCGCCATTTCGGCGGAGGCGAGCGGGCGCGGCGAATTGTTCACGTCGTCAAAACCCTTGAGCAGAATCTGCCAGGCCCGCGTCAGCGCGCCCATCGACAGCTTGCGGGCGAATTCGCGGCCCTTCTCGCGCTGGCTCTCGCCGATCGTCGCGTCGTCGGGCGCGTCGGGCGCGATCTTGACCTGGGTGACGTAGTGGCAGACCTCCGCGATTTCGAGCAGGATGTCGGCCGGATCCGCGCCGGCGTGATAGAGCGCGCGCATCAGTTCGAGCGCCTCGGCGATCTCGCCCTTCATCGCCCGCTCGAACAGGGTGACGATCTCGCCCCTGTCGGAAAGGCCGAGCATGTCGCGGACGGCGAGCGCGGTCACGCCGCCGGGCCCGCCGTAGGCGATGGCCTGATCGAGCAGCGACAGGGCGTCGCGCACCGAGCCCTCGGCGACGCGGGCGATGATGGCGAGCGCCTCCGGCTCCGCAGGAACGCCCTCGAGGCCGGAGATCTTCTCCAGGTGCCTGATCATCAGGCCCGACTCGATCCGCTTCAGGTCGAAGCGGATGCAGCGCGAGCGCACCGTGATCGGCACCTTCTCGATCTCGGTCGTGGCGAACAGGAATTTTACGTGCTCGGGCGGCTCCTCGAGCGTCTTCAGGAGCGCGTTGAAGGCCTGCTTCGACAGCATGTGCACTTCGTCGATGATGTAGACCTTGGTGCGGGCCGAGACCGGGCGATAGCGCGCGTTTTCGATGATCTCCCGCACGTCGTCGACGCCGGTGTGCGAGGCAGCGTCCATCTCGATCACGTCGACGTGGCGCGAATCCATGATCGCCTGGCAGTGCGCGCCGAGCTCCGGCATGTCGACGCTCGGCCGGTCGATCTTGCCCGGAACGCTATAGTTCAGCGCGCGGGCGAGAATGCGCGCGGTCGTCGTCTTGCCGGTGCCGCGGACGCCGGTGAAAATATAGGCCTGATGGATGCGGTTGACGGCGAAGGAATTGGCGATCGTCCTGACCATCGCCTCCTGGCCGATCAGGTCCTCGAAGCGCTGCGGCCGGTATTTTCGCGCGAGAACCCGGTAGGGCGAGGCGGACGGGCGCGAGCGGGGCGGCATGGCGCTTCGGCGGGAAACAGCGAATCGCTCATCGGCCGCTTCTACCGCCCCGTTCGGATCGATCGTAAGGAAGCATCAAATTCTTGGGGTCCGCGCCCCCGCGGCCCTAAGCGCTCGAGAACGCGAAGGTGGGAGGTTGGACAAAGACCCGCCCTGTCTCGTTAGGGCTGCTTCCTTCCGGACCTGACCCGGTTGGCGAGCGGTACGTCCTTCGCCAACCTCCCGAGGCCTATGTGGACCATCGCGGGTCCGGGCGCAAGAGGCGGCGAAGCTTTGTGTCCTTTCCGATCATCCGAAACGGTCGGCCGGATTCGGGCAGGCAGTCCGGCCGCCGAATCCCTGCTCGGAGGGAAAGAGCAGGGATTTTTGCGCATTTCGGCCTCGAAACGCCTCGAAACAACGAGGAATTCGATGGGGTTGGGCGAAAATTCCCTGCGTGCGGGAGCAGGGAATATTCACGCCGAGCAGGGAACGAGAAGGGAATTCTGGAGCCGGAGCAGGGAATTTTCGGCGGCGGCATTGTCTCCGCGCGCCGTGACCGCGACTTTCGCCGAAACAGAATACAGACGCTTCTGAGCTCCACGCGCGCGGCGACCCGCATCGCAGGACGCGGCCGATGTCCGCATTGTAGCCGCGCGCGGTGAGCGCGGCGGACGCGGCCAGCGGCCGCGTCTACAACTCCCTCAGCACCCGCGGCAAAACCTCCGGCAGATCCTCGGAGATGAGGCCGGGGCCGAAGGCTCGCGCCGCCGCCCCGTGCAGCCAGACTCCTGTCGAAGCCGCCTCGAAGGGAGGAACGCCCTGGGCGGCCAGGCCGGCGACAAAGCCGGTCAGCACGTCGCCGGACCCCGCGGTGGCGAGGGTCGGCGGCAGGTCCCAGCCGATCGAGGCGCGGCCATCGGGGGCGGCGACCACGGTGTCGGGGCCCTTGATGAGAACCACCGCGCCCGTGAGCCGCGCCGCGGCCCGGGCGCGCTTAAGTTTGTCGTCCTCCGGCTCCACGCCCTTCGCCCCGGCGAACAGTTTTGCGAATTCGCCCTCGTGAGGCGTCATGATCGCGGCGTGGCCGCCGCGCGCAATCAGGGCTCCGAGCTTGTCGGCTTCGCCGGCGAAGCTCGTCAGGGCGTCGGCGTCGAGCACGATCGTCCGAGCCTGCGCCGGCCGCGTCAGCGCCGCCGTGACCAGTTTGCGCAGTTCGGGGCCGACGCCCGCCCCGGGCCCGAGCGCGACCGCGCGGCGACGCGCGTCGGCGAGGAGCGCCTCGAAACCCTGCAGGCCGGCGAAGGGGGCGACCATCACCGCGGTGACATGCGCGGCGTTGACGCCGACGGAATTGATCGGGCTCGCGATCGAGACGATACCCGCGCCGGCTCTGAGCGCCGCCCGCGCGGCGAGCCGGGCCGCCCCCGTCTGATGCGCTGGGCCGGAGAGGACGAGCGCCGCGCCGCGCGCGTACTTGTGCGACCCCGGGCCGAGGCGCGGCATCGCCCGGCGCCATAGGGCCGGCGAATTGACGAACGCCCTCGGCGAGACGCGGGAAAGCACGGAGGTCGGAATGCCGATGTCGGCGAGAACAATCTTTCCGCAGAGCGACCGGCCCGGCTCGAGAAGATGGCCGGACTTCAGGCGGAAGAAGGTGACAGTGGAAGTCGCCTCGACTGCGGCCCCACGGACCTCGCCGCTCGCGCCGTCGAGGCCCGAGGGCACGTCGACGGCGACCACGCTCCCGCCGACGCGGGCGAAGACGTTGATCCGCTCGACGATCGCCCTCGCCTCCCCCTCGAGGTCGCGCGCCAGCCCCGCGCCAAAGATCGCGTCGACGACGCAGTCGGCGTCGGAGAAGTCGACGCCCGTCGCGGGCGAAACCAAGCCTGGGAAGCGGGCGGCCGCGATCGCCGCGTCGCCGCCGAGCGCCTCGCGCCGCCCGAGGAGGCGGAGCTCGACGGCATAGCCGCGCTCGGCGAGGATGCGCCCGGCGACGAAGCCGTCGCCGCCGTTGTTGCCGGGCCCGCACAAAACGGCGATCCGCCCCCGCGACGGCGCGACCCGCGCCGCCTCGTCCGCGACCGCGAGGCCGGCCGCCTCCATCAGCGCGATCCCCGGCGTTCCGGCCGCAATCGTCATGCGGTCGGCCTCGCCCATCTCGGCGGGGGTCAAGAGATCGGGCAAGTCCAGCGGATCAAGCATGACGGCAAGGTGGGCGTGCGCAATGGCGGTGGCAAGCGACAAAAACGAGTTTGCATCGCTTCAAATTCTGCTATATCGCCCGCTTCGGCTGATCCCCGATAGCTCAGCTGGTAGAGCATTCGACTGTTAATCGAATGGTCGCAGGTTCGAGTCCTGCTCGGGGAGCCAATTAAATCAAAGTTTTAGAGGCACATGCAGGCTTGAAACAGAGTAGAGATTCCGTTCTGGACAACTTTTGGGACAACAATCGCGGATTTCCCGCCGGTTAGCGACCTTTCGCGTCTCTCAGGAATCCCCTCATTTCGAGAACGGCCTGATTTCGGCGCTTTCGGCCCTCACGTAGAGCGAATGGGAAGCCCTAAGGCCCCGCATTTGTCGTGGCGCGACCTCTCTCTCGACGATTGCGAGCCCGAACTCGCACTTCAGGACTCGTCATACGAGAATTCGCCGCATCAAAATGCCAACCTCCAGTTGCATTTTGGCCCTCGAAAAAATGAGGGGATGGCTGAGGTCGCGAAGGCCAAAATTGCCCTCATGCGGTTCCCCCAAGACCGGGATAGCTCCTCGAGCCGGTCGACTGCGCGGAGACAACAACGCGTCGACGCTCGCCTGTCGCGCGCCAACGTCGCAACCATCACAGACGATCGCCCCCTTATTCCAATTGCACATCACAGGCCGGCGAAGGACGCGATTGCGATCATTACGACGCCAATCAGGAGGGTGGCCGTCTCCATGCTGATGGCGGAGGAACTCGTCAGCATGACCAAGACCATCACGGCACCAAGGAGGATGAGGACCACTGCGAAGCGGAAAACGGCTTTACTCATCAGTCGGTTCATATTGTTCTCGAAATGGCACACTGTAGCGGAGCTATGTCCCGACTGGGCAAGGTTTGGACCATCTGGCGCGGCGTCGCCCGGGCCGCCCCGCCGCGGCAAACCTCAATCCCGTGAATTGCGTCCGCTCGCCTATTGCGCCTCGGCCCTTCGCCGCATAGGCGGCAATGCGCAACCTCTTCGGCCTTGACCAAGCATATCAATCAACGCAATTTAGGTGAGTATTAGAGGAGAAAAAATCGACGTGGCTGAGGGCGCGGCCCGGCGAGAGGTAACCAAATGGGTATGCTAGGCACCTGGGTCGCCGATCTCTGGCACAAACGCAGTTCAAAAGCTGCGATAGTTGCGGTAGTGTTAGCCAAAGATATTTGAAATTTCACGACGGTGGCGCGAGCAGGTGGGTGGGGTATCCGAGGATGGTCGAGACGAGCCGGGTCTGGCGATCGGAATAGATGAAGGCGGGTCCCTCGATGCGATCGTTGCCCTTCCAATCGATGACGAAGGAGGTATCGTTTTCTTCGATGTGGACGGGTTCGGGGTCGCCGTCGCGGGCCAGCCTTGCGGCGCGTTGATCGGACGGGTCGAGCAGCCAGGCGTCGCCGGTTTCGGTAGAGAACAGGACAAGCTGACCAACCGTGACGACGCGCCCATGGCGGTCGGCAGCCCGGCGCTGGATGTAGCGGGCCTCGTCGGCGAGGCGAAAGCTCTTCCCCTCCACCATCTGTTTGCCCGGTCGACGCCGGATCGCCTTTCGATCCCTGCCGGGTATCGAGGGGGCTGCCATGGATTTGTTCACCAAGCTGTTCGGCGACTTCTTGGTCTTCGTCTATCACTGCTTCGACCGGATTGTCATTCACGGCTATCTGACGGCGCTGTCGCGGCCCGAGCTGGTCGTCCACTTCTTCCGTGAGATCGTCGGGGTGGCGGAGGTCAGCAAGGAGGCGCTGAGCCAGCGGACGGCCGATTACCAGGATTGGGTGGAAGCCTACGCGCGCAATCAGGCGATCCCGATCGAATGGGCCGAGAAGGGGGTACGCAAGGAGGACCACGTGCGGCCGTGGCTGCGCCGCATGGAGAAGCGCAATGCCTACGGCGCCTACTTCATCTTCAAGAGCATGGACCTTCCGCATCAGCCTGCCGAAGCACCCGGCCAAGGACCCGCACTACCGCATCGTCGCGCACCAGCGCAGCCGCTTCACGCATGACTACTTCTATGTCCGCGACGAGGCGCTCGGACCGATGGTTGTGCGGGTGGCTTCCTTCTTCCCCTTCCAGACCACCACTATCTCAACGGCCACAGCTTCATCGAGCAGGAAAATCCCCACCGCTTCATCAGCGAGAAGACCCGGTAAATCCAGGGCAACACTGCGTGTCCGGCCATTTTGCCGACCACGCGCGGATCATGCCGATAATCGGTCAAGCCCGGATAGGATGAATGGCCGTCGGTCAACAGCGTGGCGCCGGGCTTTACGTTGGCCCGCACGAAAGCTTCGAGCGAGGCCGCGGAATTGTCCGCTGTCATGGCGAGGCGGATGCGACCGGAACGCGTATCGAGATATTTCGCCGTGCTTGCGTCGCGGCCTGGGCTGATTGGTGTCGCGATCGATCACCTCGGCGGCCCCGATGACGAGGATTTTGCCAGCAATGCCGGGCTCGAAGAATGTGTCGCCCTCGCGGAAGGGGATTTCCGCTTGATCGACTTCAACGACCCCTTCGAGAGGTTCTCGGTCTGGGTCGACCATCGATCGCCGCAGCTTTTGCGCCAGCAACCAAGCCGTCCCGTAACAAAGGTGGCTTCGTTGTCCCCAGGTCCGCAACCGTAGCATTCGTAAGTGTACGCCCGGCTCCTCAGCGCGCCTGCGGATAGTCGGCTCGAGTTCTGAACGATGGTTTCATTCCAAGAAATCGGCTTTGTTCATCCCGGCCAGGAAAGGAAAATAAAAGTCGATACGTCTCGCAGTACGGCTTCACGGTCGACAAGCCGCGGAACACGAAATCAGACGATAGGGGAGGCGCCGCGGCCGAGGGCGGCTCCCTTCGCCGCCAAATGCGCGATTGCGGCACTTCGACTGCGTAACGTATCGGCGACACCGTTGTTGCGTGGCGCTGGTCTGTCTAATCGCAATTTCGACGATCCGCATACTCGCGTGTCCGTAGCCGCTCTGAGCGAGTTTCTCGAATGCGCTGCCGAAGGGATGAGCGACACGGCTTTCGGCCTTCACCTCGCAGAGCGGGCGGATCCTCAAGGCGCCGGAATGATATACTACCTCACGTCCTCGGCGAGAAATCTCGCCGAGGCATGGTTACTTCTGATGCGTTACTCCCGCATAGTCGATGAAAGCGTTCGCCTCAAATTGGTGCGCCAGCGCGAGGGGGTAGTCGTCAATTTTAGCTTTAATGGCTTTCCACGGCATCGCGCGCGGCAACTCGTGGAGTTTTGGATCGGACTTTTCGTCAAGTCCGCCCGCGAGGCCACCGGCCGCCATATCCGGCCGATCCGCGTCGCTTGCGAGCATGGACGCAGTGGAGACTTTCGTGAATTCGTGCGCTTCTTCGGTTGTCCTGTTACTTTCGGCGCTCCGTTAATTCAACTGGTGTTTTCGAACGAAACGCTCGACCTTCCCCTCCTAACCGCGGATCCGCAATTGTTGCAAATCCTGCGATCATGCTGCAATGAGGCGGCGAATGTGCGTCGCACAACGCAGACACTATCCGGGCCGCGGTCGAATACGAGGTCCAGCGATTGTTGCCGCACGGTCAGGCGAAGGCCGAGACAGTCGCCAAGGAGCTAGCCCTGAGTGTTAGGGCCATGGCGCGCAAGTTATCCGAGGAAGGGACTACTTTCGCTGAGACCCTTGGGCAATTGCGGCACATCCTTGCGCTCAAGTATCTCTCGCAACCAGGCTATTCGCTCGCGCAAATCGCATGCCTGCTCGGTTACGAATATCCGACCTCGTTCCACCATGCCTGCGCGACGTCTTTCCGCAGTTGCTCGATGAGGGAGAGTTCGTGGAAAGCGCGTCGATCTGGGAAAGTTCGCGCATCTGCGCTATCGCCGCGGAAGGACAACCCGAGCGCAGCAAGTATGGCGTCAATTACGTTCTCAATGAGCTCATTGCGGGCATCGGAGAAGTCGCGCTTCTGGCGGGGTTGACCCAGATTGTCTCCGTGTTCGACGCGCGCATCTTACGCATTTTGAAAGCGATCGGATGTGAGATCGAGATCATCGGGAAGCCGCAGCGAATCGGCGACGTCATGGCCTATGCCGCTTTGTTCAATCCGAACCCGGACCGCCTAGAAGCGTTTCGCGCTGAGTTGGGAATGGGGGATACTGTCCTCGCGCCGGGCGCCAAGGAACTCGTCTTCGCGTAAACTTCAGAGCGTAGAAAGATCAAACATGGCGGCTAGCCGAGGAGTTAGCCGTCAAGTTTCTAGCCCGCATTATGCACTGCCTTGAGGTCAGCACGACCTGAAGCGCCATTTTTGGGTAATCGGGGTTCTTTTTTCGCTCTTCCCGGCGCGCATGACGTTTTCAGCTCTCCCTCATCGAGAGCGGCGCCAGCATCTGTTAACCGCAATCGGATCATGACCGGGGTGCGCTTCCTGTTCCGCGTCACGTTGCGTCGCCAGGCAATATGACGCTGTCGACCCCGACAATCGGCTGGTGGCCGCGGAACTGGAGCGGCGTTGGAACGAGCGCCTGAAGGAGGAGCGACGGCTTCAGGACGAACTCGATGCGCTTAGCGCCGCGCCTTCGGATGGCATAACCCCGGGCGAGCGAGAGGCGCTGCTCCAGCTCGGCGCCGACGTCGAGCGCGCCTGGCATGCGGAAGGGGCGACCATAGCCACGCGCAAACGGATCGTCCGCATGCTGATCGAGGAGATCGTCGTGCGTGTGGAGGATGATGGACTCGATCTCGCGTTTCATTCGCACCAAATAGCGCGTTGCCAAACGAGCCCGCGTGGTCGCGATCGGCAGACCCTCGCCACACAACTTATAATTATTCCTCAGCCCATTGACCTCGCCGCTTAAGGCGATACCGTCATGTCACCAGAGAGCGCTCCGCTCCGATTTCCAACGAAATTCGCGACGGCGCCACATTGATATTAATGGGTGAATACTCTGGTAGCCCGAAAGAGCCATCCAAGCCGGATGCGAACAGTCAAAGAGGCTCCAATGTTTGATTTCGTAATCATTACGCCGCTGGAAGAAGAACGTGAAGCGATGTTGGCGCATCTGGGGAAGCCTAATCGTTTGCCGCCTGCCAATGATGACATCCGCGTTTACTACCCAGCCACAATTCCGGTCACTTTCACCAACGAGACGACGAGCGAAGAGACGACGAGCGAATACGAGGTCGTGCTGACAGATCTTTTGGGGATGGGCCGTGTCGAGGCCGCCAATGTGGTGGGCGATGCAATACGGCGCTGGCGCCCGAGATACGTCATACTCGTTGGAATCGCTGGAGGACTTTCGAAGGCCGGAGTCCAGGTCGGCGACGTGCTCATTTCCGAGCAGATCGCCGATTACGAACTCCAAAAACTCACGGAGGAGACGACGCTGACTCGCTGGTCCGTTCATCGCGCAAGTCCGGCCCTGTTGGCCGCCGCCAAGCAATTGCGTCCGGAAGACTGGCAGCGTTTCATCCGCGAGCCCCGCCCGCAGGCCAGTACGCCACAGCGACACTTCGGGCCAATTTGCACGGGGGACAAAGTTGTCGCCAACGGTCTGCTAGACCAATACCACGAAGTGTGGACCAAGCTCATTGGGTGCGAGATGGAGGCAGGCGGCGTGGCCAGCGCTGCATTCGAGGCCGCAAGCGCGCCGGGTTTTCTCATGGTTCGCGGCGTCTCTGATTTGGCCGATCGTGACAAAGACAAGGCTCAGACAGTGTCTTGGCGCGCCTATGCCTGTGACGTCGCCGCCGCCTACGTCGAAGCGTTTTTGAAAGGTGGGCCTGTGGTTCCGATTTCGCCGGCGAAGCTCATCATCATCCCAAGGGAGTTCGAGGAAGCCCTCGGGAAGGCCCAGAACGATGAGGCCAACGGCCTTGCGACACTGGCTCTCCTCGGTGAGGAGGCGAAGCGCAACGCGTGGGCACGCGAAGGGGTGCGACTGATCGGTCGAGCGCAGCGGCGGATGAAGGGTTTCAAGGCGGCTCTCGAATCGTGGGAGTTCATCCGCAAGGATCTGCCGGACGACGTCGAGTCCAATCTGCAGCTCGCGACAATCTTCTAGCGCCTCGGCGATATCGTCTCTGCGTCGCAGGCATGTCGTCGCGTGCTCGCTAATGCGTCCGCCGAGCGCAAGGACCGGGCCGATGCACGCAGCCAACTGGCGCGGAATGAAAAAGCAACCTGGCTGGCCGGCTTCAGAACATTGGCCTCCGAGGCGGCGCGGCGTGAGCAGGCCATTTCCGATAACCGTCTGATCGAGGCCTTTGACGGTTATATGGCGGGCTTTGCCGAAGACCTGAACGATTATTACTCGGGCATCAACGCCCTCGGCCTGCTGACCGCGATCGTGAAACTCGCCGAGATGGAGCCGGAAGCCTGGGCCGGCCGCTTTGAGACGAAGAAGAAGGCTGAAGCCGCACTCGATGATTTTCGTGAACAGCTCGATTATGTGCGCGGAGCGGTGCGGATGTCTCTCGAAAACGCCAGGCGGCAGAGCGAGCGCAGCGGCAAGCCGGATGAATGGCTGCCGCCATCCGAGGCGCAATACAGGCTGTTGACGGCCGACAATCCTGTTTTCGTCAAGAACGCCTACAGGGCAGCCAAGAATGCGGGCGCGAGCGGTTTTTCCGTGGATACCGAGGCCGCTCAGGTCGGCATTTTCCACTTACTGGGCCTGTTACCCGAGAATTGCCGCGCCGCGCTCGAGGCGCTCGGGATCCCTTCGAGCCCGTCAGAGTTCAAGGCCGCAGATCCGTCTTAGCGCTGATGAGCGATCGGATGGCGAGCCGCGCGGAAAGACTGCAACAAGGCAAGGCGCTTCGGGCGCGCACTCCGCGCGAGCTTCACGCCGATCTGCACGGGCCGCTCGATCGGAACGCCGTCGCCATCCTCGCGGAAGGTGACGCGAGCCGCGTTGCCGAGCTTCTGCCCGAGCGCTACAGGAGGATGGCGGCGAACGCGTTCGCGTTTCTGCGCGGCGCCGCGGCGGTCATGGCGAACGATCTCGCCCGCCAGCCGACGGCGGGCGCCCCGGTGCAGGCTTGCGGCGACTGCCATCTGATGAACTTAGGCGCCTTCAGCACGCCCGCGAGATGCGGCGCGACATGGACCGCCTGCAGTTCGTCAAGCGCCAGAACGACTACGCCGCGCCCAGCATTCTGTCCCGCCAAGCGACGGAGTTTCCGAACTTGACGGAATTTCGGTCCACCGCTGAATATTGGCGTAGGTTCGCTCGGCCAGCGAGCGCGGCGGGCGCAGGATCTCCTTGGGAAACTGGGCGTAGCCTGTCGGCGCGACAATGCGCGCGCCCTGCGGGATCGGCCAGGGCGAATGCGCGCGGGCGTAGTAAGGCCAGAACGATGAGCCGATCGCTCCGGTCGCCCAGTAAAGCGTGATATTGGTTAGCAATTCGTCGCGGCTCGCCGCTGTTTCGATGCTCCCCTGGTTGTCCGTCCACCTATGGAATTTCTCGACGATCCAGGCGGCGAGGCCGACGGGAGAATCCGTCAGCCCAAAGGCCAGCGTCGTGGGCTTGGTGCCTTGAATTCACTGATACCCTGTCTCCTCCTTGAGGAAGTGGTTCAGCTGGCCCAGGAACGTCTTCTCCTCGGCCGTTGGATTTTCCAGCATCTTCGGATCGCGCCGCACGGCGAGCATATTCAAGTGGATGCCAATGATGCGCTCTGGAAACTGGTAGCCCAAGCGCGAGGTTATGAAAGCGCCCCAGTCCCCAGCCGATCACGCGAGGAAGTTGGTCCGGC
>CAVYIZ010000043.1:0-43444 GCA_963768555.1 uncultured Alphaproteobacteria bacterium
GATCCGCGAGCCGCTGCGCCAATTGGAGCTGGGGGACGAGAAGGAGCTGCCGTTTCCCACCCAGGCGTTCGGCCGCAAGGGCCTCCACAAGCTGTTCGGCGTGGTGACCAACCGGCAGGGTCCGGGCGACGGGGTGATCTGGTGGTTGCGGGAGCGTTGCGGCAAGAGCGAGGAGGCGCATTCGGCGATGAAATCCGATCTGGCCGGCGGACAGATGCCGTCAGGGCTGTTGTAGTCAACGCCGCCTGGTGGGCGCTGGCGATCCTGGCGTTCAATCTGAACGCGGCGTTGAAGCGCTTGGCGCTCGGCGAAAGCTGGGCGGAAAAGCGCATGAAGGCGCTGCGGTTCCACCTGATCGGCCTGCCTGGACGCGTCGTCAGCCATGCCCGCCAGTTGATCATTCGCGTCGGCGGCGGAGCGCAAGCGCTGGCGACGATCCTCGACGCCCGGCGACGGGTCCGGGCGCTGGGCACGGACCGGCCGGATGAACCAAAACCGTCCGTTTCCCAGCCCGGAGGTCATGACCGGCCGCCTCCGATGCCGCGGCGATGATGACCCGCGCGCGGTTGAGACCGACAAAACTCGCGCCGGTTGCATGCGATTCCCCTCACGAGATTCGCCTTGCGCGAAGGCGAAGACGAGGAGGTGACCGACAAGACCCGATCGTGACCCTCGAAGCCGCCGCAGGCCGCAAAATCGGTCAGCGTCACGCGCGGCCCGAGTTTGTTCGGGAATGTTGCGTGCCAGCCCGCTTGACAATTGGCGATCACGATCGGCTTGCCTTCGGCCTCGCGATGGCGCGCGGCGACCGTCTCGATGAAGATCGCCTCGGCGCGACTGACGTCCTCGATTGTTTGCCCTTTGACCGGCTTCGGCAGGAAGCCGATGAAATAGACCGCGTGGCCGGCGCGGAGCGCCACGCCGATCTCGCTCTCCGGTTTCATGCCGCCGATTCCTGGCCCGTGACCCGCGCGGGGGTCTACCACGACGATCGGCGGCTTGGCGGGATCGATCGTCACGCCCGCCGGCGGAGCGATGCGGACAAGGGCGTAATTGACCGGCCGCTCGAGCGTGCGTCCGTCGAGCACGACCTCGGCGGCAAAGCTCAGCACGTGCGGCGCCTCCTTGGCGGCCTCGGCCAGATGAGTGTTTCCGCGCTGGTTCAGGGCGTCCAGGCACAAGACGGCCCGCTGCCACGCATCGATCCAATATTCCTGCGCCGCATTGAGTGCGACCGCTTCTCTGGCCATTGTCCTCTCCCGTCCACTCTGCCGCGGCCACAAACAGACGCTCGCGCTGGCGCGCCTGGGCATTCCCCGCGATCGAACCTCTTGCCCGAACGAAATGGAAGCCGATTGAGGCGTATCAATCCGAGAGGCGCAGCGCTGGTTATCGAATCGCGCGACGGCCGGTCAAGTGGAGGGTCCACAGTTTAAGATATGGATGAATTCTTTTGCTCATGGATGCGATCCACGCGCTGTCAAAGCCCCAATCAAGTATAACGATGACGGCGCTTGCGCCGGAAGCCGTTGGGACTGAAAAATGACTGGCTGAGCGGTTGACGTCGATCAATGCGCAGCACCTCGGGCATAAGCTCTTCCGCGCCCGGGCTAACGTTTGGGCGTCGACGGCGATATCAATCCCGTAGTCTACGCCTATCGGATCAGCGGGTAAGACCATCGGATAGGTTTGCTTTCACCTTGGCTTGCTACCTAATGTCGCATTGAAGTGAACATGTGAAAAGTGTTAGTTACAATTCGAAACACACGCAAGTACAATTCTAGAAACAGACACAAGTACAATTCGAGAAAAGCCGGAGAATACCACCGAAAGGCCCGCTGAACTGCTTCGGCGCGGAGAGCCGGGACAGAACAGCATTTTAGCCTTGTTACTTTTGTAGGAGAGCACATGAAGATCCCGCGGTATGTGGTCGTTCTGGCGGTGGTGGTCGTCGCGGTCGGCGGCGCCGCCGCGGGTTACTTCGCCTGGAAACAGTACGAGGCCTCGCAACTGCCCCCGGGCATCGTCAGCACCAACGGCCGGGTCGAGGCGACCCAGGTCGACATCTCGACCAAGGTTCCCGGGCGCGTCATCGAGATCGTGCCGCACGAGGGCGACATGGTTTCGCCTGGGGAGGTCGTCGCCCGGATCGACACCTCCGAAACCGGCCCGCAGTTGGACCAGGCGAAGGCCGCGGCTCAGCTCGCCCGCCAGACGCTCGTCACCCGTCAGGCGGACGTCGCCAGCGACGACGCCCAATTGCAGTTCGCCAACGAGGAGATGCGACGCACGGCGACGCTGGTCGACAAAGGCTGGTCCACGCACGAAATCTCGACCAGCGCAAGCAGCAACTGAAGAGCGCCGACGCGGCGCTCAAGGCGGCCCAGTCGCAGGTCGACGAAGCGCGCGCGGCCGTCAAGACCGCTGACGCCAGGGTCGAAGAGCTGCAGGCGGTGGTCAACGATTCGACGATCAAGTCGCCTGTCCAAGGCCGGGTGCAGTATCGCCTCGTCGAGCCGGGCGCGGTGCTTCCGCCAGGCGGCAAGATCGCGACGGTGATCGATCTCTCGGACGTCTACACGACCGTGTTCCTTCCCGCTCCGCAGGCGGGGCGGCTCAAAGTCGGGAACGATCCCGACGCCGCGCGCCTCGTCGTGGACGCCTACCCGGAATACGTTTTCCCCGCCTCGGTCTCGTTCGTGGCGCCCGAATCGCAATTCACCCCCAAGACGGTCGAGGTCCAGTCCGAACGCGAGCAGCTCTACTTTCGCGTCAAGCTGCAAAAGCCGCCCGGCGTGCTCAAAGGAATGGAGGAACGAGTCAAGGCCGGGCTTGCGCGGCGGTCGCCTATGTGAGGCTCGATCCCGCCGTCGAGTGGCCCGCGAGGCTCGCGGTCAAGCTGCCGCCCAATGGACGAGCAGGCCGGCAAATAGGCGGCCGCGACCATGACTGCGCTCGTCGAGACGGAAAGGCCGCAGAAGGTCGCCGCCGTCGCCGCCTCGCTTAAAGGCGTCACGCATCGCTACGGCAAGACCGTCGCGCTCGACAACGTGACGCTTGAGATTCCCGGCGGGCTGCATGACCGAACTCATCGGCCCGGACGGCGTCGGCAAATCGACCTTGCTGGGGCTGATCGCCGGCGTGCGCAAGATCCAGACCGGCGACGTCGGGCGCTGGGCGGCGACCTCAAGGACGCAGGCGTTCCGGCAGGACTGCTTCGCGCGCATCGCCTATATGCCGCAAGGCCTCGGCCGCAATCTCTACCCCACGCTCAGCGTGTTCGAGAATATGGACTTCATCGGCCGGCTGTTCGGCCAGGGGGAGGCGGAGCGGAAAGCGCGCATCGACGATCTGACCCGCTCGACCGGCCTCGACCCTTTCCTCGCGCGGCCCGCCGGCAAGCTCTCCGGCGGCATGAAGCAGAAGCTGTCGCTCTGCTGCTCGCTGATCCACGATCCCGATCTCCTGATCCTCGACGAGCCGACGACCGGCGTCGACCCGCTGTCGCGGCGGCAGTTCTGGCAGCTGATCGACCGCATCCGCGCACGGCGGCCGCAGATGAGCGTGGTGGTCGCGACCGCCTATATGGACGAAGCGGAGCAGTACGCCTGGCTCGCGGCCATGGACGGCGGCCACGTAATCGCCAGTGGTTCGCCGGCCGAGATCAAGAGCCGCGTCGGCGCCAAAGACCTCGAGTCGGCGTTCATCGCGCTTCTGCCCGAGGAAAAGCGCAAGGGCCACAAGGCGATCGAGATTCCGCCGCTGAAGCATGAAGGCGGGACGCCGGCGATCGAAGCCGACGGGCTCACCAAGCAGTTCGGCTCCTTCACCGCGGTCGATCATGTGAGCTTTCGCATCGAGAAGGGCGAGATCTTCGGCTTTCTCGGCTCGAACGGCTGCGGCAAGTCCACCACCATGAAGATGCTGACCGGCCTTCTGCCGCCGACCTCAGGCACGGCCAAGCTGTTCGGCGAGCCCGTCAGCGGCGAAGAAGACATGGAGATGCGCCGGCGCGTCGGCTACATGTCGCAGGCGTTCTCGCTCTATGGCGAGCTCATCGGTCCGGAAGAACCTCGAGCTCCACGCCAAGCTGTTCGATCTCCCGGTCGCCGAGCGCAGGCAAGCGCGTCGACGAGATGCTCGACCGGTTCGGGCTGCGCGAGGTGGCCGACGTCGAGCCGGAAAGCCTGCCGCTCGGCATCCGTCAGCGCCTGCAATTGGCGGTGGCCATCCAGCATCGCCCCGAGATGCTGATCCTGGACGAGCCGACGTCGGGCGTCGATCCGGTCGCCCGCGACGGGTTCTGGGAATATCTGATCGCTCTCTCCCGCAACGATGGGGTGACGATCTTTCTCTCGACCCACTTCATGAACGAGGCGATGCGCTGCGACCGCATCTCGCTGATGAACGCCGGCAAGGTCCTGGCCGCGGGCACGCCGCCGGAGCTGATCGAAGCCCGTCACGCCAAGTCGCTCGAGGAGGCGTTCATCGGATTTCTCGAGGACGCGGCCGGCGTCGCCCACAAGGGGGAGAAATCGGCCGAACCGGCGGCCGCGGCCGAGACGAAGGTCTTTGCGCCGCCAAAGGCGAGCGAGGGCGGCTTCAGCATCTCTCGGCTCTGGGCCTACGCGCGCCGGGAGGCGGTGGAGATCATGCGCGATCCGGTGCGGATCGCCTTTGCGCTGTTCAATCCCATCATCCTGATGTTCGCGATCGGCTACGGCATCTCGTTCGACGTCGAGCATCTGCGCTATGCGGTCTTCGATCAGGACCAGTCGCTCGAGAGCCGGCAGTTTCTGGATAGCTTCGATAACCCGAAATACTTCGACCGGAAGCCTAACCTCGCGACCGCCGATCAGATCGTGTCCGGCCTGCGCAGCGGGGAGCTGAAATTCGCCGTCGAGGTCCCGACGAACTTCGGCCACGACCTGATCACCCAACAGACGCCGGAGATCGGCGCCTGGATCAGCGGCGACATGCCGTTCCGGGCCGAGACGACGCGCAGCTATCTCGGCGGCGTGATGCAAAGCTATCTCGCCGATTTGTCGGCGCGCCTGACCGGCAAACCCTCGTCGTTCTCGCTGATCAATGTCGAGGAGCGCTACCGCTACAATCAGTCGTTCAAGAGCATCTATTCGGAGGTGCCCAGCACCATCATGGTGATGCTGATCCTCATCCCCGCGATCATGACGGCGCTCGGCGTCGTGCGCGAGGTGGAAACCGGCTCGATCGCCAATTTCCGCTCGACTCCGGTGACGCGCCGTCGAATTCCTGCTCGGCAAGCAGCTTCCCTACGTCCTGATCGGCCTTTCGAGCTTCGCCACGCTCGTCCTCTTGGCGATCTTCGTGTTCGGCGTGCCGGTCACGGGCTCCTGGGCGGCGCTCATCGCCGGCGGCTTCCTCTGTGTGTGCGCGGCGACCGGCGTTTGGCCTTTTGATATCGACCTTGGTTAAGACACAGGTGGCCGCGGTGTTCGGCACAACCTGCATCGCGCTCATTCCGACGGCCAGCTTCTCCGGCCTGCTCGTTCCCGTCTCGTCTCTCTCGGGCGCCGGGCGCGCGCATCGGCCTCGGCTTTCCGGCGTCCTGGTTCCAGCAGATCAGCGTCGGCGCCTTCACCAAGGGGCTCGGGTTTCGCCGAGCTCTGGCCCAACCACCTGGCGCTCGTGGGCTTCACCTTCCTCTTTATCGGCGTGGCGGCGCTCATTCTGCGGAAACAGGAGGCCTGAGGTGCTCAGGAAAGCTGCTCCACATCCTCGCGCTCGGCTTGAAGGAGCTCAACAGCATCCGCGCCGACCCGATCCTGCTGGCGCTGACGGTCTATACCTTCAGCTACGCCGTTTACGCCGTGGCGACCGGGGCCAAGATCGAGGTCGATCATGTCTCCACCGCCATCGTCGACGAGGACCATTCCGAGCTTTCCCGGCTGATCCAGCAAGCCATCCTTCCGCCCTGGTTCCAACCGCCGGTCGAGATCCCGGCGACGCAAATCGGTCCGTCGATGGACGCCGGCCGCTACGTGTTCGTGATCGAGATTCCGCCCAAGTTCGAGCAGGACGTCATCTCGAATCGCTATCCGAGCGTCCAGATCAATATGGATGCGACGGCGGTCGCCCAGGCCGGCAACGGCGGGGCCTACCTGCAGCAGATCATCAACCAGGTGGTGCAGACCTATGCCACACGCGCGCCCAGGAACCCCAACGACCCCCAGCGGAACGGAAATTCAGCCAGTCAACTTCGCCATCCGCGTGATGTTCAACCCCAATCTCAAGTCGGAATGGTTCACCTCGGTGATGCAGGTGATCAACAACATCACCATGCTCTCGATCATCCTGACCGGCGCCGCGCTCATTCGCGAGCGCGAGCATGGGACGATCGAGCATCTCCTGGCGATGCCGGTGACGCCGAGCGAAATCATGCTGGCGAAGATCTGGGCGAACGGGCTCGTGATCCTGGTTGCGGCGATCCTCTCGGTGAAGCTGGTCGTGCAATTGTGGCTTCAGGTCCCGATCGCCGGCTCGCTCCTGCTGTTCCTGGCCGGAGCTGTCGTTTACGCGTTTTCCGTCACGTCGATGGGCATTCTGCTCGCCACCTATACGACCTCGATGGGGCAGTTCGGCCTCCTGGTGATCCCGGTCCTCGTCATCCTGCAGATGCTGTCCGGCTCCGCCACGCCGATGGAGACCATGCCGGTCTGGCTGCAGGACGCCATGCAAATCTTCCCCACGCCGCATTTCGTCAGCTTCGCCCAGGCCGTCCTCTATCGGGCGGCCGGCCTCGATATCGTCTGGCCCGAGCTCCTCGCGATGACGATCATCAGCGCCGTGTACTTCGCCATCTCCGGCGTGCGCTTCCGCAGAGACGCTCGTCGTCATGGGATAAGGAGGAGCAGTCGGGGTTACGGAAAATGAGCGCGCGCCAGCCAGGGAGGCCAAGACAGCCAGACGACGTTCAGCAGGGAAAAGTATAGTCGTAGCAGGAGGAGTCCCAGATGAGAGCTCGGAACGGGCGCGCTTGGAACGGGCGCGCTTTCGCGGCGGTCGCCTTGATATTCGGCGCGGCCTGGCTTTCGTCGATCAGGGGTGATTACGCCGGAGAAACCAACCATCACGGATTTGTCTCTTCGGCGCACGCCCAGCCCGCTCCGATCCGCAGATTGATCGATTGGTTGCGCGCCTGACTATGCCTGCCGGGATCATCAAGGCGGAGGGACGCATCGAAGCGACACAGATCGACGTTTCATCGAAATATGCTGGCGAAGCTTGTGGAAGTCGCGGTGCAGGAGGGGGACAAGGTCGCGGCAGGTCAGGTCATTGCAAGGGTGTCGTCGCCGGAGCTCGAGGCGCAGTTGCAAGCCGCACAATCAGAACTCCGATCCGCCCAGGAGGCGCGGGCGCAAGACGCCATCAAAGCGGCGGAGGCCAAGGTCGAGCAGATCAAGTCGATGATTGGCGACCTCACGCTCGTGTCGCCCCGAGAGGGAAAGGTCCAGTATCAGCTGGCGCATGCGGGGGATCACGTCACGGCGGGCGCGCCGATCGTGACGCTTATCGATCTTGCCGACGTGTACATGACCGTTTTTGTTCGCGCCGCGGACGCGGCCAAGCTCGGACTGGGCGACGAAGCCCGTCTCATCCTCGATGCGGCCCCGGATTACGTCATTCCTGCAACGGTAGGCTTTGTCGCGTCCAACCCGCAATCGGCGTCCAATGCGGTCGAGACCAAGGAGGAGCTCGCCAAGCAGATGCTCCGGGTCGATCTGAAGGTCGACCCGAAGGTTTTGCAGACGTATTATGCAAAGGTTGAGACTGGGTTGCGCGGCGCGGGATTCGTGCGCACGAAGCCCGACGCGAAATGGCCGGCCGACTTACAAGTCAAGCTGCCTCCTGCGCCGGTCGCCCAGATGTCTCCGCCCGCTCCTGCGCCTGTCGAGCAACAGGCCGCGTCCCCTTCCGCGCCCACAGCCGGACCTTCCACCCAGTCCACGCGCGCTGCTGCTCCGATGTCCCCGCCAGCTCCTGCGCCCGTAGCGGAGGCAGCCGCGCCTACGCCCGTCGCGCCGCAGGCCACGCCCACGCTTTCTCCTACGTCCCCGCCTGCTCCTGCTCCTGCTCCTGCGCCTAACGCGGAAGCGTCGACGTCTGCGCCGGTCGCGCGCGAAGCCAAGCCCATTCCGCCGGCCCCGCTCGTTCCCGCTTCTCCTCCATCTCCGCCCGCCCCCGCTCGTTCGCCCGCCGCGCAAGCGTCCATGTCCGCGGGGCTCGGGCAGCAGCCGGTCGCTGAGGTCGCTCCTGAGAGCCTCGCGCAGCTGAGGGGCGCCTGGGCTCAGTCGACGGACGACTGCAAAAAGCTATTCCAACGGCGCGGCAGCGCTTTGACTTACCGACAGCCTGTGGATCGATTTGCGCAGGCCGTGATCATCGAATCGCAGCGGATTCGTCTGCCTACGGGCGTGTGCCGGTTGGAGCGCGCGTCGCACGAAGGCGGCGCGCTCAAGGTGAGCGGCGAGTGTCAGAACTCGATCAGCTACACGTCACAAACTGCATACGTGAAACTCAGATCCAAGGATGAGATTGTCTTCAACACGAACGGCGATCCAGCGCTCAACACCTCCATGATGAGATGCGCGCTCTGACGGTCACGATCGCGGCGGAGCGGCGCATTCGAGCAGCACGAGAACGCTGCGCGTAGCCGTTGACGGCCATGAGGATGCACAACCGCTTCACGAGATCGACAACTTTCGGGACAGAGACTGAGGCCGACCGATGATCGACACGATGCTTGGCGTTGCAGCGGCGGCGGTCGCTGCGGCAGTCATATTTGTATGGCTCGCGTCCCAGCGACGTCGAAACCGCACGCGACAACTGGTGAAGGGCCTCCTCGGCGAGTACTTCAAGAGCGATATGCCCCCCGACCAACTCGGCAAGCGCTCACGAGACATCGCCAGCCGCCATTTCCTGCTCGGCCCGGAATTTTATTCCCTGGCTATCGCCGCCTATCAGAGCGCCTTTGACGCGAAATTCCCGAAGCACGCGCGTTCTGAAGACGCAAATCATGCGCGTCTCGAGGACGAGAGCAAGCTGCTGAGACGGCTGGCGGCGTTGAAGAGAGAATTTGGACTGACGGATCGCTATCGCTTCGAAGGGCGACCGGGGCGCGAGTGATTCATCTTGAACCTGGACTCAAGCGATGGTCTCCCGCGGCGATCCGCCAAAATGGCCCTCTGATTTCGACCAACTCGCGAGCGGCGGGCTCGAACATAGCCCCTACTGTTCGTCATCGTCCGAGACTTTCTCGCCGCCCTCATGCTCCTCAAGGCGAACTCGCCCCAAAGGCGTCAACTCGAATATTCCACGCATGCGCTCATCCAAACCAAGGTACCGAATCCACCCCCGGCTCGAGCACCTTCCGACAGGTCCGGAGTCAAGCGCGTAGGGACCGGGAGCGAGCTGCTTCATGAGCCTGATTTCGTCTTCCCGAGGCCGCCGCACTTTTCCAGATATTTTCATCCCGCAGTACGATCCCAGAGCCGCGCTATTTTCAGCAGCCGAGGGGCGCGAGTAAATCATCTTGGACCTGGACTCAAGCCGCGGTCTCCCCCGGCGATCCGCCAAAATGCCTTGCTGATTTCGACCAGCGGCCTCCCAGGATCGCCCGGCTTCAATCCGTAACGGATCAAAGCGACCAGATCGGAACGGACTGCCGGATTCGACAGGAAGTATCCGTGCCCGAAGGCGCCGGTATTATCGTCGACTTCGATCAGGTCAACGAGATGGCCGGGGTCGGCGCGCAGCGCTCTCGCTTCCGGCCCGCTCAGATTCAGCTGGCCGAGCCGCAGCCTGCTGCCAAAGATACTGCTCGAAAGGCCCAACGCTTGGTCGGCGGGAGACGAATACATCGTTATATGAATCGCTCCCTGCTTAATCAGTATCGTTGCGCTAGGGTTCTTCTTGGCGCCGTACGGCGCGTCCGGATCGGAAAACACGTCAAATATTTTCGTCGAGGCGACGTCGATGTCGAGATCCGGGGCGAACAGAACGATGTTTCTTACCCTCAAACTCTCGGTGATCGACGAGCGCGAAACATAGGCCTCGCCGCCCAGCTGCTGAAAAGCCGACGCCAGCACGTCGGCGCCGCGGCTGTGTGCGATGATATCGACCCCGCGCACGCCCTCGGTCTCGCCGATCGCGCGGATCGCCTTACGCATGTCGGCGACGGCGAACTCGCCGGATTCGATGTCGACGTTGTAGCCCATGAAAGCGCCGCGCGTCCCGCCGGCCGGCCACGTCAGCAAGACGCAAACGAAATCCCGTCCGAGGGAGCGGCAGATGTTCCCCATCGCATAGGCCGCGTCATTGAACGTGTTGTTGTAGCCATGAATGAAGGCGACGACCTCCTTTCGTTCAGTCTTCGCCAGGCGACGACGAATTTCGCCTTGAAGCGAGGCAACCGCCTCTTCGTGCGCGGCTACGACATCAGGCGCGCGGCGATAGCCGGCGAAAGTGACCTTCGCCGGATAAGGAACCTCGGGAAACCGGCCGATTTCCTCAACTGCTCCGAGCTTCATGTCTCCCATGGCTCCATTTGAATCCGGCTCGATGCGGATATCGATCGATCCAAAACTCATCGTGTGGGAGCGCTCGGACCCGTAGGAGAGCGCGTTCGTTTGGGGATCCACAACCGGCGCCCGGTCGGTGACGTACAGAAGATTGAGATCGTCGGACGGGGAGATAGGTCGCGCGCTATTAACCGGCGCTCGATCCTGAGGAGCGGCGAAAATCACGGGTGTCGGCGTAAGCGGCCCGTCGGTGGGCGAGCAGGCGCCGAGCAGGGCCGCCCCCATCAAGCCGCCAGAGAAGCCGAGGACAGCCCGATGACGCATTGATTTGTTTCCCTCTTTTGCTCTTTTTGCTCTATTGGTCGGGCGTCGCGCGAATAATCGAGGGCCGATCTCCCGGCTGCCTGTTCGGATGTTCTACGAACCAAGCGCTTCGATGGCTTGTATCAGTCCGTACGGCGGAATGCGAAACAGCCCGGAATAAGGCTGGCTGAGCTCTACGATCAGAAAGATCGCACTGGCGACGGCGACCGATCCCATCGCCAGCGAGACGATGACCGTCGCGTTGATTGGCGAAACGAGACCGTAGCCGCAGAACAGAAGGAGGGACCAGCAGATGACGATCGCCAGCATCGGCCGCGATATGCCTCCGGCCAGTTGCAGCATCATCAGGATGCGAGTCTGCGCGATCTGCCCGGCGGCAACGCTCGCCGTCGCAAGAAGCTGTTTCTGTGCATCGGTCTTCGGGGTCAAAGAAAGCAGAAACTGGTCAAGGGTCTTCGAGCCGGTCACCACGGACTTGATGCTCATATCCCTGATGTCCGCGGTCTGTCCGTCCCAGATCTTGTCGAAGCTCTCTTTGATTGCTTTTCGCAGTCCCTCGCGCCCGGGCGCCGCCTCCGGCCCGTAAGCCTCCAGCGCGGAATCGAGCTGCAGGATTCGCGCCGCGAGCGTCTCGAGTTCCGCTTTCTGCGTTGCGTAGAGCGTGTAGCTCGCGCCGATCAGCGTTCCCAGAACAAGCGCCAGCAAGAGTCCGAGGAGTCCCGTCATCGCCCCGATCATGTCGCGCGCCCGGTCCGGCGCGTGCTGCTCGGGAAGCACGACGTGGAGCTTCAGGCCGAGGAGGCCAGCAACAAAGGCAAGAATGGCGACCGAGGCCGCCAAGGCCAGCGATTCCATAGAATTTTGTTCCCCCCAAGAACGGCGCGACGACAGCGCTGAACGATACGATCACGCGGCGCCGGCGTCCACTATCCACCGCGCGACCAACGGCCACGTCTCCTTCAAGCGTCCGGGACCCCATGAACAGGCCGACGTGCCCACTCGGAACCAGTTTCTTTTCGATCCGCTCCTTTGGCGTTCCCAGATATTTTTCCGCGTCGAACACCTGCTCCCGGGTCGTGATGTCGTCGCTCTCGCCGGCCAGCAGATAGACAGGGCAAGTAATCGCTTTGAGGTTCAGGCGGCGGCCGAGGCCTATGAACTCGCCCTTGGCGAGCCGGTTCTCCTTGAAGAGTTCGCGGATAACCTGAAGGTACCAGCGCCCGGGCAGATCGAGGGGGTTCTCGTACCAGCTCTCGAAGGTCTCGCGCTTGGCGACATAGGCCGGATCGTCGATATGCTCGTAAAGGTCGATGTGCTCCTTGAAGTAATGCTCTTCGGGATGCATGTTCTTCCACCCCTGGAGCATGAACTTGCCTCTCATCAGTCCGCCGCCAAGCCTTACCAGGTCCTCGTAGAACGGCATCGGCGACAGATGCGCCATGTGCATGATCGGCCCGTCCCCGGCGTCGGTGTCGATCGGCGCGCCAGCGATCACGAGCGTGTTCACCTTCTCGGGAAAACGCGCCGCCGCCATCGCCGACTGCCATCCGCCCTGGCAAAGCCCGACGAGGTTGACGCGGCCTCCCAGGTCGTCGATCGCGACGACGAGCTCGGCAAGGTAGTTGTCGACGTCGAAATCCTGCATGTCGTCGGTGGCCGACTTCCAGTCGGTCAGGGCGACATGGCCGACGCCGTTGGCGAGCAGCGTCTCGACCAGGCTCTGGCCTTTGGCATAGTCGGCGATCACAGCCGAATGACCCGCGTAGGGCGCCTCGATGAGAGTCGGAATTCCGCCCGGACGCCCGTAGTCGCGCAAGACCATGGTGCGCAGATCGAGGCGAACGACGTTGGGCGTCGCCACCTCCGGTCTGCTCTCGGCCTGGATTTTGATCTCCTCCTCGGCGAACTTGAGGTTCTTCGCAAGCACCTCCGGCCCCTCTTTCGCCAGCGCCATCGGCCAGAAGGCGGGAACGGCGAGCAGCGGCGGCAAGGGAGGCAGCGGCGGCATGAAAGGCAGCGGCGGTACGGGAGATTCGGCGGTCGGCGTATTCGACATGACGGCCCCCCTTTCGAGGGTTAGCAGCGAGCGTTAGAAGGATAAAGGGCCGGTGCGAATTGAAACTGATCCATATCAAACGCCGACTCCCCTCGCCGAGAAGCAAAACCCTGGAACGGGAACACGATTGCGCACCTTCTGTCGCAAGTCCCATACGAGGAAGCGCCACGCGCGACGCCGGTCCTGCCCAAGCGGCAGAAGCCGCAGGGTTACGTGGACCCCGACTATCCGTACAAGTTCGTGCCCGAACTCGAATGGCGAGAAAGGTGAGCGCCGCGACATCTCTGACGCGGGCGCCGCCAGAGCGCTTCGCCTTTCGGAGAACTTTTTCTTGCAAAGATTGCGGATCATGTTCTATTTTTGTTCTGAAAAAGAGTTTTACTAGCCAGTGTAGTACGTTCTATACCCGCCTCGGGACCGAAGGATCGGGGAGCCGCGCGCGGGCCGCCTTGCGAAGAGACGGAAAGACCCGATCGTCGATCGTTAGAACTGCGGTGTTTCGGTCGCCGAGATCGCGGCGTGGACGGCCTGACGACAAAGGCGGGCGGGCCGGGAAATCGCGCCGCAAAGGCTTGAAAGGATTAAATCAGCGCCGGAAAATGGTATGGCCTGGGAAGCAATAAACCTACAAGGTCTAGCGCCGTGCCGGTGGCGCATTCTTGGTCCGGGGGGCCGCGGCGCAACTTGAGACTCACGAGCGGCAGCCGTGACAAAGGGACAGTTTTTCGCGCCTAAGCCATTGAAATGGCCCGCGCGCGACCAGTTTTGCGCGGACCGCCGCCGGGGCGTCCGGGCGAAGACGGGAACCCAGGCGAAGCTCGGCGGTTCGTGCTAGAATCCCACCATTCCCGAAGGGAAGAAGCCGAGACGTACGAGGGGGCATTGCCGGCCATGTTCGACCCCGCCAGCTTTCACGTGACCGAAACGCTCAGCGACGGGCGCAAGGTTGAAATCCGCGCGCAGCGGCCGGAGGACCGGGAAGGCCTGCACGCGGCGCTCAAACGCGAGAGCGCGGAAAGCCTCTATCACCGCTTCTTCACAGTGAAGCGCACGTTTTCCGAGAAGGAGGCTCACTACTTCCTCGACATCGATTTCGTCAACCATGTCGCCCTGGTGGCGGTGACGACCGAAAACGGGCGGCCCACCATCATCGGCGGCTGCCGCTATATCGTCTTCGAGCCTGGACGAGCGGAAGTGTCTTTCTTGGTGATCGACGAGTATCAGAAGAAGGGCCTCGGCACGGCGCTCATGCGCGAGCTCGCCGCGATCGGCCGCGAAGCAGGCCTCGAGGAACTGGTGGCGGAGGTGCTCGTGGACAACGCGCCGATGCTGAAAGTGTTCGAGCGGAGCGGCCTCGCCATGACGAAGAAGCACGAAGGCGCCGAAGCCCACGTGTCGATGCGCTACGCGGGGCTGGCGGAACCCGGCGCCGAGCTTGAGCGTCCGGTCACATCCCGCACTTGACCAAGGTGGTGTCGAGCGCAGGGTCGCCGGTCGGACTGTAGACGATTTCGCCGTCCGACGTGACCCTGATCTGCACGTTCTGGGTCGTGTAGCTGACGGAATCGTTGCAGAGGACGTTGAGCTTGAGGACTCCTTTCTCGCGCGTAACGTGTTGAACCCGGCAGGTGCTGGCAGGCAGGCGGATCTCCTGCGACCTGATGATCGCGGCCTGGGCGAACTTGTCGACCGGCTGACGATAGGTGAGCCCGCCGCCGCTCCTGACGAAGAGTTTCGAGCAGTCGGCCTGCGAAGTGGTCCAGGCGCCAAGCAGGCGCCCGTCGATGGAGTCGGCGAATGACCTCGAGCCGCCCGCGATGAGTCCCAGCAATCCGATTGCGCCGCCAATCACGGTTCGGCCGCTCATTCTCATCATTTGACCCCCGATGCTCCCAGGGAACGATAGTTCAAAAGGCGCCCGCTCGCCACCCCGCGCGAGCGGGAATTTGCCGCATCCCCGGGCCTGCGCGCGGCGAAATTCGCCGGAAGGACTTCGCTATCTGCCGCGAAGCCGGACTGAGCAAGTGGCTCATGACGAAGCCGGACGTGCTGATGGTCGGCCCCTATCCCGACTGGGAGATGCCGCCGCTCGAACGCGACTATATCATCCACAAATTGTGGCTCGCCGAGGACCGGGCGCGGTTCCTGAGCGAGGTCGGCCCGCGCATCCGCGCCATCGCGACGAACGGAGTGCTCGGCGCGAACGCCGAGCTCATCGAAGCCTGCCCGAGACTCGAGATCATTGCCTGTTTCGGCGTCGGATTCGACGCCATCGACCTCGACCGCGCGCGGGCGCGCGGGGTGCGGGTCACCAACACGCCGGACGTGCTGACCGATGACGTGGCCGACATGGCCTTCGCGCTGATCCTGGTGAGCTTCAGACGCATCGTCGAGGGCGACGCCTTCGTGCGGTTCGGGGCCTGGACGAAGGGCGCGCTGCCGCTCGAGCGCAGCCTCAACGGCAAGACCCTGGGCGTGCTCGGCTACGGCCGCATCGGCCGCGCCATCGCCCGCCGCGCGCCCGTTTTCGGCATGAGCGTCGCCTATAGTGACCTCGCCATCGATCCGCAGGCGCCGCACGCCTACCATGCCGATCCGGTTCGCTCGCCCGCGCGAGCGACGTTCTCGTCGCCACGACCGCCGGCGGCGCGGGGACGCGCAGTCTCGCCGACGCCGCGGTCTTCGACGCGCTCGGTCCGGAGGGGCTGTTCGTCAACGTCTCGCGCGGCTCGGTGGTCGACGAGCCGGCCCTCATCGCCGCGCTCGAGGAGAAGCGCATCGGGGGAGCCGCGCTCGACGTGTTCTGTAACGAACCGAACATCGATGCGCGCCTCCTCCGTTTTCCAAACGTCATCCTGCAGCCGCATCACGCGAGCGGGACGATCGAGGCGCGCATGGCTATGGGCAAACTCGTGCGCGACAATCTTGCCGCCCATTTCGCGGGCCGACCGCTGCCGACGCCGGTGATCTGAACCCATTAGGCGCATGATGGCGGGTCTCGAGGAAGCTCAGCCAATGGATGATCGCGCAATCGTCGAAGAATTCCTCGACGTTTATAGGACCGGCCGGCAGGTCGCGCGTCTCACGGCGCGTTGCCCCGATGTGACGCTTGCCGACGCCTATCGCATCGCGCGCACGATACGTGACGAGCGGGAGAAGCGCGGCGAAAAGCCGGTCGGCCGCAAGATCAGCTTCACCAATCGCGCGTCATGGCCAAAGTTCCAGGCGAGCGCCCCATGTGGGGCTATATGTATGCAAGCACGGTCCACGATCTTGCGCCCACAGAGTCCGCCGGTCTCGCTCGTCGGCCTCCCCGAACCGCGCATCGAGCCCGAGACCGTCTTTGGACTCGCCTCCGCCCCGGCGCCCGACATGGACGGGCGCTCGCTCGCGGGCTGCCTTGCCTGGGTCGCGCACGGCTTCGAGATCGTGCAGTCGCTCTATCGCGACTGGGACTGTCTTGCGCCCGACGCGGTCGCCGCCTTCGGCATGCATACGGCCTGCTGGATCGGACCGCGCCATGCCTTCGCGCCGCGCGCCACCCATTGGGTGCGCGAACTCGCCTCGTTCGAAATCGACCTTCATCGCAACGGCGAGCGCGCGGACCACGGCGTCGCGGGGAACGTGCTCGATGCGCCGCTGAACGCCTTGCGCGCGCTCGTCGTCGTGCTCGCCGCGGACCCCCATAGTCCGCCGCTCGCGGCGGGCGAAATCATCACGACGGGGAGCCTGACGCGCGCCCTGCCGATCGCAGCGGGCGAAACCTGGACAACGACGCCCAAAGGCGTCGCGCTCGACGGGATCCGCCTCGAACTCGCGCCGCGCTGACGGCCGGATCAGTTGCCTGCCGGGCGCGAACATGCATTCTATTGTCGAGCCCCTGAAGCCCTCTTGGGGCCTGGCCACGCGGAACCGGGCCGCCAAAGAAAGCCGGGGCCGACAATGATCGAGGAAACGCCTCCTCTCGTTACTGCAACCAGCGTCGAACGGCCGTCGGCCGAGGAGGTCGCACAATTTCGCGGCGCGCCGACGAGCTTCGTCGTCGACGCGTTGGGCGGCATCGGCGCGCTCGACTGGCGCATCAAGCCCGTCGCCGGCGGAGCCCTGCTCGGCGTCGCGCTGACCTGCGACTGCGGCCTCAACGACAATCTTGCGCTGGCCGCCGCGGTCGCGCGGAGCCAGCCGGGCGACGTGATCGTCGCGGCGACCGGCGGCTTCACAGGCGCCGCGGTCGTCGGCGATATCCTGCTCGGCATCGCCAGGAATCGCGGCGTCGTCGGCTTCGTCACCGATGGCATGGTGCGCGACCTCGTCGATCTCGAAGCGCTGGGGATGCCCGTATTTGCAATGGGCGTGACGCCGAACTCCCCCGGCCGGCGAGGGCCGGGAACGGTCGGCTTGCCGATCGTCTGCGGCGGGCGCTCCATCGCCTCGGGCGACGTCATCGTCGCCGACCGCGACGGCGTCGTCAGCGTGCCGTGCGCGCTGATCGGCGAGACGCTCGCCAATCTCGAGCGGGTCAAGGCCGCCGAAGCGGCGATGCTGGAGCGTGTGCGCGGCGGCCTGAAGGACGTGCCTTTCGCGCCGCCGCCGACAGAAGAGCCGCGGCGCGAAAAAGTGAAGGGGGCAAGGACGAGGCATGATCGATTTTCCCATAATCGATTCCCACATCCATCTCCTCGACCAGAAGCGCTTCGGCTATTCCTGGGCGAATGCCGCGCCGTCGCTGAAGCGTGACTGGACGCCCGACGATCTCGCCGCCTGCGCCAGGCCTTACGTGATCGAGGGCCTCGTTTTCGTCGAGGTCGACGTCGATATGCCGCAATATCTCGACGAGGCGGGTTGGGTGCAAAGCCTCGCCGACCGCGACAAGCGCGTGATGGGTTGCGTTGCCTGCCTGCCGCTCGAGCGCGGCAAGGCGATCGAGCCGGAGATCGCCAGGGTTTCCCGGCTGCCGGTCATGCGGGGGGTGCGTCGCCTGATTCAGAATCAGCCGGACCCCGGCTATGTCCTGCAGCCGGATTTTCTCGACGCGGTGCGGCTGCTGCCAAGATACAACCTGTCGTTCGACATTTGCATTTTTCATCACCATCTCCCCAACACGCTGGAGATGGTTCGCCGATGCCCCGAGGTCGCCTTTGTCCTCGACCACATCGCCAAACCCGCGATCAAAGCCGGGCTGACCGATCCGTGGAAAGAACAAATCCGGGAATTGGCTTCGCACGCCAACGTCGTCTGCAAGCTTTCCGGACTCACCACGGAGGCCGATCACAAGGCGTGGACGCGGGAGCAGCTGCGTCCCTATATCGAGCACGTGATCGAAAGCTTCGGCGTCGACCGCATCCTTTATGGCGGCGACTGGCCGGTCTCGGAACTCGCTGGCCCCTATGTTTCCTGGCTCGTGGCGCTCGATTGGGCGACTTCGGGCTTTACGCCGCAAGAAAAGCGCAAGCTTTTCCGCGACAACGCGATCAAGTCCTACCGGTTGAACGCCTGATGGACGTCGCGACACTGCAACGCAAGGGATACAGCGTCGCCGCGCTGCGCGCGCTCGCCCGCCGGCGCCTTCCGCGCATGGTTTTCGACATGGTCGACGGCGCCGCGGGCGACGAGATCACCATGCGACGCAACGAGGCGGCCCTCGCGGCGATCGAGCTTGCGCCGAAAGTTCTCGCCGGCGCGCCGAAGCGCGACCAGACGGTAAAGCTCTTCGACGTCGAGCTGCCTTCGCCGGTCATCATCGGGCCGACCGGCCTCGCCGGTCTCCTCTGGCCGCATGCCGAACTCGCGGCGGCGCGTTTCGGGACGATCTACACGACCAGCCACGCCTCGACCTCGACCATCGAGGCGATCGGCGCCGCGACCCCGGGTCCGAAATGGATGCAGGTCTTTCTCTACAAGGACCGCGGCATCACCGCCGACTTCGCGTCCCGCGCCGCGGCCTCGGGCTACAAGGGGCTGGTGCTCACCGTCGACAATCAGGTCGTCGCGGGCCGCGACCGCGACGCGCGCAACGGCATGAGCTTTCCCCTGCGCTGGGATGCGAGCAATCTCTTGGCTTTCGCGCTCCGGCCGGGCTGGCTCCTGCGCATGGCGCGGACGCCGAACCCGACCTTCGTCAATTACGGCGCGCGCCTCGATCGGCGCCTTCGGGCCGCTGATGAACGAGCAGCTCACGCCCGAGATCACCTGGACCGACGTCGACTGGTTGCGCAAGCAGTGGCGCGGGCCGATGCTGATCAAGGGCCTGTTGCATCCCGACGAGGCGAAAGAGGCCGAGGGGCGCGGGCTCGATGCGGTCATCGTCTCCAACCATGGCGGGCGCCAACTCGACGGCGCCGTCAGTTCGATCGCCGCGCTGCCGCCCATTGTCGACGCGCTCGGCGGCTCGATTCCGGTGCTGGTCGACGGCGGCTTCCGTGACAAAGCCGACCGGCGGACCCGCGACCAGGGTCAGCCCGATTCGGGCTGAGGCGAGGACCAAACTTCTCTCAGCCATCGCCAGGGCGAGGCGATGGCTCGACGCTCTGGTCGAGCTGGGCAAGGACTTCACTAAACAGACCGGCATTGCGATGAAATACGAGTTCGTTCCCTGGACCAGCTATGCCGATCGCTTCATCAACGAGCTCAATTCGCACAGCAAGCTATGCGATCTCATTATCGGCGACAGCCAATGGATCGGCGGGTCGGCGGAGAACGGCCATTACGTCAAGCTGAACGACTTCTTCGACAAAGAACACATCTCGATGGACGACTTCATGCCGGCGACCGTGGTTGCCTATTCGGAGTGGCCGAAGAATACGGCGAACTACTGGGCGCTGCCGGCGATGGCCGACGCGGTCGGCTGGACCTACCGCAAGGACTGGTTCGCCAAGCCGGAGATCCGCGCCGAGTTCAAGCAGAAATACAATCGCGAGCTCGAGCCGCCGAAGACCTGGGACGAACTGCTCGAGGTGGCTAGTTTCTTCACCGGCAAGGAGATCGACGGCAAGAAAGCCTTTGGAACGTACATCTACACCGAGCGCGGCTCGGAAGGCATCACGATGGGCGTGACGAACGCGATGTACAATTACGGCTTCCAGTACGACGACCCGAAGCACCCCTACCACATGGAGGGTTTCGTCAACTCTCCAGGCGCGATCAAGGGGCTCGAGGTTTACAAGGAGCTCTACAAGTGCGCCAGCCGCCGGGCTTGACCAACGCCTACATGCCGGAAGGGCTTGACGCCTTCAAGTCGGGTCAGGTCGCCATGCAGATGAACTGGTTCGCCTTCTTCCCCGGGCTCTACAAGGACCCGAATGTCGGCGGCGACAAGATCGGCTTTTTCGTCAATCCGGCCGGGCCCGCCGGAGACTTTACCCAGCTCGGCGGCCAGGGCATCTCGGTGGTCTCCTATTCCGATCACAAAGACGACGCGCTCGCCTACATAAAGTGGTTTGCTCAGCCCGCCGTCCAGCAGAAGTGGTGGGAGCTCGGCGGCTACTTCGCCGACAAAGCAGTGGTCCAGAATCCCAGCTTCCCGGCAGCGCGCCCTTTGCTCCGGCCTTCCTGAAGACCATGGATATGATGAAGGACTTCTGGGCCGAGCCGCTGTACGTCGACCTCCTGCTCGACATGCAGAGGCGCGTCCACGACTACGTCGTCGCGGACAAGGGCACAACCAAGGAGGCTCTCGACGCGCTGGTCGAGGATTGGAACAAGGTCTTCAAGGACGAAGGCAAGCCGACCAACTAGCCCCGCCCCGGCGTTCCGGCGCCGGGAAAAATATCTCATCCAAAGAGAAGGCCATGGCCGCGCAGAATCAGGCAGAGACGCTTGTCGATCGCATCGCGACGCGGGCTCCTGCGCGTCTCGGCGCGAGCGTGCGTGGGCTTTCCGACCGGAGCATCGCCTGGCTCTTCATTGCCCCCACAATCGCGCTCCTTCTCGCAATCAACATTTTTCCGTTGCTGTGGGCGATCCGGCTATCGTTCACGAATTACAAGTCGAACCTCGGCCATCTCCCGATCAAGCTTGTCGGGCTCGACAACTACGTGGACATCCTGACCGACGAGGACGTCTGGCATGGCATGCAGGTTACAGCACGCTTCGTCGTCTCGTCGATCGGGCTCCAGGTCATAATCGGATTCGGTCTCGCGCTGCTGATCAACCGGGGGTTCCGCTCGCACGGCTTCTGGACGACTGTGATCCTGGTGCCGATGATGCTGTCGCCCGCGGTCGTCGGCAACTTCTGGACCCTGCTCCTGCAGCCGCAAATCGGGCCGTTCAACTATACGATCGGATTCCTGGCCGGCGTCGAGCCGAGATTGTTCTCGATGATCGGCGACGTCGCGCTCGCGCCGTGGACGATCGTGATGGTCGATACGTGGATATGGGCGCCCTACGTCATGCTCATCTGTCTCGCGGGACTGCGCTCCATCCCGGACTACATCTACGAGGCCTCAGAGGTCGACCGGGCTTCGCCATGGCGACAGTTCTGGTCGATCACACTGCCGATGGTTCTGCCGTTCCTGATGCTCGCGATCCTGTTCCGCGCCATCGAAGCGTTCAAGATGTTCGATCTCGTGAACCTCCTCACCTCCGGCGGGCCCGGCTCGACCACCCAGCTCGCCTCGATCACGCTGAAACGCGAAGTCTTCGAAAAGTGGCGGACCGGATATTCCTCCGCCTTCGCCATCATCCTGTTCGTCACCGTCTTCGGCGCCGCCAACATCTACGTGAAGGAGGTGAAGCGGCGATGAGCGCCGCCCATTCGGTCGTCGAGGCCTCGCCGCGCGCCAAGGCGGCAGCGGGTGTCCTCGTCGTCCTGTACGCGCTGATCTCGCTCGCGCCGCTGCTGTGGATCGGGGCGACCGCGTTCAAGTCGCCCTCGGACGCGATCGCCTATCCGCCGAAGCTCGTCTTCCAGCCGTCGCTCGAGGGCTTCGTCAACCTCTTCACCGTGCGCACGCGCCAGACGCCGGAGTTCATCGCCAGCTTGCCGCCGGCGGAAACCTGGTACGATAGGCTCGTCCGCTCGCGCAACATGGTGATCGCCGGGCCGTCCAAGGTGGTGCCGAGGTTCATAAACTCGATCGTCATCGGCTTCGGCTCGACCTTTCTCGCGGTGTTCCTCGGAACGCTCGCCGCCTACGGCTTCTCGCGCTTCCGCGTGCCCTTCGCCGACGATCTCCTGTTCTTCATCCTGTCGACCCGAATGATGCCGCCGATCGCCGTGGCGATCCCTATCTATCTCATGTATCGGGAACTCGGCCTCACCGACACGCGCATCGGCATGATCCTCCTCTACACGGCGGTCAACGTGTCGCTCGCCGTGTGGCTCCTGAAAGGTTTCATCGACGAGATCCCCCGCGAATACGAAGAAGCCGCGCTGGTCGACGGCTACACGAGGCTGCAGGCCTTCCGCAAGGCGGTGCTGGCCCAGGCCGCCACCGGGATCGGCGCGACCACGATCTTCTGCCTGATCTTCTCCTGGAACGAATACGCCTTCGCGCTGCTGCTGACGAGCGGCGACGCGCAGACCACGCC
Source organism: uncultured Alphaproteobacteria bacterium (assembly GCA_963768555.1). Lineage (GTDB taxonomy): Bacteria > Pseudomonadota > Alphaproteobacteria > Rhizobiales > Beijerinckiaceae > Roseiarcus. The sequence continues at coordinate 22,468 of CAVYIZ010000043.1, forward strand.
GCCGTTCATCCCCTTCATCATCGGCGAGGGCGGCCAGGACTGGCCGGCCGTCGCGGCGGCGACAATGCTCTTTCTAACTCCGATCGTGTTTTTCACCGTAATCCTGCGCAAGCATCTCCTGCGCGGCCTAACTTTCGGGGCGGTACGCAAATGAGCGAGCGCATAGCGATCGATCGAAGCGGATCGAAGCGGTGGTTCCGTCGCGGCCCATGGGAAGCCGGCGCGACTGCGCTCATCGGCCTCGGCATCGTGATGCTGATACAGCCCTTCTCGCTCGACCTCTACGGCTATTCGTTCGTCACGATCCTGGCCGGAACGTTCGGCTTCGTCGTCGTCAGCCACTTTCCGGATTGAGGCGAGGCATGTCCCAGATCCGGGTCGAGAAGGTCCGCAAAGTCTTCCACGACTTCGCCGCCGTCGAGGGGTCGACCTTCACGATCGATAACGGCTCGTTCTTTGTCACGCTGGGCCCATCGGGCTGCGGTAAGACGACGACCCTGCGGATGATCGCCGGGCTCGAGCTGCCGAGCGAGGGCCGCATCTTCCTGGACGATAAGGAGGTCACCTTCCGTCGCGCGGCGGAACGCGACATCGCCTTCGTCTTCCAACTCTTCGCTCTCTACCCGCACATGAACGTCGGCGACAACATCGGCTTTCCTCTCAAGTGCGAGGGTGTTGCGCTGGCGGAGATCGCCAGGCGGGTGCGTGAGGCGGCTCGGCTGCTGCGGATCGAGCATCTCCTCGCGCGGAAGGTGTCGAACCTCTCCGGCGGCGACCGGCAGAGGGTCGCGCTAGGCCGGGCGATCGTGCGACGGCCGAAGGCGTTCCTCATGGACGAGCCGCTCGGCGCGCTCGACTCCGAGCTCCGCCGCGACATGTGCGCAGAGCTGCGGGACTTGCACGACCGGATCGGGGCGACGACCATTTACGTCACGCACGATCAGCTCGAAGTCGATGTCGATGGCCGACCGGATCTCCGTCATGAACCATGGGGTCGTCGAACAGATCGGCACGCCGCAAGAGATCTACGATCTGCCGGCGACCATGTTCGTCGCCGACTTCGTCGGCTCCCCGTCGATGAATTTCATACGGTTTGAGAGCGGGCTCAATCCGATCGACCGTTGCGTGCGGATCGGCCCCGCCAGCGTCGCCGTAGGAGGCTCGCGAAGGAAGCGTCTCGAGGTCGCTTGTCCTGGGCGTGCGGCCTGAGCACGTCTCTCCTTCCGATGCGGCGCAAATTCGCGGTCGCGTCTTCTGCGCCGAATATCTCGGCACGGCGCAGATCGTGACAGTCGACACCGAGCAGGGAGTTGGGTGGGATCAAGGCGCGGACCGGGCTTCGAATGATGCCGACGTTTCCTTGATCCCCCCTATCATTCCGTACGGCGGGTTTTCCCCAGTACGGCTGAAAGGCCGGCTTTCGGGCGATGCCTTCCCGATCCGTCCGTCAGTTTAAGTCTGCTCCCGACATACACAGACGTCCGTTCGGGTCTGCACGCGCGCCCGGCGGTCAAGCTGACCAAGCTCGCCAAGAAATTCGCCTCGAAAATCTCCGTCGCAATGTCGGCCGAGGGGCCTTGGATCGACGCCAAGAGCATCGTCAAGGTGATGGGGGCGAAAACGCCCCGGAACACGCTGCTCCATTTCCGCGCGGAGGGCAATGACGCGAAGGCCGCCCTGGAGGCCATGATCACCCTCGTCGAGCGGGATTTTCCCGATGACGGTTGAGACGCTCAAGCTGCGCGGCCGTGCAGCCGCGCCGGGCCTCGCCGCCGGACCGCTCGCGCGGATGTCGAGCGCGATTGGCGAAAGCCGCGCCGCCGGGTCGCCGGAGGTCGAGCGGACGGCTTTGCGGCAGGCGATCGCCAGAGCTGCGGCCGATCTCGAGGCGCTTGCGACGTCGCAAACGCGCGAGGCCGCCGAAATACTCGAATTTCAGCTCGCGCTGCTCGAGGACGAGGACCTGTACGGGCCAGCCTTCAGCCAGATCGACGCCGGAACGCCAGCGGATCGCGCTTGGGACAGCGCCCTTGGCGCGCAGATCGCCGATTACGCCGCGGCCGACGACGACTACTTCCGTGGGCGCGCGGCCGACCTCGCGGACCTCCGGGACCGAGTGCGCCGGGTCATCTTCGGCGAAGGCAGGGTGGCGTCGAATTGCCCGAGGACGCCATTCTCGTCGCCGACGACCTAGCTCCCACGCGCTTCCTCGAGATCGACTGGGTGCGGTCGGCCGGCATAGCCCTCACCGCCGGGAGCGCATCGAGCCACGTCGCGATGTTGGCGCGCTCCCGTGGCGTGCCGATGGTAATCGGACTGGGGGACATTCCCGCTGGTGACGGGACTTTGGCGCTGCTCGACGGGGAGCGGGGCGAGATCGAAATCGCTCCATCGGCGGCCCGGGTCGCGGAGTGGCGTCGGGAGACGGCGAGGCTCGCCGAGCGGAGCGCCGACGAGGCGCGGCTCGCCAGCGCGCCCGCGGTGACGCGCTCGGGGCGAAGACTCAGCATCCTCGTCAACATTCAGGGCCTGAGCGACCTTTCGCCGGACGCGGTCCACGCTGACGGCGTCGGCCTCGTGCGCACGGAAATTCTGTTTGAGCCTGCTCGCGCGCCGCCGGACGACACCACGCAATACGAGACGTACCGCCGGATTCTGGCATGGGGCGGCGCGCGGCCGGTCACCATCCGCACGCTCGACGCGGGAGGGACAAACCGATCCCTGGCGTCACGTTCGACGGTGAGGCGAACCCTTTTCTCGGCGTGCGGGGATTGCGACTGTCGCTTCGCCGGCCAAAGCTGTTCAGGACCCAGTTGCGCGCGCTTTGCCGAGCCGGCGCGAGAGGAAATCTCAAGGTGATGCTGCCAATGGTGACGACGCCCGACGAACTCGTCGAGGCGCGCGCCCATCTCGACGCGGCGCTGGCGGAGCTCGAATCGGAAGGGCTCGAGGCCCGGCGGCCCGCGCTCGGCGTCATGATCGAGGTGCCGGCGGCAGCTCTCGCCATCGACCGTTTCGACGCGGACTTCTGCTCCATCGGCAGCAATGACCTCGTTCAGTACGTGACCGCCTGCGATCGGGGCATGGGCGAGCTCGCGGCGCTCGCCGATCCGCTTAATCCTGCCATCCTGGAGCTGATCCGTCGAACGGTCGATCATGGCCGGAAAACGGGCGCTCCGGTGAGCCTGTGCGGCGACATGGCGGCCGATCCGCGCTTCGTGCCCGCCCTGCTCGCTTGCGGCCTCGAAGAGCTGTCCGTGGCGCCTTCGGCCCTCGGCCGCGTCAAGGCGACGATTGCGCGCTGTGACTGAGACGCGGGCGAAGCGCGAAGCGCCCGCGGGCGCAGTCGCCGATTACAAGCAGGTCCTGAACACCGTGCTCGAGAGCCGCCCGTCCGGCATGCGGCAGCGGCTGGCCGAGGCGATCGGCAAGAACCGGAGTTTTGTTTCGCAGATCTCCAATCCCGCCTACCAGGTCCCTATTCCGGCGCGGCACGTCGCGATCATCTTCGAGATCTGCCACTTCTCCCCGCACGAGCGCGCCCTCTTTCTGAAGGCTTATTCGCGCGCTCATCCGGGCCGGCTCGGCCTCACGACTGAGGGGCCCCACGCGCGCAAGATCACGCTCACGCTGCCGGACCTCGGCAGCGCCAGTAGGAATCAGCAACTGGAGACGCTGATTTTCGACTTCGTTCATCGCGTCGTGCTGCTCATGGGCGAGGGCAAATGATCCGGGCCAGGGAGGAACCCAATGAAAAAATTCGTGAATGAAATCGACGCCGTTCTTTCCGAAAGCGTATCCGGCTTCGCGGCGGCGCACTCTGGCCTCGTGACCCTCGGCGCGGAAGACAAGTTCGTGCGCCGCGCACGGCTTACCCCGAACAAGGTCGCGCTGATCTCCGGCGGCGGCAGCGGTCACGAGCCGCTTCACGCGGGCTTCGTCGGCTACGGAATGCTCGACGCGGCCTGTCCCGGGCAGGTCTTCACCTCCCCGACTCCCGACCAGATGGCGGCCGCCGCTCAGGCCGTCGACGGCGGCGCGGGCGTCCTCTTCATCGTCAAGAACTATTCCGGCGACCGCATGAATTTCGAAATGGCGGCGGAGCTCATCGAACATCCGGTCGAGACGGTGATCACCGACGACGACGTGGCGGTCGAGAACTCGACCTTCAGCGCCGGGCGGCGCGGCGTCGCGGGCACGCTCGTTGTCGAGAAGATCGTGGGCGCCGCCGCCGAAGCTGGGCGTGATCTCGCCAGCCTCAAGCACCTCGGCGACCGTGTCAACGCGCGCACGCGCTCGATGGGCGTCGCCCTGACGAGCTGCACCGTGCCGGCCGCTGGGCGCCCGACATTTCAGCTCGGCGAATCCGAAATTGAAGTGGGGGTCGGCATCCACGGCGAGCCCGGCCGCCGTCGCGTTCCGCTCGCGCCCGCGGATCAGATAGTCGAGGAGATGGTAGGCGCCATCGCCGGAGATTTCGGCGCCGACGTTCGCGGCGACGCACTGCTGCTCGTAAATGGCTTCGGCGGTACACCGCTGATGGAGCTTTACCTCATGTACAACGCTGCGCGGACTAAGATTGAGAAGCGCGGCGCGCGGGTCGTTCGGTCGCTGGTCGGCAATTACGTCACCTCGCTCGACATGGCCGGCTGTTCGATCACGATCTCCATGCTCGACGAAGAGCTCGCGGCGCTTTGGGACGCTCCAGTGGAAACCGCCGCACTGAGATGGGGTAGGTGACGTGTTATGCGACCAGTCCGCGTAGGATGTGCATGTGCGTACGCTAACGCTGTCACCCCGAGATCCGAATTCACACGCAGGTACGCAGTTTGATTACCTCGCTCGAAAGATGAGCGCGCCAGCGCGCAGAAAGGACTGGCGTTCCCTTCGAAAGAGAGCGTGTATGTGGACGTCCGCGGGGTCGTACTGGCGGACACCCCTTCGCCCCGTCGATCGCATCGATCCGGGGCTCGTCCTGGTGAGGGGCCGGATTGGCCGAGCTCCCAGAGAGGAAGGGTCAGACCATGTCCAACAAACTCACCGACACGCAGCTCGTCATGCTCAGCGCCGCCGCGCAGCGCGAAGATCGCTGCATCGTACCTCCGCCGAGTCTAAGGGCGCCGCAGCCCAGAAAATCGCAACGAAGCTAGTCGCCGCCGGATTGGCCAAGGAGACCAAAGCCAAGCCGGGCGCGCACGTTTGGCGGTGCGACGATGCGACTGGGCTCGCTTACGCTCTGAAGGTCACCGCAGCTGGACTGAAGGCGATCGCAGTCGAAGACGCAGAAGCCGCCGAATCCGCCGTCGAGATCTCACTGCCTGCTGCAGGCGAGGTCCCGACGAATATCGTGGATCATGAAGCGGCGGCGGGGAACGCAGCGGGGTCAACGGCGATTGCCATGCCGCGCGAAGGCTCGAAACTCGCGGCGGTCGTGGACCTGCTCCGACGCGAGGGCGGCGCTACGATCGAGCAGCTGGCCGACGCAATGGGTTGGCTTCCCCATACCACCCGCGCCGCCCCTGACAGGCCTGCGCAAGCGCGGGTTCGGGATCGATCGGCGCAAGGCAAAGGATCAGCGCGCCGGCGCCTATGTCATCGTCGATGGCTCGAATGCGGCGAAAGGGTGAGGGCGCGCCATGCGCAAGACATTGCGCCCGATAGAGTCTGCGCGGCGGCCTCTCCCAGAGGCGGCCGCCGCGTTCCTCCCGAACGAGACCGTTCCGGTCGGCGCGGGTCTCGAAACGGAACTCCCCGAGTTGGAGCGACTTTCTCTCGACGACATGCGCCTTCGCTGGCGGAACCATTGGGGCCGGCTTGCGCCGGCCCATCTCTCCCGGGGGCTTCTCCTTCGCGTCGGCCAAGGTCCAAGCGGTTATGTGCGCGGCAAGACGGACAAGCGGCCTGTCGCAGCGCGCGGTTGGCCGTCCCCATCGATAAGCGCGACAAAGAATGCCGGCGAGAGGGTCCAATGAAGCCGGCCGCCAAGAAGCCTCAGCGTTGCGCGATCTACACCCGCGTCTCGACTGAGAATGGGCTCGAACATGAGTTCAACTCGCTCCACGCTCAACGGGAGGCCGCACCGCACCGTCATCGCTTCTTCCTCCACGACGATCAGTTTTCGGTCCCGGACCTCATAGCCCAGTTCGAGCGAGAGGTTACCGGCGAGCGCATCCGCGACAAGATCGCCGCATCCACCCGAAGGCGAACCCTTTCGTCAGGACGCATAGTCGGTGGTCGAGCTCTCACCAATGGGCCATTGGCCTATCTGCTGCGCAACCGCGCAACCGAATGTATCTCGGCGAGATCAACCATCGCGACAAGAGTTATCCGGGCGAGCATAAGCCGATCATCGACCCGAGACTGTTCGAAGCGGTTCAGACCAAGCTGACCGAAAATCGTCAGGCGCGACGCATTCGGCGTCAGAGCTCCAACGCCCTTCTGATGGGCAAGCTGTTTGACGATCAGGGCAACCCGATGACCCCGAGCTACGCCATCAAGAAGGGAGTGCGCTACCGCTATTATGTCTCTTCCGTACTGAACCAGGGTCGGAGGGAAGAAGCCGGATCGGTCGCACGGGTCGCGGCGGAGCTGTCGGGCGCATGGGTGAAGCTTGCGGGTCATGATCCCCTGTTCTTGCGCAGTCAGCTAAACCGAGCGTTGACGAACTCGCCAACGGCTGGAATGGCGACGATGCAACCGACGGTCTAAAGCCCAGCAAATGGAGATTCAAGACATCGCAGGCGAGGTCTTCGCCGCCTTGGGGAGACAGGCCGACAGGTCGCGCCGTTCTCCGCCCGTTGCCCTGATTTCGGACTGGAGCACGCTTATCGGGTGACTGCCGCGGTTCGAGCATAGCGCGAGACGCGTGGAGAGCCACGAGTTGGACGCAAGATCGGCTTCACAAACCGGACCATTTGGGCCGAATACAACGTCCATGCGCCGATGTGTCCCCATTGGATCGCATCCCGATCCCAGGAGTGAGGGTTGACCCCTTTGCTGGGCGCACCCCTCGACCTGACGGTCCGGGGGGTCCCGGAGGGCATGGCGGGCGTCGGACCCAATGACGAGGCGTATCGCTCGCACGGCATGGACGGACGCAACTATTCGATCATGAGGCGCGGAGGCCCGATTGGAGCAGCCCCGAGGCCGCGCCCGAACAATCTAATGGTTCGTTAACTACGTCATGCAATGGTCCCGGCGACCGGTCGTAATGCAGCACGCGACCTTGCCCGCGACCGGGCGTGCGGATTCCGACGAAGCCGGCCAGGCATTCCAATAGGAAGCCGGCCACCGATTCCGATTTGAAGCCGGCCCGGGGTTCCGATTTGATGTCGGCCACCTTGTCCATGCTTCCGCGGATCGGAGTGATGATGTTTCGGCCTGCCGGATTGGTCAAGCAGGCATGGAATTGGGCCTCCGGTCAATTGCAGTTCCATCTCGTCAGCCGGCTCTACGAGCGCACCTTGATCGTCGTCACCACCAACCTCGCCTTCGGCGATTGGCCGAGCGTCTTTGGCGATCCAAAAATGACGACCGCGCTGCTCGACCGCCTGACCCACCACTGCAACATCGTCGAAGACCGGCAACGAAAGCTGGCGCTTCAAGAACCGCGCCTGAGCGTTGTCTGTGACCGGGATTTCGTGACGTCACGCTTCGGAGTGGACCATGCCACGCAAGTCGATCGGCGAGCGACCGATGACCGATGCCGAGCGCCAGGCACGCTGTCGTGCTGCCCGACCCCGAAAGCCGCATCATGAAGACCAAGGACGGGTTCATCCAGGGCTACAATGCGCAAGCGGAGGTTGACGCGACGGCGCAGGTGATCGTCGCCCACGCGCTCGATGCCCGGCAGAGCGACCAACATCAGCTGACGCCGGTCGCCCACGCGATCGAAGCCAACCTAGGGCGCAAGCCGACGCAGCTGTCGGCGGACGCCGGCTGTTGCTCCGACGCCAACCTCGCGGCGTTGGAGGACCGCGAGATCGACGCCTACATCGCGCCGGGGCGGGCCAAGCACGCCAGCGCGGGAGAAGGCGGCGGCGCGCGCATCGCCGCCATGCGCGAGAAGATCAAGGCCGGCGGCCACGCCAGCCCCTATCGCCTGAGGAAGCAACTTCCCGAACCGGTGTTCGGCCAGATCAAGCAAGCGCGCGGCTTCCGCCAATTCCTGCTGCGCGGCGTCGACAAGGTCGCCGCGGAATGGGGTTTGGTCTGCGTCGCCCACAATCTTTTGAAGCTCGCTCAAGGGTGGACTCTGCCCGAAGCCCGCCTCGCATCAGCCGACCAACGCAGCATTGAACCGCCCAAACTCCGGTCCCGCCGCTTCATATCCTCGCCCTACCGGGATAAAGCGGACAAGCTCCTAGCTAGGCGCTCCCGCACAGCGAAGGCATCGCGTATAAGCCGCCAAGCGGCGAAGTCGCGATGTGCCTGCGAGTGGGGCGCATGGGGTCGATTAAGTGAAGACGGATCGGGACAGCATAACCCGAACCCGAGCAAGGACCCCTGGGGCGGAGGACGACCCATCCTCCATGGCGGTGTATTGGCGAGTGGGCGACCCGACACCGTGCGGGACTATCGCAGGCATGTCGCGATGCACGAAGGACGAAGGCAAACCGAACGGACGTCTGTGTATGTCGGGAGCAGACTTAAACTGACGGACGGATCGGGAAGGCATCGCCCGAAAGCCGGCCTTTCAGCCGTACTGGGGAAAACCCGCCGTACGGAATGATAGGGGGGATCAAGGAAACGTCGGCATCATTCGAAGCCCGGTCCGCGCCTTGATCCCACCCGACTGAGAGGCTCGGGGTGAAATTTCCCGGGCCTACTCGGCGAACGGGAAACGGGGCGATTGGCCAAGCCTCAAGCCACCGCGCCCTTCCTCGACTCTACAATCCACTTATTGGGCCAGGCTGAAGGTTCCGGTCGCGCCGCTGTAGGTAAGCTCGATCGATCCGCCTGGCGCGACGTTGAACGGATAGGACGACGGCGGATTGACCACCGATCCACTGACCTGGACGCTCGTCATAATGGCTGCAAAGTTCGATGTATTTTGGAACAAGCCCTGCTGATTGTACAGAAGCGGCAAGATGTTAATTGGGATCGGATTCAGGGGTGAGGTTCCATTAATCTTGCAGTTTTGGGCCAGGCCGAAATAGAAAGACTTGCCGGATTGGTTGACCACGCCGAACTGGTTGTTGGTGCCGCTGTCACCGGACTGCGCAAAGTAGTTCGTGAAAGTGTAATAGTATTCGGTCGTCGCCGGATTGTCGGTCCGGGAACTGGGGGAACTGGGGGAACTGGGGTCGATCGCCTCATATTCGTACGGATCGGTGGCCGCGGCGAACAAGTAGATGTTGGAGTCGAAGACGAAGGTGGTGCTCTGGAATGTCTCCGCGACCGCCCAGGCCACCGTGGTGACAGGCTGAACTGCCCCCTTCGTCTGCGATCCTGCGGAGACCTCCCAGACGATCGCCACCGACTGGCCGCTGAAGCCCTGAAGATCAGCCTGGCTGAAAGAGATCGTTATTGTGGTGCTCATGGCCGCCGTGTTGCCCGTCGTGTTGCAATCGGCGCCGCGCGGCTGGATGCCGCGCGGCCCGAAGTGGAGCTTAGGGGGAGACGGGGAGCGAGCCCATCTGGAAAGTATTTGTGGCGTCGTCGTAGTAGATCGTCGCCACTGGCCAAGCAGCGGTCAGCTGCACCACCAGCGCGTTCAAGTCCACCGTGGAAATGACCACGCCGTTGTTGGAATAGGAGGCGACGAAGACTGAAAGCGTCTCGATCGGGACGAAGCCGGCGTTCTGGTTGTACGGAACCGGCGTGATGCAGACGGGCAGGGAACTGCCGTTGATGGTGGCCGACTGGCTGAGCCCGAAATTGAACGCCGAGCCCGTATACAGGTTCTTCATGTTGAAGCTGCCGGCGGTCCCGGCCTCGCCTGAGTTGGTGAAGTCGCCGGCCGTGGTGAACTGGTAAATCGAACCGGCCACAATCGGCGAGTTGGTGTAGGAGCTTTGCGTGATCGTGGCGCCGCTATCGGAGACCGCGTGTTCGAAGCATAGAAGTAATAGCTCTCTTGCCAGGTCACCGTATTATTTTCGAAGGGCTTGAACGACACCCGGACGACCGTGCCGGACCCACCGGGAGCGGTGACGGATTTAATAATCGCCACGCTTTCCTTAGCCTGTTTGATTGTGTTGAGGCCGGCGTCATCGAACTGGATATTCAGACCGTATTGCATGTGTTGTCTCCTTGAGTTGCGATCGTTATTCGACCCAATTACGGTGACAGTGCGCCGGGAGACCGGCAAGGAGTAAGTGGTGCAAGTCCACTGCGGTGAAGGAGTAGCGAACCGCACCGGCCCCGAGCCGTGCGTTTTCGGCCGCGACCCTGGCATGTGCAGACGGTCCTTGTCCGGGAACCGGGAGATCTCACGCCTGACCACAGGCCTTGTGCCGCTCTGGTCCGCGTCGGGAAGGCGACGAGCCGAAGCCGATGATGCACGGGCATGAGAGGTCAGGTCCCGCCATAGTAGCCGTGAAGCCGACGAACGAAGCCGGGCGACCGGCCGAGGAGCCGGTGGAGCCAAGGGCGGGGGCCGAGGAGAACGCGGATGAGGGCGGCACGCTCCGGACTCCGAGCCGGGAAGGCGCGTCCCACGGCCTCGACCGCGTACGGCAAGCCGCGAGGCTGAAGAAGGAGGAGCGGTTCACGCATCCTCCATCCGTGGCCGCGCGCGCTTCGCCGTCAACCATCCAAGGTGGGAGCCGGATGCCTTAATCGGGCCCGTCCGGTTCTGTGCGGGGCGCCCAGTAATGGGCGTCCCTACCGCGATCGCCCGTCTTTACCCTTTTGCGCGGCCATAATGGCTTCGCATGGGTCGTCGACCGTTGCCCCGCGGACATCGTCGCGTCCCTTGGATCGCTGCCGATGACCGAGACCAAGAATGACCCAATCGCCGAGCGCCGCCATCGGGGCCTCATCCTGCTTTTGCGATGGGGGAATCTCCCATGGCGGCATCAAAGGGATGACGGATAGGGGCGGGAACCTGGATCGCTGCGTCCCCCCGGTCTAAGAGCCGGGGTCTCGCAATGATGATTCCGCGAACGCGCGCCCGCAACGCGTCAGCCGCCGGGCGCTCCGTACGCCCGGCCGATCAACACGCAGCGGCTCGCCATGAGCAGCGTCTCGGTCACTTCCCTTTTTGCGACATAGCCGTCAGCGCCGGCCGCGAATGCGCGCCGAACGACCAGAGGCGCCTCATGCATGGACAGCACCAGCACCCGCGGGCCCTCAGGGCGGTAACAGATTTGTCTCACCAGTTCCAGACCGTCGTCGAGCCCAAGCGAGAGGTCCGCGATCACGAGGTCGGGCCGCGCGGCGGCGATTACACGCAATGCATTTTCCCGGGTTGCGGCTTCGGCGCAGACGACGAGATCCGGCTCGGCGTCGATCAGCGTCCTCAAGCCCCGCCGCACCAATGGGTGATCGTCGATGACGAGGATCCGCCTTCGCGCGGGTGCCGATTGCGTATTCGGCTTTGGAAACATGGCGCTAACCGGCTGTGATTCTCCCGCACCGCCGAGCGCCTATGCGCCCCCACGCGCCGAAAGTCATCAGGACGGCGGAGAATTTTTGCGGTGGGGGAAAGCTCCAGCCGAGCGGAGCGGCCATCGCGCGGGCGCAGGTCCGGGGAAATTGCAATCAGTAGGTTGTGCACGTGACCCCTTCTCCCTTGGGGAGAAGGTGGCGCGGAGCGCCGGATGAGGGGTCGCGCCGCAAGGCGCCTCACTGAAGCGCGCCTTTGCGGGCGTGATCAACCGGGTTGATGGTCGACATTTTGGACCGGGCTGATGGTCGACAGTTTTGGTTTTGCGGCGGGCTCCGTCGTGTCGCGAAGACCTATACGGGCCGGAGCGAAACGACGGAACACGCCGCGGCGATCGAGGAGGCCAATGTCGCGGCCGCAGAATCGCACGACATGATCTCCGTTTTCGAGTTCGGCCAGGCCGACGAGCTCGTCCGCCAGCGCCTCGCTGATGAACGCCAGCTCGCCCCGCCACTTGATCTCGCCGTTCGGGCGCACCCGCCGGACCTCATGGTCGGCGTCGTACCAGGGGTCTTCGATCCGCTCGGGCATGGCGCGCGGCGACGGCTCATAGAGCTCGGCTGGAGGTCTCTGGCCGAGCGCTTCGTGCGGACGCTCCTCGTTGTAGTGCCGGCGGAATGCGTCGAAGCGCGCCTGCTGCTCCTCGGCGTCGGCGCTGGGCGGCTGCGAGGTCTCTTTCTTCAGCGTGCGATGCATGCGCTCGTGGCGCCCGTTTTCCTGGGGCGAGGCGGGGCGAATGAAATGCGGCTCGACGCCCAGCTTGAGCCACCAGACCGAAAGCCGCGTCAGGCCCCCGGCGCCACGCGATCCGAAGGGCGAGCCGTTGTCGCAGCGGATCGCTTCGGGCAGGCCGTAAGCCTGAAAGGCGCGAACGAAGACTTCCCGCGCGCCTTCCACCGTTTGCGGCGCGATTCGCGTCTCGATCAGAAAGCGCGTGTGGCTGTCCGTGATCGTCAGCGGATCGATCCGCGCTTGATCGCGCGTGCGGAACCAGCCCTTGAAATCGGCCGCCCATTCCTGGTCGGGCGCGTCGACTGCGATCTCACGGCGCGGCTGATCAATCGCGCGACGGCGACGTCTGACGTTCTCGACCAGCCCGGCGCGCTTGAGAATGTCGCCGATCGTCGAAGCGGCGGGCCAGTCCGTGTCCGGAGCGCGGCGCTCCAGCAGAACCAGGAGCTTGCGAGGCCCCAGATGCGGAAACCGACGCCGAAGCGTCACGATCTCCTCCACATGGCCTTCCGGCGTCTGATGTCCACAGTGATGCGCGGCGTGCGAGCGATCGGCGAACCAGGGAACTGGACCCCGGATTTGGGACCATTGGCTAAGGTGTGAAATGTCCTGCTCTGTCGCAACCGATGGAGCGAGAAATGACGAAGTCACGCCAGAAGTTTGATGCATCGTTCAAGGCGAAGGTTGCGCTGGAGGCGCTGCGCGAGGATGCGACGGTTCCGGAACTGGCGAAGCGGCACGGGGTGCATCCGAACCAGATTTATGCCTGGAAGAAGCAGGTTCTCGACAATGTCGCGAGCCTGTTCGCGCGCGGGGCGAGCGCTTCGGGGGACGGCGAGGAGGAGCGCGAGCGTGAGACGGCCAAGCTTTACGCCAAGATCGGCCAACTGACGGTCGAACGGGATTTCTTGGCCAGGAGGCCAGGGCGATGAGCGCACCCGATCGAAGAGCGATGGTCGAGCGGGCTGACAAGGACTTGTCGGTGCGCCGCCAATGCGCGCTGTTGAGCGTGGCGCGCTCGGGGGTCTACCGCCCCAAGCCCATCGCCGGGGCGAACGATCTGGCGGTGATGCGCCGGATCGACGAACTGCATCTCGAGCTTCCGTTCTACGGCTCGCGGCGAATGACTTTCGAACTCAACAAGGAAGGCCGTGGGGTCAACCGCAAGCGGGTGCGGCGGCTGATGCGGTTGATGGGGATCGAGGCGCTGGTTCCGCGCCCCGGCACGAGCAAAGCCGCGCCCGGGCACAAGATATACCCCTACCTGCTGCGCGGCCTGAAGATTACCGAGCCGAACCACGTGTGGGCGGCCGACGTGACCTACATCCCGATGGCGTGCGGCTTCCTCTATCTGGTGGCGATCATCGACTGGGCCAGCCGGGCGGTTCTGGCCTGGCGGCTGTCTCCAGGCCGAGTGGCTCAACGTGCATGTCGATTTCCCGCTGCTGCAGCGCCTCGCCCATCCGGTCGCGATCGGCGCGGTGCGTTATCCCGGCCTCCCAATCCTTAGCCAGTCTACGGCAGCGGCCGAGCCAGGCGAGGATGCGTTCGACGATCCAGCGCTTGGGCAGGGCGAGGAAGCCTTTGGCTTTATCCGATCGTTTGACGATCTCGACGTTGACGCGCGCCAGAATGCGTTTCAAAGCGCTCTGGAATTGCGGCCCCTGCTAGCCTCCGTCGGCATAGAGCCTGACCAGGAACGGGAAGGCTCCGAACAAGCTTGCCATCAGCAGCGCGCCGCCGTCGCGGTCCTGGAGGTCGGCGGCGTGCACGATCGCGTGCATCAGCAGGCCTTGCGTATCGACAAGGACATGCCTCTTCTTCCCTTTGATTTTCTTGCCCGCATCGTAGCCGGGCGGATCGATGCAAGCCCCCCTTTTTCTGCGCTCTTGACGCCCTCATCCCGAGCTTGTCGAGGGACGGCTATCGATGATTGCGGCGGTCGGGCTCGCCTCGCGCGAGGCGGCCTCGCGACAGCGCGCGTAAAGCGCATCGTGGATGCGATCGAGCGTGCCGTCCCAGCTCCACAAATCGAAATAATCGTAGACCGTCGAACGCGGCGGAAGGTCCTTGGGAATGGCCCGCCACTGGCAGCCGGTGCTCAGGACATACATCAGACCGTCGACGACCGCGCGCAGGTTCACCGTCCGCTTGTTGCCCCCGCGCTTGGCCGGCGGAATGAGCGGCTCCACCAGCGCCCATTCCGCGTCCGTCAGGTCGCTCGGATAGCGCAACTTGCTGCGGTCATAGCGACCGCGATTTTCATTCGTCCACACCGGCACCCCCCAACCAAATCAGGCCGCCTCCCTTGAAACACAAATGATTCCAACAACTCAATATCTTCTCGGACGGACACCTAGAGAGTCGAATTGCTTTCAGTAGACTGGCAGAGCCGACGACAGAAGTCGTCTAGCTGGTCGAAGTTACGGAAGGCAATACGGATATCCCCGCTGTCGCCGGTGTGTCGTATAGTGACTTTCGCCCCGATCGCCAAGCCCAGCTTATTCTGTAAGGCTAGGGTATCCGCATCGATGTTTGAAAGTCTTTGCTTGCTGCGCGTATTTTTTCCGGCGTTCTCTCCCAGCCGCTCGACGTCACGGACTGTGAGGTGCTCCGCAACAATTCGATCAGCGACACCATCCGGATGAGCGACAGCGAGCAAGGCGCGCGCGTGCCCTGCCGAAAGCTGACCTGCGGACAGCAACGTCTGCGTATGCGCAGGAAGGTTGAGTAGCCGCATAGTATTGGCGATGTGACTGCGGCTCTTTCCTACTACCCGGGCAATGTCGGAGTGAGAATAGCCGTAGTCGGCAGCCAATTGGGCGTAGCCAGCAGCCTCTTCAAGAGCGTTAAGATCTGTGCGCTGCACATTTTCGACGATGGCGATTTCGAGCGCCTCCCGCTCACCCGCATTAACAATGATGATGGGAATCTCGTGTTTCCCTGCCCGTTGGGCTGCACGCCAACGACGTTCTCCGGCTATGATTTCGTAAGTGTCGGCAGCTTGGGGGATTGGTCGAACCAAAACCGGTTGGATGACGCCACGCTCCCGGATTGATGCGGCCAGTTCGTCAAGTTCCACATCGTCAAACCGTCTGCGAGGATTGCGGGGGCTTGGTCTTAGGAACTCAATTGGTGCGTTTCGAATTGCAAGTGAATTGGTGGCGCTTTCAGGGTCGTCCTTAGCAGTGTCTAAGAGAGCAGCAAGGCCGCGTCCGAGACGGGGCCGATGTTCGGGACGACCGGCTTCTTCGGCCATGAACTCTGTACTCCAGAGATTATAGAGGGGCTTTGGCCAATGCTATACGCCAGCGCTCCTCGCGCTGGATTACTTCAGAGGCTAGCTTGAGATATGCTTGGCTTCCCGCACATTTCAGATCATATAGCAAGACGGGCTTTCCATGCGATGGGGCCTCCGAGACGCGGACGTTTCGAGGAATTACTGTATCATAAACCATATCGCCCATGTGAGCGCGGACGTCTGCCACGACCTGCCCGGCCAAGCTATTACGCGAGTCGAACATCGTCAGCACCAAACCATGAATTTTCACTGTCGGATTCAAAGTTTCGCGAACTCGATCAACTGTCGTCAGCAACTGCGACAGTCCTTCAAGGGCGAAAAACTCACACTGCAGCGGAACGACGATGGCGTCAGCTGCTGCGAGCGCGTTCACGGTCAATAGATTAAGCGACGGAGGACAGTCGACCAAAACGTACGTAACTTGGTCTGGGTTGTCGCCTCCTGACAGGAAGAATGCCTGGAGGGCCTTGCGGAGCTTGTAGGAGCGATCGCCGGTGCCCGAAATTTCAAGTTCGACGCCAAGTAGATCCATCGTCGAGGGCGCGATAGACAGACGTGGCACAGGGGTCGGAACGATGACTTCCCTCAAGGTTCTTTCTCCTATCAGCGCATCGTAGCTGGATGTGACCCGGTTCCTACGATCAATGCCCAGCCCAGTCGAAGCGTTGCCCTGGGGATCAAGATCGATAATCAGAACTTGTTCTCCAATAGCGGCAAGGGCCGTGCCAAGGTTAATCGTGGTGGTGGTCTTTCCTACGCCACCCTTCTGGTTCGCCACTACAAGCACCCGCGGTCGTAGGCGTGGGTCCTTGGGGTATTCTGGCCTAGCCATTCGCACTGTCCTGGTGGAGTCGAACTCTTAGGATGGCGGCTGCAGCATCGACGACACTAGAGACAGTGTCGATGTGGTAATGCGGGAGAGGACGAAGGCTTGTAAGTTGCTTGGTCATAGAGCGTCCGCGTGGAAAAACCCCAACTGCGCCTACCCTTAACCAAGGTTTTGCCACATCGAGAGTATCAGGCAAAGGAGCGAAGGCTCGAGCCGTGACGCCATTTACAATTCCGAAAACCGAGGGAGGGAGGAATTGAATGCAGGCTGGATGAACAATCGCAGGCGCGCAAGTCGCGCGAGCAGCCTCGCGCAAAAAAGCACACTTGCGTTGGTCGCTTTCAACACAGTGCACCACAGCGCCGCTGACGTCGGCGAGTTGCATAGCGAGCACCATCCCGGGGAAGCCTGCGCCAGCGCCCATGTCAACCCAGCGGATCACGCCTGGAGTTATGAGGAGGATCTGCGCGCTATCCGCAATATGGCGGGTCCAAACGGACGGAAAGGTGGCCTCGGAGATGAGATTGCTCTTCCTCCGCCAGCGGGCCAATAGGTCGGCAAAGATATCGAACCGCTCTGCTGTTTCACGTGAAACAGGCACGAGCCGCAACGCCCTTAGGCGGTCTTTGTCAAGCGTTTCGCCGTTCCCGTGATCCATAATCACTTACGTTCGCAGCGTGTCGGGCAACTTCGAGTGTGGCCATGCTCGCCTTGCGCGGGCGGCAACAAGAGCGAGAGCAACGGGCGTCACACCTTCAATGCGGCTGGCTTGACCTAGGCTAAGCGGACGAATAGCCATGAATTTCTGCATCAATTCGGCAGAAAGTCCGGAAAGCTGCGAATAATCGAGGTCACTGGGAAGGAGTATTGCGTCCTCCCTCCGATAACGGGAAATATCTTCCGTTTGGCGACTGAGATAGGCTGCGTATCTGGCGTCTGCCTGGAGGCGGCCCCTGATTGCATTTGGTATTTGTGCTAGTTCGGGCCATACTCTAGACAGGACGGTTATCGTAAATCTCTGCTGGGCCGCTAAGTCGAAGGCGGATCGTCGCGTCCCGTCCCGGTTAACCACAAGTCCATACTTTTCTAGCGCGTTAGGAGAAGCGTTTGCGGCCAATAGAAGGACTCGAGCATGTGCTAATTGTGACTGCAATGCGAAGAACGCGTTTGCCCGTTGCGTTCCGACGCAACCAAGGGCGATTCCCTTTGCAGTCAAGCGCTCATCGGCGTTGTCAGCTCGCAGCAAAAGCCGGTATTCGGCACGTGAAGTGAACATTCGATAGGGTTCACTCACGCCCTGCGTTGTTAGGTCGTCAACCATGACTCCGAGGTACAACTCGGCCCTGTCCAAGACTTCCAGGTTTTGGCCCCCCGCTCTTCGAGCGCCGTTGATTCCAGAAAGGACACCTTGCGCGGCCGCCTCTTCATACCCGGTTGTTCCGTTGATCTGACCAGCCAAAAAGAGACCCTTTAGACCACGAGATTCCAGCGTAGGATTTAGACCGCGCGGATCGATGTAATCGTATTCGATTGCATACCCAGGGCGCAGGATCCGAGCTCGCTCTAGTCCCGGAATGGTTGCAATCATTTCTTGCTGGATTTCAAGGGGTAATGAGGTCGAGATTCCATTTGGGTAGATGCTCTCGCTCTCAGCCTCCTCGGGCTCAAGGAAAATTTGGTGGCTCCCTCGGTCGGAAAAGCGAACTACTTTGTCTTCGATCGATGGGCAGTATCTCGGGCCTCGACCGGAGATCGCACCAGAGTATATTGCGGATCGAGATAAGTTCGAGAGAACGACGCGGTGGGTTTTAGGCGTGGTACGAGTAGTATGGCACGACAGCTGGGGTGCCGCGACAGCGGTGGTGCAGTAGGAAAAAAAATCCGGGGGGTCGTCGCCATCCTGGACTTGGAGCGCTGCCCAATCGATCGTCCTGCCGTCAATTCTCGGGGGAGTTCCTGTTTTGAGTCGGCAACGTTCAGCCCAGCTACGCCAAGACTTTGGGCCAAAGAGAGTGAGGCACCTTCGCCGAAGCGGCCAGCCACGATTGCCGTATCGCCAAGGTGAATAACCCCGCGGAGAAATGTACCGGTGGTGATGATAAGGGAGAGACAACGAAAAGAGCGGCCATCAGCTAGTTCCAGGCCCTGAACGACGTCGTGATCTGAAAGAACGCGAGCGGCTTCACCCTCTATGACCGAAAGATTTGGCGTGTCGCCAATTAGCGCTTGCATCGCGCGACGATAACAACTTCGGTCAGCTTGCGCACGTGGACCCTGAACCGCAGGACCTTTGCGGCGGTTTAGGACACGAAACTGAACAGCAGCTGCGTCCGCAGCCCGGGGCATTAGTCCATCGAGCGCATCGATCTCGCGAACCAAGTGGCCTTTGCCAAGGCCACCAATTGCCGGATTGCAAGACATCTCCCCGATAGTCGCGATCCGGTTTGTTACGAGCGCTGTGATGGCTCCACACCGCGCGGACGCGCCCGCTGCTTCACAGCCTGCATGACCTCCGCCTATAACAATGACGTCAAAGTTCCTCATAGCGGGAACTCTTCTGAGTTTCACGTGAAACAGCACCTCTGCGAATCATTTGCCAATGCACAGGCGAGAGAAAATCTCTCCGAGGACAGCGTCGACGCCGATTCGGCCAACAACAGAATCCAACGCCGCCGCCGCGCTTCGCAAGTCCTCAGCGATCAGTTCGAGTTCTGTTCCTGCGGTCAGTAGGATGGAGTTCGAGTGCCATCATCGCGCTGCGAAAGGCTTGGCGGTGCCTTTCCATAGTGAGCAATGCCGGCTCAGATGACGACATGTGCTCCACGGCGCGATCGGCGATGGCCTCGAGAAGTTGATCAATCCCTTGACCCGTTTTGGCTGATATAGCGAATTCCGAAGCTGACTTCAAACCACTGCTACCATCTGATAGGTCAATCTTTGCTCGGACGCGAAAGATCGGACTTTGGGCTGTCGGTGGTGTGTCGGCCGCGTCGTCGCTTAACCATAGCATCAGATCTGCAGATTCGGCGCGCCGGAGGGCCCGTTTAATCCCCTCGCTCTCAAGCGCGTCCTCGCTGCTTCGAATTCCGGCGGTGTCGACCAATACGACAGGGTAACCGCGCAAGTCGAGAAACACTTCTATGGGATCGCGCGTAGTTCCGGGGATGGGAGAGGTTATGGCCACATCACGACCGGCCAGGATATTCATCAGCGTCGACTTCCCTACGTTTGGCGGACCTGCGATGACGACAGTGAACCCAGTGCGGAGGCGCTCTGCGACTACGCCTGTTGACAAGGCCTTATGTATACGGGCCGCCGCTGCTCGAACGGGCCTCTTTACAGTATTCAGTGTGTAGGCTGCCGTCTCCTCAACATCCGCAAAGTCGATCTGAGCCTCAACCGCTCCCATTGCCTCGATAAGCAGGGTACGAATGGCCTCGCATTCGCGTCGAAGAGAGCCACTAGCGATTCGCTGCGCTTGCCGGCGCTGAGCTTCGGTTTCGGCTTCAACTAGTTCAGCGAGACCTTCCACTCCGGAAAGGTCGATTTTCCCATTGACGAATGCGCGCCACGTAAATTCACCCGGGTTCGCGGGACGTAGTCCCGGCACTTAAGTCAGCGCACGGATCAGCGCCGCGGAAACGGCGCGACCCCCGGTCACATGTAACTCCAAAAGATCTTCGCCGGTAAAGCTGTTCGGGCGTTCGAACCGAACAATTATTGCCTTGTCAATAGCCTCATCTGAGTTTGGGTACCGTAACATTCGCACGGCAGCGACGCGAGGCACTAACTCCGATCCAGGGGCCAGAGCCTTTAGTGTATCCCCGCAACCAGGGCCGGAGATGCGAAAAACTACAATAGCTGCCTTCCCGGCACCGGAGGCTGAAGCAAAAATCGTATCCTGTTCGTTGGCAACCAATCCGTACCCTCACATATCGGGTGCCGTCGCTATTTCCATTGCGCCGTGCAAACAACGTACTGATCCGCGACCGCCTCGTGATCGCCTTGCTTCTCGCGCTGGACATATAGATAGCATACGCTCAGGCTTCCGGATCGATAATCAACTCGAAAGACCCCGCCCTCTTGTTCATGGCGCGTAGCCACGAGGCCATAATCCCCCGGCTCTTGCCTCGTCGCCCCTTCTCCGCCTCGATAGCAGCTAGTGATGCCAAACGCCCCGGGACCGACATCAGTCCGCCCCGGATTATGAGCAAACTGACATGCGATTACATCACCGGTCAATTTATCCAATCGATATACAAGCGACAAGTTTATTTGAGGAGCCGCGAGGAACTCGTATTGTCCGGCGAAGGAAGACGATGGGCCTCCGCAAACCCATGCCAGAGCTGCACCGGCTAGAACAGATTTCAACTCCACTGATGACCTCCGCAATTCCAAGTAACTGGCTGAAGCCTAATAAAGGCAATCGTCCCAAAAGGTCGTCCAGGCGACCTTAAAGCCGTTGCGCGGGATGCGTCAGCCCCATTAGTTGGGAACAGCCTTC
>CAVYIZ010000044.1:0-30040 GCA_963768555.1 uncultured Alphaproteobacteria bacterium
AAAGGCGGCCAACACTTCGGCGATGAGGCGCGCCTCCTCGCCGGCGTAGCGCGGGGAGAAATGGAACGGCTCGACGCGCCGCACCCCGGCTTCGCGCGCGATCGATCCGGCGGCGGTCGTCGTCAGATGGGCGCGGTCGGCCGCCAGCGCCGCGTCGGCCGTGGCGAACGGAGCCTCGATGAACAGAAGATCGGCGTTGCGAACGAGTTTTACGATCGCCTCGCGGTTGGCGGCCGTGTCGGCGACGTCGGTCACATAGCCGATCTTCTGGCCGGGCGTGACCGTCGCCGTCATGCGCAGCGCGCCGAGCGGCGCGACCCTCGGGTTCGACGCTGTCGAGCTTGAACCGACTTCGATCGGGTGCTCGTCGGGCTTCCCTTCGAGGAGCGCGCGTTTGAGGCCGCGGAGCCACGGGCCGACCGGAAGCCCGAGCTCGCTGAGCTTGTTCTTCCAGACGTTCACGTGCGCCGTCTCCTGCGCTGCGAAGGCGAGGCAGGGCGTGCCGTGCTCCAGCACGGCGGTCGAGACCTGGAAATTCGCCTCGGCGTGGAGGACGCCGTCGACAGCCAAGCCGGCGCCGAGCGGCTCGACGGCAAAGCCGGTCTTGAGCCTCAGCTGCGCCGTGCGGACCGTGAGGTCGGGGTCGACTTCGGCGACGACGAAAATCAGATCGGCGGCGAAACGATCGACGAGATTCCAGCGATAGGCGGCGAGCTTGTGATGGACCTGCGCAATGAAGCCTTCGGGTCCGTAGAGGCGGACGACTTTGTCCCGCCCGACCAGAAATCGCAAAAAGCGGTCGAAGCCGAAGAAGTGGTCGATATGCGCGTGCGAGACGAACACGTGCACGACGCGCAGGACCTTGCGCGGCGGCAAATTCGCAATGTCGCCGAGGTCGAACATGATCGCGCCCTTCTCGAACAGCGTCTCGACATAGAGCGCCGGGTCGCCTGTTCGCCCGTTGACCAGGAAGGGATGCAGGACCGGCCGCACGGGACCCAAGTTATAGCGCCGGATCCCGACGGATAGGGACGATCATCCGACGACCGAACTCTCGTCGCGCCTCTTCGGCGCAGCCCGTCTCCCCTCTCTCCTTACAAGAGAAGGTGCCCGAAGTCCCAGATGAGGGGCGAATTCGCCCTTTGCGTTCACCCCAGCGGCGGGATGCGCAGCACCTGGCCGGGATAGATGTTGTCCGGATGGGTCAGCATCGGGCGATTGGCCTGGAAGATGACGTCGGATTTCGCACCGTTTCCCTTGCCGTACTCGGTTTCGGCGATATGCCAAAGCGTGTCGCCGCTTTTCACAGTGTAGAACTTCGACTTGGGCGCGGCCGTCGTGGGTTTGATGTCGTTCTGCACCGTCCCCACGCCGACGGTGTTGCCAAGCGCGACGGCGATCTTTTCCGCCTGCTCAGTTGTGGAAGTGGCGCCCGTCACCTTCACCTTGTCGCCCTCGACCTCGATCTTGACGTTCGAGGCGTCGAGGTCGTGCTTGTCGAGCTCCTTCTTCAGCTCCTCCGCCGGCGCCGCCTTGTCTTGGCTGCCGCCGAAGATCGAAGCGCCGGCGTTCTTGACGAAACTGATCAATCCCATGGCTTGCTCCCGTCACACAGCCGGCGGCCCGCCGGCGTTTCGCCCCAAAGAGGTTTGCGCCTCGAGGCGCGGCGAACTCTCCCCGAACGCTGTGGCGTGGGCAAGGCGCCCGCAAACGGAAGAAAGCAACCCTAGGCGCTCTTCATTCTGTTCAAGATCAGACCGACGATCGCCGACACGATCGCGCCGGACACGCCGCCGCCGACCAGCTGGCCAAGATAGGCGCCGATGTCCATGCCGCCCGCCGCGCCCGAAAGCATCGGAATGAGCGAGGTCAGCAGCGACCCGCCCGCAATGCCGCCGACAGCGCCCGCGATGGTGTTGCCGGCGGTCCCCATGCTCACGTCTTTCGCTGCCGCGCCAACCGCATTGCCGCCGATCGCGCCGGCGATGAGCTGGATGATGAGGTTGACGATTGTCGCTGACATGTCTTCCCTCCCGTTGAAGCCGGCTACGGCCGGTTACGAGTACACCTTACTCCCTTTTCTTGACCAGAGGCAAAACGGCCACCGTTCGCTCTGCGTGATCTGCGCTCGGCGTCAGACCTCGGCGACATATCGAATTTGTCTCGAGCACGTCTCCGTCTCGCACGTCGCGCCTGTCGCGACCGGTTGACAAGGCAGGCCGCGCTTCTAACATGCCAGCGCTTATCGCGAACGAACGCGGGCGGCCCATGCCTCTGGGCCGTTAACGAAAAATCATCAGCATGCAAGCGGACGTCGCTCCCAATGCATGAAGCAGGAAACGCCTTGGCCGGATTGAACGCCCTGTGGTCTCCGGGCGTGGGCGACAGCCCCCGCGAAGGCGGCGGCGGCGTCCTCGAAGCCTCGGGCGTCTCCAAATCGTTCGGCGGGATCGCGGCGCTGGTCGACGTCGACTTCGACCTCAGGGCGGGCGAAGTGCATGCGCTGGTCGGCGAGAACGGCGCCGGCAAGTCGACGCTGATGAAGATCCTCGCCGGCGTGCACGTCGAGTATGACGGCGTCATCCGGCTGATGGGCGCGCCGGTGAAGTTCGCAGGCGTGCAGGACGCCGAGCGGGCGGGCGTCGCGATCATTCATCAGGAGCTCGACCTCGTCCCCGAACTGACGGCGGCCGACAACATTTTCCTCGGCCGCGAGCCGCTGATCGCCGGGACGATCGTCGACCGGCGACGGATCGCGAAGGCGGCCGACGGCCTCCTCAGACGCCTCGGGATCGATATCGACCCGCAAAGCCGTGTGGCGGAACTCAGGGTCGGCGAACAGCAGCTGGTCGAGATCGCCAAGGCGCTGTCGCTCGACGCGCGGATCCTGATGATGGACGAACCAACCTCCGCGCTGTCGACGTCGGAGTGCGAGACGCTGTTCAAGGTCGTGCGCCAGCTCGCCGCCGCGGGGGTCGCGATCATCTTCACCTCGCACCGCATCGACGAAGTCGTCGAGCTCGCCGACAGGGTCACGGTGCTGCGCGACGGCCGGCGCGTCCTGACGGCGCCGATCGAGGGGCTTTCGTCGGACGCGATCATCTCGGCGATGGTGGGGCGGAACCTAGTCCTGACCCATCGCGAGCTCATGGCCGCGGAGGGCGCCCCGGTGCTTTCGGTGCGCAACCTGACGCTCGACACGGTGAGCGCACGCGGCTGGCGGCGCGTGCTGCACGGCGTCAGCTTCGATCTCAGGCGCGGCGAGATCCTCGGGATCGGCGGCCTTCTCGGATCCGGCCGCACCGAGATCCTCGAATCGATCTTCGGCGCCGCCCGCGGCTGGCGGACCGGCGAAATCGCGATCGACGGCAAACCCGCCGAGATCAATTCGCCGACGGACGCCTGCCGGTTGGGCCTGGCGCTCGTGACCGAGGATCGAAAGGCTCGCGGATTGCTCCTCGCTTCGACGGTTCGCGATAATGTGGCGCTTCCCTCGGTCGGCGCGCTGTCGCGCTTCGGCATTCGCGACTTCGCGCGCGAGGCCGCCATCGCGGAAGACACGGTCGAACGGCTTTCCGTGCGCTGCAACGACGTCGATCAGACCGTCTCGACTCTGTCGGGCGGCAACCAGCAGAAGGTCGTCATCGGCAAGTGGCTCGCGACGGAGCCTCGGGTTCTCCTGCTCGACGAGCCGACCCGAGGAATCGACGTGGGAGCAAAGCAGGAGATCTATCAGCTCGTTTTCCAGCTCGCGGCGCGTGGGCTGGGCATCGTGACCGTGAGCTCGGAAATGCCGGAGTTATTGCTGTTGTCCGACAGAGTCCTCGTGATGTGCGAAGGACGCCAGACTGGGATCCTCGCTCGCGCGGAGGCGACCCAGGAAGCGATCATGCGCCTCGCGGCGCCGGGTCTCACCGCGCGCGCGGCGGGAGCGGCCGAGTGAACCCGATTCGCATCCCGCTTCGCATTCTCTCCCGCACCAAGCTCTACTGGGGGTTGGCGCTCATCTGCCTGATCGGCGCGCTGCTCTCGCCGCATACGTCCGCGGGCGGGAACATCTTCCTCTCGTTCCAAAACCTGACCGACGTATTGCGGCAGGTGTCGATCACCGGCCTCGTCGCGACCGGAATGACCATCGTCATCCTTCTTGGCGGCATCGATCTGTCGGTCGGGTCGGTCATGGGCTGTTCGTCGGTCATCTGCGCGATGCTCCTCACCACGCCGGGATGGACGCCCGCCGCCATCATGGGCGTGCCGGCCGCGACGATTTCGATTGCGCTCGCGGTCGGCTTTCTGGCGCGGTTCGTGTTCAACGGGCTCGAGCGGGGCCGGGACGTCGACGCCGGACGGCGGCGGGTGATCGTGTTGGGGCCCTGGCGCGGCTATCGCATACCCGCGCTGCTCGGCCTTGCGGCCGGCGCCGCGGCCGCCGCCTTCGCCGTTTCGCAGGTCCCGGCAAAGTTCGGCGTCGTCGCTGTGCTGCTGGCGACGCCTTGCTTCGCGCTCACGCTCGGGGCGATCAACGGCGCCCTCATCGTCCAGGGAGGCCTGCAGCCCTTTATCGCGACGCTGGCGATGATGGTCAGCGCCTTAGGCATCGGCCGCCTGACCGGCGGCCAGGATTTCGCGGTCATACCCGTCTACACAGGAACGAATGCGACGGAAGCGTTCGACGTCCTGCGCTCGATGGTGTGGGGCCTCGTCCCGATGCCGAGCATCTTCTTTCTCGTCGCCATCATCGCATTCGGCGCAATTCTGCGCTTCACCACCTTCGGCCGCTACGTCTACGCGATCGGCGGCAACGTGGAGGCGGCGAAGCTTTCCGGCGTCAAGGTCAAGCAAGTGCAGTTCGCCGCCTATGTCATTTCATGCATGCTGGCCGGACTCGCAGGTGTTCTGTTCGTCGCCCAGTATCGGCAGGGCAAGCCGGACGCCGGCTCGGGCCTCGAACTCGACGCGATCGCCGCCGTCGTCATCGGCGGAACGAGCCTCATGGGAGGGCGAGGCGGGCTCGCCGGCACGTTCGTCGGCGTTCTCATCTTCGGGCTACTGTCCGACATCCTTCAACTCCAGAACATCGATTCCAACGTCCAGCTCCTGATGAAGGGGCTGATCATCGTCGGCACGGTGCTCGTGCAGGAGCAGAATCTGGGTCAGCTGTTGGCGCGGTGGCGGGGCGGCCCGCTCGCGCCCGCGCCGACGCGGACCGGATCGGTCGAGGCCTCTCGGCCGCCAGGCGCCGCAAAGGCGCCGACCATAAGGGAGGACATCCATGAAACGTCGTGAATTTCTCAAGCTCTCCGGGACGATCGCGGGCGCCGCGATGACGGTCTACCTGCCGGCCGGCTGGACGCCGGCCAAGGCGGCGGCGAAATGGAAGGTCGGCTTCAGCCAATGCACGACGCTCGAGCCGTGGCGCGTGCAGTTCAACAAGGACATCGAAGCGGAGGCCAAGAACCATCCGGAGGTGGAGCTCATCATCACCGACGGACAGGACAAGACCCAAAAGCAGGTCGCCGACTTCGAAAACCTGATCGTCCAGCAGGTCGACGTCATGCTGATCTCGCCGAAGGAATTGGCGGGGCTCACCGGCGTCGTCGAGAAGGCGATCGACGCCAAGATTCCGGTGATCGTGCTCGACCGCAACGTCGACACCAAGCGCATCACCCAGTTCATCGGCGGCGACAACGTGCTGATCGGCAAGGCCGCCGGCGAATATGCGGTGAAGCTGCTCGGCGGGCCGGGCAAGGCGCAGGGCAACGTCGTCGAGATCTGGGGCGGCATGGGCACGGCGCCGGCGCACGACCGCCATGACGGCTTCCACGCCTTCACCGACAAGGAGCCGGGGATCAAATATCTGCTCAACAACCAGTCCGGCGACTGGAAGCAGGACAAGGCCTACAACATCATGACGACCGCGCTGCGCAACAACGAGAAGATCGACCTCGTCTACGGCCACAACGATCCGATGGCCTACGGCGCCTATCTCGCCGCCAAGGACGCGGGGCGCGACAAGGACATCAAGTTCATCCTCGGCATCGACGCGCTTCCCGACGAGGGCGTGACGTGGGTCCACAAAGGGTATCTCACGGCGACCTTCCTCTATGCGACGCCGGGAGCCGAGGGGCTGCGCCAGGCCGTCAAGCTCCTGAACGGCGAAAAGATCCCGCCGGTCATCACGCTGCCGACCATGCTGGTCGACAAGAACAACGCCGACGAAATTCTCAAGAAGAACGGCCTGCTCTGAGTCGCCCGGAGCGCCGTCGGGGTCGGCGTCTGGCGCCGGCCCCCCGCGAAAATCGCCGGCCGTCGCTGTTCCGACGGCCGGCGTTTGTGCCAGCGATGCCCTTATTCGAGCCGGTAGGTCTCATCGAACGAATAGCCAAAGTCGCGCACCGTCCGAATTGGATCGCGCTCGTGAGCGCGTGACAGCGCCCGCCGCAAGCGTCCGACATTCACGTCGATGCTGCGTTCACTTACGTTCGCCCCGTTTCCCCAGACGCGATCGGGAAGCTGCGGTCGCGATAAAATACGGCCTGCGTGGGCCAGCAGACATTCGAGAAGACGAAACTCGGTCGTCGTCAATCGGACTTCGCGGCCGCCGCGTTGCACCCGCATTGCCTCGCGATCGATGCGAATGTCGCCTGCAGCGTGGTTGCGTGCAGCGTGATGGGTTCTACAGCGCCGCAACAAAGCGTGGACGCGGGCGATAAGTTCGGGGACCGAGAATGGCTTGACCATGTAGTCGTCAGCGCCGACGGAAAAGCCACGCACGCGGTCGTCTTCCTCGCCGCACGCCGTCACCATGATAACAGGCAACAACCGCGTCCGTTCGCTGTCGCGCAGACGGCGGCAAATTTCCAAGCCCGACATTCCGGGCAGCATCCAGTCGAGGATGACGAGGTCGTACGAGTTTTTGACTAAAAGACGTTCGGCCCTATCGCCGCGGTCGACGCATTCGGCGGCGAAACGCTCGGCCTTTAAGTTGTAGGCGAGCAGCTCAGCAAGAATGAGGTCGTCCTCGACGACCAGGACTTTCGCAACCACCGAGGCGCCCATGCCGGACGCGCCGCTCAATTCGTTCATGGATCTCTGCTCAAAAATCAGCCGATGTTGAACTTCTGTCCCGCCTCACTGTGGCTCGGGCTGGACTACGTCCATGGCGCTCCCAGTGACCACGTAATGGACGCTGTCCGCGATGCTGGCCGCGTGATTGGCGATTTCCTCGATGTTCTTCGAGCAAAAGAGCAAGTGCGTGCAGGCCGTGATGTTGCGCGGATTTTCCATCATTTGTGTCAGGAGATCGCGAAAGATCGAAGTCCTCCATCGAGTTGAGTTCGGCATCGCGGAGCCAGACTATTTCTGCGCGCATCGCGTCGCGCCTCGCGTATGCGTCGAGAACGTCGATCAGCATGTCGCTGGCCAGATCGCTCATTCGTCGAAGACGGACTGTCGTGTGGGTCGGTCGCGTCTCGGATTCGAACATCGTCGCACGCCACGCAATGTTCTTCGCGAGATCGCCGACGCGTTCGAAGTCTCCGGCAATACGCGCGGCCCCGAGGACCTCGCGCAAATGTCGCGCGACTGGCTGGCGGCGCGCGATCGCCAGAATCGCCTTATCCTCGACCTCGCGCTGCAGCGCGTCGAGGCGAGGATCGCGCTCGAGGACGGACTGCGCCAATCCGCTATCGCCATTCGACAGGGCGTTCACCGCGTCGCTCACCATTCGACTGGCGACGTCGCCCATCTCCGCGATGCGCCGTCCGAGTTCATCCAATTCCCTGTCAAACGCTACGACGGTATGATCGCTCATCACCCTCTCCGGATCACGGACGCAGCCAATGGCACATCCCCTCGGGGCATTTTCCATCTTTCGACAAACGCGATAGTGCTGCCGGCGGGAAATAGCAAATCGCGCTTCCGCTTCTGGCGCCGGGATTTTGCCTAGGGCATTGGGGGCGGAACGTCCATTCTCGAAGTGTCGTTGATTCCTTGAAGCCGCCACCTCGTACGGGAAGAAGCCCTTGCCCGTCTTTCGGCCGAGATAGCCGGCGTCGCACATTTGTTTCAGGAGCGGGCTCGGGCGGTATTTCGAGTTGTCGAAGCCGTTGTACAGGGTCTCCATGATGTCGAGCACGATGTCGAGGCCGATGAGGTCGGCGAGCGACAGCGGCCCCATCGGATGGTTCGCGCCAAGCTTCATCATCTGATCGACGTCCTCAGGGCTCGCGAGGCCCTCGTAGACGCAGTTGACCGCCTCGTTGATCATCGGAATGAGCACGCGGTTGACGACGAAGCCGTAAAAGTTCTTCGACACCCGCGCCTTCTTGCCGATCGCCCCGGTCAGCGCGACGATCTTGTTGCAGGTCTCGTCGGTTGTCTGCAGCGCGCGGATGATCTCGATGAGCGCCATCATCGGGACGGGATTGAAGAAATGCATGCCGATCACCCGCCCCGGAATCTTTGACGTCGAGGCGATGTGGGTGACCGAAATCGACGAGGTGTTGGTCGCGAGAATGGCGCCGGCGCGACAGACGTTGTCGAGCTCGCCCATCACCGTCTTCTTGAGGTCGAAGCGCTCGAGCACGGCCTCGACCACGACGTCGCAGTCGGCGAGGTCCTTGATTTTCGTCGTCGGCGCGATCCGTTCGAGCGTCCCGTCCCGGTCCTGCGCCGTCAGCTTCCCGCGTCCGACGAGGCGCTCGAGGCTCTTCTTGATCGCGCCCATGCCGCGCCCGAGCGGCGCCTCCCCGATGTCGCGCAGCAGCACGGGATAGCCCGCCGCGGCGAAAGTCTGGGCGATCCCCGCCCCCATCGTGCTTGCGCCGACCACGCCCACCCTGCTCACGCCTTCGATCATCTCAAGCCTCCTCATAGTCGCCGCCCGGACTCACCAAAGAGCCGGCGAACCATCGTCGCCTTTCGATCGACCGATCGCCGGCCGTCGTTCCCGACGGCGGCGACTTTTCTGTCGGCGAACCTGACTACTCGACCGCTTCGCGCGCCTTGCCACGTCCCCTTCGGCTTCACAGCTTCGAGCGCGTCTCCGACCTTGGGCGCCTCGACCGCGGGCGCGATGGTCGTCATGACATCGCTGAGGTCGTCTTTTGCCGCCGTCGCGCTCACCTTCAGCGGGTCCTGAGTGGGGGCGGGCAGGGCGAGGCCGGGCAGGCCGAGGACCGAGTGGAAGCGCTGCACGAGCTGGATGGTGCTCGGCTCCATTTCTTCGACCGCGCCGGCGATGAACTCGATGACTCCGATCGCGCGCTTGCGCTCCTCCATGTCCGGCAGCAGGTCGGGCAGGGTCTTGATCGCGAGATCCGGCTCGAACTCGGCGATGACCGACTGCTCGTGGATGAGCGCGGCGCGTTTTTCCGCCCCGAGGGAAGCGAACGGCTCGTCGTGGCCGAGCACCTTGGCCGAGCGCTCGAGCCGGTCGCGCCGCACGGTTCCGCACAACTCGGCCATCAGGATCAGCATGCGGATCACCGCCTCCTCGAAGCCGCCGCGATCGACGCCAAGCAGGATCTGCTGCACTTCGGGGAGGAAGCGGAGGAGCTTCGGATCCTTGCGGGTGCGCTCGAAGGCGAACGGCTCGCCTAGGAGCCTGTCTGCTTAGTCCTGATGCGATGGGCATTTGAAACATGGAAGCGGAGTTTGCGGCGCTCGATATGCTGCGTTGGTCGGCTTGCCGGGTTCATCCGGCTGCGAGGCGGACTTCGGGCAAAGTCCACCCTTGGGCGAGCTTCAGAATATTGTGGGCGACGCAGACAAATCCCCATTCGGAAGCCACCTTTTCGACGCCGCGCAGCAGGAACTGACGAAAGCCGCGCGCTTGCTTGATCTGGCCGAACACCGGTTCGGGCAGCTGCTTCCTCAACCGATAGGGGCTGGCGTGGCCGCCAGCCTTGATTTTCTCTCGCATGGCGGCGATGCGTGCGCTGCCCCCTTCTCCTGCGCTGGCGTGCTTGGCCCGCCCCGGCGCGATGTACCCGTCGATTTCGCGTTCCTCCAACGCCGCGAGGTTGGCGTCGGAGCAATAGCCGGCGTCCGCCGACAGCTGCGCCGGCTTGCGGCCCAGGTTGGCTGCGATCGCATCGGCGACCGGCGCCAGTTGATGCTGGTCGCTCTGCCTGGCGTCGAGGGCATGGGCGACGATCACCTGCGCCGTCGCGTCGACCGCCGCTTGCGCGTTGTAGCCCTGGATGAACCCGTCCTTGGTTTTCATGATGCGGCTTTCGGGGTCGGTGAAGTTCTTTTGCGCTTTGGGATCGGGCTCGTCGGACGGCGGGGCGGCTGGCTTTCCCGGTTTCTTGCGCCCCTTGGCTTTTCGCTTCTCCTCGGCCTCGGCCCGCGCTCTGGCCTCCGCCGCGGCGGCCGCTTTCGCCTCGGCCTCCAATTCAGCCTGCGCCGCCCGGATCTTCTCGGCGCGCTTCTTCTTGTCGGCGACCCAGTCCGGCATCTCATCGCCGCTCTTGTCGCGGCCGAACGCCTCGTCTTCCCGCGCGTCCGCCGCTTCGGCGGCGCTCATCCACTGGGCGACCTCGGCGTCGAGTTCCGCCGCGCGCTTGGCCATGCGCTCGTAGCTCATCGCCTTGTGCTTGGAGGCGTTCGCCTTGATCTTCGTGCCGTCGAGCGCGACATGCCCGAGCTTCGCCAGCCCGGCCCGTTCGCACAGCTTCAGAACTTGGGCGAACAGGCCGGCGAGCGCCTTCAGATGTCGCTTGCGGAAATCCGAGATGGTGCGGAAGTCCGGCGGGTCGAGGCCGACGATGCTCATGAAGTCGACCCGTTCGCGCGCCGCCTTGGCGATCCGGCGCGACGAGTAGACCCCGTTGCAATAAGCGTAAAGCAACAGCGCCGTCATCATCGTCGGATCAAACGGAGGCTGCCCGCGCGCGCTCCCATAGGTTCCCTCGATCTCACAAAGATCAAGATGCCCGACCACAAGCGCCAGCACAAAGCGCGCCAGGTGGTCCTTCCCCACGAAGTCTTGCACGCTCGCCGGCAGCAACAACGGTTGATCGATCGTCCACGGGCGGAAAGTCTTGCTCATAAGCAAGCAGAATCCGATTCGCGCCCAGGCCGCCACAAAAATCCGCTATTACTCGGACAGGCTCCTAGGCGCCGCATCAGCGGCGAACCGTAGATCCCGAGGAAGGTCGCCTCATACGCCGCATCGCGCCAGTCGCGGATGAGGTCGAATGTGTTTTCGACGCTCTTCGCCCACAGCTTCTCCAGGAACAGGAACGGATTGTTCTTGTCGGCCGGCTGGCGCTCGGCGAGCGCCTTCGCTGCCTGATCGGGGACGCCCTTCATGAGGGGATTGGCGTCGCCGAACATCGCGCGCGACACCCGGGCCGGATGCGACTTGCGCAGAAGGTCCGCGACCTGCGGCGTGATCCACGACTGAACGAGCGGCCGGGCCCAGATCTCGTAAAGCTCCGTGCCGAGCTCCGAGAAACGCTGCACGGCCGCGAAGTCGCGCTCGTCCGAGCGGTCATTCTCGTCGATGGCGAGAATGTCGGTGAGCTTGCGCTCATGGAAGCTGACGGTGAAATGCGCGTCGACGCCTTCGCCGATCTGGTCGTCGATCGTCATCTCGTAGAGGCCGGGCGACAGCGCCTCGATCGTCTTCATGGTCGAGGTGACCTCGGAGTGCTCCTTCTTGGCGATCGACGAGGAGACGAAGATGCCGAGATGCCCGACCTTGTCGTGCACCATGTAGATGATGCGCTGGCCGCGGATCTTGATCTCGTGCTCGTCGGCGTAGGTGTCGACGATCCAGTTCAGCGCCTGCTGCGGCGGGGTGATGTTGTCGCCCCGGGAGGCGAAGACGATGATCGGGGAGCGGATGAGCCTTGAGATCGAGCATGCGCCCGTGCTCGAGGTGCGCCTCGCCGCGCGCGAGCTTGTTGCCGATGAACAGCTGCTCGACGATCCAGTGGATCTCCTGTTCGTTCATGAAGTGGAAGCCGCCCCACCACTTCTCGAATTCGAGGAAGCTCGCGCGCGAGCGCTCGGGCGCGGTGAAGAGGTCGTAATACTTGCCGAAATAGTTGCGGCCCGGATTGAGCTGCTCGAAGTTCGACACCAGATGCGCCCCGTCGAACACGCCGTTGCCGAGATCGGACAGGTAGAGGGCGGGCAGCGCGCCGCCGAGCAGGCCGCCGTTGTAGCGCATCGCATTCTCGCCGAGCCGACCCGACCAATAGGCGACCGGCGCGCCGTTGACGATAAGCGGCCCGCTGATGTCGGGATTGGCGGCGGCGAGAATCAGGGTCGCCCAGCCGCCCTGGCAGTTGCCGACGATGATGGGCTTCGGCGCGTCGGGATGACGGCGGCGGATCTCGGCGACGAATTCGGCCTCCGTGCGCATCACGTCGGCGAGCGTCTGCCCGGGCTCCGGCTGCGGGCGGAAGACCACGAAATAGACGGGATGGCCGTCGCGCAGCGCGACGCCGACCTGGCTGTCGGTCTTGAAGCCGCCGATGCCCGCGCCGTGGCCGGCGCGCGGGTCGACGATCATGTAGGGGCGCTTCCAGTCCATCACCTTGACGCCGTCCGGCGGAAGGATCTTCAGCAGCACCTTGTTGGTCGGCCGCGGCAGCGTCTTGCCGTCGATGGCGACTTCGTGATCGTAGATGAGCACCGGCGGCGTGCCGGCCGCTTCGTGCGCGACGTCCTGCTCGGCGCGCTCGCGCAGGATGTCTAGGGTGACGGCGAGGCGTTGCGTCGCGTCGGTCGCGTAGGCCTTCGCGTCTTCGGCG
This sequence comes from uncultured Alphaproteobacteria bacterium, assembly GCA_963768555.1. GTDB lineage: Bacteria > Pseudomonadota > Alphaproteobacteria > Rhizobiales > Beijerinckiaceae > Roseiarcus. The sequence goes on from CAVYIZ010000044.1 coordinate 12,771, forward strand.
AGCCGGCCCTCCTTCTGCGATTCCGCGAACCGGCGCTGCGCTTCGGCCGCGTCGGTCCAGAAATCGTGAAGCCGCTTGCCATGGTCGCGGCGATGTGCTCGGCGCGACGGCTGAAGGCGAACATGAGCTGCTCGTATTGGTGGCCGGTCACCGCGCCGTCCTCTGCGGCGCGCTCAGGAGCGTTCAACGGACTGTATGTCGGAGTTCATTGTGGATGCCTTTCTTGTTATGCTTAGGCGCCGCTTCGACTTCATTGTCGGCGACGCCCGCGGTCCTGATCGTGTGCTCCGCGATCATGAGTTCTTCGTCGGTCGGGATGACGAAGACGATCGTCGGAGAATGCTTGGCGCTGATGATCTGGGCGTTGGCGCGGTTCGCCTCGGCGTCGAGATGGATTCCCATCCATTCCATTCCGTTGAGGACCGCTTCGCGCACTTTCCACGCGTGTTCGCCGATGCCGGCCGTGAAGACGATGGCTTCGGCTCCGTCGACGGTCGCCGCGAGTCCGGCGAGCTCGCGTCGGATACGGGAGACGAAATAGGCGATGGCGTCGTGCGCCGCCGGGCTGTCGGAGCGCCTCGAGCTCGCGCATGTCCTGGGAAATGCCCGACATGCCCTTGAGGCCGGAGTTCTTCCAAAGAAGATCGGATATCTCGTCCGCGCTCATTTTCTTCTCGGCCATGAGATAGAGCACCACGCCCGGATCGAGCTGCCCGCAGCGGGTGCCCATCGGCAGGCCGTCGAGCGCGGTGAAGCCCATGGTCGAGGCGACGGCGCGGCCGTCGCGGACGGCGCACATCGAGGCGCCGTTGCCGAGATGCGCGATGATCACGTCCTCGCGCGCGATCTGCAGGCGCCATTCTGCGCAGCTTTCGCGTGATGAACTCGTAGGAAAGGCCGTGGAAGCCGTAACGGCGAACGCCTTCGTCGTAAAAGGAGCGCGGCAGCGCGAAGGTGTCGTCCACGAACGGATGACTGCGATGGAAGGCAGTGTCGAAGCAGGCGACCTGCGGAATCGACGGGAAGGCCTTCATCGCCGCTTCGATCCCGGCGATATTGTGCGGCTCGTGCAGGGGCGCGAGCGGAATGAGCCGCTTCAGCTTCGCGATCACGGACTCGTCGATCAGCATCGGGTCGACGAGGTCCGGGCCGCCGTGCACGACGCGATGGCCGACCGCGGCGACCGAAGAATCGTAGCCGGCCTTCGCCGAGCCAGCCGAGGATGGCGCGCACCGCGGCGTGATGATCGATGCGGCCGGCCGAAGCATCGAACGTGAGATCGCTTTTTTCGCCCGCGGCGGTCTCGACGCTGCCCTGGGCCGTCGCGCCGATGCCCTCGATCTGGCCCGAAGCGAGCTGCTTCGGCTCGTTACCGTTGGCCAGCGCGAAGGCGGCGAATTTCAGCGAGGACGAGCCGGCGTTGAGAGTCAGTACGATTTTGCTCAAAGGGGTTACTCCGCGGCCTTGGCGGCCGTCGGCTCGCCGCCGAAGGCCCGGCCTTCGCGACGATAATACTCGTAAAGCTGCGCGAGCGCGCAGGAGGCGAGCCGCGCGCGATCATTGTCGGCGCGGCTCGTCAACATCACTGGCGCCTTGGCCCCCAGCACCAGTCCCGCCGCTTCCGCCCGCGCGACGAAGGTGAGTTCCTTGGCGAGCATGTTGCCCGCCTCGAGATTGGGCACGATCAGCACGTTGGCGCGGCCGGCGACCAGCGAGGCGATGCCCTTGGTGCGCGCCGCCTCGATGTCGATGGCGTTGTCCATCGCCAGCGGCCCGTCGACGACCGCGCCGCGAATCTGGCCGCGCTCGGCCATCTTCGACAGCACCGCCGCGTCCAGGGTGGAGGGGATCGCCGGATTGATCGTCTCGACCGCCGAGAGGATGCCGACCCTCGGCTTCTCGAGGCCGCAGGCGCGGGCGAGGTCGACCGCATTCTGCACGATGTCGACCTTGGTCATCAGGTCGGGGGCGATGTTGATCACCGCGTCCGAGATGTAGAGGATTTCGTCCAGGGTCGGCACGTCGAGCGCAAAGACATGGCTGATGCGCACGTGCGTGCGCAGCCCGCCGTCCTTCTTGACGACTTCGGCGAGCAGCGCGTCGGAATGGATCGCGCCCTTCATCACCGCGTTCGCCTTGCCTTCGAGCACCATCGCGACCGCGCGGGCTGCGGCCGCGTGCGGATCGGGGACCCCGACGAGCGCGAACGCGGAAATGTCGGCGTCGAGCGCCTTCGCCGCCGCCTGAATTCGCGCGGGGTCGCCGACCAGGATCGGCTCGATCAGGCGGTTCTTCGCCGAGAGCAGCGCGCCGCTCAGCGAATTGTGATCTTCCGGGCAGACGACCGCGGTCTTCAGCGGCGGAAGTTTGGCGGCGAGCGCGATGAGCTTGCCGAAATGATCCGTCCGCGTCGACGATGAGCGCCGGCAGGTCGCGCGCCTCGATGATCTGGGTGACGGTCGGCGCCTCGACCACCGCCGTTCCGTCGCAGACGACGTCGCCCGTTGGGGTCTCGATCCTCGTGTCGAACACCGCGACCGGCGCTTCGCGCTTCTCGCGGCAGACGACGGTGACTTTGAGCTTGTCGCCGACATGGACGCGGCGCAGGAAGCGCAGGTCCTGCGCGCGGTAGAGCGACGCCCGGCACCGGGGAGAACGTTGCCGAGCACGGCGGAGACGAGCGAGCCGACCCACATCGAGGGCGCGACCGGCTCGGTCTTTTCCGGGCTGCCCTCGGCCGACGGCAGCATCAGCGGATTGACGTTGCCCGACACGTGCGCGAACACGAAGAGATCCTGCACGGAGCAGCTTCGCTCGATACTGGCGGAGTCCCCGACCTTGAGCTCGGCCCAGATCTTGTTGCGGATTGCGGGTTTGGCGCTCATGTCGGCCCCTAAGCTTGCCGGACAGTCGATCGGCGGGCGGCCCTGACCGGCGGCAGGTCCGTCCCTTTGGTCAAGCATCTGCCCAGGCCGGAAATTGTGCAATGCACAATTTAGCCGCAGCGCGTGACGCTTGCATGAAATCGCGCCCGTATTCGGCCGGTTTCGGCGCGACCAATGGACGCAATCGGAACCCGACGCCTTCGAGCGAATTTGCCTTTTGGACAATCTTCTTGATTCTGTTATGCGCATCCTATCTTAGCTGACCCGCCAGGAAGGCGCTCCACGCGCCACGAGCCGCCCGGGGCGACAATCCATGAACTTCTTCCAGCGCTTCACCTTCCTTTTCTCCGCGCCGATGTTCGACGCCGACGATCTCGAGGGCCTCAGGGTCAACCAGATCATCGCGGCGATCGAGCGGATGGGCTTCCAAGTGATCAAGGCGCGGCGCGTCGAGGACGCGGAAATCGCGGTGCAAACCGACGCGGCGATCGGCTGCATGGTGGTCGACTGGGGCAAGAAGGGCATCGAGGGCAAGGCGGCTTCGCTGATCAATCTGATGCGCCGGCGCGGCCTCGACATGCCGATCGTCATCCTGGTCAGGCGCAAGCGCTTCGAGGACATCCCGGTCGAGGTGCTCGACTACATCGACGGCTACGTGTTCCTGGCCGAGGAGACGCCGGAATTCATCGCCAAGAACCTCGTCTCGCGCCTCAAGCAATATGCCGAGACGCTGAAGACGCCGTTCTTCGGCGCGCTGGTCGACTATGCCGAGGAGGGCAACCAGCTATGGACCTGCCCCGGCCACAACGGCGGCATTTTCTACAGCCGCAGCCCGATCGGCCGGATCTTCATGGAGCATCTGGGCGAGGCGATCTTCCGCGACGACCTCGACAATTCGATCCTGGAGCTCGGCGACCTCCTGACCCACGAAGGTCCGGCGCTGCAGGCGCAGAAAGAGGCGGCGGCGATCTTCGGGGCGGAGAAGACCTATTTCGTGCTGAACGGCACGTCGTCGTCGAACAAGATCGTGCTGACCAACCTGATCGCCGAGGGCGACCTCGTCCTGTTCGACCGCAACAACCACAAGGCCGCGCACCAGGGCGCGCTCTTGATGGCGGGCGGGATACCGGTCTATCTGTCGACCGACCGCAACGCCTACGGCCTGATCGGCCCCATCCGGCCGGACGATTTCGACGAGAAAACGATCCGCGAACGCATCCGCGCCAATCCGCTGGTGAGGGACAAGGACGCCTGGAAGCGCGAGCGGCCGTTCCGCGTCGCCGTGATCGAGCAATGCACCTACGACGGCACGATCTACGACGCGCGAAGCATACTCGAGCGGATCGGGCATCTGTGCGACTACATCCTGTTCGACGAAGCCTGGGCCGGCTTCATGAAGTTCCATCCGCTCTACGAGCGCCGCTTCGCCATGGGCCTCAAGGGACTCGACGAGAACGCGCCGGGGATCGTCGCGACCCAATCGACCCACAAGCAGCTCGCGAGCTTCTCGCAGGCGTCGCAGATCCATATGCGCGACCGCCACATCAAGGGGCAGCGACGGCGGGTGGAGCATCGCCGCTTCAACGAAGGCTTCATGCAGCAGGCTTCGACTTCGCCGTTCTATCCGCTGTTCGCCTCGCTCGACGTCGGCGCGCAGATGATGAAGGGCCGCTCCGGCGAGGTGCTGTGGGACGACACGATCCGGCTCGGCATCGAGCTGCGCAAGAAGCTGCGCGCGGTCCGGCGCGAGTTCGAGGAGAAGGAGCGCGATCCGGCGCGGCGCTGGTTCTTCGACCCGTTCGTGCCCGATCGCGTCTCGATCCGGGACGCGGCGCAGGAGGGCGCGACCCACGACGTGCCGTGGGAAAGCATTTCCACGGATCTGCTCGCCCGCGACCCGCGCTATTGGGCGCTGGCGCCGGGGCAGGCCTGGCACGGCTTCACGGCGCTGGAGGAGGGCTTCGCGATCACCGATCCGGCCAAGCTCACGCTTCTCACGCCGGGCTTCGACCGCAGGACCGGCGCAATACGAAGAGTACGGCATCCCCGCGCCGGTCGTCGCGCAGCACCTGCGCGAGAACCGGGTGGTGGCGGAGAAGTTCGACCTCAATTCGATGCTCTTCCTGTTGACGCCGGGCGTCGAATCGAGCAAGGCGGGCACGCTGGTGTCGACGCTCGTCGCCTTCAAGCGGCTGCATGACGACAATATCCCCCTCGAAGAGGCGATGCCGGAATTCGTCGCCAAGCGGCCGGCGCGCTACCGCGGCAAGCGGCTGAAAGACCTCTGCGCCGAGATGCACGCCTTCTTCCGCGCGCACGACGTCAGCGGCCTGCAGAAGGCGCAATTCGCGGCCAAGCATCTGCCGCACATGGCGATGACGCCGCATGAAGCGCAGCGCCAGCTGGTGCGCAACACCGTCGACTACGTGCCGCTCGAGGAGCTCGACGGGCGCATCGCCACGACCCTGTTCGTCGTCTATCCGCCCGGCATCGCGACGATCGTGCCGGGCGAGCGCCTCGACGAGCGGGCGCGGCCGATGCTCGACTATCTAAAAATGTTCCAGAAGAGCGCCAACGCCTTCCCCGGCTTCGAGTCGGAAATCCAGGGGCTCTACCGCGAAGTCGACGAAGCGGGCGCCATTCGGTTCTATACCTATGTCGTCAGGGAGTGATTCGCTGGATTTGACGATGGAGCGCATGAGACGATGGGCGCAGAACGGAATTCCGCTGGGGCCGCGTCCGCGGCGCAGAACGGGTCGAGAAGGGTTTTCGTGCGCAACTCGCGCGACGCCGACGTTCCGGCGATGCTCGCGATCTATCTGCACCACATTCGCCGCGGGGTTGATGCGGACGTGTCCGGCGAAGAGTTCGAGCCGCCCAACGTCGACGACCTCAAGCGACGCCGCAAATCGATGCAGAGGCGGAAAATGCCCCATATCGTGGCGGAGGAGGACAGCGTCGTGGTCGGCTACGCCTATGCCGTACCGTTCCGCAAGCGTCCCGCCTATCGCTATTGCGTCAAGCATTCGATCTACGTCCACAACGACCACTTGCACCGAGGAATCGGCCGCCAGTTGATGAGCGCGCTGATCGACGCCTGCGCCGCCGCTGGCTTCCGGCAGATGATCGGCTACATCGACGCGGCCAACCGCGCCTCGCTCGGGCTGCACGAGGCCTTCGGCTTCCGCCAGGTCGGCTATCTGCCCTCGCTCGGCTACAAGTTCGGCCACTGGACGGATACGGTGATGGTCCAGCGCTCGCTCGGTCCGGGCGGGACCGAGCCGCCGACGGCGTGAGAAAGCCCACGATCGCCCGAACGCAGGTCGCCATCGGATTTGATCTGGATCAACTCGCCTGCTCGCCCGCGTTTTTACCTTGGGTTGCAAGTCGACAAGCGGCGACATCGCGTGCTTGCGCGTGCATTACGGGAGGAAATGATGAAGGCTCTCGTCTATCACGGACCCGGGTCAAAGGCGCTCGAAGATCGTCCGAAGCCGGAGATCCGAGCGTCCAGCGACGCCATCGTGAAGATGGTCAAAACCACGATTTGCGGCACAGACCTGCATATTCTGAAGGGCGACGTGCCGACCTGTACGCCGGGTCGTATCCTAGGCCACGAAGGCGTCGGCATCGTCGACGCGGTCGGCGCCGGCGTGACGGCCTTCAAAGCCGGCGATCACGTCCTCATCTCGTGCATTTCGTCCTGCGGCAAGTGCGAGTATTGCCGGCGGGGGATGTATTCGCATTGTACGACAGGCGGATGGATTCTGGGCAACGAGATCGACGGCACGCAGGCCGAATATGTGCGAATCCCGCACGCCGACACTAGCCTCTATCCGATTCCGAACGGCGCCGACGAAGAGGCCCTGGTCATGCTGAGCGATATTCTGCCGACCGGCTTCGAATGTGGCGTTCTCAACGGCAAGGTGGCGCCCGGATCGACGGTCGCGATCGTCGGGTCTGGCCCGATCGGTCTCGCTGCGCTTCTGACCGCCCAGTTCTACTCGCCGGCGGAGATCATCATGATCGACCTCGACGACAATCGTCTCGGCCTCGCGCGGCAGTTCGGAGCGACGCAGACGGTCAACAGCAAAGACGGAAAGGCGGCCGACGCCGTCAAGACGCTGACAGGCGGGCGGGGCGTCGACACGGCCATCGAAGCGGTTGGAGTGCCCGCCACGTTCCTGCTCTGCGAGGACCTCGTCGCGCCAGGAGGGGTCATCGCCAACATCGGCGTGCACGGGCAGAAGGTCGACCTCCACCTAGAACGGCTCTGGGCTCACAACATCGCCATCACGACCCGGCTGGTCGATACCGTGACCACCCCGATGCTGTTGAAGACGGTGCAGTCCAAGAAAATCGATCCGACGCGCCTGATCACGCACCGCTTCAAGCTGGACAAGATCCTGGATGCCTATGATACTTTCGGCGAGCCGCAGAGACCCACGCGCTGAAGGTGATCATCGCCGCCTGACGATTTCGGGCGCCCTGACATTCTCCTGCGACTTGGCCTCCGCTCGCCGCCGGCGCTTGCGCCTCGATCAAGGCCGCCAGATCGGCCGCCCGCGCGACGCTGCGCGCCCTGACGCGCGCCTCGCGGCCTCGGGCGTCGACCTCGTGCGCGGGCAGGTCGTCGCCCTCTAGGCCGGCCTGAACGTACACTTCCTCGGACATCAGCATTTCGCAGCCGAACGCTTTGGTCAGATCTTGCAAGCGCGCGGCGACGTTGACCGGATCGCCGATCACCGTGAACTGCGCGTGGCGCTCGTAGCCGATCTCGCCGGCGACGGTCATGCGGGCGTGGAGGCCGATGCCGAAGCGAATGGGCTCGACCGGCCCGTAGGCGAGCGCGCGGTTCAAACTCTCGACGTTCGCGGCGATGCCGGCGCATGCCGCGACTGCCTGCCGGCAGGCATGCTTCTGGCCGACTGTCAGGCCGAAAAGCGCGAGGAGCCCGTCGCCCAGAACCGTATTGGGCTCGCCGCCGGCCGCGATGACCGCGTCGCTGACCGCGTCGCTGACCGCGTTGAGGAACTGGTTGATGATGAACACGGTGTCGTAGGGCAACCGCTTTTCGGCCAGCCGGCTCGATCCGCGCATGTCGACGAACATGATGACCACGTAGCGCTCCTCGCCGCTCCGCGTCGGTCCTCTGCGACGGACGTCGGCGACGGTCGCGTGCGGCGGCAGCAGGGGCGCAAAGGCGAGGTTTTGGGTCGGACGCAGCTGGCAAGCGAGCCGGACCCCGACGCCGGCGTGGATGCGGTCGAGCACCGCCTTCTCGGCCGCGCTCATCGGAGGCAGGGCGCTCAGGTCTCCGAGAATGCGGATGCGACAAGTCGAGCAGCGCCCGCGTCCGCCGCACACGTGCGCGTGAGGGATGCCGTTGATGAGGCTCGCCTCGAGCACGCTCAAGCCCCGCCGGACCCGGACGGCGCGATCGGGATAGGTGAGCACGATCGATCCGACCCAGTGCTCCCCTAAGCGACGAAGCCCGCGGGCGAGGAACGCCGCAGCGAGAAGGGCAGCCAATGTGACGAGCGTGTCATTGCGAATGTGGATGAGAAGGGCGTTCTCATCCGGGGTCCCGATGCGGCCCGGGGTCGAATTCTCGGCCCGCCAGGATGAACTCTCGGCCAGCCGCAGGATTAGCCTGCCTCCCTGATAATAGCCGAGCAGCGTCAGCGGCGGCAGGAGCACCGCGAACGACAGGAGGAGGTTTTTCACTTTTGTGTAGCCGGGCTTCAACTTGAGCCAGAAGTGGAGCCCGATGCAGCCGTGGATCCAGACGACTAAGCAGAAGAGTGGTTTGGCCAACAGATCGGGGATGCGCTCGCGGTTGAGGTCGCTGACGGCGTCATGGATGGCCTGGTCGAGCGCGGCGGCGTCGGTGAAGGTCTGGTGGGCGAGGTGATGGGCCTTGAGATCGCGCCAGACCGGCTCGATGTCGTTGAGTTCCGGCGCGTATTTCGGCAGCCACTCGACGGTGAGCCAGTGTGCGCGGACGGCCATGGCGGCGAGCGAGCGTTTGCTGGTGTGGATCGGACCATTGTCCTCGACCAGCACGACCGGCTTGGCCTGTCGCCCGGGCTGCGGTGCATAGAAACGGTCGAGTTGCTCCAGATGGGCGATGAAATCGCTGCTGCGCTTGGTCGGGCTGGTATGGACGATGAGTTGGCGCGTGACGTGATCGAGAGACCCCAGCATCGCGACCTTCTTGGCCTGCCCCGGCGCCGGCACACGCAAGTCCGCCCCCGACTTCGCCCAGGCGCGGGCGAGATAGGGATGCGTCAGCGCCTCGCTCTCATCGCCGTAGAGAAGAACGATGTCGCCCGCTTCGGCCTGCTGTTTGCGCAGTTGCAGGCGCAGGCCCACCCGTTCCACCTCGCTTTCCGTCTGACGTCCCTTCAGCGTGTGCCGGGGCCGTCGCCAGCGGAACTTTTTTTTCGCAAGGCCTTGGACAGTTGCGAACGGCTGATGCGCACGCCCTCGCGCGCTTCGATCGCGGCGCGAAGGCGGGGGATCGTCCAGTTGCGCCGATCGGCCACAGGTTCTTCCAGCAAGGGGGTGGCCACGCGCAAGGCGGCTTCACTCTTCATCGGAGGCGGGCCCGGCGCGATGCTGGCCTTCAGCGCTGCGACGCCGCCGGCGGTGAAGTCGCTGCGCCACAGGCGAACCGTATCTTCGCGCACGCCAAACGCCTCCGCGATCTGGGGCTGGTCCAACCAGCCAGCGTAAGCAGCACGGCGCGCGCCCGGTCCGCCTCCCCCCGATCACGGGAACCGGCAAGAGCCACAAGGGCGGCACGTTGTTCATCGCTCGCCGTAACCGGAGACTTTCCCGCCATGCCACACACCCTTGCGAATCGGTCCCGGCAGCGAATCCGAAACCTATCCGTTGGTCAACCCAGCGGAATCTGCCTAGCAGCAGCACGGCCTGCAGAGCCCCGTCCGGAGGCGGCCGGCCCAGAACTTGAGGAGCTCCTGCGCATAGCCTTTGTTGGTCCCGAACAGGCTTAACGCCACGCGTGTGCTGACGACGTGCGAGGCCAGCAGGAAAGGAATGGAGAGTCCGAGCGCGAGCTGGGTCGCCTCCATCCGGGTCCAGCGGAACTGGCGTCGTTCGTAGAGCGCCCAGAAGCCGAGGCTCAGGTGGATCGTCAGCGCCGCATAGAGAAGAATCGGCCAGGCGCCGACTGCCAGATCAGCTTCTGGAGCGCGAGCCCCCTTTCCATCGCGTCGACGGAAATATTTCCCAGCGCGTGATTGGTGTAATGCAGCGCGACATAGGCGAACAGGACCAGCCCGCAGGCCAGCCGGGTCCGGCGCAGGCTGAGCCGGAGCTTGCGCCTCGGCCGTGCATCCTCGACGTGCGGCATGAGGTCTTTCCCGAATTGGGCGGTCCTTGCGGCTTGTAGACGGGTGCGAACCAAAGTGGTGCAATTAGGCGGCGAGATTTTGTGAGTTTTGGGGGCTGTTCTGGTTGGCTACGGGGACGGCGGTTCGGCCGAGGTTTTTCCAATAGGCGTCCCAGTCGCCGTTTATTCGGGTTATCCGCAAAGCGAGCATGTATTCCGCGTGCTCGACGCGCCACCAGGCGCCGGGCCGCTTGAGACGTTGTTGGGCGACGTAGCGATGCGCGCTTTCGATTTCGCCCGATCCGATCGGCAGTCCCTCGGCCAGCGCCTGTCGATAGTTCAACTGGTTCTTGCGGCTGCTCAAATAACGATGGCATCGGCGCACCGGCGCTTGTTCGTCGTCGACTTCAGGCGCTTCGCAATGACCGACGAGCGACCGCAATGTCATCTCGAGACGCCCGTCTCTGAGCGCGTCCTTCTGCGCCTCGATCCAGGTTTCCCGCGCGGCGGCGTCGGGCGCGATCGCTTCGGCGGCGGCGCTCAAATACTCGCAAACATGATAGAAATCGATCAGGTAGCTGCCTTGATCGCCAAATTGCTCCTCGACTTGGCCCACAATCCATGGCGCGCCATCGCCGACCGCGTGGACCCGCGAGTTCGCCCCGAAGCCGGCGCGAACCGCGCAGGCCAGCAGTTGCCGCCCGGCCGCCTCCGCGCCGCCCTCGATCGAGCCGGCGTAGACCGGCGTCCGGCTCCCCTGGGCGTGCGCCAGCGAAAGCTTCGCCTCTCGCCACGACAGGTTCTTGCCCTTGCGTTTGTCTTTCTCATCCCGACCCGGCTCGACGATCGGAACCATGCCGCCGTCAGTTTCCACGACGATCGGCTTACTGAGGCCTGGACCTTCCGGAAATTCCAAATCCGCTCGACCGGCTTCGAACATCGACTGGGCATGGGCGAACGTGATCCGCTGGATCGTGCTCTCCCCAATCTCGAAGCCGTAATGCTCCCGCAGCTTGCTTCGAACTTGCGCGAAGGGTTGATCGGCGGCGAAGTCGACGATGACGCGTTGCAAGGGGCGCGAACAGCCCGAGGGGCTGACTTTCGCGCTGCGCAGAAACGGGCGCACACGCTCGTTCTTGAACCGATATTGCGGCTCCTGGACCTCTATCTCGCCGAATTTCGTATGCCAGCGGACTTTTTTTCACCTTGGCGATGCATCTGAGGTTGCTGACGAATTTCCCTCTCCGTCACCTCCGCCTGCCTCTCCGCCCAGCCCAGCAGCGCTTCGCGTCCCAAACGCCGCGTCTCCTCGACCAACCGCTCTTCCGCAGCGTCCGCCTCCTTCAAATCGCCTTCGCTATTCTCTACCGTCAGGGCTATCGACGCGACACGGTTTCGAACATCAGGATGGCTGCGCAAAAAGGCAAACAGCGCTTCATCGCTCAAATCCGCGCCCGTCATCAGCTTCGTCCTCCCAAATCACCTCCGACAAAGCTTACTCCGCATCGAGTTGAATTGCACCCCTTGTAGACGCCGCAGTTGACCGCGTCAGCCGCGCTCCATAGGGTGTCCGGAAGGACGCCCGTCTTTCGGCGGGCTATCGCGCGCGCGGTTACAGGGGCGCCCGCTGCCTCCGCGTCCGCAAAAATGCGGTCGGCGGCGGTTATGCGACGATCGTAAGAGCGTGGAAAGAGCCGCCGCCCGGCAATCGAACAATGAATTTACGATTGTTTCTGGCGCAGAAAGCCATGCGAATTTTGCAGCCGACGACATCGTCCCCGGCAATCGCCGTAAATTCCCTGCTCCAGCGAGTTAGTTCCCTGCTAATTTGTCAAGGATCCCAATCCGTTTCGTGAAAATCCCTGCGCGCGGGAGCAGGGAATTTTTCACGCGCAGCAGGGCGTCACCGCCGACGTCGCGCCGGCGTCGGATGCGAGCGCTACGGCTTCGGCCCCGGCGACCGCGTCTATCAGGGCATGTCGGTCGCCTTCGATTTCTCGATCGAGGAGATCTGGGTGCCGCTGGTCGCGGGCGCGACGCTCGTTCCGAACACCGGCGCGACAAGCCTGTTCGGCGAGGAACTCGCCGACTTCCTCGAGTCCCGCGACGTCACCTGCCTCTGCTGCGTGCCGACGCTGCTCGCCTCGATCGAGCGCGAGCTGCCGAAGCTGCGCATCCTGCTGATCGGCGGCGAGGCCTGCCCGCCGGCGCTGGTCAAGCGCTGGAGCCGGCCGGGCCGCACGCTCCTCAACAGCTACGGGCCGACCGAAACGACCGTCACCGCGACGCTCGGGGTGATGACGCCCGACAGGCCCGTGACCATCGGCAAGCCGCTGCCGACCTATTCGATCGTCATCCTCGACGCCAAGGAGGATGTCGCGCTGGAGCTCGGCGAGGCCGGCGAGATCGGCATCGCCGGGATCGGCGTCGCGGAAGGCTATCTGAACCGGCCCGAGCTGACGCGGGCGAAGTTCATCGACGATTTCCTCGCCCTGCCGAACAATCCGTCGGGCCGCATCTATCGGACCGGCGATCTCGGGCGCATCACCGACGACGGCGAGATCGAATATCTCGGCCGCATCGACACCCAGATCAAGCTCAGGGGCTACCGCATCGAGCTGACGGAGATCGAGTCGGTTCTGCTCGAGATCCCGGAGATCGCCCAGGTCGTCGCCACGACCTTCGAACCCGAGCCCGGCGCGCCGGAGCTCGTCGCCTATTACTCGGTCAAGCACGGCGCGCGCGCTCCCGACCGCGCCGCGATCGTGTCGCTCATGCGCGCGCGGCTGCCGAGCTACATGACCCCGGCCTATCTCGAGCAGCTGCCGTTCATTCCGACGCTGGTCAGCAACAAGGCCGACCGGAAAGCAGCTGCCCGCGCCGAAGTCCGCGCGCCTGCGCTTCGGCGACGCCCATGTCCCGCCGGAGACGGAGACCGAGCAGGCGCTGTGCGAGGCGCTGGGCGACGTCCTCGGTCTCGAAGAGGTGTCGATCGACGGGGATTTCTTCGCCGAATACGGCGCCCACTCGCTTCTGATGGCGCGCTTCTGCGCCCGGGTTCGCCAGCTCGAGCCGTCGATGCAGGTCGCCATGCGCGACGTCTACGCCCATACGACGGTTCGCCGGCTCGCCCGCGCGCTCGACGCCGCAAGGCCGGCCGCGACGGAAGACCTCGAGGTTCCGCCGCGCCTATCGGCCCGTCGAACCTCGCCTATTACGGCTGCGGCGCCGCGCAGACGGCGTTCTATGCGATCGTCGGCGCGCTGGCGGTCGTCGCCTGCCTGGCCGCGTTCGACTGGATCTACGAAGCCGCCGATTCGCCGCTCGACGCTCTACGGGCGGGCGCTCGCCGTCGCCGTCGTCTGGTTCTTCGGCCACAACGCCCTCGCCGTCGCGGCGAAATGGCTGCTGGTCGGCCGGGCCCGCGCGAGCGGCGATTCCGCTGTGGAGCTTCGCCTACTTCCGCTTCTGGGCGGCGAAGTTCATCGTGCGCTCGGCGCCCGCCAACGTCTTCGCCGGAACGCCGCTGTTCAACGCCTATCTGCGCCTGCTCGGCGCCAGGATCGGCCGCAACGCGGTCATCGTCTCGCGCATCGTGCCGGTCACGGCCGATCTTTTCGAGGTCGGCGAGGACGCGCTCGTCATGCGCAGCGCGCTCGCTGCCCGGCTATGTCGCCGCCGGCAACCGCATCCACACCGGCGAGATCCGCATCGGGCGGAACGCCTATGTCGGCGAGCAGAGCGTTCTCGACATCCGCTCGGCGATCGGCGATTTCGGCCAGCTCGGCCACGCTTCGTCGCTGCAGAGCGGACAGCGCGTGCCCGAGGGCAAGCGCTATGCCGGCTCGCCGGCCGAAGAGACGACGACCAGCTTCCGCCTCGCCGACGAGGCGACGGTTTCGCCCGTGCGGCGCTGGCTCTTCACCGCGATGCGGCTCGCCTTCGTCATCGCCGTCGCCGGCGCTCTGACCGACGCCGTGGTCGTCTATGCGATGGCCGTGCTGACCGGAGGCGACGACGCCCTCGCGCTCGGTCCGTGGGATGCGACCGTCACGCTGCTGCCGATGGCCGCCGGCGCGGCGCTCGCGGTCACGCTCGTCTCGCTGATCGGCGGCCTGCGTCATCGTCTACGCCGTTCCGCGGCTCGCCAACGCCTTCCTGGTCGAGGGCCGGGTCTATCCGCTCTACGGCTTCCATCACGGGATGCAGCAGATCGTGCAGACGTTCAGCAACTCGCGGTTCTTCAACCTGATGTTCGGCGACAGCGTGTTCATCGAGCCCTATCTGCGCTGGGTCGGCTGGAAGCTCGGCCTCGGCGATCAGACGGGCTCGAACTTCGGCAGCGAGCAGGGCCAGGACAATCCGTTCCTGTGCTCGGTCGGCGCCAACACGGTCGCCTCCGACAGCCTGTGGCTCGGCAACCTCACGATGTCGAGCCGCGCGTTCAGGCTCGGCGCCTGCCGCATCGGCGAGCGCAACTTCCTCGGCACCATGGTCTATGTGCCGCCCGGCGCGCGCACCGGCGACAACGTTCTGCTCGCCACCAAGGTGATGGCGCCGATCGACGGGCCGGTGCGCGAGAACGTCGGCCTGCTCGGCTCGCCGGCCTTCGAGATCCCGCGCGCCGCCTCGCGCGACCTCGACATGCTGGCCGCGATCGGCCCGGAGGAGCGGGCGCGCCGGCTCGTGCGCAAGACCTGGCTGAACGTCGCCTCGATCGCCGGGCTGCTCGCCTCGCGCTGGCTCATCGTCTTTCATCGGCATCTACGTCTTCGGCTGGACGGCGGCCGTGTACGGCGTGAACGACGTGCCGCCGATGATCGCGGCGGCGGGCGTCGTGTTCGCGCTGTCGATCGCGGTCTTCATCCTCATCGAGCGCGCCTCGCTCGGCTTCGGCTCGCTGAAGCCGGAGATCGCGACCGTCTACGACCCCGCTTTCTGGCGGGTCGAGCGGCACTGGAAGCTCTCCAACTCGCCGCTCGCCACCGCCTTCGCCGGAACGCCGATGCGCAACGTCATTTCGCGCCTGCTCGGCGTCAAGGTCGGGCGCAGGGTGTTCGACGACGGCTGCATCCTGTCCGAGCGCTCGTTGGTCGAGATCGGCGACGAGGCCAATCTCAACGAGCACAGCATCGTCCAGGCCCATTCGCTGGAAGAGGGCGTGTTCAAGTCCGACTTCGTGCGGATCGGCCGGGACTGCTCGGTCGGGGTCGGCTGCCTCGTGCATTACGGCGTGACGATGAACGAGAACACCCATCTCGACGCCGACGCCTTCCTGATGAAGGGCGAGATCACGCCGGCCGGCTCGCGCTGGCGGGGCAACCCGGCCAAGCTCGTCCACAGCGGCGCGAGCCGCGGCGCGCTGAGCGCCCGATGGAGACGGCGCGGGACGACCTCGACCTCGCGCCGCTGAGGGCGGAGCTCGCGGCTTACGGCGCGCTGGTCGGCGGCGCGGCGCATCCGTCCCGGCGACGAGGCCGCTTTCGCCGGCCCGCGGCCCGGAGCGCGCGTCGAGGCGCGCCGCGCGAGCGGGGCGGCGCGCATCGCCGCCCGCTCGCTGCTCGATCGAACTCGGCGCCGACGCGGGCCGCGCCGCTGCCACGCTCGCCTTCGGGCGCGCCGCTCTGGCCTGCCGGGATCATCGGTTCGCTCGCCCATGACGAAGCTTTCGCGCTCGCCGCGGCGGCGCGGCGCGGGCGGCTCGTCGGCCTCGGCGTCGACGTCGAGCCGGCCGAGCCGCTGCCGGAGGACGTCGTCGACCTGGTCCTGAGCGAGGCGGAGCGGCGCGAGACGCTTGGCGACGGCGTCGCGCAGCGGCTCGTGTTCGTCGCCAAGGAGGCGGTCTACAAGGCGATCCATCCGCTCGACGGGTCGTCGCTCGATTTTCCCGACATCGAGATCCGGCTCGCGGACCGAACGGCGACGCTGCGGGACGGGCGACGGCTCCGGGTCATCCCGTTCGCCGGCGAGAGGCTCATCGCGGTCGCGCTCGTGGAGGCGGCGCACGTCGATCCCCCTACAGCCGGTCGAGCCATTCCGGGTAGCTGAGGCGTTCGCCCCACAAAGGCGGGAAAGGCGCCGTTCGCTTGCAGGAAGGCGTAAGTCGCAGCGAGCGCCTCGGGTGCGGATTGAATATCGCCGAAGGCTTCGAAGCCGAGGGTCCACCAGGAGACTGGATGCCCATCCACGTCGACCTGGGTCAGCTCCAGGTTGCAGCCGACTGCCGGCGGCGCCTCCTCATCGGCGTCGAGCGGCAATTCCTCGACATCGGTGGCGACGACCAAGTACCTGCGCATCCAGCGCCGCTTGCGGGTCAGGATCCCGTCTGACGCCACGACCTGCGGCGCCTTCCACTTGCACCAGATCTCGATCTGATCGAGGGGGATGGCTGCGTCTCCAGCGGGCGGGTCGGGCGGGCTGACGACAGCCACAAGGCCTTTGATCTCGACATCGTCGGGGCGTCCGTCGCGGGCGTCGCGGACCTTGACGCCGATTTCCGTATTGCCCTTGGCGTGAAGATAGAGGTCGACGCGCTCGCTCGGCTCGCCGGCAGGCGGGATCGACGGGGCGGTCGGTCCGCCGTAAAACCAGTCGCGCACCTCCTCCGGACAGGCGTCCCGCCAGAACCACCGCACCTCGGCCGAAAGCCACATGATCGCCTCCGCAGGATTGAGCGCGCCTTAGCGCATCTTTAGCGGCGACCGCCAGATTTCTCAGCGGCTTGCCACCCCGCTTAACGTCGAGCGGGCATCGTCGTTGCGCTGGCGCTCGGCTCGTCAAAACTACTAGCAAGACGTGTTATAAAATTGGGGGCTTGTCCTGACGGAACCCCGGCCCGCAATTCCCTGACGGAACCCCGGCCCGCAATTCGTGTTGTTTTTTAGCCGCGGGGCCGATTTACGCCTCGACGGGTTTCGATCGAGAGGATCATCACCATGGCGTCTCGAGAGTCCAAGCCGCAGAAAGAGACGGTCGGACGGGTCATGCACGAGTTCAAGCACGGCGAGCTGCGCTCCGGAGGAAGCGGC
>CAVYIZ010000045.1:0-59161 GCA_963768555.1 uncultured Alphaproteobacteria bacterium
GGGCATGTCGGTCGCCTTCGATTTCTCGATCGAGGAGATCTGGGTTCCGCTGGTCGCGGGCGCGACGCTCGTTCCGAACACCGCCGCGACGAGCCTGTTCGGCGAGGAGCTCGCCGACTTCCTCGAGTCCCGCGACGTCACCTGCCTCTGCTGCGTGCCGACGCTGCTCGCCTCGATCGAGCGCGAGCTGCCGAAGCTGCGCATCCTGCTGATCGGCGGCGAGGCTTGCCCGCCGGCGCTGGTCAAGCGCTGGAGCCGGCCTGGCCGCACCCTGCTCAACAGCTACGGGCCGACCGAAACGACCGTCACCGCGACGCTCGCGGTGATGACGCCCGACAAGCCCGTGACGATCGGCAAACCGCTGCCGACCTACTCGATCGTCATCCTCGACGCCAAGGAGGATGTCGCGCTGGAGCTCGGCGAAGCCGGCGAGATCGGCATCGCCGGGATCGGCGTCGCGGAAGGCTATCTCAACCGGCCCGAGCTGACGCGGGCGAAGTTCATCGACGACTTCCTCGCCCTGCCGAACAATCCGTCGGGCCGCATCTATCGGACCGGCGATCTCGGGCGGATGACCGACGACGGCGAGATCGAATACCTCGGCCGCATCGACACCCAGATCAAACTCAGGGGCTACCGGATCGAGCTGACGGAGATCGAGTCGGTTCTGCTCGAGATCCCGGAGATCGCCCAGGTCGTCGCCACGACCTTCGAACCCGAGCCCGGCGCGCCGGAGCTGGTCGCCTATTACTCGGTCAAACACGGCGCGCGCGCCCCGACCGCGCCGCGATCGTATCGCTCATGCGCGCGCGGCTGCCGAGCTACATGACCCCGGCCTATCTCGAGCAGTTGCCGTTCATCCCGACGCTGGTCAGCAACAAGGCCGACCGGAAGGCGATGCCGGCGCCGAAGTCCGCGCGCCTGCGCTTCGGCGACACCCATGTCCCGCCGGAGACGGAGACCGAGCGCGCGCTGTGCGAGGCGCTGGGCGACGTCCTCGGTCTCGAAGAGGTCTCGATCGACGGGGATTTCTTCGCCGAATACGGCGCCCACTCGCTGTTGATGGCGCGCTTCTGCGCCAGGGTGCGCCAGCTCGAGCCGTCGATGCAGGTCGCCATGCGCGACGTCTACGCCCATACGACCGTTCGACGGCTCGCCCGCGCGCTCGACGCCGCGAGGCCTGTCGCTGACCGAAAACCTCGAGGTTCCGCTGGCCTATCGCCCCTCGAATCTCGCCTACTACGGTTGCGGCGCGGCGCAGACGGCCTTCTATGCGATGGTCGGCGCGCTGGCGGTCGTCGCCTTCCTGACCGCGTTCGACTGGATCTACGAAGCCGCCGATTCGCCGCTCGAACTCTATGGGCGGGCGCTCGCCGTCGCCGTCGCGTGGTTCTTCGGCCACAACGCCCTCGCCGTCGCGGCGAAATGGCTGCTGATCGGACGGGCCCGCGGAAAGGCGATTCCGCTGTGGAGCTTCGCTTACTTCCGGTTCTGGGCGGCCAAGCTCATCATGCGCTCGGCGCCGGCCAACGCCTTCACCGGAACGCCGATCTTCAATGCGTATCTGCGGCTGCTCGGCGCCAGGATCGGCCGCAACGCGGTCATCCTCTCGCGCAGCGTGCCGGTCACGGCCGATCTTTTCGAGGTCGGCGAGGAGGCGGTCGTCATGCGCAGCGCGCTCGCGCCCGGCTATGTCGCCGCCGGCAACCGCATCCTCACCGGCGAGATCCGCATCGGGCGGAATGCCTATGTCGGCGAGCAGAGCGTTCTCGACATCCGCTCCGTGATCGGCGATTTCGGCCAGCTCGGCCACGCGTCGTCGCTGCAGAGCGGCCAGCGCGTGCCGGAAGGCAAGCGCTATGCCGGCTCGCCCGCCGAAGAGACGACGACCAGCTTCCGCCTGACGGACGAGGCGCCGGTTTCGCCCGTGCGGCGCTGGCTGTCCGCCGCGATGCGGCTCGCCTTCGTCATCGCCGTCGCCGGCGCTCTGACCGACGCAGTGATCGTCTATGCGATGGCCGTGCTGACCGGAGGCGACGACGCTCTCGCGCTCGGTCCGTGGGATGCGACCGTCACGCTGCTGCCGATGGCCGCCGGCGCGGCGCTTGCGGTCACTCTCGTTTCGTTGATCGGCGGCCTCGTCATCGTCTATGCGGTGCCGCGTCTCGCCAACGCCTTGCTGGTCGAGGGCCGGGTCTATCCGCTCTACGGCTTCCACCATACGATGCAGCAGATCGTGCAGACGTTCGGCAACTCGCGTTTCTTCAACCTGATGTTCGGCGACAGCGTGTTCATCGAGCCCTATCTGCGCTGGGTCGGCTGGAAGCTCGGCTTCGGCGATCAGACCGGCTCGAACTTCGGCAGCGAGCAGGGCCAGGACAACCCGTTCCTATGCTCGGTCGGCGCCAACACGGTCGCGTCGGACGGCTTGTGGCTCGGCAACCTCACGATGTCGAGCCGCGCGTTCAAGCTCGGCGCATGCCGCATCGGCGCGCGCAACTTCCTCGGCACGACCGTCTACGTGCCGCCCGGCGCGCGCACCGGCGACAACGTTCTGTTCGGCACCAAGGTGATGGCGCCGATCGACGGGCCGGTGCGCGAGAACGTCGGCCTGCTCGGCTCGCCGGCCTTCGAGATCCCGCGCGCCGCCTCGCGCGACCTCGACATGCTGGCCGCGATCGGCCCTGAGGAGAGGGAGCGGCGGCTCAGGCGCAAGACCTGGCTGAATGTGGCCTCGATCGCCGCGCTGCTCGGCGTCGCGCTGGCTCATCGTCTTTCTCGGCGGTCTACGTCTTCGGCTGGACGGCGGCCGTGTATGGCGTGAACGACGTGGCCGCGATGATCGTGGCGGCGGGCGTCGTGTTCGCGCTGTCGATCGGGGTCTTCATCCTCATCGAGCGCGCTTCGCTCGGCTTCGGCTCGCTGAAGCCGGAGATCGCGACCGTCTATCACCCCGCTTTCTGGCGGGTCGAGCGGCACTGGAAGCTCTCCGACTCGCCGCTCGCGACCGCCTTCGCCGGGACGCCGATGCGCAACGTCATTTCGCGCCTGCTCGGCGTCAAGGTCGGGCGCAGGGTGTTCGACGACGGCTGCATCCTGTCCGAGCGCACGCTGGTCGAGATCGGCGACGAGGCGAACCTCAACGAGCACAGCATCGTTCAGGCCCATTCGCTGGAAGAGGGCGTGTTCAAGTCCGACTTCGTGCGGATCGGCGCGGACTGCTCGGTCGGGGTCGGCTGCCTCGTGCATTACGGCGTGACGATGAACGAGAACACCCATCTCGACGCCGACGCCTTCCTGATGAAGGGCGAGATCACGCCGGCCGGCTCGCGCTGGCGCGGCAATCCGGCCAAGCTCGTCCACAGCGGCGCGGCCGAGGCGCGCTGAAGACCCGATGGCGGCGGCGCGGGACGACCTCGACCTCGCGCCGCTGCGGGCGGAGATCGCGGCTTGCGGGGCGCTTGTCGCGGCGCGGCGGATCCGTCTCGGAGACGAAGCCGCGTTCGCCGGTTCCCGCCCCGGGGCGCGCGTCGAGGCGCGCCGCGCGAGCGGGGCCGCCCGCATCGCCGCCCGCCATCTCCTGGACGAACTCGGCGCCGACGGCTCCGCGCCGCTGCCACGCTCGCCTTCAGGCGCGCCGGTTTGGCCCTCCGGGATCATCGGTTCGCTCGCGCACGACGAGGCTTTCGCGCTCGCTGCCGCGGCGCGGCGCGGGCGGCTCGTCGGCCTCGGCGTCGACGTCGAGCCGGCCGAGCCGCTGCCGGAAGAGATCGTCGACATGGTTCTGAGCGAGGCGGAGCAACGCGAGACAGGAGACGACGGGGTCGCGCACCGCCTCGTCTTCGTCGCCAAGGAGGCGGTCTACAAGGCGATCCATCCGCTCGACGGCTCGTGGCTCGACTTTCCCGACATCGAGATCCGGCTCGCGGACCGAACGGCGACGCTGCGGGATGGCAGAAAGCTCCGGGTCATCCCGTTCGCCGGCGAGAGGCTCATCGCGGTCGCGTTCGTGGAGGCGGCGCACGTCGATCCCCCTACAGCCGGTCGAGCCATTCCGGGTAGCTGAGGCGTTCGCCCCACAAAGGCGGGAAAGGCGCCGTTCGCTTGCAGGAAGGCGTAAGTCGCAGCGAGCGCCTCGGGCGCGGATTGAATATCGCCGAAGGCTTCGAAGCCGAGGGTCCACCAGGAGACTGGATGCCCATCCACGTCGACCTGGGTCAGCTCCAGGTTGCAGCCGACTGCCGGCGGCGCCTCCTCGATCGGCGTCGAGCGGCAATTCCTCGACATCGGTGGCGACGACCAAGTACCTGCGCATCCAGCGCCGCTTGCGGGTCAGGATCCCGTCTGACGCCACGACCTGCGGCGCCTTCCACTTGCACCAGATCTCGATCTGATCGAGGGGGATGGCTGCGTCTCCAGCGGGCGGGTCGGGCGGGCTGACGACAGCCACAAGGCCTTTGATCTCGACATCGTCGGGGCGTCCGTCGCGGGCGTCGCGGACCTTGACGCCGATTTCCGTATTGCCCTTGGCGTGAAGATAGCGGTCGACGCGCTCGCTCGGCTCGCCGGCAGGCGGGATCGACGGGGCGGTCGGTCCGCCGTAAAACCAGTCGCGCACCTCCTCCGGACAGGCGTCCCGCCAGAACCACCGCACCTCGGCCGAAAGCCACATGATCGCCTCCGCAGGATTGAGCGCGCCTTAGCGCAGCTTTAGCGGCGACCGCCAGATTTCTCAGCGGCTTGCCACCCCGCTTAACGTCGAGCGGGCATCGTCGTTGCGCTGGCGCTCGGCTCGTCAAAACTACTAGCAAGACGTGTTATAAAATTGCGGGGCTTCTGTCCCTGACGGAACCCCGGCCCGCAATTCGTGTTGTTTTTTAGCCGCGGGGCCGATTTACGCCTCGACGGGTTTCGATCGAGAGGATCATCACCATGGCGTCTCAAGAGTCCAAGCCGCAGAAAGAGACGGTCGGACGGGTCATGCACGAGTTCAAGCACGGCGAGCTGCGCTCCGGAGGAAGCGGCAAGAAGGTCAAGAACCCAAGGCAGGCGATCGCCATCGCGCTCAGCGAAGCGGGCGCCTCGAACCAGCAAAGCCCGAGGAAGAACGAGCGGAATTTTCGCCGCACCAAGGCCAAGGAGGCCCGCGGCGAGACGGCGCAGGCAGAGACCGAGGGCAGGCGGTCGAGGGGTTCGGGAGCGCGAGGCGCGGCGACGAGAAGCGATCTCTATCGCGAGGCGCGGGAGAAGGGGATCGCCGGCCGGTCGAAGATGAGCCGCAGCGAACTCGAACGTGCGGTCAGAGCCCGATAGCGCCCCGGGCGCCGGCGGAGTAGAGGATCTGCGCCGCGACATGGTAAGCAAGGCGTCCGCGCAGGAGGAAGCCGGACTGTGAAAGGGCGTCAGGGCGCCAACTCGTCGAGCCTGGATGTTGAGGCCGCGTGCGGTCGCCATGCTGGGGATCGCGGCGAAGGATTGGCGCCGGCCCGCAATCCTGATCGCGGAATCCCCCCTGCTCGGCGCGGCGGCCCTCGCCCCCCTTTCGGGCGTGCGAACCGCCTTCCTGATGGCGCTGGCGATGAGCGGACAGAACGGGGTCCTCCACAAGGCCGGTCAAACCAGGACCGCCCTCACCTATCTCACAGGGACGCTGGTCAATTTGGGCGACCGGCTGGCGGAAGCCCTTTGTTTGGCGGGCCCCGCCGAGGCCTGGATTCGCTGCGGGTATATCATCAATACAATTTGAGCCACTTGCAAAACGGCTCGGACGGCCGGAATTTTCGAATTTTCGGGTGATTTCTCAAGCGTCGCGAACCGTCGGCGGCCGGTTTCTGGTATGTTGATTCTGCGAGGAAAAACAAGCAGAAAGCCAGGAACCGCCGACGATGTCGCTACGAGAGACCCTATCCGTATACTGGCAGAAGTTTCAAGGAGAACTTTTCCCGTTTCTTGAGGAGACGGTCGGGTTCTTGACGGAGTCGCATCGAGCGCTGGTGACGGTTCTGGACATGACGCGGCTTGAGGCTTTCGCGCCTGACTGGGGTGGTTTTCCCGGACGGCCGGCAGCCGAGCGGGCCGCATTGGCGAGGGCCTTCGTGGCCAAGGCGGTTCTCAACTTGCCGACCACGCGGATGTTGATCGAACGCGTCGAGGCCGACACGACGTTGCGGCGCTTGTGCGGTTGGTCGCGTCTGTCCGAGGTTCCCAGCGAGGCGACTTTCTCGCGCGCCTTCGCCGAGTTCGCCGACAGCGCCTTGCCGTCGCGGTTGCATGAAGCCTTGATCCGCAAGACCCACGGGGATCGGCTGGTTGGTCACATCGCGCGCGATGCGACGGCGATCGAAGGCCATGAAAAGCCGCAACGCGCAGAGAAGCCCGAGCCGTCAGCGCTCGAGCAGAAGCCCCGCAAGCGCGGGCGTCCGCGCAAGGGCGAGCGGCCCGCGCCCAAGCCGCCCAGCCGGCTGGAACGCCAGGCCGGCATGACGCTGAGCCAGATGCTCGCCGATCTGCCCCAGCACTGTGACGTCGGCGTCAAACGCAACGCCAAGGGACATCAGGAGACATGGATCGGCTATAAGCTGCATATCGACACCGCGGACGGCGACATTCCCGTCAGTTGCGTTCTCACCTCGGCTTCCGTCCACGACAGTCAGGTCGCCATCCCCCTGGCGACGATGACGGCGGGGCGTCTGGTCAATCTCTACGATCTCATGGACAGCGCCTACGATGCGGCCGAGATCAGGGCGCATAGCCGCGCGCTCGGCCACGTGCCGATCATCGATGTCAACCCGCGCCGCGACGCCTGCCTCAAGAAGGAATTGGCCGAGGAAGACAAGCGTCGAGCGCTCGTCGGCCATCGCGCCGCCGAGGATATCCGCTACAACGAGCGCAGCGGCGCCGAACGGGTCAACGCCAACCTCAAAGACAACCACGGCGGCAGAACCGTCCAGGTGCGTGGCCCCGCGAAGGTGATGTGCCATCTGATGTTCGGCATTCTGGTCATCACCGTTTCTCAGATCATCCGTCTCATCGCATAGCGAGCCGCATCGCGGCGCGAAAACGGGTCCGGAGCCTCCCAAAAAATCGGGAGGTCGACGAAACATGGCCAAAATCCACGCCAAAATGTCCGCGAAGGCAAAAAAACGGCGGAAGCGGCGTTGCAACCGTCAAAAACGACTGAAGCCAACACGTCTCAGCTATGTTCATTCGTGCGCGAGCCGACGCGCTCAGACGTTCTGCAAGTGGCTCAATTACCTGCGCTTTTTAAGAGCCGGCATCATCCAGTCGCGCGCGGGGACAAGGGTATGATCGCCGACCAGCGTGACTTCGATTTGTGTGAATACGGCAGGCTCAATCCTGAGGGTGGTGAAGAACCGACCGCACCTTCTCGGCGAGCTCGTCGGCCGTGTAGGGCTTCTTGAGCCACGCCCCCGTCTTCTGTCCGAGCCGCACGATCGCCGGCTCCGCATAGCCGGAGGTGAAGAGGACCTTGATGTCGGGCTTGATCGCCAACGCCGCCTGCGCCAGTTCGTAGCCGGTCATGCCGCCGGGCATGACCATGTCAGTGAAGATCATCGCCACCTCCGGCCGGGTGGCGAGCTGAGCCATGGCGGCCGCGCCGCTGTCCGCCTCGATGACCTCGTAACCCAGGCTCCTGAGCCGCTTGCTCAGGACCCGGCGCAGACGCGGGTCGTCCTCCACAATGAGGATGATTTCGGCGCCTCCCGGCAGATCGGCCTCCCGCGGTTCGGCGGCGTCGGGCCCTGCGCTTGAGCCGGCGCTCTCGGAAAGAGGCAGGAATACGCGCACGCTCGTTCCCTGGCCAATTTCGCTGTAAATCTGGATGTTCCCGCCCGACTGCTTGACGAATCCGTAAACCATGCTCAGGCCGAGCCCCGTTCCAGCGCCGGTCGCCTTGGTCGTGAAGAACGGCTCGAACGCGCGTTGGCGGACTTCTTCCGACATGCCTGATCCCGTGTCGGTGACCGTGATCAGGACATAGCGTCCGGTGCGGATGTCCGGGTATGTCTGCGCATAGTCGGCGTCGAGACGCACGTGGGTGATTTCGATCGTCAGCCGTCCGCCGTGCGGCATTGCGTCCCGCGCGTTGATCGCCAGGTTGAGCAGGGCGTTCATCAGGAGCGAACCGTCGATCACAGTCAGGTGGCCGGACCCCTCGACCACGATCTGAAGCTCGATCGCTTCACCCAATGTCCGCCGCAGGAGGTCGGCGAAGCTGGAGACGAGAGGACCGACGTCGGTCGGCTTCGAATTGAGGGACTGACGTCGACCGAAGGCGAGGAGCTGGGACGCCAGTTTCGCGCCATCCTGCGCCGCGTCCAGAGCCTCTTTGACGTGCTCGCGCTGCTCGGGATCGGTGACACGCGGGTAGAGCATCTCCAGATTGGCGATGATCGCCGTCAGGAGATTGTTGAAATCATGCGCGACGCCGCCGGTAAGCTGGCCGACCGCCTCCATCTTTTGCGATTGGCGGAGTTCCTCCTCCATCTTCTGCCGGCTCGTGAGGTCGCGGACGAAGCCGGTGAAAATTCTTTCTCCATTCGCCCGCGCCACCCCGACGGCTAGCTCCATCGGGAAGACCGCGCCGTCCTTGGTGAGGCCCTTCACCAGCCGGCCGTAGCCGATGATCCGCGCTTCGCCGGTCCTGAGATAATTGGCGATGTAGCCGTCGTGCTCGGCCCGATAGGGTTCAGGCATCAGCATCCTGACGTTGCGGCCGATCACCTCTTCAGGACGGTATCCGAACAATTTCGCCGCCGCCGCGCTGAAGGAAGTCACCAGGCCTCGCTCGTCGATCACGATCATCGCCTCGGGGACGGTATCGAGGATCGAAAGCAGATGCGCTTCGCGCGTCGCCAGGTCCGCCTTGGCCCGCTTCAGTCCGGTGATGTCGCTGTTGTTCTGAAGCACGAAGCGGATTGCATTGTCGTCGGACTTACGCGCGACCCACAGGCTGGCGATCGAAACGATCGATCCGGACTTCGTCTGATGTTCGAGCTCGCCTTCCCAGCTGCCGCGCTCGCGCAGCGCGGCGGCGATCTCGCTCCGGGGCACGGGATATCGGGTCTTCAACAGATGGTGGACGATTTGTCCGACGGCCTCCTGTCTGCTCCAGCCGTAGAGGCGCTCGCAGCCCGTCGTCCAGTGAAGGATTTTGCCTTCCATGTCATGGATGATGACGTTGGCGAGGTCCAGGATATTCGCGAGAGAGGCGAATTCGGCGTTCACGGCCGATCTCCGGTATTGGGGGTCGTCGTCAAGCTCGTTTCTCAACTGGCCTCGCGCGCTCGATCGGTCAACGAAAATTCCCCGCCGACGATCAAACCACGCCGCGCCATGCTTGTCATCATCGACGATAACATCACGAAGATGGTGAAAACGCGCAGTGCTAACGTGACGATCCGATCGATGTCATTGCCGGCGCCGTTGTCGTCGCTGAGCGGCGGGCGCGCGGCGCATCGCGGTGGCGAGCCGCAAACGGGAACCGCTCCATTCCGGCATGCGTTGCCGGGCCGAACAACAGAGGCAGCAGGTCATGAAGGTCCTGGTCGCGGGCGCGACGGGCGCGGTCGGGAGCCGCCTCGTCCCGTTGCTCCTCGCCGCGGGTCATCGGGTCGCCGGCCTCACCCGGTCGCCGGCGAAAGCCGAGGCGCTTCGCCAGGCCGGCGTCGAGGCGAGAGTCGTCGACGCTTTCGACAGGAACGCCGTCAGATCGGCCGTCCTCGAGGCGCGACCCGAGGTCGTCGTGCACGAGATGACCGCGCTCACCAATGCGAGCGACCTCGTTCATTTCGATCGCGCCTTCGCGACGACCAACCGATTGCGAACCGAGGCGCTGGACCATCTCATCGCGGCGGCCGAGGAAATCGGCGCGCGGCGGTTCGTCGCGCAAAGCTTCTGCGGCTGGCCCTATGCGAGGCGGGGAGGACCGGTCAAGAGGGAAGACGATCCGCTCGATCCCGAGCCGCCGCGCGAATTGCGTAGGACGCTCGACGCGATCCGTTACCTCGAGTCTTCTGTCGCCGGCTTGCGCAAGCTGGAAGGGGTCGTCCTTCGCTATGGGGCCTTCTACGGGCCTCACTCGGGCCTGTTCGACGGACCCTTCCTCGCCCAGCTGCGCGACCGGCGCGTGCCGATGATCGGCGACGGCGGCGGCTGGTGGTCATTCCTGCATCTCGACGACGCAGCCTCCGCGACCGCGCTGACGATCGAGACGGGCGACCCCGGCGTCTACAACGTCGTCGACGACGAGCCCGCTCCCGTCCGCGAATGGCTGCCGGCGCTCGCCGCCATGCTCGGGGCCAAACCGCCACGGCGCGTTCCCGCCTGGGTGGCGCGGATCGCGGTCGGGGAGCATCTGGTGGCGATGATGACCCAGACCCGCGCCGGCTCAAACGCAAAGGCGCGGCAGGCGCTCGGCTGGCGGCCGGTCTATGCCTCCTGGCGGAAGGGTTTTGCTGACGTGATCGCGTCCGGCGGCTGAGCTGTTCGGTCGGGACGTCGCGCCTCGCGGGGGTCAATCCGTGGAGGCTCCCGCAGTGTCGCCATCAGATCGAGGAAATCGGTCAAGGATGCCAGCTCCGCAAGGGCGTCGCGACGCGAGTCTGCCGTCAGCTTGGGCAATCGTCCCTTCAGCACGGCGATTTGATCCTCGAACTCTTCAAGAAGCGTATCCCTCATCATCGACTCCAACTTCATTCCTCGGGCGGATCATGCTCGCCGATTAGACAATAGGAGCGGCTCGAGGCGGCGTCTGTGACGTCCGTCACAGACGGGCCGAATCCGGCGGAAGCTCTCGCCCTTGTGATCAAGCACGACTCGCTATGAAGTCGTCATCGCGAGGGCGGCGAAGCGATCCAGGCAGGAAGAACAGAGGCGGACTCTGGATCGCCAGGTCCCTTGGTATGAATCTGCCGGAGCGGGGCGCGCGGAGGTCGTTCATCGCCTCGACCCTCGGCGGCGGGCCGGGGAAACGGCCGCGTTAACCAAATGATGAAATGGAACGATCGCGCGTTGATTTGTGGCGATGATCGCAAATTGGGAGCAGACTCTGTGCGGGCCGCATGGACAGGCGGATCAACCATGCGCGCCGCCGCCGGCAAACACCACGGGCGGCGCCTCGCAATGGCGTAAGGACCGAGCCTGCGGGGTCAGGCGACTTTGGAGGATCGACACATGAACGGAGCGCAAGCCTTATTCAAATCGCTGGTCGATTCCGGCATCACGACGTGCTTCGCCAACCCGGGCACTTCGGAGATGCAGCTGGTCTATGAAATCGGCATGACCGACAAAGTGCGCGCAGTCCTGTGTCTGCAGGAGGACGTCGTTACCGGCGCCGCGGACGGTTATGCCCGCATGAAGGGCGGGCCGGCGTTCACACTCCTTCATGTGGGCAGCGGCTTCGCCAACGGCATCGCCATGCTGCACAACGCGGGCCGCGCCAATACGCCGATCGTCAATATCGTCGGAGCGAACGCCTCCTATCACCAGCCGAATTACCCGGAACATGAACTGATCAACGGTCGCGTGATCGATCTCGCCCGCGCAGTGTCGCACTGGTCCCAGGAAGCGCGCAGCGCCACTCAGCTCGGCGAACTCGGCGCGCAAGCCGCAATGCTCGCACGAACCGGCAAGATCTGCACGATCGTGGCGCCGACCAACTATCACTGGGAAGAGGCCAATCCGCCGCCAATCCCTCCGGCGCCGTCTCGCCGATCCCGGATTTCCGCCGAGGCGATCGCGCATGCTGCAGCAATGCTCGCACAAGGCAAGAAAACCGGACTCGTCGTGGGCAGCGCCGCCTTGCAGGGAACGGCTCTCGAAACCGCAGGTCGCATCGCCGCCAAAACCGGCGCCGTTCTGTTCTCCGAGACCTTCCCGTCGTTCCGCGTGTCGCGCGGCGAAGGTCGTCCGCCCATGGAGCCGATTCCCTACGAATACGAAGTCTGCGTGAAGTTTCTTGAAACCTTCGCCCAGCTGATATTTGTCGGCGCGCCGCTTCCGGTTACAACCTTCGCCTACAAGAACAAGCCGACAATGAAATGCCCGCCGGGTTGCGATCTCTTCGCAATGGCCTCGGTCGATGAAGATCTCGAAGCGGCGCTGCAATCGCTTGCGGAGGCGACAGGGGCCAGCAGCGCGGCCGCGCCCCGCCAGACCCGCACGCAGGCTGAGGCGCCCTCCGGAGAACTGACGGCGGTCGCCATCGGGCAGACGCTCTGCATGCTGATGCCGGAGGGAGCCGTCCTCATCGACGAAGCGGCCACCAATGGTCCGCCAATTTTCGCAGCGACCAAGGGCGCTCGTGCGCATGATTATCTCAACCCCGTCAACGGCGGGGCGATCGGCGGCGGATTGCCGATGGCGCTTGGCGCGGCGATCGCTTGTCCCGACCGGAAAGTCGTTCATCTTCAGGCGGACGGCAGCGGCATGTACACGGTCCAGGCGCTATGGTCGATGGCGCGAGAGAGCGCCGACGTCGTCGTTGTCCTGCTCAAGAACGACGCCTACGCCATACTCGGCGTCGAGATGGCGCGGGTTCGCGATCAGGAGATCAACGCCAAGACGAAAGCGATGTTGAGTCTCGATCGTCCGACGCTCGACTGGGTGCAGATCTCGACGGGTCTCGGCGTGCCTGCGACGCGGGCCGAAACGGCCGAGGAGTTTCATAGGCAGTTCGAGGCAGCGCTTCGCGCGAAGGGGCCCCGACTGATCGAGTGCCAGGTCGCCATCGCCAAAGAGCTGCTTGCGCTCGAGGAGTATATACACAGGACGCGCTGAAGATTGGCGGCGCCCGTGTGATGCGGCCGAGATGAGGAACCTTACGCGGTCGAGCCCGATTAGGTTGAAGGACGTGCCGGTCTGGGGCACGGTGTTCGAGGGCGCGGTCTATCCCGTCGAGCGCGGGTAGTGGGCGAAACCTCGAGGAGGACAGGATGAGAATTGCATTCTTCGGCGCCGGCCTGATGGGCGCCGGCTTCATTCGCCGCATGCTGGACAACGGCCATCAGGTCAATGTCTGGAACCGCGATCCGGCCAAGGCGAAGGCGCTCGAGGTCGACGGCGCTCACGCCTTCGCCGACACGACGGAGGCGATCAAGGACGTCGAGCGCATTCATCTGTCGCTGTCGGACGACGCCGCGGTCGATTCCGTGCTGGAGCCGCTCGCGAGCGCGATCCCGGCCTCGACCTTCATCATCGACCACACGACGACCGCGCCGACGCCGACAGTCGAACGGATCGCCCGCTGGGCCGGGCGTGGCAAAGTCTTCATCCATGCGCCGGTGTTCATGACCCCCGTCAACGCGCGGAGGGAATTGGCATGATGCTGATCTCCGGCGATCCCGCGCAATGTGGGGCCGTCACGCCGGAACTCGAGACAATGACGGGACTGGTCGTCAACCTCGGGCCGAAGCCCGGCGTCGCCGCGGCCTACAAGCTGTTCGGCAATCTGACGCTGATCGGCATGATGGGCGTCGTCGCGGACGTCGTGCGCCTCGCCCATGCGGTCGACGTCGCGCCCGCCGACGCGGTCGCGATGTTCAAGGAATTCAATCCCGGGCAGTTCCTGCCCGCGCGAGCGGCCAAGGTCGCGTCCGGCCCGTACGAGCCGGCATCCTTCACCGTCGCGATGGCGCGCAAGGACGTGCGGCTGATGCTCGACGAGGCAGCGCGGCACGACGTCGCGCTCGCCGTGATGCCGAGCTTGGCGGCGCTCTACGACGCGGCGATCGCACGCGGCGAGGGCGGCCTCGACACGACTGCGGCGTTCCGCTTCCCGGTTGACGAGTAAGGGGGCGATTCGCGGCTAACGTCCGGCATCGATTGCGCAGCCATAAAGGGCGCCGGGTCGCAGCAGTCGCGGCGGCGGACGGCGGATTTCGCCGCACGAGGCCCGACGGCGAAGCCGCGACGCGGATCGTCGGCGTCGGACCTGCCGAGCATAAGGTGACTGTCCGGCTCCGGCTTGAGCGACCGTGGGCGAAAGCGTTCGATACCGTGCCGCCGAGCTGGGTTTACGTCGCGCGCCGCGCCGCACAAGCCTTGGATGACAGCGCGTGAGGAAACGCCATGCCCCAACCCGCCGAAGCGCGCCGGCCGCCCGCCGGCGTTCCGGTCTCCTCGATCGATCCGTTTTCGCCCGCCTTCCTCGCCGACCCGCACCCGGGCCATGCGGCTTTGCGCGAGGCCGGTCCGGTCGTCTGGCTCGAGGCCTACGGCGGCTTACGCGGCGGCGCGTTACGCCGGGGTGCGCGAAATTCTCGCCGACCCGGCGACCTTCTGTTCGAGCCGGGGCGTGGGCTTGAGCGACTTCGCCCGGGAAAAGCCGTGGCGGCCGCCGAGCCTGGTGCTCGAGCGCGATCCGCCCGAGCACGACCGGGCGCGGGCGGTGCTGAACCGCGCGCTGTCGGCGACGGTGATGCGCTCGCTCAAGGGGCGGTTCGCCGAAGCGGCGGAAAGGCTTGCGGGCGACCTTGCGCGAAAGGGCCGGTTCGACGCAGTCGCCGATTGCGCCGAAGTCTATCCGATGATGGTCATGCCCGACGCGGTCGGACTGTCGAAAGAGGGCCGCGAGCATCTGCTGCCCTATGCGGCGACCGTGTTCAACATGTTCGGCCCCGACAACGAGCTCAGGCGCAACGCGATCGCGCAGATGGCGCCGCATGTCGAGTGGATTTCTGCGCAATGCAGGCGGGAAACCTGTCGGCGACGGCATCGGCGCGATGATCCATGCAGCGGCCGACGCCGGCGAGGTCACCCGCCAGGAGGCGGAGCTCCTGGTGCGCTCGCTGCTCAGCGCCGGCTTCGACACGACGGTGCATGGGCTCGGCGCGGCGATGCACGCGCTGGCGGTGAACCCCGACCAGTTCGCCGCGCTGCGCGCCGATCCGGCGAAGGCGCGCGCCGCCTTCGAGGAGGCGGTCAGGCTCGAGTTGCCGGTGCAGACGTTCTTCCGCACCACGACGCGGGACGTCGCGCTCGGCGGCGTCGCGATCCCGGAAGGCGAGAAGGTGCTGATGCTGCTCGGCGCGGCGAACCGCGATCCACGCAAGTGGCCGGAGCCCGACCGCTACGACATCAGCCGCTCGACGGCCGGCCACGTCGGCTTCGGCGCCGGCGTCCACATGTGCGTCGGGCAATTGCTGGCGCGGCTCGAGGGCGAGGCGCTGCTCGGGGCGGTCGCCCGCGCCTTCACTTCGCTCGAGCCGGACGGCGAGCCGACGCCGCTCGTCAACAACACGCTGCGCGGCTGGACCCGGATGCCGGTAAGGACGACGGCGGCGTAGCCAGTTCGGCGGCCGCGCTGCTGCAGGCCATGCCCGTTCGCGCGCCGTTGGCGTCGCGGTTGCGCATGTGTTCGGCGAGCGTGGTCAGCCGCCCCAAGACAACGTCACTTTGAAGTCTGCTTCCCCCTCGCCCGATACGATCCAAAGGTTGCAGTCGCCGCTAATCTTTGCGCCGAACTCCATTTCGATCTTTTCGGGTCGCTTTGGCATTTCGCCCACCGAAGCTTCGAGCATCTTAACGAGCTCGGCGAGCGACCCGAGGGCCTTCTTAAAGGTGTCTCCGGTCGCCTTCGCGATGTCGTCCGCGACTCCCACTTCGGCGAGGCCTGCATCGGCGCCGGCGCCGAAAAAGACTTTATGGTCTTTGGACAATTCGACTATCATTCGAGCGGACATGGTCGGCTCCTTAAGTCCGATGATCGAAACAGCATTAGTTTACATATATTCGTTTGCTCCGGGCGAGCGGTTCGTCGGTTGTGGCGCACTGATCGAAGGCGGTTGGGTTGCGACCTGCCGACACGTTTGGCGGATGGCCAATGCAAAGAACGTCGAGACTGGCGTCGGGCCGACAAATATCGAAATTGAATTTCCATATGCGCTGGATGTGAATGGCGCACCTTTTCGCAGCCGGGTTCTACGTGTGGACGAATGCTCCAAACTTGGCGGCAGGAAGCCCGATCTCGTGTTGCTTGAACCGGAGTCCGTGCCCGACGCCATTGCACGCTTGCGTCCGGCGACCCATGAGCGATTCGAGACGGGCAGGGTTATGCGCACGTCGGGTTGATTGGACGAGACAAAACCGATCCAACCGGGGTTATCGAACGCGACGTTTCCGGCAATATCAATCCGACGAAGGACGCTCGCGGATTGCGACAATTCGTTGGAGAAAACCTCGCGGCTTACTGGGCCGATCGCGGCGCGAGCGGCTCGCCGGTGTTCCTGGAAACCGGCGAGCAACTCGCGGGAATTCTTGCGCTGTCGGAAATCGGCGTGAATGAGGGCAGGAGCACGCTTCACGAAGCTGCGATCGTTCCCGGCGACGACTATTCGCCTCCATCTGGAGTGCGCCGAGTTCGATCGAACGGCCTCTCGGCTCGCAGTGAAGCCGGACGACGCACAGCGTTTGTTTGACACCTTGAGGTCGCAGGGCGTTTCGTTGGCCCGAATGCCGGAATATCTCGAGCGGGCCTCCCAAGAGGCTCGCGCGCATGCGGCGGAGCCAGCCCAACCCTCCAATCGAGGGGCCGACATTGACGCCGTGATTGGCGCGGCCCGAGAAAAGTTGGCCCGGTTGGACGTTTCGGGCGCGACGACACTCCTCGACGCAAAGATTGCCGAAGAGGAGCTTGCCCGCCGTCAGCGGATCATTCCGTTGCTGGCCGAAAAGGCGACCGTCGCCCGAATCGCCTACGACTACAAAACGGCGAAGGCCGCCTTGCGCGAATTGCTCGACATTGACGCCGACCAAGTCTGGTCCTGGATCGAGCTCGGGGACCTTTGCGTTACGACAGGCTCTCTCGAACCGGCAAAGGACGCCTTCCGCAATGCTCTTGACGCGGCGAAGAAGCTTGCGGACGCCGAGGAAGGCGATCGTTTTCGGCGGCGCGACGTGTCGGTGTCCTACGATCGAGTCGGCGACGTTCTGGTCGCGCAGGGCGACCTGCCGGGGGCGCTGAAATCGTTTCGCGACGGTCTGGCGATCGCGAGGAGCTGTCGCGCGCGGACCCCGGCAACGCGGGCTGGCGGCGCGACGTGTCGGTGTCCGTACAATAAGGTCGGCGACGTTCTGGTCGCGCAGGGCGACCTGCCGGGGGCGCTGAAATCGTTTCGCGACGGTCTGGCGATTGCGGAACAATTGTCGCGCGCGGACCCCGGCAACGCGGGCTGGCGGCGCGACGTGTCGGTGTCCTACGCGAAGATCGCGAACGCGCTGATCATGCGCGGCGATCGGGTGGGCGGGCGGGAATCATTGCGCTCAGGCCGCGCGATTATGGCTCGACTGGTTGCGCGCCATCCCGACTGGGTCGCGTGGAAGCAGGATCTCGCGTGGTTTGACGCCCAACTTGCCGCGCTCGAAGGATAGATGCAGTCGCGCGTTCGCGCCGTCAGTAGATTATGAGGCGCTTCCGCCGCCCAGCCGTTTCCGCTGCCGCCATTCTCGGCTAAACGGAGGCCCGATGGGCGATGCACGGGCGAACATGGCGGGGCTGGCACTAACCGAGGCGGGCGAGGCGGCTGCGCTTTCGATCGCGGTCGAGCTGATCGCCGTGCTGGTCGCGGTCGCCGAGGGTCGCCGCTGACGATGACGATCGACGACGGGCGGGCTCTGCCTTCGGGGCCCTTCGTCGTCGGGCACCGGTCGCTGCAATCGGGCATTGCGCGCCTGGGTCGAGCGGCAGACGCGCCATCCGCTCGGCTATGTCGAGCAGCTCTACACCTTCGCCGATTCCGATCGCCGCCGCGGAGCGGGCGGGGCGCGGACGATCTCGATCAGCTATCTCGGCCTAACCCGGGAGGAGCCCGCCGCGACGCCGCAGCGCGGCGTGGCGGCCGTGGTACGATTACTTCCCCTGGGAGGATCATCGCCGCGGCAGGCCGGCGATGATCGCAGGAACGATCGCTCCGGCGCTCGAGCCTCTGGATCACGAGCGGCGCCGATCAGGCCGCGCGCAGGACGCGCGCCGCGATCGCCTTCGGGCTCGACGGGCGAAGCTGGAACGAGGAGCTCGTTCTGCAGCGC
This sequence comes from uncultured Alphaproteobacteria bacterium, assembly GCA_963768555.1. Lineage (GTDB taxonomy): Bacteria > Pseudomonadota > Alphaproteobacteria > Rhizobiales > Beijerinckiaceae > Roseiarcus. The sequence goes on from CAVYIZ010000045.1 coordinate 18,049, forward strand.
TATGAGCTTCTGTTCGAGGCGGGGCTCATTCCCGAGGCGCGCCGCCCGAGGCAGGATCGCGAAGAGCCCGGCGCTCGGCCGGCCGATGATCGGCGACCATCGCCGCATCCTCGCGACCGGCATCGCGCGGGTGCGGGCGAAGATCAAATACAACCCCGTCGTGTTCGAGCTGATGCCGCCCGTCGTTCACGCTGCTGCAATTGCAACGCTGCGTCGAGGCGATCGCGGGGCTTTCCGTGCACAAGCCCAATTTCCGCCGTCTCATCGAGCAGCAGCAGCTCGTCGAGGAGACCGGCGAGACCGTCTCGGACACCGGCGGACGCCCCGCCAAGGCTTTCCGCTTCCGCTCCGCCGTGCGCGAGGAGCGCGCCGCCGCCGGCACCAAGCTGCCGCTGAGCCGCGCTTGACACAGCCTTATTCTCATGCTAAGTATATCTCAAGATATGCTCAGCGTGAGTATAAGCCATGACCGTCCTGGACTTCCGAAGGCCTGCGAGCCGCCTCTATGAGCGCGTGCGCCGCGTCATCCCGCCGATCGAATGGCCCGCCTTCGAGGACGACATCGAGGCGATCCTGAGCCTCAAGCGCGAGCGCGACGCGATCATCCTGGCGCACAACTACCAGACGCCGGAAATCTTCCATTGCGTCGCCGATGTCGTGGGCGACAGCCTGATGCTGGCGCGCGAGGCGGCCAAGGGGGACGCGCGCGTGATCGTGATGGCGGGCGTGCATTTCATGGCCGAGACCGCCAAGCTGCTCAATCCGTCGAAGACGGTGCTGATTCCCGACGCCCGAGGCCGGCTGCTCGCTCGCCGAGTCGATCGACGCCGACGACGTCCGTCTCCTGCGCGAGCGCTATCCCGGCGCGCCGGTCGTCACCTACGTCAACACGTCGGCCGCGGTGAAGGCCGCGTCCGACATCTGCTGCACCTCGGCCAATGCGGTGAAGGTCGTCGAATCGCTCGGCGCGCCGCGCGTGATCATGATGCCGGACGAATACCTCGCCAAGAACGTCGCGGCGCAGACCAGGGTCGAGATCATCGCCTGGCGCGGGCGCTGCGAGGTGCACGAGCAGTTCACCGCCGCCGATATCCGCGAGCTGCGCGAGGCCTATCCGGGGGCGGTCGTGCTCGCCCATCCCGAGTGCCCGCCGGAGGTGCTGGCCGAATCCGATTTCGCCGGCTCGACCGCCGAGATGATCGGTTACGTCGACGCCAAACGTCCGGCGCGGGTCGCGCTGGTGACCGAATGTTCGATGAGCGACAATGTCGCGGTCCATTATCCCGACGTCGAATTCGTGCGCCCTTGCGGGCTGTGCCCGCACATGAAGCGCATCACGCTCTCCAAGATCCGTCATGCGCTGGAGACGCTCGAAGGCGAGGTGACGATCGATCCGGCCGTCGCCGCGCCCGCGCGCCGCGCCGTCGAGCGGATGCTCGCGCTGTGAGCGCCGAGATCCTGTCGCTGCGCGGCCGCGTCGTCATCGTCGGCGCCGGCGTCGCGGGCCTGATGACGGCGCTCGAGCTCGCGCCCCGGCCGGTCGTCGTGCTGTCGAAGGCGGCCGCTCGGCGCCGAGGGCTCGACCCTGTGGGCGCAGGGCGGCCTGGCCGCCGCGATGGGCCGCGAACGACAGCCCGGCCCTGCACGCCGCGGACACGCTCGCGGCGGGCGACGGCTTCAGCGACGCCGCGATCGTCGACCTTTTCACGCGCGCCGCCCCGGCCGCGATCGAGAGGCTCGCGCGGCTCGGCGTGCGCTTCGATCGCGTCGGAGGGCGGCGGCTTCGCGCTCGGGCTCGAAGCCGCGCACAGCCGCGCGCGAATCGTGCATGCGGGCGGCGACGGCGCAGGACGCGAACTGATGCGCGCCCTCGTCGTCGCGGCGCGCGCGACGCCTTCCATCGACATTCTCGAAGGCTTCGAGGCGCGCCGCCTGGTCGTCGAAGACAATGCCATTTGCGGCCTGCTCGCCGTCGGACCGGCTCGCCCGGCGCTGTTTGCGACGAACACGATCGTGATCGCGACTGGCGGAATCGGCGGCCTTTACGAGGAGAGCACCAATCCGCGCGGCAGCTTCGGGCAGGGCGTGGCGCTCGCCGCGCGCGCCGGCGCCGCGCTCGCGGACATGCACTTCGTGCAGTTCCATCCGACTGCGCTCGACGTCGCGACCCGGCCGATGCCGCTCGTCAGCGAAGCCGTGCGCGGCGAAGGCGCAACCCTGATCGACGAGACGGGCGAGCGGTTCATGGCCGATACGCCCGGCGCGGAACTGGCCCCGCGCGACGTCGTGGCGCGCGCGATCTGGCGGCGGCGGGCGGAAGGCCATCGCGTGTTCCTGGACACGCGCGCGGCGCTCGGCGCGCATTTCGCGACGCGCTTTCCGATCATCGCGGCGGCCTGCCGCGACGGCGGAATCGACCCGGCCCGCGAGCCGATCCCGGTCAAGCCGGCGCAGCATTATCATATGGGCGGCGTCTCGGTGGACGCCGAGGGCCGCAGCTCCGTGACCGGGCTCGTGGGCATGCGGCGAAGCCGCCTGCACCGGGTTGCACGGCGCCAATCGCCTGGCGAGCAACTCACTGAGTGAGGCGGCCGTGTTCGGCGCGATCGTCGCCCGCTCGATCGACGGCGCGCCCGCGCGCTCGGCGGCGCCGCCGCGGGGCCTTGCGCCGCCGCCGGCCTCCGATCCTGCGCGCCGTCCGTCCGATCCTGTCGCGCGCCGCGGGCGTGATGCGCGAGGGCGAGAGTCTGCGCGCCGCGGTCGGGCCGCTGGCCGCGCTGGCGCGCACGGCCGGCCCTGCGGCCGATCCCGCCGCGGTGGCGCTCGCGATCGTCATCGCCGCGCTGCGCAGCGAATACAGCGCCGGCGCGCACTGCCGCCTCGACTTTCCCGAATCGCCCGGCCGAGCCGCGCCGATCGCGGATCACGCTCGCCGAGGCCTTGGCCGAGGCGTCCGCGATCGCGCCTCACAATCTCGCCAAACGAGCCTGACCGATGCCCCTGACGCCTCTGCCTACCCTGCTCGTCGAGCCGATCGTCCGCCAGGCGCTCATCGAAGACCTCGGCCGCGCCGGCGACATCACGACCGACGCCATCGCGCCGGCCGACCGCATCGCCGCGGCCGTGATGGCTTCGCGGCAGGAGGGCGTCGTCGCCGGCCTCGATCTGGCGGCGCTCGCCTTCCGCCTCATGGACCCGGCGATCCGCTTCACAGCGGTTCTCGCCGACGGCGCGCGCGTCGCGCCGGGCGCCGCGGTGGCGGCGATCGAAGGGCCGGCGCGAGGGATGTTGTCCGCCGAACGCGTGGCGCTCAATTTCGTCAGCCGGCTCAGCGGAATCGCCAGCGCGACCGCGGCGCTCGTCGCCTCGGTTGCGCACACGAAAGCCCGCATCGTCTGCACGCGCAAGACGACGCCGCTCATGCGCTCGCTGGAGAAATACGCGGTCAGGGCGGGCGGCGGGGCCAACCATCGCTTCGGCCTCGACGACGCTGCGCTGATCAAGGACAATCACGTCGCCGATCGCCGGCGGCGTCGCGGAGGCGATCCGGCGGGTGCGCGGCCATGTCGGGCATCTGGTCAAGATCGAGGTCGAGGTCGACACGCTCGCTCAGCTCGAAGAGGCGCTCGGCGCGGGCGTCGACGCCGTGCTGCTCGACAACATGTCGCTCGACGACTTGCGCCGCGCCGTCGCAATGATCGGCGGGCGGGCGATCAGCGAGGCCTCGGGCCGGGTCACGCTGGAGACCGCGCCGGCGATCGCCGCGACCGGCGTCGACCTCATCTCCGTCGGCTGGCTGACGCACAGCGCGCCGATCCTCGATATCGGACTCGACGCGAAGGTTTGACGGGACGCCTAACGTGCTCCCTCTCCCCGCTCGCGGGAGGAGGGCCGGGGTGAAGGGGCAGGGCCATGCGGTGGAGTTCGGCGTCGCCCCTCATCCGGCGCTTCGCGCCACCTTGTGTCCGCAAATTGTGAGAGAGTTGGCGAACGGGCGGTTGTCCAAGCAACCGCCCGTCGCCGGACCTGAGCCCGTGGCCACCACAGCTGAAACCTGCGGGGAAGCGAGGGACAGGTCTGGCGTCTTCCTCAACCCGAACAGTTGCATGGGCGTGAGAGCCCGCACGAGCAAGGAAGGGAGTGGGAGTATGCCAGAGAAGACGCGAATTGTCGGCCTCGATGTTGCAAAGAGCAAAGCCGACGCCTGCATTCGCTCGGCGGGGCGGCGCCTGTCGGCGTCGAGCGCGCCGGAAGGCCAGGCCGAGTTGGCGGCGTGGTTGCACGCGCACCGGGTCGGCCGGGCGGTGATGGAGGCGAGCGGCGGTTATGAGCGGAGCTGGGCGGAAGCGCTGCGCGCCGCCGGCCTCGAGGTCCTTGTCGTCGATCCGAAACAGGTTCGTTGCTTTGCCAAGGCGGCCGGGCGGCTGGCCAAGAACGACCCGATCGACGCCGAGACGATCGCCTGGTTCGCCGAGACGTTCTCCGATCGCGAGGCCCAAACGGCCGATCCGGCGCGCGAGGAGGTCGACCGGCTGGTCCAGGCGCGGACCGCCTTGAAAGATCTGGAAGGGCGGCTCGCTCAGCAGGGCGAGCATGGCCCGCCGGCCATCGTCGCCAAGGCGCTCGGCGCGATCGCCAAGGCGATGCGGGCCGAGCTGCGCAAGCTCGACGCCGCCATCGCCGCCAAGATCAAAGCCAACCCGGCGTTCGCGCGACGGGCAGAAATCATCGACAGCGTGCCGGGGCTCGGCGATCAAGCGGTCGCCGGCCTGATCGCCTGGGCGCCCGAGCTCGGACGCATCTCCAACGAGGCCGCCGCCGCCCTCATCGGCGCCGCGCCCTACGACGACGACAGCGGCGAGCGCAAAGGCGTGCGCCGCATCAAGGGCGGACGACGCAAGCTCCGCAATCTTCTTTATATGCCGGTCATGGGCGCCGCCACCCAGCACAACCCGGTGCTCAAGGCCTACTACCAACGCCTGCGCGCTAAGGGCAAGGAAGCCAAGGTCGCTTTGATCGCTTGCATGCGCAAGCTGATCGTGATCTTGAACACCATGCTCGCGCGCGATCAGACTTGGAATCCACCGAACTCGAGCCGCCGCATGAGCGAGGCTTCGCGGGGCCGCCGGGCGGCGCATCGCGCCGACTGCATGGATGCCAAAAAGACCGGTGAGCGGACGGGTCAAGGCCGAAGCCGCCGAAGGCGGCGGCGCGCAGCGCCAGCCTTGAGCCCGGCCGAGCACCGGGCTACGCCGAACTTCACAGTTGCTTCTCCCCGCAAGCGGGGAGAAGGGAGAGCCTAAAAAACAGCGTGGGCCCCGACGCGCTTTGGCGGAGCGGGGCCCTGTTTCGTCGATGCGAAACTTCTGGGATGCTGCAGATGATAATCGGCGATGCTGAACGCTTGGCCTTCATCGCCGGCGAAGTTGGATAGCGATTTCTGAAGCGTCTTCCGCTCTGGCATATTGGGCGGCTCGGCGCTTTGACCCCAGTCGAGCTGGAGTCAACCAACCTGACCCGGTGGAGTCACGCTCACCCCACTTTCTGCCGCGCCCTGAAGGCTCCGGCTCTCGCCGTCGCCCTTAAAGGCTCCGGCTCTCGTGGCCGCCCTGATTTGCTTTTCGCTCTTCATGACGGCGCGATGACATTCTCGCCTGAACGCGCCGGCTGTCAATGAATTTTTGTTTGTCCACAGCGGCCGTCGCTGCGGCAAAACGCGGTGCCTGGAGCGTGTTGTGATTTGGTTGAGTTGGCGAGCGCGCGTCCTTCCATCTGTTATCTCCCTGTTATGGCCGAATTATCTCCCTGTTACGGTTCTGTTCCGCGTACACGCCCAATTTTGTTCGACACATTGTTATTCAAATGGATTTTCTTGAGAAACCGGTCCGGACGCCGTCGATTTTGCCTGTTTTCTGGCCGTTATCACGGGTTATCAGGGAGAATCAGCGCGGCGAAGCCTCTCCTACCCGGGCTCGGCCCGGGCTCGGTTCCAACGGACGGGAGGGCAGGCCTAACCGCCTGCGGCCTCGACGGCGGCGATGGCCGTCATGTTGACGATGCCGCGCGCCGTGACCGTCGGCGTCAGCACGTGCGCGGGCTTCGCCGGCCCGATCAGAATCGGCCCGACCGGCAGCGCGTCGGCGATGACGCGCGTGAGCTGCAGCGCCGTGCTGCCCGCGTCCAGATTGGGGAAGATGAGGACGTTCAAGCGTCCGATTTAAGGTCGGCCGCGCCCTCGTTGGCCATTGCGTTTCTCCCTGTCGACGGCGAGCCTTGATTGCTTGCCGCATTCCGGCCCCCCCGGCAAGGAGCGTATTTCGTCGGACGCCGGGAAAGGCGCTTTGCCCCTCGCCGTGCGCCGTCTGGCAGCGCGCGCACGATTTCAATGCTTTAAGTGTGAAAATCTGTCACTGTGCAACTCCCAAGCCGTGAAGGTCGGCGACCCCCTCGCCCGCGAAGCGGGAGAGGACGGCGCGGCGAAGCCGCGCCAGGTGAGGGGGACGGGCAACTAACGAACCTCGCGGCCGCGATCAACGCGCGCCGCTCGGCGTTCTCAACCCTCACCTAGCGCTTCGCGCCTGTCCTCTCCCGCTTCGCGGGCGAGGGGATTCGCGACGCTTGGGAGGCAACCAGCGCCTGTGGTGCGCCATTATCGGTGAAAATGGGTGGCGGCGCGGGCCGATTTGTCGGAGCCTTCAGCACCCCTGCGGCTATTTTCATAGCAGTTCCGGGCGGCTTGCGACGGCTCGGCCAAAACCCGCTGCGCGCGTCGGTTCCCTGCACTTTTAGCAAAGCCGGGCGCGAATTGAATGTTTTCAAGCATTTGCAGCGAGATTTCCGGGCGCCCCGCAATTCTCTTGCCTTTCGACTGGCCGCCCCAGCTTTAGCGGAGGCGCCGCGCTCCCTCGCCTCCAACCCACGCGGCATGCGAGGGGATTAGAGCAGGTTCCGCTCGACTGCAATCATCGCTGACGGGGCTGGACGCGGATGACCCTCCATTTCCTTCAGAAAGCTTCCAAGGGCTTCAAAAAATTTCCGCCGGGGCTTCAAAATCCTTCAATCCGCTTCCGATTATTTCCAAAAATTTCACTACGAAACATAGGCCTATTAAAGACTTACGAGCGAGATTGCCAGCAAAAATTTCCAATGACGCCGCGCGGCGGGGTCCCAGCGGCCATTAATCAACATCTTAGAATCGTCCTTCTTCGACGCCAAGCCTGAAAGCTGCGAGGGGCCATTTCCACGCAAATTCCGGACTGGTTCAAGGGAAGCGGACAGGGACGTTCTCCGTTGCGCGGATAGAACATATCAAGAACACAACTTGAAGCTCTTGTCAAGAGATTGTTCGGTACTGGGTCAGTTTGAACTTCAGGTTTGGGCGGATTGCGGCCCTGCAGAAGCCGCCTTAGGAGGGACCGGAGTCCGCACCATAGCTGTCATTCCATCACAAGTCTGAAACAGGGTTCACCGCCCGAAGCGGCGCTACGCCAAACGCTCCATCAGCGCCTGCGCCTCGCCGATCTGCGCCCAACTGACGCCTACCTGTGCTGCTCCATCAAGTACAAACCTTATTTCCAACTCGCCATGAGTTCCTACCAGAACGAGCTGACTTTCAGCGTCAATCTCTACGGAAGCGCCGGCGACCGCGCATCCTTTCCTTTTTCGAGGACATCGAGGCAGAATTCCCGTGTCTGACGCCTTACGCGCACCAGGCTGCGCAGGCTGAGGTTCACTAATTTCGCGCGGAGAATAGATGCGCGGCGACAGCGGTTCGATCGATAGTCTGCGGGCTCGCCTTCATGGCACGCTCGCAGCCGAGGTCGGGCCCGCGCGCGGTGACCGACGCCGGCGGTCTCTTCACCTTTCGGGACTATCAGGCCGAACGGGCAAATCATCTATGTCGATGGCGGGCTGCTTGCCGTGATATAAGCGTGGGCATGACCGCGGCCCAGCCGACGATCAACAGAACGACCCGCGCGTCGCTGGCTCAAGAGTTGCGCGCCGCGACCCCGGCGCTCCTTTTCGGCCTGAGGCTTTGGGCTTCCGTCTGTCTTTCGTTCTATGTCGCCTTCGAGCTTGAGCTCAGCGAGCCGACGTGGGCGGCCACGACTGCCGCGATCGTCTGCCAGCCGGCGCTCGGGCCCTCGCTCCGCAAAGCCTCGTTCCGAATGATCGGAAGCGTTATCGGAGCGGTCGCCATCGTGATTCTTGCCGCTCTCGTTCGCCAGGACAGGGTCGGCTTTCTCGTTGGACTTGCGCTGTGGTGCGCGGCCAGCGTATTTGTCGGCACGCTCCTGCGGAATTTCGCCGCCTATGCCGCGGCCCTTGCCGGCTACACCGCCGCGATTCTGGCAAGCGACGTTCTGGGACCGCTTGGGACCGGGAGCAGCGACGTCACAATCCTCGCGATCGATCGCGCCCTCGAAACTTGCATCGGCATCGTATCGGCGGGCGTCGTGCTCGCCCTGACCGATCTCGGCCACTCGCGGCGAAAGCTCGCCGCCGAGCTTACTTCGCTCTCGATGGCAGTCATGAATGGTTTCGCCGATTGTTTTTTGACTGCCGACTCCAACCTCGATGAGTTCCCAAGCGCTTCGACGCGACCTCTTGCACCGCGTCATAGCGCTCGATCCGATAATCGACGCGGCGATCGGCGAAGCGTCCGACCTGCGCTATCGGTCCCCGGTCTTGCAGCGAGCGGTGTCGGGTCTCTTCGAGACGATTTCGGCCTGGCGTCGGGCCGCGTTCGAGATCGCGCTCAACGGCAATGCGTCGACGGGTCGCGAGGCTCGCGCCGTCCACGACGAACTGTCGCGCGAGCGACTGTCGCCCAATACATCGGGCTCGGCGAAAAACCCGGCGGAGCTGCGTCAGGCGTGCTGCAGAGCGACGCGGTCACTCGCCCGCTTCAATGCCGCGACGCCAACTCAGCAGCTTTTGGCGGATAGCGGAGCTCAGGGCATGCTCGGCATGGCTCGGGCGCTGAACGGGCTCGTGGGCGTGGTCTATCCACGCGAGATGATCCCGGTCAAGAGAAGGGCGCGATTGCACGTCGCCGACTGGCTGCCTCCCTCCATCAACGCGCTGCGCGTGTTCCTTTCGGTCTGGGCGATATCGCTGTTCTGGGTCGCGAGCGCGTGGCCGAGCGGGGCGCTTGCGATCACGTTTTGCGCGATCATCGTCGTCCTCTTGTCGTTGCAGGGCGATCTGGCCTATTCCGCGTCGATGACGTTCCTGAAAGGATGCGTGCTCGCCGCGGGCATCGCGACGGTCCTCGAGTTCGGAATCCTTCCGCGAGCGACCAGTTTCCCCAGTCTGTGCCTTGCGCTGGGACTCCCGCTCGTGCCGCTCGGATTTCTGCTCGCCCGGGCAAAGAATCCGCTCTTCTACTTTGCGGCGAGCGTCAATTTCATTGCGACGCTGTCCATCACCAATGGGATCACCTACGACGCATCGCAGTTCTGGAATAATACCTTTGCGATCCTTGCCGGCATCGCTGTCGGTGCGATCGCGATGCGCATTCTGCCGCCATTGTCGCCGGCGATCCGGACCAGCCGGCTGCTTGCGCTGACCCTCGCCGATCTCAGGCGGCTTGCGAAGCGAGACTGGTCACGAAGGCGGGAGGACGACTGGGAAAGCCGGGGCGTCGCCCGTTTGCTGGCGATGCCCGAGCAAGCCGAGCCGGTCCAACGCGCCGAGCTCGTCGCGGCGGTCGCCGTCGGCAAAGAGATCGCGCGGTTTCGCCGGATCGCGCCCCGGTTCGTCCCGGGCGCGGCTGTGGACGCGGCGCTTCAGGCTTTGGCCGCAGGACGGAGCGGCGAGGCGATCGCGCGTCTTAAGGACATCGACCGCCAGCTTGCCGCCCTGCCCAGCGCTGAGTCCGCGAGCCGCATCCTGCTTCGTCTCCGGGCCGGCATCCTGGCGATTTCCGGTCAACTCTCCGAATACGCCCCTTATTTCGACGACCGGCCAGCCCGATGAGGTTCAACGAGATCAACGTGTTCGGGCTTTACGTCGCGCCGATCATGCTGATCATGGCGGTCGCCTGGGTCGCCTATGTCGTCGTCAGGCGAACGGCCGACCGCTTTGGCCTGATACAACGCGTCTGGCATCCGGCTCTTTTCGAGCTTGCGCTCTATGTTATCATAGTCTCATCGATCGTCCTTATGATTGCGCGTTGGAGCGGCTGATGTCCGGCGTCGAGCTGAAGGCCAACGACGCCAAGACCCCACCGGAGATCAAGCGCCGGTCGGTCTTGTCGTCCCTCCGCGTCGTGCCAGTTCTCGCCACGTTGGCGGCGGTCGCGCTTGCGGCGGCACTCGGCTACCAGGCGTGGCAATATTACATGGGCTCGCCCTGGACGCGCGACGGCACGGTCCGCGCCTATGTCGTGAAAGTCGCCCCTCAGGTCGCCGGCGAGATCGTGCAATTGCCGATCGCCGACGACCAGTTCGTCCACAAGGGCGATCTCCTGATGCTGATCGACCCGAGGAACTATTCCATCGCCGTCCGGCGGGCGGAGGCGGCGGTCGAGCAGGCGCGAGCGGTCGCCGACAACGCGAACGCCGAAATGACGCGGCGGTTGAAGCTCAACGACATCGCTGTCACCATGGAGGAGCGGCAGACCTATATCAGCCAGGCGGCTACCGCCGAGGCGTCCTACCAGTCGGCTCTCGCGAGCCTCGACCAGGCGCGCGTCAATTTCAGGCGTACGCAGGTCCGGTCCCCGGTCAACGGCTATATCACCAATCTTACCGCCCAGCTCGGCGACTATGCCGATGTGGGGGCCCTCCAGCTTTCGATCGTCAACTCCAACTCGTTCTGGGTCGACGCCTATTTCGAGGAGACCGCTCTCGGCCGCATCCACGAAGGCGACGCCGCCACGATCAAGCTCATGGGATACAGCCCCCTGCTGCGCGGCAGAGTTCAGGGGCTAGCGCGCGGCATCAATGTCCCGAACGCGGCGCCCGACGCCTCCGGGCTCGCCTCGGTCAATCCGATCTTCACTTTCGTGCAACTCGCCCAGCGCGTGCCCGTGCGCATCCATATCGATGAGGTTCCCGAGGGCGTGAAGCTCGCCACTGGCCTGACAGCGACGGTGCAGATCGAACCCTACAAGGCGTCTCCAGGCCCGGGCTCGACGCCCGCCTCCGGGCAGGTGAGCGAAGCCAAACCCGAGGCGGCTGCGTCGCTCATCGCCAACGAGGCGCCGCCGCAACCGGCTCCTGCGCAAACCACCAGCCGCGAGCCCGCCGCGTCGGAAGCCGACAGTCGACCGCCCCGGCATGCCGCTCCATCGCAAGCCGCAGGTCAGCCGGCCCCGCAGGCCGCTCAGCCGCGATCCGCAGCGCAGGCCTCTCCCCAGGCGCCGAAGCAGCAGAACGCGGCGGCGCCCGATGCGGGCGCTGGCCAACTCGCGGTGTCCACCCCGCCCTCCGCTGAGGCGTCAGCCGCGGCGGCCGCGGCTTCCGCCGATCTCAAGACGCTCGAAGAACAGATCGCCGCCAACCCGCCCTCCGGGGCCGCGTCCCCGCCTACGGCGGCCAACCGCCGGAGCGACGCGAGCGCGGACATGATGCCGCCAAGCGAATACCTCGGGGAGACCATCGACCTCTTCGGCGACCACAGCACGACGCCCGAGCCGAGGCGCCGATCCCCGGACTCGATCCGCCGCCGGGCCCGCTCCAGGTGGCGGCATTACGGGCAACCATAGCAGTCTCCGCGGCGACCAATCGCGTAAACTAACGGCACGATCCTTGCGGACGGCAAGGAGTGTCCCGAGGCGCAGCCAGGACGGGAGATGAAAGTCGCGATTACCTGCGCCCAGACGGTGGATGCAGTTCGTAGTTCGCGCCTGGATTACGCCGCGCGGTTCGCAGGGAAGGACCGCTCCCTGTGCAGGTTTTTGGACGCCGGCATCTCGAGAGGCGCCTCGCACTCAGGCGGCCGGCGTCCAAAAAGCGCCAGGGCACGAAGTCGCGGGGAGTTGGGAAGCGGCTGGGCAGCGAGCGTTATGGGGATTTCAGGTTAGCGCCGAGTTTGCTGGTGGGCGCGACACTGGGGCGTCGGGACCTGGATGCTTGGAGGCAGGGCGGGCGAGAGCGTGAGGAGGGCGCCTCGGCGGCCGCTTGGAGCGTGTCGACGGGCGCTGGGTGGAGTAAACGGCGTGCATTGGGTCGAGAGCGATCGCCGCCGGCTTGGAGCCAGCGCAACGAAACGGGAAAGCGGCGGGGCTCGGAGGAGGTTTGGCTCATGAGGTGTCGAACCCGCCCGGTGGCGGCCGGCGCCTCGGTTTGCAGCCGGCTGCGAACACCTCGATCACAATCATGCGGGCGCCGCAACGCGGGCATGGGCAGCGCAGCGCACGCGGCGCGTCCGGTGTGACATCCGGCGGCTTTTGCGCCTCGACAGCGGGCGGGTCGGCGCCGAGCAATGCGCGGGCCGTCGCGATGTTCTCGGCGCGGTTGGCGTTGGCGAAGAGCCCGTAGTGGCGGATGCGGTGGAAGCCCTTGGGCAGCACGTGCAAAAGAAAGCGCCGGATGAACTCGCGCGGGTGAAGCCGCATCGTCTTCCAGCGGCCCGGCCCGTCGATGCGATAGTCTTTCCAGCGAAACGCGACGCCGGCGTCGTCGGCTGCGATGAGGCGGCGGTTCGAGATGGCGACCCGGTGGGTGTAACGGGAAAGATAGCGCAGCACTTGCTTCGGTCCGGCGAACGGCGCCTTGCAATAGACGACCCACTTGATGCGCCGCAGTGGGGCGATGAAGCGCTTGAACGTCTTCTGGTCGGCGAGCCCGGCATGGGTGTTGAAGAACTTCAACTGGCCGGCGTCGTGCGCATGCGTGAGCATCGCCAGCATCTTGCCGCTGAATAGACGCGCCAGCAGGTTGACGTGCACGAGGAAGTTGGAGCGGGAGGCGACCCATCGCGCGCCGTCGAGCGAGAGCCCTCCACCAGGGACGATCATATGCACGTGCGGATGATGGGTGAGTGTCGAGCCCCAGGTGTGCAGCACGGCGGTGACGCCGATCCGGGCGCCGAGGCGATTGGGATCGGCGGCGATGGCGAGCGTCGTCTCGGCCGCCGCCTTCATCAGCAGGTCGTAGACCACGCGCTTGTTCTGGTACGCAATGTCACGCAGCTTGCTCGGCAGCGTGTACACGACGTGAAAGTACGGGACGGGCAACAGCTCCGCTTCGCGGTCGGCCAGCCATCGGCGTGAGGCCGCGGCCTGGCACTTCGGACAATGCCTGTTACGGCACGAGTTGTCCGCGATGAGCGTATGGCCGCACGCCGCGTTCTCGCAGCGTGCGACGTGGCCTCCGAGCGCCACTGTGCGGCAGCGCTCGATTGCGCTCATCACCTTCAGCTGATCGAGGCTCGCATGGCCGCGGTTGGCCTCGCGCCAAGCGGGACCGTGGTCGCGGAGGATGTCCGCGACCTCCGGAACGGGTTGAACCATGACCGACGACGCTATCGCGCCGGCGGCTTCTCGGCGTCCCGCGTCGCTCGCCTGTGGCGCGGCGTGCTCAGGCGCGCGAGCGGGCTCTCGATCTTGGCGATTATTCCCGTCGCCACGCGGGTGTAGCGAGCCGTCGTGTCGAGCTTTTCGTGTCCAAGCAACGCCTGAATCAGCCGAATGTCTTGGCCGGAGGATGGTGGAATGACGCAGCGAATGAAGGGAGACCGCCTTGCGCAGCCCCGCGGCTTTCGCCGCCTCCTTGAACAGCCGGCCGAACTGGCGCGGCGTCATCGGTTGACGATCAATGCGACCGGGAAACAACCAGCGTTGTTCCGGCACGACGCCGGCGTCACGCCTGGTCGGCCGCGCCTTCCACCATTGCCGCAACAGGTCGAGGATCTCGGCCGGAAGCATCACATTACGGTCCTTGCGGCCTTTCGCCTGCACGACCCGGATGATCATCTGCTCGCTGTCGATGTCGCACGCTCGCAGCCGCGCCACTTCGCTGGACCGCAGCCCGCAACCATACGCGAGCCTCAGCATCGCGCGCGCCTTGAGGCTCGTCGCCATGGTCAGAACCCGCTTGACCTCGTCAGGGCTCAACACTGGCGGCAGCTTCTGCGGCTCCTTGATGTGCCAGATCTCGGCCGCCAGATCGTGGCGCCGCAGCGTGACGCGGAACAAGAAGCGCACCCCGGTCATGATCCGGTTGCGGTTGCAGATGCTGGCGCCGCTCTCGACGAGGTGCAGCTGGAAGCGGCGCACATCTTCCGCCGTCGCCGTATCGGGCGAGCGTTTGAGCCAGGCGGCGAACCGCTTGCAGCTAGAGATGTGGCTGCGCTGCGTGTGCGGGTTCAGCTTGCGCGCAGCCATGTCTTCGATCATACGCTGACGCAGCGGACTGACAGTGTGGGTCTTGCTCATGGAGAGCTCCATCCTGAGTGAGGTTCACAACACCTCGATTCTCAGGACGGGGCTCTCCACCGACTAGGCTGTCATCTCGACTTCACTGGCTTCCCGAATTGTCACCGGCCTCTCCGCTTGCTGCCCCGCGAAGCGGGCTGGAGCGCAGCGACTTCGTGCACTGGCGCATTCCGCCGGTTCATAGGACCAACCTTGAAGGGCAGCAAAGGGTCGGAAGCCGAAATTCAAAGTGACCCAGTACCGATTGTTCTTCGGGGTCATGTCAAAGCCTAAGCCGACGTCTTCAAATCCGCCGAATGCACAAAATATTTCGCCGCCTCCGAAAGTGATATAGACAAAAAGGCAGGTTCGTCACTGCGCCCCGGAAGCCTCGGTCCCGGCTGTTTGGCCTGCCGCGGTTTCGGCGCTCTGCGTCGACGCGGGCTGCACGGAGGCGGGCTCGGCGGCCGCCGACTGCACGGACGCCGGCGGCTCCTGGGCCTGCGCCGGCTGCGGCGCCGGAGCCTCCGCCGAGCGCACGTTCGGATTCCTGAGGAAAGCCTCCCACTGCTGCTTGTCGCCGTAGAAGGCGTCGCGGTCGACCTTCGCGCCGATGCCCGGGACCCAGGCGTCTGACTGATACTGCCAGAGGCGCCAGGCGCGCGACCCGTACTTGACGGCCGGGTGGTATTTCGTCGAGCGCACCCAGATCGGGTAGTCCATGAAGGCGCCGTCCGAGAGGATCGCCTCGTAGAAGTCGAGGGTCGTGTAGATGATCGGCCGCTTGCCGTAGTGGCGCTCCATCTCGTTCAGCATCACCTGCATGTCGGCGATGGCGCCTTCCTGGGTGAGATGACGATGGCACGTCGGGGAGGTCGGCGTCGCCTCGACGTCGAGCACGGGCGGCAGGGCGTCGTCCTCGACCGGGGCGTTCTGCTCGAAAAAGGCCATCTCCTCCATAGGCGGCCGGCACCAATAGACGAAATGATAGGCGCCGTGCGGGATGCCGGCCTGCTTGGCGCCCGTCCAGTTGGCCTGGAAGCGCGCGTCGGCGCGGTCGCCGCCTTCGGTCGCCTTGATCCAGGCGAATTTGACGCCGCTGTCGGCGACCTTGCTCCAGTCGATGTCGCCCTGGAATTTGGAGACGTCGATGCCGTGGATCGGATAGTCCCTGGGCCTCGGATAGTTGCCGGAAAAGTCTCGTTGACGACATCCAGCGGGTGGCCGCCGCCGCAACCGGACGAGCTGCAAGGCCACCGAGCGCGAGCAGAAGTCCGCTCAAGGCGCCCGACAAAATCGATTTCGCGTCCCGCATGCTCCGCCCGTCGTCAGTCCCCCGTCGCGCTCGTCCCTCGGACGAAACGAATTCGGAGCTCCCTGACGCAAATTACAGCAATCCTGGTAACGCTCCGTAAACGCCCCCAGCGGCGGCGAGTCCCTTGACCTCGCGGGCCGCAGATAGCAAGGAGGCGCCTTTCACGCAACGAACGGGAAAATGTCAATGCGGATCGTGGCGGCGCTGGTGGCGCTGATTCTCAGCGCCAGGCGTCGCGTCGGCGGCGGAATGCGGCCCGGACAAGCTCGGCACGGAGCGCGTTCAGCCGGTCGGAACAGCGGGCGGGCTCGAAGTCGGCCTCAAGACCTATCCGCGGACGATCCCGCTCGCCGACCACGAGGTGATCCTGACCTTCGACGACGGCCCCGACGCGACCAACACACCAAAAATTCTCGACGCGCTCGCCGAGCAATGCGTGCGCGCGACCTTCTTCGAGATCGGCCGCAACGCCGAGAGTCTGCCGGAGATCGCCCGCCGCGAGGCGAAGGACGGCCACACCGTCGCGCATCACACCTGGTCCCATCCGCAGCCGACCCTGCGCTTCATGGGCGACGCGGCCGCGCGCGCCGACATCCTCAGGGGCATGATCGCGGTCGAGAAGGCGGCCTACGGGCGCGATTTCGGCGGCGTCGACCCGAAGGAGCCGAAGGATCTGAAGCTCGAGGCGCCGTTCTTCCGTTTCCCGGGCTTCGCCGACACGCCAGACTTGCGAAGTTGGTTCGCCGCCAACGACGTCGGCATTTTTGGCGTGGACCTGTGGGCGTCCGACTGGATCAAGATGACGCCCGAGGAGGAGCTCAAGCTCGTGATGGGCCGGCTCGACAGAAACGGCCACCGGGGCATGCTGCTGATGCACGACAATCATCCCTGGACGGCGGCAATGGTCCCGATGCTGCTCAGGGAGCTGAAGGCCAAGGGATACAAGGTCGTGCACATGGTCGCCGGACCCGGCAATGGTCCGACCGTCGCGGCGCCGGCCGGCTGGACGTCGGAAACCGAGCGCGTCATCGGCGCGTTGAGGCCGCGGCTCGCGAAGTCGGTCGGCAGGATCGTGGACGGGCCGATCCCGGTGAAGCCCTCGCCGACGGAGTAGCGTCGCCCGCCGAGTCCGGCGCCTCGGCGCGGCGGCGGAATTCCCTGCCTGCAGGGAAATAGCAGGGAATTCTTCGCATCTCGGCCCAAGACGGGGAAAGAGCGTCGCCAGAAGACCAGAAATTCCAGATAGTTGCGCGAGAATTCCCTGCGCGCGGGAGCAGGGAACATTTTCACGCGCGGCAGGGAAGCCGCAGGGAATTCGATCGGCCGAGAAGGGAATCCCCGGCGTCTCCCCGACCGCGGCGTCCGAGCCCTGCGTTTTGCCCCGGCTAACCTTGTTGTGGGCGAAATGTGAGCGCCGATTCACTCCCGTCTCGAGCGCGCCGGGTCAAAGACGCCCTCAATCCGTCATTGTGCTGACTGATTTTTAGGCAAGAAAATCGCATCGGCGTCTGGCGAAGCCGAACGCCGATATGACCGGGCGGCCAGCGGCTCGGAGGGCTGCGGCGTACGCTCGGCGCACCGGGAGGTATCGCAATGGCCACTCTGCCGGCTGACGAGGACTATGCGAGGGCTGTCTTGTCGATATTCCAGGCGAGGAGAATTCGGGCGCGCCAGTCGCTGCGCCTCGGCGAGGTGAGGACTGCTTTCCTGCTCAAGAACATGGGCCGCCTCGCCGACTTCGAGGCGGCGCTCCAATATGCCGCAAGCCGGGGATGGCTGGCGCTCGCGCTGGACATGATTCGCCTGACGACGCCGGGGGCCGAAGAGATGGAGACCGTATTCGGGTTCAGCTGACCGACGCCATTTTGAACGCCCGCCCCGATCACCGCCGCAAGGCGACCGCGGCGGCGTTGCGCGTGCTTGAGCGACGTTTTGAACAGTCCGGGCGGCGAAAACGCTTTCGCCCCTAGCGAAATGATCGTTCATGTATTAACTATCGATCAAACGCCGGGCGCAAACCGTGCGCGCCCGGGAAGCTGGCGTCGGCTCAGCCGGCGGCTCGACGACAAGATAAGCCAGAATTGCGGAGAGGAAATGAATTACGACTACGTGATCGTCGGCGGCGGCTCCGCCGGCTCGACGCTCGCCTCGCGGCTTTCGGCCGATCCTTCCGTGACGGTCTGTCTGCTCGAGGCGGGCGGAGACGGGAAAGGCGCGCTCATCCGCGCCCCCGCGGGCGTAGCCCTGATGGTTTCGGGACGACCGAAGATCAACAACTGGGCTTTCGACACGGTCCCGCAGGCGGGCCTCAACGGAAGGCGCGGGTTTCAGCCGCGCGGCAAGGCGCTCGGAGGCTCGAGCGCTATCAACGGCATGCTGTACGTTCGCGGGCATCGCTCCGACTACGACGACTGGGCCGCGCTCGGCTGCAAAGGTTGGTCCTACGCCGACGTTCTCCCCTACTTCCTGCGCGCGGAAGCCAACCAGAACGGCGCCGATGCCTGGCACGGGGATTCCGGCCCGCTGCATGTCTCCAACCAGAGAAACCCGCGATCGATCACAGGCGCCTTCATCCGCGCGGCGGGCGAACTCCAGCATCGGGAGAACGCCGACTTCAACGGCGCGGAGCAGGAGGGGGTCGGGCTCTATCAGGTGACCCAGTTCCATGGCCCGGCCAAAGCCGGGGAGCGCTGCTCGGCCGCGGCCGCCTATCTTCATCCCAATGAAGGTCGCGCCAATCTGACCATCGTCACCAGGGCGCACGCGACGAAGGTCGAATTCGACGGCAAACGGGCCAAGAGCGTCCGCTATCGGATCGGCGGAGAGGAGAAAAGCGTCGCGGCGAACCGCGAGATCATCCTTTGCGGCGGGGCGTTCAACTCGCCCCAGCTCCTGCAATTGTCGGGCGTGGGCCGGCCGCAGGATCTCCGGCGCCACGGAATCGAGGTCGTGCACGAGCTGAACGGCGTCGGCCAGAACCTGCGCGACCATCTCGATTTCCTGCTATTCTACAAGTCGAAGGACAGCGACCTGACCGGTCTCGGCGCCGGTGGGGATGGTCAAGACGGCGAGGGATATTTTCCGCTGGCGCAGGGACGGCTCCGGCCCGATCGCCTCCCCGGGGCCCGAGGCCGGCGCCTTTTTGAAGACGGACCCGTCTCTCCCGAGGCCCGACATCCAGCTTCATTTCTTCGTGGCGATCGTCGACGACCATTTGCGCAAGCTGCATCTCGGCTACGGGTTTTCCTGCGCCGTCTGCGTGCTGCGGCCGAAATCGGTCGGCGCAAGTGTTCCTGCAGAGCGCCGATCCAATGGCCGCGCCGGGCATCGATCCGCAATTCCTCGCCGACCCAGACGACCTCCGGGTGCTGGTGAAGGGCGCGAAGATGACCCGGGCCATCCTCGAAGCGCCGGCATTGGCGAAATACCGGCACAAGGAGCTCTACACGAAGGACGGCATGACCGACGCCGAATGGGAAAATCATATCCGCTCGCGGGCGGACACGGTCTACCACCCTGTCGGGACATGCAAGATGGGGGTCGACGATGGGGCGGTCGTCGACTCGCAATTGCGCGTCCGCGGGCTGGAGGGGCTGCGCGTCGTCGACGCCTCGGTCTTCCCGACCCTGATCGGCGGCAACACCAACGCCCCGACGATCATGATCGCGGAGAAGGCGGCGGACATGATCCTCGGCAAGCCGCCGCTGGCCCCTGTTCACTGAAGCCGAGGCTTGTTGCAATTGGGGGGTGTGCAACCGGATTGATGGTTGACACTTTGGACCGGATACATGGTTGACACTTTTGGCCACTTACGCGGCCGGCTGTTGCTGCTGCTCTTCCTGTGGGATTGTGGGCAACGCCTCAGCGTTGTCCACAAGTCCACAGGCGGGCGGCCGCGACAATTTCCGGCGGCGAAGGCGGCCGCTTTTGTCGAGGAATCCGAGTTCGACGTCGGCGTAGCGAACCCGCAATTCGCCCGCCTCGGTCTCCTCGATCGCCACGGGCTCGCCGACCAGGGCCTCGCTGACGAAGATCAGGTCGCCGGCCCATTTGATCACGCCGTTCGAGCGCACGCGCCGCACGGCGCAGTCGTCCGGATAATCGGGCTCGCGCAGGGCGCAAGGATAAGCGCGATCGGAGGCGCGATAGAGCGCCGCCGGCGTCTCGAAATCCAAGGCCTCGTGCGGCCGTTCGTGGTTGTAGACGGCGCGGAACTCGTCGAAGCGGCGCTGCTGCTCGGCGAGCGTGGCCGCCGGCGGGTCGGCGGCGTCCGCCTTCAGGGTCCGGTGCATGCGCTCGTGGCGGCCGTTCTGCGTCGGTTTGCCCGGCTCGATCCGTTCGGGGCGCACGCCGAGCTTGATCCACCACCCCGCAAGCCGCGACAGCCCGCCTGCGCCGACCGACGCGAACGGCGGCCCATTGTCCGAGCGGATCGCAAGCGGCAACCCGAACTCGCAGAACGCCGCGTCGAACACCGGGCGCACGTGCTCCCCGTCGGTCTGCGCCACCGCCTGGCAGCGCAAGAGATAGCGGCTCATCGCGTCGCTGATCGTCAGCGGATCGCAGCGCTGGCGGTCGCCCGTCATAAACCAGCCCTTGAAGTCGGCGCACCACACCGCGTTGGGCCCGTCGGCGGCCAGGAACGGCGAAGAAAAGGGCGGACACCGCCTGCGCGGCCGACGCGATTGGGTCAGCCCCTCCTTGCGCAGCCAGTCGCCGATCGTGCTGAGCGCCGGCGGCGCGACATCCGGCAAGCGGTCGGCGAGCGTCCTGCGCAGCTTCTTGGGACCCCAGGTCGGATGCCGCTCGCGCAGCGCCAGCGCCGCCGCCACCAGCTCCTCGTCGCGCGCCCGCCCATGGCGGATCGGCGCGCGGCTGCGCTCCTTCAACCCCTCCGCGCCTTCCGCCGCATAGCGCGCCAGCCATTTGTAGCCGGTCTGGCGGCTGATCCCGAACGCGGCGCAAACCTCCGTCATCACCGCCTCGTCCTCACGCGCCGCAATCACAAATCGCATCCGCTCGTCCATCGCGCAGGTCTCACTCCAAGGCATCGGCGGGGCCCTCCTCGCCGTGCAATAGACCTGTCAACGATGTATCCGGTCCAATCCGTCAGCGATCTTACCGGATCGTACAGGGGGAATCCCCCTCGCCCCGCTCGCGGGGAGAGGGCCGGGGTGGGGGGCTACGCCGAACGGCGGAGGTCCGCCTCGCCTTTCATCCGGCGCTTCGCGCCACCTTGCCCGCTTCGCGGAGAAGGGGAACCCGGAAGGCCGCGTCCGACGTGCGCCCACGCTTGTCATCGCCAGAACGATTTGTTAGACGACGCGCCTTCCCTTCGCGCCGCACGCGCGAAGCGCCCATGTGCGGTCATGGCGGAATTGGTAGACGCGCTAGCTTGAGGTGCTAGTTCTTTAACCGGAGTGGAGGTTCGAGTCCTCTTGACCGCACCATTTCAAAAAATCATCCTTGAAATGATTGAGTTTCGCGGCGTAAATCCCCCACCCTTAGAGGAGGTGGGGGAGGATTTGTTCTAAGACCGTTCCCGGACGGAAAACTAATCCTCGTCGTCGAACAACGAGATGATCTCGCCGGAAGCGCCGCCCCTAACGGCTGCGGCAAGCGCCGCTTCCTGGCGTTCGACCGCTTGCGTGTAGAGCGAGCGCATGGCGTCTGTCGTCCAGCCGAAATAGTCCCTCAACTGGGCGAAATTCGCTCCGGCCTTGGCTAGTCGGGTCGCCGCCCGCTTGCGCAGCCCGTGGGCCGAGCCCGGGCACCCAGCGGCGCTGCAGGCTTCGCGAAACCAGTTCCCTGTACGATCCGGTAAGATCGCTGACGGATTGGACCGGATACATCGTTGACAGGTCTATTGCACGGCGAGGAGGGCCCCGCCGATGCCTTGGAGTGAGACCTGCGCGATGGACGAGCGGATGCGATTTGTGATTGCGGCGCGTGAGGACGAGGCGGTGATGACGGAGGTTTGCGCCGCGTTCGGGATCAGCCGCCAGACCGGCTACAAATGGCTGGCGCGCTATGCGGCGGAAGGCGCGGAGGGGTTGAAGGAGCGCAGCCGCGCGCCGATCCGCCATGGGCGGGCGCGCGACGAGGAGCTGGTGGCGGCGGCGCTGGCGCTGCGCGAGCGGCATCCGACCTGGGGTCCCAAGAAGCTGCGCAGGACGCTCGCCGACCGCTTGCCGGATGTCGCGCCGCCGGCGCTCAGCACGATCGGCGACTGGCTGCGCAAGGAGGGGCTGACCCAATCGCGTCGGCCGCGCAGGCGGTGTCCGCCCTTTTCTTCGCCGTTCCTGGCCGCCGACGGGCCCAACGCGGTGTGGTGCGCCGACTTCAAGGGCTGGTTTATGACGGGCGACCGCCAGCGCTGCGATCCGCTGACGATCAGCGACGCGATGAGCCGCTATCTCTTGCGCTGCCAGGCGGTGGCGCAGACCGACGGGGAGCACGTGCGCCCGGTGTTCGACGCGGCGTTCTGCGAGTTCGGGTTGCCGCTTGCGATCCGCTCGGACAATGGGCCGCCGTTCGCGTCGGTCGGCGCAGGCGGGCTGTCGCGGCTTGCGGGGTGGTGGATCAAGCTCGGCGTGCGCCCCGAACGGATCGAGCCGGGCAAACCGACGCAGAACGGCCGCCACGAGCGCATGCACCGGACCCTGAAGGCGGACGCCGCCGACCCGCCGGCGGCCACGCTCGCCGAGCAGCAGCGCCGCTTCGACGAGTTCCGCGCCGTCTACAACCACGAACGGCCGCACGAGGCCTTGGATTTCGAGACGCCGGCGGCGCTCTATCGCGCCTCCGATCGCGCTTATCCTTGCGCCCTGCGCGAGCCCGATTATCCGGACGACTGCGCCGTGCGGCGCGTGCGCTCGAACGGCGTGATCAAATGGGCCGGCGACCTGATCTTCGTCAGCGAGGCCCTGGTCGGCGAGCCCGTGGCGATCGAGGAGACCGAGGCGGGCGAATTGCGGGTTCGCTACGCCAGCGGCGTGTCGGTCTTCTCCGTGTCGATCGAGATCAGACCGTCCTTGACGTGCGGACGGCCGAGTCGGGCGGCGTCGCCGCGTCTGAGGCCGGTGTAGAGGTAGACGGCGAAGGCGAGGCGCTCGCGCGTGCCCAGGGGCCAGTGCGCTTCGAACCGGGCGATCTCTTCTTCGGTCCAGACCCGAAAGCCTCCGGTCTTGGGGCGCTTGAGCGTCTTGACCCCCTCGACCGGGTTCGACTTGACGAGCTCGGCCTCGACCGCCCAGGCGAACAGATGGCGCAGCGTGTTCAGGTAATTGTTGGCCTGACTCGGCGTCTCCCGGCGGCGCTCGCGGCCGGCAACGATGACCTGCTTGGTGATCTCGCCGAGAGGAGCCCTGGCCGCCCCCTTCAGCACATGCTTCATGATGTTTTCGCGCTGACGGCGGGTCGCCGGGGACAAGGCTAACCAAGCCGACGAGTCGCAATAACGCTCCCACAGCCAGCCGAGCGTCCCGGCGGCAGGCCCCTTCTGCTTGCTCGGCGTCTCGCCCCGCAGGGCGGCGAGGTATTCGGCTTCGAACTCAGGCGTGCCTACCGGCGCGCGCAACCGCGTGCGAAAGCCGTGGCCCCGCCTGACGTACCAGCAGACGACGCCGTGACGTGAGACCCGCCGCTCCAGGTGCGGCCAATGCGGGTGCTTCATGTCGGACATTAGAGCCGCCATTTTTCCTCGGGCGCAAGGGCGTCCTGCGGCAGGGCGGGCGGCGGATCGCTTGCTGCCGGCGGCGGCCCCTGGACCATGCGAATGATCCCGCCATCGATCTCGACGCGCCAACTCGGCCCCGCCTGCTGCGCGGCGCGCAAGACGCGGGCGACGTCGGCCTGCGTTATGTTCGCCGCGCGGCGGCTCATTACTGTTGATCCCCCGGCCCTGTTCGTTGGCCACCTCGGTCTCCACGACCCCTCCCCCCTCAAGCGGGCGGGGCCACACGCAAATGGTCTCTGCGGCAATTTGCTCGAACAGACCAATTCGCTCCTGACGCTTAATAACATCAAGAGAGTGTATTGATGATGTTGAATTGCAGCGGCATCATTCTACGCCCCAGCCTCGGCGACAGCTGCGGTGGGATCATCAGAGAAGGCAACCTCTTCGCCAGAAACGTGCGCTAGTACCGCATAGTCCGCGTCGGACGGCGCTCTGACCAGAATATCCGTCTTCAGTTTGAGATAATCCGTCTGCAAGACGATCCCCGTGCCTTTGGGTAACTGGGCCACGGAGATCGCCAATTTTACGGCGGCGTCATGCTTCTTGCCCAGCAGCTCGCTCAACCCCTGCTCCATCTTCATGGTCAGCGCGTCGAGGACGACCGTGTTCATTGGGCATTTGCGTTCGACGGCCTCCTGCGCAACCCACGCCCTGAGGGCC
The DNA here is from genome assembly GCA_963768555.1 of uncultured Alphaproteobacteria bacterium. GTDB lineage: Bacteria > Pseudomonadota > Alphaproteobacteria > Rhizobiales > Beijerinckiaceae > Roseiarcus. The sequence goes on from CAVYIZ010000045.1 coordinate 42,127, forward strand.
GCAGTTAGGCGAATGTTGAGGCGAGGTAGGCTCTGACTCGCAAACACGGATTTCCTCCTTGCGTCTGCACGCCGAACAAGCTAGCATCGAGTCGGCATATAGGTCAAGTCGGCATATAGGTCGAACTCGGCATAAATTTAAACGTTAGCGACTGGGACGCCCCATGGCCGAACGAAAGCCGTACCCGAGCGAGCAGCAGGACCGCCTCATTGTCCGCTTTCCAGACGGGATGAGGGACCGGATCGCCACCTTGGCAAAGGCGAACGGTCGCTCAATGAATGCGGAAATAATCAGCATGATAGAGACGTGGTTTAGCCAGACCGAGCGGCCGACCGACAAGGAGCAAAAAACAGACTTGGTTCAGGAAATTCGTGAGCTCAGATGCGCAATCGAAAAATTCCAGACTGAATTCGAAGAGATGAGAGACGTCGTCCTTGTCCCTGATTTTACAAAAATGACTAAGCCAGAGGAAAAGTGAGGAGCTTCGTATGAGCCGTGGACAGGGTATCGTGCAGCGCAGGTTGATCGCCGCCTTCCAGAACGAACCGACCCGGCACTTCACGGTCGAGCAACTGGCGGAAATCGCATTTCCGGGCGAGGAGCTCGACCGCAAGCATGCGGTGAGCGTGCGCCGGGCGCTGAAGAACCTGCCTGGCCTCGACCTTCACTTGTGTCGGTCAGCGAAGCCGCGCGCCCATGGTTGGCGTTACGTCGTGGGGCTCGCCGGCTAATAAGTGTTGCTTCGGCAGCAAGTAACTTCCGTCGCCTACGGCGAACTGATCCGAAGTGAGGGGTTGACGCAGAGCTTGCGCGTTCGCATGGGCGACTTGGTTTTCGCGACGCGCCCGAATAAGTCCTGAAGCGACCAATCGAACTAGGGCCTGTCCTCAGTTGAGCTGGATGACGACGGCGACGAGGCGGATTGCGCCGAGGAAGTTTCTCGCGAGCTTGTCGTAGCGTGTCGCAATCGCACGAAATTGCTTGAGTTTTTCGAAGAGACGTTCAATCAAGTTGCGCTCTTTGTAGGAGCCTGTCCGAATAATGCAAAAATTGAGCTCCGGACACAGCATATAGTACTACGAAACAATAGTGTGTTACATATATAGTATACTTCCCTCAAAAAACCGATTACTCGGACAGGCTCCTAGTTTAGCCCACGAGTCATAAACCCCGCGCTGATAAGGTATCGGTGTTCCAATAGGCTCCCCGACATACCTAAATACATGAAGCGCGCCGGCAACTCAAACAACAAGCTGGAGGAGGCTTGCGATCATAATAAACTCAAGCACGCTGGCATCGTCAGAGTAAATGCAATAAGAGACGCTCTCGGAGACTGGAAATGTTCGCAAGAGAGGTGGCGTCATAAATAGATACCTTAAAATCAATATAGATGCAAATAAGAACCATAGGCGACCACACATTCATATCGACTGTGGAAGTAATTACCACGTTGCAACGTACGCAATTGATACAGCCGAACTTCTCTCTGGCAAGCTGGGAAAACAGGATGATCAGAATGTACGTCTTTGGATCGAGCGATGTCGGCCAGCACTAATGATGACCTGGCAGGCGGTGCAAGTTGGAAAACCATCGGATGCGCTTTTTCTTGAGCTCCGCTCGTATGACACCTAAACCAATCACTGCCATAATTGCATTCAGACTTCGTCGTAACCTCGATCTTCAGTCGTCTCGGTTCGCGAAGCCGCGCGGCCATGGTTGCCGTTACGTCTTCGCGCTTTCCGTGTAAGTGTTGCCTCCGGCGCAATCAGCTGCTTCGGCGAGCGAACCTGGCGACCAGAGGCTATCCGCCGACATGCGGCACATAGGGGAAGACAACCCGCCGCCATCGCCCCTGATGGTCTTCGAGAAGCGCCACCACGCGCATCGGCTTTCCTTCGGAGCCAAACGCGCGGTTTTGAGTGCTCTAAAGTCCTCCCTAACCAACATTCACTGGCACTAACGTCATCGTGTCGTTGCCGAAAATGTCGATGACCTTCACTGCGACAGTGTAGCGCCCTGGGCGATCGTATGTGTGCTCGGCCGTGATCAGCTGCAGATGGCAGCTCTGGCGCGTGCGGAAGCTCTGCCACTCGTTCTCGAAAATATATCCGCCCGTCCATCGTTCCTCGAACTGCGGCAGGACGAATTCGCCCTGTGGCGGCTCGAAGCCCGGGAGCATGGCGACGCCCCCGAGGCCGGTCCCCAATGGCACTTTGATGATCTCCTTGCGCTGCATGTAGTCGAAGTCGACAGCCCAATAGTCGGCCCAATCGGGCCAGTGCTTCGTGAGGCGCTCCTTCGTAACAATCCCCTCCTTGCTCTTGCTGACCTTGTAGAGCTGGCCCTGCTCGCACATAACCTCGCTCTTGCCCTCGCGCATCGCCGCGATGGCGGCCTCGGCCGCACCCTGCGTATAGTAGACCGGAGAAGTCGGTCAGCTCGATCTGGAGCGAAAGCTTGCGCCCCTTGTCATAGCGCGGGGTCGCCTCGATGAAGCTCACGTCGTGGAAAACGACCTGGCCCTTGTCGACGGCGCGTTTGTCGAACACCTCCGCCGGGATGTACTTAGGCGCGAGGTCGATGCCTTTGCACGGGCCTCGTCGAGCACAGCGGGGAACAGACCCATCTCGAACTCGAAGGCCAGGATGTCGGCCCGCGACGCGCCACGCTTCCGGCACGCGGTGATGACCTCCTCGACGAACAGCCGCCCGACCGGCAAATTGATGGGACCGATCACGACGAGCCGTCCGTTGCGAGCGCCATGGAAGAACCCGTCTTCCGCTTGCCCTCCTTGCCCGAAGCCCGCCGCCTTATAGGCGCGCAGGATGAGTTCGCGGAACTCCCGCTCCTTCTGCGCGAGCGCGGCGGCCTTCTGATCAGCGTTCAAGCGGCAAGGCTGGTCGGCTGCTTTGCGCTCTCGCTGAACGCCTATAAGGCGCTTCCGTGTGGATCGCGAACTGCTATGAAAATAGCCGCAGGGGTGCTGAAGGCTCCGACAAATCGGCCCGCGCCGCCACCCATTTTCACCGATAATGGCGCACCACAGGCGCTGGTTGCCTCCCAAGATCGGTGGCGATCCACTTCCGCCCGAGTTTTTCAGCAACGGCAGGGGAAGTACCTGATCCACAAAAAAGGTCAGCGATGAGGTCACCCTCGTTGCTACTCGCACGGATCACCCTGTCCAAGAGCGCCTCGGGCTTTTGCGTCGGATAGTCGGTGTCTTCGGCCGCCTGCGAGTTCACCGGGTTGATGTCAGTCCATACTGACTGCAATGCGATACCCTCGGACCTCACGCATCCCCTCATTCAGGCGGGGCCGAAGGTTTGTGTGAAGACGTTGTTTCGGTTTAGGAATTCTTCGTATTTTTCGACGAGCGGTCTTAAGCGTCGCTCGGGCATGTTAGGGATGAGATCGTAGAGCAGGCAGCCCTGGCGGAACAGCGAATGGACGCGGCGTTTGACCGTGCTGGTTCTGAGCGATCGGTCCATGCCGAGGCTTTCGCCGGCGGCGCCGAGCAGGGTCAGCAGGAGGATCGCCAAGGCGTTGAGCAGCAGCAGACGGTCGCGCCGTTGCGGATCGCCGATGCGCAGGACGCTCAGGCCCATGCCGAACCGCAAATCCTTGGTGTCGCGGAACCCCGGCTCGATCGTCCACCGTTTGGCGTAGAGGTTGACGATCTGGGAGGCGCTCGCGGTCGCATCGCTGGCGGCCAGATGCCAAGCCTCCTTCATCCCCTTGGCGTGGACGCAGACCGCCGCGCCGACCTTGTGGCGGGCGGCGGTGAGTTCGGCGCCGCGCAGAAGGCAGGCGCGCCCTTTCTTGCCGACCCAGTCGGTGGCCAGGCGCGTCTCACCGTCCGCCGCGGTCGCATGAACGTTGCCGCGAAAGCGGATGACGTAGCCGAAGCCGAGGCTTTCGAGGAATTCGAACAGTTTGACGTCGCCGAAGCCGCGATCGGCCAGGATCGTCACCGTCACGCCCTCGGGCAGGATCGCCTTCAAATGCGTCAGGCAGAGGTCTTCGAAGTCGTTGCGCTGGTCCTTCAGTTCGTCCTTGTCGACCGTCAGCCACAAGAGCGGCGTCGCCCGGCCGTGGCGCGTGATCAGGCTCAAAGCGAGCGTGGCCTGGTTGTCGGCGTCGAAATCGGTCCAGTCCATCGCCACGACGATCGCCTTGCGCCGGCCCACGACCTCGCGCGCCCATGGCGCGAACAGGTCCCATACGACGACTCCGGCGTGCTCAGCAGGCGATCGACCTGTTTGATCGCGTGTCTGTCCGCCAGACCGCGCGCTTGCGCCAGCGCATGCCGATCACCGAAACCGCCAACGACGCCCCCGTCAGAACCCCCAGCGTCCCATTGGCCAGCGAAAAATCCGCTTGGCGTGCAAGCTCCCCGAAAACGCGCGCTTCACAAAACCATGAACCAATTCCATCCGCTCGATCGACTTGCGCATGAGCCCCCGCCCGGCTGATTCGTGACCTCGCCACGCGCAGACTCGCCAATTCAGGCAATTTCGAGTCGATCAAAAATGATGGGATTCATGAGCCCTCGGACTCATCAAGGTAACGTTTATACTCAGGAATTCCATTCCTTGTGTATATGAGCCGACCCGCATCATGCAATTCTTGCATCCTATTCTTTGTCCAGCGCCACGTTTTGACGTGACCATTCCATTCAAAGGTCAGATTTGGCCTGTTCTGATTTTGGTTCAGACAATTATCTTTGCGATAACGTCGACCATTCTGGTCAGAAAAACGGTAATTTGACTTTACATAGTTAGCGTCGAGAGGTTCATATAGTTGGTTCCAGCACACAGCTTCAGTCTTAGAGTAAAACAATAAATAATCGTGAGTAGCTGAGTAATAGGAACCGTGACTTCGAGAAGACACCCTTTTCCAGACGATCTCACGTAGACTTCGGTCTCGCCCGAAAACCTTATCAAGCGCGCAGCGTATATAGTAATTTATGAAAGGTCCAATATGAACATAAATACTTCCTTCCCTTGCAAGAAGGTCACGCATAAGTATTAGGCGTTCATAAAGCATCGCAATGAAACTATCCGCACCTCGTCCCCAAGTGTCACGATAGGCGATCTGTTCCAATAGATTTGGTTCCTTGTGAAAAGTCTCGCCCCCGATCTCGATGTCCATCGAAAAATCGGTGCCAACGTCAAACGGAGGGTCGATGTAGATGAGCTTGATGCCGCCTGCCTCTTCGATCTGCTCGCGCAGCGGCCCGGCCTTCAGCGACGACAGGATCAGCTTGTTGTCGCCCCAGATCAGCTTGTTGGTCCAGCCGCGCAGCTGGCGGCCTCGGCCGTCGAAAAGATCGCCCTGTGTCTTCGTCTCGGCGCGCGGCTCGTCGATATGCTCCAGGCTCTGGAACGGCAACACGGTAGTGCACACGTCCCGCGTCTTGCCATTCCACACTAACTCCACCTCCCGCTTGTCCTCGAAGAGCAAGAAGCGGTACTTCTCCGGCAGCGGCTTGCCCTGCTGGATGAGGCCGATCAGATCGCGGCGCTCGGCGTCGCTTAGTTCGTACGCGGTCTTCTCGGGGCGAGCCATATTCAGCCTACTTGGTATTCACGGAACGCGGCTACGACCGACGCAAACGTCGCCGGGGGATGTTTCTCGAACCCGTCCTGGTCGACGTAGACGAAGCCGTAGTGGGTCCCGTTCTCTGCAACCGTGGCGTCCGTGCACCACTGCCTCAAACGAGCCATTTTCTGCGGCACATCGAGTTCCTCCCGCCCCTTGGTCTCCACGATCCACACCGCTCCGTCCTTCGTGCGGACGATGAAGTCTGGCGTATAGGTGGAGAGGTCGCCGTCGGCCTTGACGTAGTCGAGCCTGAAGCCGACCGCGAGGTAGTTCTTCGCGAACGACTGAACGTCCGCAGCTCCGTCCAGGAACGCGGCAAATCCGAGTTCGAGGCGGTCTGCGCGACCCTCTCCGACGATACGATTGAACACGGACTTCTTGGCCGGCAGGTATGCGCGCGGCTCGGTGCTTTAGCCTGGGGGGATGCAGGACACCGATCTTTTCCAGTTGGCCCTTGGTTTTTCGTCGCCGTGGACGGTGACGCGCAGCGAGTTCGACGCGGTGGACGGTCGGCTCGATTTATACGTTGATTTTCCGCGGGGGAGTCGGTTCGCCTGTGCCCAGTGCGGGCGCGACGGGTGCGCGGTTCATGACACGAAGGAGGAGACCTGGCGGCATCTGGATTTCTTCCAGCATCGCACGCTGTTGCACGCGCGCACGCCGAGGGTGACGTGTCCGGAGTGCGGCGTGCGCAAGGTGGCGACGCCGTGGGCTCGCGCGGGATCGGGTTTCACGTTGCTGTTCGAGGCCTATGTGCTGGCGCTGGCCAAGACGATGCCGATCGCCAATGCGGCCGAGCGGCTCGGCGAGCACGACACGCGCTTGTGGCGCATCGTCGAACACTACGTCTGGCGGGCGGTGGAGAAGCTGGATTTGTCGCGGGTGCAGCGCATCGCCGCCGACGAGACTTCGGCGCGGCGCGGCCACGACTACATCAGCCTGTTCGTTGACATGGCGCGGCGCAAGGTCGTCTACGTCGCCGACGGCAAGGACGCGGCGACCGTGAAGGAATTCGCGGATTTCCTCGAGGCGCATGGCGGCCGGCGCGAGGCGGTGACCGACGCCAGCATCGACATGGGGGCCGCATTCGAGGCGGGGATCAAAGAGAACTTGCCGAACGCCGAGATCACGTTCGACAAATTTCACGTCATCAAACTCGCCAACGAGGCCGTCGACCAGGTGCGGCGCGAGGAGGCGCGGAACAACTTCCAGATCATGGGCCGGCGCTACATCTTCCTGAAGAACGTCGATCGTCTGACGCAGGAGGATCTAGAGGGGCTGCCGCGGCCAATTGAAGGAAAATACGACGCGAAATCATTGCGTTTCCTCCTCGAAGATTTGTTTTTTGGTCACCGCGCTAATGCTCATGCGGCGGCGCTTTTTTGTCACTTAAAGCCGGATTTGCCGGCAAAACCGTTTATGAATGCCGGTCCTGACCCAAAGCTTGACGGTTTTACGACATCGTTACGCCAGTTTTATGGCTGTTCGCTGAGTTAATTTCCGAAAACAAGTTCGTAATAGAGTGTGCGGCCAATGCTGTGGTGTCAAGGCGGAACTTCCGCTTGGGTGCGATCCAAAGTGATGCAATCATGCTGCGGATTTTTGTGATAGGGAGGGGCGGTTTTGATTTGCGGGCGAGCTGTTTTGGCCGCGCTTGCTCCAATAGGCGTCCCAGTCGCCGTTGATACGGGTGACGCGCAGGGCGAGCATGGCGTCGGCGCGCTCGACGCGCCACCAAGCTCCTGGCAGCTTCAGGCGCTTCTGTGCGATATAGCGATGCGCGCTTTCGATCTCTCCGGAGCCGATCGGCAGATCCCTGGCCAAGGCGTCACGATAGTCGAGTTGGTTTTTCCGACCGCTCAAATAGCGATGGCAAGTTCGGACGGGAGCTTGATCGTCGGCCAACTGCGGCGGCTCCAAGTGACGAGCGAGCGCCTGCAGCGTCTTCTCCAAATGCCCTGTCTTGAGAGCCTCCTTTTGCGCCTCCATCCAGGCCTCTTTCGCGGCGGCGTCTGGCGCAATCGCCTTGACGGCGGCGCTCAAATATTCGCAAACATGATAAAAATCAATCAAATAGCCGCCTTGTGGACCGAATTGCGCTTCCACCTGACCCACGATCCAGGCCGCTCCGTCCCCGACCGCGTGAACGCGGGAATTGCGCGCCGAAGCCGGCTCGAACCGCGCATCCGAGAAGTTGCCGTCCGGCGGTTTCGACACCGCCCTCGATCGCGCCGGCATAGATTGGCGTCCGGCTCCCCTTGGCGTGCGCGAGAGAAATCTTGGCTTCTCTCCACGACAGCGTCTTGCCTTTGCGCTTGTCCTTCTGGCGGGCGTCCGGCTCCACGATGGGGATCATGCCGCCATCGGTTTCAGCAACAATGTCCTTGTGACGCCCTGGCGCTTCGGGAAAATCTAGCGAGATCTTGCCGGCTTCGAACATGTTTCCGGCATGGCCGAGTGTAACCCTCTGGATCGTGCTCTCTCCGATCTCGAAGCCGTAGTGCTCGCGCAACTTGGCGCGCGCCAGAGCGAAAGGCTGATCCGCGGCGAAGTCGACGATCGCGCGCTGTAGTGGGCCTGAACAACCCCGAGAAACGACTTTCGCGCTGCGCATGAACGGGCGAACGCGCTTCTTCTCGAACCGGTATTGCGGCTCTAAGGCGACGCCCAAAAACTATCGCATCAGGTCGAATTTCTCGGCGCGATAGCGTAGTTCCATTCGGGATGAAAGGGATCACGGGTTATGTTGAGGGTCGCCATTTCCTCGTCGGAGACTTTGATGCCTTTTGGATAGGCGTGGGCATCGAGTTCGCAGCGGATCGTCAGGCCGGTCTTGGTTGTGGTGTTCGCGATCAGTTCGATCGCGACGATAACGCTTGTGAGCGGCGTTCCACGCCAGTTCTGGGTGATGTGGCAGAACATCCGGTGCTCGATCTTGTTCCACTTGGAAGTGCCGGGCGGATAATGGCAGACGTGTAAGGTCAGGCCTGTTTCGTCGGCGAGTTGTTGAAGGGCCACCTTCCAGAGCCGAAGCCGCGAACCATTCGAACCCCCTCCATCGGCCGCAATCATCAATCGGGTCATCGCGGTATAACGTCCGCGGCCCATCCGATCCAACCAGAGGCGAACGCCGTTGACGGCGAACTGTCCGGTGTCACGGTTGATCCCCAAACTGACATAGCCCTCGTTGGCGCCGATGTCGTAGACTCCAAAGGGGATGACCTTGCCCAGTTCCGCATCCTCGAAGTCGTGAGTGTTGACCTCGATCGGCTTGCCCTGGGGCCCATAGTCGCTGCCGCCATTCTTGAATTCGCCGATCAACTCTTTCTTCTTCGTGTCGACGGAAATCACGGGTTGATCGGCGGCCTGGAACGCTTTCACCTTGGCGTTGATGTATTCGAACTGGGCGTCGCGATCGGCATGGCTGCTCCCTTCCTTGGTCTTGCGGTTGAAATGGCGACAATATTTCAGCTCCGCCAGAAGTTTGGGAATGCTCGAGGAACTCACTTTGTGACCCATCCCGCGAAGCACCGTCGCCAACTTCTCATGGCTCTTGGAGACCCATCGCAGCGGTCGCATCGGATCACCCATCGTCGCGGGCTCGAGCAATCCTTGAAGGTCTTCCAAAAGAGTTGGGTCCTTGGTCGTCAACCGAGGACTGCCCCCGCCCGCGCGGCGTATCTTCCCGGTCAACGAAGCGGGATCGCGCAGGTCTTTCAGACCGCGTCCGATCGTACTTCGCGCGACCTTCGTCGCGCGCGCGGTCGCCGCGATCCCGCCGTAACCCGCCGCCTTCGCCTCCGCCGCGGCGGCCAAACGTCGACCTCGCTCATCCAGCGAGGAACGAACGGCTTCATACCGGATACGAACGGGTGATTCGTCTATCATTTACCAAACATAACCGATGTCCTCGCGAACATGAATCCATCAACGCGACAGTCCAGTTAAACATCGAATCCGGATTCACGTATTTCTGGGCGTCGCCTAAGACCGCGACCTCGCCGAATTTCGTATGCCAGCGGAGTTTTTTTTACCTTGGCGATGCATCTGAGCTTGTCGACGAATTTCTCGTTCCGTCGCTTCGACCTGGTTCTCGGCTCAGCTATCCCCTCATTTTTTCGAGGGCCAAAATGCAACTGGAGGTTGGCGCTTCGCTGCGACGACTCTCGTATGACGAGTCCTGAAGCGCGAGTTCGGGGCTCCGAATTGTCGAGACAGAGGTCGCGTCATGCTCAATGTGGGACCTTAAGGCCATTCTTTCGCCCCGCATGAGGGTGAAAAAGCCTCGAAATCACGCCGTTCTCCAAATGAGGGGATTCCTGAGGGTTCTCGGGGCTCGTCGCTATTTCAAATGGGTGAATTAGCGAGCACGTCACCGGCGATGAGGTAGACGATGGCTTTGAGGTTTCGTTTGGTTCGGTAGCCCTTGGCCTTGCGCTTGGCGGCCTGGACATTGCCGTTGATCGCCTCCAGGGGGCCATTGGAAAGGCCGGTGGCGATCGATCTGAGGATGCCTTCCGACTTGGCGGTGATCGTCTTGGCCAGCTTCTTCATCGGCGCGAGGTCGCAGACTTGAACCCAGGCGTTCCAGCGGTCGAGGAAACGGCGAGCCGATTTGAGGCTCATCGTGAACAGCTGTTGCAGGTTCATGCGGATCTGCATCGCTTGGATGGTGTCCAGGTTCTGCGCTTCCAACCGAGACAGCGCCTCCTTTTCTAGTAGCCCTGGGACCACGAGCCGCCCTCGCCTCAAATGCGCCTGGGGTTACGGACACCGAAATCAAGATCGGGCAGACCATGCCCTACAGTGGGCCGCTTTCTGCCTATGGTGTGCTCGGCCGCACAGAGGCCGCCTATTTCGGGATGATCAACGAACAGGGCGGCGTGAACGGCCGCAAGATCAATTTCATCAGCCTCGACGACGCCTACAGCCCGCCCAAGACAGTCGAGCAGGTGCGCCGGCTGGTCGAGCAGGAACAGGTCGCGTTTCTGTTCAACACGCTCGGCACCCCGACCAACCTGGCGATCCGACAATATTGCAACGACAACAAGGTGCCGCAGCTCTTCATTTCGAGCGGGGCCTCCACGTTCTCTGATCCTGAGCACTTCCCCTGGACGATGCCCGGGACTCTGGACTACCAGACGGACGCACGCATCTTGGCCAAGCACATTCTGACGACCAAGCCAGACGCCAAGATTGGCGTGCTCTATCAGAACGACGGCTTCGGCAAGGACTACCTGATTGGACTGAGGGACGTGCTCGGTCCTGATCACGCCGGCATGGTGATCAAGGAGGTCTCGTACGAGGCTTTGGAGCCGACGGTCAACTTGCAGATCGTCACCCTACAGGGCTCTGGCGCCGACGTCTTCCTCATCGCGGCGTCGCCGAAAGCCGCCGCGCAAGCGATCCGCAAGGCCTACGACATCGGCTGGACCCCAGTGCGCTACATGTCGTACGTCTCGCAATCGATCGTCTCCGTCATGAAGCCGGCGGGCCCCGAGAAATCGAAGGGCGTGATCGCCGCTACTTTCGGCAAGGACCCGAACGACCCGCACTGGAAGGACGATCAGGGCATGAAAGAATGGCAGGCGTTTTGCACGAAGTATCTCTCCCCAACCGATTTCAGCGACGGGAATGCAGGCTTCGGATTCGGCGCGGCGATTATAATGGTGCAGGTTCTGAAGCAATGCGGCAACGACCTCTCGCGCGAAAACATCATGAAACAGGCGGCCAATCTCAAGGATTTCGAAACGCCGCTGCTGCTGCCGGGCATCAAGATCAACACCTCGCCGATCAACTACCGCCCGATCCGCCAAGCGCAGCTACAGACTTTCAACGGCGAGAGCTGGCAGCTGTTCGGGGACTTGATCAGCGATTGAAGGCGCGGATCGGCCAGCGCAACCCTACCGGCGCGCCTCAGGCCGATCTCCATGCTGAACCGGACCTTCGGTCTACGACCGCAATCCGTCTGAGCACGAAGTCGCTGCGCTCCAGCCGCTGCGCGGGGGCGTGAGCCGAGAGGCCGGTAGCCGATGGAGAGGATAGCGATAGCGGGGTCGCCACGATCAACTCGCGTATTGTCGGCGTGCGACGCACGATCAAGAACAGCAGGATCATCTGCCGCCAGCACCCTCTCACACGGCGAACCACATCGACCCGGCCTACAACGCAATGACAAAAATTGGTTTGACCACTCGCGCAAAACCAATTTGCTTGAATGTGCCGTCGGTATTTCTGCTCGCAAGAAATTGATTCACACTATGCCACTGAAAGCGGATCGACCGATTAATCGCGCAACAGTTGCCGGATGCGCTATTTCTGCCACGCCCAACTATTTGAAATTACACGCGCCTACAAAATCAAATCCCCTATTTAGCAACAATCGTGCCAAAACGCTTAACCCGTCCACGTGTTTCGAGGCCGCCACTCTTCGAATTTCCTAAGTCGAGCACCTCATAGCACTCGCTGCTTTGAGCTGGACCCCGGATTTAGGACCATTGGCTAAGGTGTGAAATGTCCTGCTCTGTCGCAACCGATGGAGCGAGGAATGACGAAGTCACGCAAGAAGTTTGATGCGGCGTTCAAGGCGAAGATTGCGCTTGAGGCGCTGCGCGAGGATGCGACGGTTCCGGAACTGGCGAAGCGGCACGGGGTGCATCCGAACCAGATTTATGCCTGGAAGAAGCAGGTTCTCGACAATGTCGCGAGCCTGTTCGCGCGAGGGGCGAGCGGTTCCGGGGATGGCGAGGAGGAGCGCGAGCGCGAGACGGCCAAGCTTTACGCCAAGATCGGCCAACTGACGGTCGAACGGGATTTCTTGGCCGGGAGGCCAGGGCGATGAGCGCGCCCGATCGAAGAGCGATGGTCGAACGGCCTGGCAAGGACCTGTCGGTGCGCCGCCAATGCGCGCTGTTGAGCTTGACGCGCTCGGGGGTCTACCGCTCAAAGCCTGTCACCGAGGCGGACGATCTGGCCGTGATGCGCCGGATCGACGAACTGCATCTCGAGCTTCCGTTCTACGGCTCGCGGCGAATGACCTTCGAACTCAACAAGGAAGGCCGTGGGGTCAACCGCAAGCGAGTGCGGCGGCTGATGCGGGTGATGGGGATCGAGGCGCTGGTTCCGCGCCCCGGCACGAGCAAAGCCGCGCCCAGGCACAAGATATACCCCTACCTGCTGCGCGGCCTGAAGATTGTCGAGCCGAACCACGTGTGGGCGGCCGACGTGACCTACATCCCGATGGCGTGCGGCTTCCTCTATCTGGTGGCGATCATCGACTGGGCCAGCCGGGCGGTTCTGGCCTGGCGGCTGTCGAACACCAACGATGCGAGCTTCTGCGCGGCGGCGCTGGAGGAGGTGCTGCTTCGGTTCGGAAAGCCGCGGATCTTCAATACCGACAGGGCTCCACTTTCACCGCCGAGGCTTTCACCAGCAAGCTTGTGACGGCCGGCGTCGAGATTTCGATGGACGGACGCGGCCGCTTCATGGACAACATTTTCATCGAACGGCTGTGGCGCTCGATCAAGTACGAAGAAGTGCATCTGAAAGCCTACGCCGACGGCCGCGAGGCGCGGGCCGGCATCGGCTCCTGGATGACCTTTTACAATTTTCGGCGCCCTCACCAGGCGATGAACAACCAGATGCCGATGGCGGTGTGGCGCGCCGGCATGGACAAAATCGAGGCGGCGGCGAGGGCTGTGGATATGCCGCTTCGCTTGGACAACGCAAACGCGTTGCCCACATACCCACAGCAGAGACAGAAGCAGCAAGAAGCGGTTTGATTCTTGAAGGACAGGAGCAGGCGAGATTACACCTTAAATCCAACCCCCCGTGGTCCCACCAATGGGGTCCAGTTCACTTGCCGACCTCCTTGAGCCAAGAGACCAGCTTCAACATCCCCTCGTCCCACAGCTAACGGTCCTCCTTGGCCACCTTGGCCGGGTCCTGACTGCAGGCGTCTGCACGTGACTTGCTAAGGACACCCATAACAATAACTGCTACAATTCTGCGAACCGGCGGGGTTTGATTGTGTAGTTCCATTCCGGATGGAACGCATCGCCAGTGAGGTCGAGGGCGTCCATTTCGGCATCGGGGACCTTGATGCCTTTTTCATAGGTTCGCTCATCGAGCGCGCACTCGACCTTGAGGCCCGCCTTGGTCGTCGTCGCGCCGATGAGTTCGACGACGGCAATGCGATCCGTCAGCGGCCGGCCGCGCCAGTTCTGCGTGATATGGCGGAACAGGCGGTGCTCGATCCTGTTCCACTTCGACGTTCCCGGCGGATAATGGTGCACGCTGAGCATGAGGTTCGTCTCATCGGCGAGCTTCTGCAGTTCGAGCTTCCACAGACGCACGCGCGCGCCATTCGAGCCGCCGCAATCGGCCGTGATCGTCAGTTCTTTCGTGTCCGGATAGCGTTCGCGGCCCATGCGCGCGAGCCACGTGCGGATGGATTGGACCGCGAACTCCGCGGTATCGCTGGTGATGCCGACGCTGACGAAGCCGGTGTTGGCCGTCACGTCGTAGACACCGTAAGGCGCCACCTTGCCCAGGTCCTTGTCCTCGAAGTCGTGCACGTTGACGCGTAACGGATCGCCCTTGGGCCGATAGTCGGAGCCACCATTCTTGAAGTTGCCGACCAGCTCTTTCTTCTTCGTATCGACGGAGATGACGGGCTGGCATTTTGCCTGAGCGGCCACGACTTTCGCATTGATGTGCTCGAATTGCGCGTTACGGTCCGGATGCTTCGAGCCTTCCTCGGCCTTGCGATTGTACTGGCGCGAGAAGCCGAGCTTCACCAGTTCCTTGCGCACCGTACCGGCACTGATCGGATGCCCCATGTCGGTCAGGATCGCCGCCAATTTGTCCATGCTCTTCGACACCCACAATAGCGGGCGCATGGGATCGCCGAGCGTGGCCGGTTCGAGGAGGCGCTTCAATGCGGGCACGAGACCGGGGTCTCTTGCGGCGACCGCCTTGCGGCCGGCGCCGGCACGCCGCACCCGACCTTTCGGCAGTTCCTCGCCGTCCAGATCGTCCTCGCCGCGATTGATGGTCGAACGGGCAAGCCCGGTGATCCGAGAGACCACCGCAAGCCCGCCCCGGCCGGCAGTTCTCACCTCGCCCGCCGCGAACATTCGCCGCCCGCGTTCGTCGAGCTTCGAGCCGACCATGTCCCAGCGATAGCGAATCGCGTCTTCATCGATCATCCCATCCGGGATACAAGTGTTCGCCTCGATCCGGAATCATGACGCCCTGAGTTCACGCTGTCGCACGCCCTCGTACCGCGATTCGGTTATTGTTCGGCGAAGCCTTAGCAGGCTGTCCGTCCATGCCCGGGATTAGCGCTCCCCCCGAACCCAGAACGATTGTCCTCCCAACCATGAATTCGCAGGAAGTCGTCGAGCCGCCGTCCTCGAGCGACTGGAATCCAAGCCTCTACGTGAAGTTCGATGACGAGCGGACGCTCGCGGCGGGCGATCCCCTCGCCCGCGTGCCGCTCTCCTCGGCCGGCATCGTCTATGATCTGGGCTGCGGCCCCGGCAACAGTGCCGAACTGCTGTCGCGCCGTTTTCCCGACGCCGAGATCACAGGTATCGACCCCTCCGAGGCGATGCTCGCCCATGGGCGCCTACGCGTCGGCGCGCACTTCCTCAAGCAGAATATCGCGGACTGGACGTCCGCCGATCGTCCGCACCTCATATTCGCCAACGCATCTCTCCATTTCTTGCCCGATCGCCACAAGCTGTTTCCGCGCCTCGCCGCGACGCTCGTGTCCGGCGGAGTCTTCGCGGCGCAGATGCCCTCGGCCGCCCGCGAATCCTCGCATGCCTTGATGCGCATGGTCGCGGCCGAAGGGCCATGGTCCTCGCGGCTCGTGCCCGGCTAAGACGCAGCCGCTGATCGCCGGCTTCGAGGAATATTGAGCCACTTGCAAAACGGCTCGGACGGCCGGAATTTTCGAATTTTCGGGTGATTTCTCAAGCGTCGCGAACCGTCGGCGGCCGGTTTCTGGTATGTTGATTCTGCGAGGAAAAACAAGCAGAAAGCCAGGAACCGCCGACGATGTCGCTACGAGAGACCCTATCCGTATACTGGCAGAAGTTTCAAGGAGAACTTTTCCCGTTTCTTGAGGAGACGGTCGGGTTCTTGACGGAGTTGCATCGAGCGCTGGTGACGGTTCTGGACATGACGCGGCTTGAGGCTTTCGCGCCTGACTGGGGTGGTTTTCCCGGACGGCCGGCAGCCGAGCGGGCCGCATTGGCGAGGGCCTTCGTGGCCAAGGCGGTTCTCAACTTGCCGACCACGCGGATGTTGATCGAACGCGTCGAGGCCGACACGACGTTGCGGCGCTTGTGCGGTTGGTCGCGTCTGTCCGAGGTTCCCAGCGAGGCGACTTTCTCGCGCGCCTTCGCCGAGTTCGCCGACAGCGCCTTGCCGTCGCGGTTGCATGAAGCCTTGATCCGCAAGACCCACGGGGATCGGCTGGTTGGTCACATCGCGCGCGATTCGACGGCGATCGAAGGCCATGAAAAGCCGCAACGCGCAGAGAAGCCCGAGCCGTCTGCGCTCGAGCAGAAGCCCCGCAAGCGCGGGCGTCCGCGCAAGGGCGAGCGGCCCGCGCCCAAGCCGCCCAGCCGGCTGGAACGCCAGGCCGGCATGACGCTGAGCCAGATGCTCGCCGATCTGCCCCAGCACTGTGACGTCGGCGTCAAACGCAACGCCAAGGGACATCAGGAGACATGGATCGGCTATAAGCTGCATATCGACACCGCGGACGGCGACATTCCCGTCAGTTGCGTTCTCACCTCGGCTTCCGTCCACGACAGTCAGGTCGCCATCCCCTGGCGACGATGACGGCGGGGCGTCTGGTCAATCTCTACGATCTCATGGACAGCGCCTACGATGCGGCCGAGATCAGGGCGCATAGCCGCGCGCTCGGCCACGTGCCGATCATCGATGTCAACCCGCGCCGCGACGCCTGCCTCAAGAAGGAATTGGCCGAGGAAGACAAGCGTCGAGCGCTCGTCGGCCATCGCGCCGCCGAGGATATCCGCTACAACGAGCGCAGCGGCGCCGAACGGGTCAACGCCAACCTCAAAGACAACCACGGCGGCAGAACCGTCCAGGTGCGTGGCCCCGCGAAGGTGATGTGCCATCTGATGTTCGGCATTCTGGTCATCACCGTTTCTCAGATCATCCGTCTCATCGCATAGCGAGCCGCATCGCGGCGCGAAAACGGGTCCGGAGCCTCCCAAAAAATCGGGAGGTCGACGAAACATGGCCAAAATCCACGCCAAAATGTCCGCGAAGGCAAAAAAACGGCGGAAGCGGCGTTACAACCGTCAAAAACGACTTAAGCCAACACGTCTCAGCTATGTTCATTCGTGCGCGAGCCGACGCGCTCAGACGTTCTGCAAGTGGCTCTATT
>CAVYIZ010000046.1:0-24031 GCA_963768555.1 uncultured Alphaproteobacteria bacterium
CTCCACCCCGATTTCATCTCGACCCGCTCGGCCATTTCCGGACTGCCAGTGATCCCGGTCCAGCATCATGTCGCCCATGTCGCGGCGGTCGTCGCCGAGCGGCGATGGACCGCCCGGTCCTCGGCGTCGCGCTCGACGGGCACGGCTACGGGGCGGACGGCGCGCCCTGGGGCGGTGAGTTGATCCTGCTCGACGGGGCGAAATGGACGCGCGTCGGCGCCCTCGCGCCTCTGGCGCTGCCCGGCGGCGACAGGGCGGCGCGCGAGCCGTGGCGGATGGGCGTGGCGATGCTGCATCGGCTCGGCCGGCTCGAACTGGCTTCGCGGATTTTTCCCGGCGTTCCCGACGCTGCGCGCCTCGCCGAGACGCTCGCGCGCGGCGCCCGGTTTGCAAGGACGACGAGCCTGGGACGGCTGTTCGACGCCGCCGCCGCGCTCGCCGGCATTTGCCTTCGCCAGGATTATGAGGGACAAGCGGCGATGGAGCTCGAGGCGCTCGTCCGGACGACGCACGCCGTTCCCGGGGGCTGGACGATCGAGGACGGCCGCCTCGATCTCGCTCCGATGGCGGAGACGATGCTGCGCGAAAATCTCGCTGGCCGCGAGGCGGCCGAGGCCTTCCACGGAACGCTGATCGCGGGGCTCGCCGAGTGGATCGGCGGCGAAGCGTCGCCAGGGGGCTGGCGCGGGTCGCGCTCGGCGGCGGATGCATGATGAACCGGGTGCTTGCCGAGGGGCTGAACGGGGCGCTCAGGGCACGCGGGCTCGACCCGGCGCTGCCGCGCGAGGTCCCCGCCAATGACGGAGGCCTGTCGTTCGGACAGGCGGCATTTGCGCTCGCCCGGGCGCAGGCCGGCGAAAGTTGGATGGAGGAGTGAATGTGCCTCCGCGATTCCGGTTGAGGTGCGCGAAATCCTGCCCGACGACATGGCCAAGGTCAGCCTCGACGGCGTGGTCAAGGTCATTTCCACGGCGCTCGTCGACGACGTCAAGGTCGGCGACTACGTCGTGCTGCATGTCGGCTACGCCTTGGCCAAGATCGATCCCGAAGAAGCGCTGAAGACCATCGAATTGTTGAACGCCGTGGCGGCGATGGCGTAGGAGACGCCGGCCATGAAATATGTCGACGAATATCGCAACGGCGCGCTCGCCCGCGGAATCGCGGCGGAAATCGTCCGCGAGGCGCGGCCGGAGCGCGACTACCACTTCATGGAGTTCTGCGGCGGCCACACGCATGCCATCTCGCGCTACGGCCTCGAGGATCTCTTGCCCGGGAACGTACGGATGATCCACGGCCCCGGCTGTCCGGTCTGCGTCCTGCCGATGGGGCGCATCGACATGGCGATCGCCCTGGCCCGCCATCCGCGGGTCACCCTTTGCGCTTACGGCGACGTCATGCGCGTTCCCGGCTCCAACGGCTCGAGCCTGATCAAGGCGAAGGCGGAAGGGGCCGACGTCCGCATGGTCTATTCCACCCTCGACGCCATTCGCATTGCGGAGGCGGAGCCGAACCGCGAGGTCGTCTTCTTCGCCATCGGCTTCGAGACGACGACGCCGCCGACCGCGCTCGCGATCCGGACGGCCGCCAAGAAGAAGCTCGCGAACTTCACCGTCTTCTGCAACCACGTGCTGACGCCCTCGGCGATCCAGAACATCCTCGAGAGCCCGGACGTGCGAAAATTCGGCCGCGTGCGCATCGACGGTTTCGTCGGCCCGGCCCACGTCAGCACCGTGATCGGCACGGAGCCCTATGCGTTTTTCGCCGAGGAGTTCGCAAAGCCTGTCGTGGTCGCCGGTTTCGAGCCGCTTGACGTGATGCAGGCCGTCCTGATGCTGATGCGCCAGGTCAACGAGGGACGCTGCGAGGTCGAGAACCAGTACCGCCGCGCCGTGCAGCCGGAGGGCAACGAGCGGGCCAAGGCCGAGGTCGCGGAAATCTTCGAGCTGCGCAAGAGGTTCGAGTGGCGCGGCCTCGGGCTCGTGCCCTACAGCGGGCTGCGCCTCAAGGAGGCATACGCTGCGTTCGACGCCGAGCGCCGCTTCGGCCTCGAGGAAAAGCCGGCCAAGGACAATCCCGCCTGCGAGTGCGGCGCGATCCTGCGTGGCGTCAAGAAGCCGGCCGACTGCAAGCTGTTCGGCACGGTCTGCACGCCCGACACGCCGATGGGATCGTGCATGGTCTCGCCCAAAGGCGCCTGCTCGGCGCACTGGACCTTTGGGCGCTTCCGCGAACACGCGCAAAGCCGGCGCGAGAAGGAAGTCGCGTGAGCCGCGAAAAGCCGATTCGCCGCAAGCTCGACATCAAGAACGGCCGGGTCGATCTTCGCACGGCGCGGGCGGCCGGGCGATGGGACAATTGATCGAGGAGATCTTTCACGCCGCCTTCGACAACGACTGGCTGCGCGCCGGCAACGATCAGTCCGCCTTCGACGTCGCCGCCGGGCGCCTGGTGATGACGACGGACGCCTATGTCGTCTCGCCGATCTTCTTTCCCGGCGGAGACATCGGCTCGCTCTCGGTCCACGGGACGATCAACGACATCGCCATGGCCGGCGCGCGGCCGACCTATCTCTCGGCGAGCTTCATCCTCGAGGAAGGGTTGGCGCTGTCCGATCTGAAGCTTATCGCCGACAGCATGGGACGGGCGGCGCGCCAGGCCGGCGTGCCGGTGGTGACCGGCGACACCAAGGTGGTCGAGCGCGGCAAGGCCGACGGCGTGTTCATCACGACGACGGGCCTCGGCGTCGCGCCAAAGGGCCTCGACCTCTCGTCCGACAAGGCGCGGCCGGGCGATCGCGTGATCCTGTCCGGCTCCATCGGCGATCATGGCGTGGCGGTCATGTCGAAGCGCCAGAACCTTTCCTTCGAAACCGAGATCGTGTCGGATTCGGCCGCCCTCCACGAACTCGTCGCCGCCATGGTCGAGGCCGGCGGTCACGGGTTGCGCGTCATGCGGGATCCGACGCGCGGCGGTCTCGCCGCGACCCTCAACGAGCTCGCCCAGCAGTCTCAGGTCGGCTTCTCCATTTCCGAGGAGGCGGTGCCGGTGAAGCCGGAGGTGGCGGCGGCCTGCGAACTCCTCGGGACTCGACCCGCTCTATGTCGCCAACGAGGGCAAGCTCGTCGCAATCGTCGCGACCGACTCGGCGGACGCCGTGCTCGCGGCCATGCGCTCCCATCCGCTGGGATGGGAGGCCGCGCTGATCGGCGAGGTCGTCGCCGACGAGCATCGTTTCGTGCAGATGACGACGGTTTCGGCGGGGGGCGCATCGTCGACTGGCTGTCGGGCGAGCAGCTCCCGCGAATCTGCTGAGCTTTCATGCGCGTCCTCTTCCTCTGTCACAGCTTCAACAGCCTGACCCAGCGGCTCTACGTCGAGCTGATCGAACGCGGCCATGAGGCGTCGGTCGAGCTCGACGTCAACGACGAGGTGACCCGCGAGGCGGTCGCGCTGTTCGATCCGGACGTCGTGCTCGCCCCGTTCCTGAAGCGGGCCATCCCCGAGGACGTGTGGCGCAGCCGCCGCTGCCTCATTGTTCATCCGGGCGTCGTCGGCGACCGCGGTCCCTCGGCGCTCGACTGGGCGGCGCTCGAGGGCGAGGCCGAATGGGGCGTGACCGTGCTCGAGGCCGAGGCCGAGATGGACGCCGGGCCGGTGTGGGCGTCGGCGACGTTCCCGATGCGCGCGGCGACGAAGTCGAGCCTCTACCGCCGCGAGGTCGCCGAGGCGGCGGTCGAGGCGGTCTTGGCCGCGCTCGAGCGTATCCAGTCCGGCGCCTTCGCGCCAAAACGCCCCGATCCCGCCGATCCTCGGCTGCGCGGCCGGGCCCGAAGGGCCTGCCGCCAGAGCGACCGCGCCATCGACTGGGCGAAGGACTCGACCGACGCCGTGCTGCGCAAGATCCGCAGCGCCGACGGCGCGCCGGGCATACGCGACGCGCTGTTCGGCCGCCCCGTCCGGCTCTATGACGCGCATCCCGCGGGCGGCCTTGGCGGAGCGCCGGGCTCGGTCGTCGCCCGCTGCGACGGCGCGCTCGCCCGCGCCACGCGCGACGGCGCCGTGTGGATCGGCCATGTGCGCAAGGAGCGCGAGGAGGCGCTGAAGCTGCCGGCCTCGCATGTGTTCGCCCAAGAGAGCGCCGGCCTGCCCGTCGCGAGCGGCTACGCGCCGATCCGTTACGAGGAGGACGGGCCGGTCGGGTTTCTTCACTTCGCCTTCTACAATGGCGCGATGAGCACGGCGCAGTGCGAGGCGTTGCGCGCGGCCTACGCCGAGGCGCTCGCGCGCCCGACCCGCGCGCTCCTCCTGATGGGCGGGCCCGACTATTGGTCGAACGGCCTCCATCTCGGCCTGATCGAGGCCGCCGACAGTCCGGCCGACGAGTTCTGGCGCAACATCAACGCCATGGACGATCTCGCCCGAGACATCGTCACGACCGCCGATCGGCTGGTCGTTTCCGCCCTGCGCGGGAGCGCCGGCGCGGGCGGCGTCTTTCTGGCGCTCGCCGCCGACGAGGTCTGGGCATGCGAAAGCGTGGTGCTCAACCCGCACTACAAGGACATGGGCAACCTCTACGGCTCAGAATACTGGACCTATCTCCTGCCGCGGCGCGCGGGCGCCGAGAATGCGCGGCGCGTCACCCAGGCTCGGCTGCCCATGGGCGTCAGCGAAGCGCGCCGCCTGGGCCTCGTCGACCGCATTCTGCCGCCGTCGTCCGCGCTCGACCCGGCGATGATCGCCGAACGCGCGCGCATGATGACGACCGCCCCCGATTTCGAGGCGCGGCTCGCCGACAAGCGGAGGCGGCGGGAAAGGGACGAGGCCGAGAAGCCGCTCGAGCAATACCGCGCCGAGGAGCTCGCCCGCCTGCGCCTCAACTTCTACGGCTTCGACCCGAGCTACCACGTCGCGCGCTACAATTTCATGCACAGGATTCCAAAGTCGCGCACGCCATTAACGCTGGCCCGCCACCGGACGAATCGAGGGACGAACATCCCCGCCGCCGCTCCGCGCCCGGCCTCTGCGCGCGGTTCATCCGACCGGGGATGATCCCGGCGGGGCGCGGCCTCGGGAGGCCGTACCGTTTCCGGGCTCGGATCTTGGTTTTTCAACGGCTTGCGGCGCCATTTCCGGGCAGGCGCCCCTTCGCCGCTTCGTCCCTTCATTCGACGTCCGCGGAATTCCGACCGCGCCATTTCCATCGCCAAAATCAATCTTTTTAGAGGCTTGCGGCGCCATTTCCATCGCGCCAGCCGCCGCAGCACCGCCATTCGATCGGCTCGAACCATTGCCGCCGCATCTCCAGCCGCTAAAGGCCTTATCTACGGACGCATAAAGCATTGAGCTTTCAAACAGCACGCTGGCGGCGGGTGCGCCCGCTTCCGCGAACATCATATGTTCTTGTTTTGTTTTCGTCAAGCCATCGCGCGACAAATTGTTGCGGGCGCGCAACGCGGACGCCAGCCTCGCAGGCGCAGAAGGTCGGAGACCGACTCCGCGCTCGCATTCCGAGCGCCCATACCTCCTCGCGAGACGATTCCAACGGAACTGGATCTGATCTCGTCTTGCCTGATCGTCGCCCGCGCCGCGCCGGCGGCGCCGGCCGGCTGCGGTGCTCGCCTCCCGCGGCGCCGGCAAGTCGATCCGCTCGGGCGAGGTTCGGGAATGGGTCGGTGTTGTTGGGGATCGCCATCGCGGCGACGAACAGGTTCTGGAAGTTCGGCTCGATCGCGGTTTCGATCTTCTCGATCCGCTCGATCTCGGCGCGGGCGGCGAGGTTCAGGAGCGCGACCCGCGCGCCGGTCCCGGCGGCGT
The DNA here is from genome assembly GCA_963768555.1 of uncultured Alphaproteobacteria bacterium. Classification (GTDB taxonomy): domain Bacteria; phylum Pseudomonadota; class Alphaproteobacteria; order Rhizobiales; family Beijerinckiaceae; genus Roseiarcus. The sequence goes on from CAVYIZ010000046.1 coordinate 5,815, forward strand.
TGCCGGCGCTCGCGACTCTGTCGAGGTCGCAGTCGGGGATGAGGCCGAGCGTCATCCGCGTAGATGGGATCGATCTGGGCGCCGAAGGCGCCGGCGAGGGTCACGCGCTCGGGCGGCCGCCGCCTCTCGATCAGAAGCTTCGCTCCGGCGAAGAGGGCGGCCGCTATCAGCGCCTTCTGCCGAGACCCGGCGGCGGCAGCGTCATCGTTGCGACGATTTCCATCGTCCCGACCTCCGATCCCGAGCGCACGGGCGTAATCTTGAGCGACGAGCTCGCCCGGATCGCGGCCCCCGTCGCCCACGCCGATCGGTTTCCTCCGCGGGAAGACAGGTCGTGAAGCAAAGCGCTGATCGCTCTGCCCGCTTGCGTTCTGTCGTCAAGGACGCTGGTGGAGATCGAGTTGGCTCACGATACGCGCCGCGCCGTTAGCCGCAGAATCACGTCGCTGTAGCTCTCGGCGGACCACGCATCTCCGAGAGGCGGTCCACGACAGGCGCTTCAGCCAGATCAGGCGCTCGCCTTTCGCGTCGAGGGCGAGCGGATTCCTCCGAGGAACAAAAAAGCGCAGGCCAAGGCATCTACCCGTGAGCGCAACGTCGCAGATGGGCGGGGAGCCGGCCGTAGGCCGAACGGCAGGAACCGGCGGGGACCGACCCTATGGTCGTCGCCTATGGAACGCCCGCAATCGACGTATTGCGGACGTAGCAGACCACGGCCTTGGAGCCCTGCTTTGGTGAAGGGTTTCGGACGCCGGCCCGTTACGAGACGGTCGTGCGGCTTCCGGGGCCGGCGTTCGAAAGCCTCCCAAGGAGGAAACCGCGGGGAGGTTGGGGCTGGTTCGGCGGGCCCGACCTATGGAGATTTTGGGCTGGCGGACGAAGCGCTCGTGGGAGTTCGGGCGCTGGCGGCGGGGATAGTTCGCGGCGGGAGTGAAGACGACGAGCTTTTTTGCGGAGGATTTTGCGCGCGGCGGACGCAGGCGCGGCGGTTGGAGAGGGACTGGCGAGCGTGTGAGGACGTCGGCTTCGTGCTCCGGCGCGCGGCTGGAGGCGGGAAGGAACGGCGTTGCGCGGCGGATGGCAGGGCGACGTCGATCATGAGGTGTCGATCCTGATCCGGCTCGGCGAGGTCGACCGTGCGGGGCGGGCGCCTTCGAACGTCTCGATGATGACCATCCGGCCGCCGCAACACGGGCATCGGCGCGCAGGCGAGGGTGTTTCGGTCTCGCTGTCGGCCTCGGCCTGCGCGCTCCGGGGCGAGAGCTTGGGCGCGGCGAGCAATTGGCGGGCTGCGCTCGATGTTGTGCGCTCGAACCGTTCCGGCGAACAGGCCGTAGTGGCGGATGCGGTGGAAGCCGCTGGGCAGCACATGCAGGAGAAAGCGGCGGATGAACTCGGCGGGGTCGAGCGTCATGGTCTTGAGCCGGTCGCGGCCTTTGATGCGGTAGTCCTTCCACTTGAAGGTGACGCCGGCCTCGTCGAGCGCGACGAGCCGGGAGTTCGAGATCGCGACGCGGTGGGTGTAGCGGGAGAGATAGGCGAGGACGGCTTGCGGTCCGGCGAAGGGTTTCTTGGCGTAGACGACCCATTTGGAGCGCCGCAACGGGGCGAGCGCGGCGTCGAAGGCGCGCTTGTCGGCGAGCGGGGCGAGGTCGCCGAGGAAGGTGAGCCGGCCGGCCTCATGCAGGGCTGCGAGGCCTTCGAGAAAGAGGCGGCGGAACAGGCGCGAGAGCACGCGCACGGGGAGGAAGAAGCCAGGCTTGCAGCCGATCCAGCGTTCGCCGTCCAGAGAAAGGCCGCCGCCCGGAACGATGACATGGACATGAGGATGGTGAATCAGCGTCGAACCCCAGGTGTGGAGGACGGCGGTGAGGCCGATGCGCGCGCCGAGATGCTTGGGGTCGGCGGCGATGGTCATGAGAGTGTCGGCGGCAGTCCTGAACAGGAGGTCGTAGACGGCCGCCTTGTTGTGGAACGCGATCGCGCGGATCGACGCCGGCAGGGTGAAGACGACGTGATAGTAGGGAACCGGCAGCAATTCCGCCTCGCGCTCTTCGAGCCATTGCCGCGCCGCCGCGGCCTGGCACTTCGGGCAGTGGCGGTTGCGGCAGGAATTGTAGGCGATCCGTTCGTGCGCGCAGTCCTCGCAGCGCTCGACGTGTCCGCCGAGCGCGGCGGTGCGACAGGTCTCGATCGCCGACATGACCTTCAGCTGGGCGAGGCTCACATGTCCGGCGTTGGCCTCGCGCCACGCCGCTCCGTGGGCGCGAAAGACGTCGGCGACCTCCAGGCGGGGCCGCGCCACGCGGCCGCGGTCAGGCGGGCGGCGGTCGCTTCGTTGGGTTGAGGCTGAGCCGGTCCAGCGGGCTCTCGACATCGCGGATCGTGCTGACCGCGACGCGGGTGTAGAGCGCCGTCGTCTCGAGCTTGGCGTGGCCGAGCGGACACGCGTCATAATGCACCTTCAATCAACTCATTGAAAATCAAAGACCCGCTGATCAGGATTTGGTGTTAGCGGACGGTGTGGCTGATTGCGATCAGTAAACCCGGCCAGGTCTGAGGTCCTGATCACCCATGGAGCCCCGGGACAGACCTGGCGACCCTTGATGTCGCCACGGCGAAGCATGCGCAGCGCCGTCATACTGCACACCCCGATGATTTTGGCTGCCTCCTCGAGCGAGATCTCGCCGCGCTCAGCCCATTCGCCGTCGCGGTAGCCGGCGATCTCGTGGTGATTGCGAAAGCCGCGCACGCGCTCCTGCGTCCACGCATTGCCATATCCGGTCGCGACGCCCATGCGGTTGAGCAGGCGCGCAATCTGACGGTCCGGCATCAGTCGGGCCAACTCGCGCATGAGCGCGATCGTTTCGTCGGGAATGCGCGGATTGTGCCGGCCGGCTGCATTCAGCCGCTGCTTCACCTGCAGCTCAGTATGATCGCCGCCTTGCCAGTGCAGGACGGCATGAATGATCGCGCCGTCGCGGCGCACGACGACCTCCGAGATCGCAGTGCGCAAAATCCGCTTGCGGGTCGCAGGCGTCGCGGCGGGATGCGACCAGGCGCGTTCGAGATCGGCGCCGAGCGAAAGGAGTTGCTGCCGCTCCGGCTCGCCAAGCGGGGGCGGACGCCGCGCGATCATAGCCGCGATGTCGCCCTCGATCCGGGCAATGGCTTGCAAGGCCTCGTTCCACCGGCGCTCCAGCTCGCCGGCGACGAGCCGGTTGGCCGGATCGACAGCATCGTACTGTCGACGGGCATGAGCGGCCTCATACCGGGCCTGCTGCAGGGAGAGTTCCAGTTGCCGCTGAGCCGCTGTGGTCTCGCTCGACTGGACTTCGATCGCCTTGACCGCCGCTTCCACACCGAGCGGTCTCAGGATGCGCAGCACCTCCTTGGCGATCGCCGCGTCGAGGCTCAAGCCGCTCACCGAGATGCATCGCTTGGCGCCGTGGTTCATGCGCGCGCCATAGCAGTTATAGCGGCCGAGCTTGCCGCCGTAGTGCACATGGAGTTTGCGGCCACAGTGGCCGCAGCGCAGAAGCCCAGGCAGCAAAAGCTCGCCTTCGCGGGCCGCCCCGCGAGCAAGCGCGCTGCTCATGCCGGTCGCGTTGTTGGCGATTGCTTTGACGTTGCGTTCGAACTCCTCCCAGCTGATGTAGGCGGCATGATGGTCCTTGATCAGGACGTCCCATTCATCGATCGGCCGGTGCACGCCACGACGAACGCGCTTGCGGCCGTCCACTACGCTGATTCGGCTCGTCGTGCGTCCGAATGCATAGGCGCCGGCATAAATTGGATTGGTCAGGATGCTGTGCACGATGTTGTAGGGCGGCAAGCGCCAAACGACGCCGTGCGCATCACCCCGCCGCGATTTGGCGGGCAATTCGATTCCTTCGTCTCTGACCCAGACGTGCACCTGCCGGGCGCTCTGCAACTCGGCGAATTTCGTGAAGACGAGTTGAATGGCCTGTTGCACGCGCTGGTCCGGGTCCTTTTCGATCCGGCCGCGTCCGACTTTCACATAGCCCGCGGCCACGCCGAGAACCAGGTCGCCGCGACGCGCCATCTGACGCAACGCTTCCTGCGAGCGCTGGCGGAACAGCGACAACTCGAGTTCGCTCATCGTGCCTTTCATGCCCAGCAATAATCTATCGTTGGGATGGCGAGGATCGTAAATTCCGTCCTCGTCGACGAGGATGGCGCCGACCAATCCACAGAACTCTATCAGCGTGTGCCAGTCGCGGCCGTTGCGGGCGAGACGCGAAGCCTCGATCGCGAAAACGGCGCCGACGCGACGGTCACAGATTGCGGCCAACAACCGCTCGAAGCCCGGACGTGCGACGCCGCCGCCCGATCGTCCGAGATCGTCGTCGATGATCTCGACGGTCGTCCAGCCAAGTTGCCTGGCGCGATCGGCAAGTCCGTATTGCCGGCGCTGGCTCTCGAGGTTGTGCACGAGCTGATCCGGGGTCGATTGACGGACATAAACACAAGCGATGCGTTGCAGATGCTCGACGGTGATCTTGCTCACGGATGCTCTCCCGGCTTCTTAAGTTGGACCAGCGTCGCCGCGATCTCGCGGAGCAGAGCTTCCAGGAGAGCCGCGAGTTCGACCTTGCGAGCCGGGCACGGATTTGCGAGCGGCGTCTCCTCGTCGAACAGGCTTGGTTGGCGATGTTCGGATTTGCGCTCCATTCTGGGCTGTCTCCGTCTTTGATTCGGACAGGAGAAAGCCTAGGAGCGCATCGACCTCCGCACGCATCGCGCGCAGAATATGGAGTGGAAAGTGCGGCTCGGCGCCGATCGTGAAACGAGATGCCGCCGGTTCCGTCATCCAGGCCGGCAAGCAGGCGAATGAGCCGTCGGGTTGGAGCACGACGACGAACTCGACGCCGCCGCTTTCGAGCCGCCGTCTGATCTGGACCACTTCGCCGAAGCGCGGATGGAACCGGTAGCTGATACGGGCTTCAGCCGGCTGTTCGTGGGCACTATGTAGCCATTTCGAGCAGCACCTGGATCACGCGAATGTCGGCGCCCTGTTCGAGCAGATGCGTGGCGAAGCTGTGCCGCAGCGTATGCGGCGAGACGCGCTTGGAGATCCCCGCCAGGCTCTTGGCGGCGGTGACGGCGCGGTTGATCTGACGCGCGGTCACAGGATTGATCGGGTTCTGACCGGGAAACAGCCAGACCTGCGGCTGCGCCGCCTTCCACCATTGGCGCAAGAGTTCGAGCAGTCGCGGCGAAAGCATCACGGTGCGATCCCGCTGCCCCTTGCCCTGCTCGACCCTGAGCGTCATGCGCTCACTGTCGATGTCGGACACCTTGAGGTTGGCGACCTCCGACACCCGCAGGCCCGCGCCGTAGGCGACGCTGAGCGCGGCCTTGTACTTGAGGCCGGGCGCGGCTTCGAGGAGACGCGCCACCTCCTCCCGGCTCAGCACGACCGGCGCCTTGCGCGGCTCGGTGACGATCCTCAGAGGACGAACCAGGTCGGGCCGTTCGAGGGTTACGGTGAAAAAGAAGCGCAGCGCGGCGATGGCGGAGTTGATGGTCGGCGCGCCGATCTGTTGCTTCGCCATGTGGAGCTGAAAGCGGCGAAGGTCGTCGCTCGTGGCCGTATCCGGCGACCGGCCGAGGAAGGCCGCGAAGGTCCTCACGTGCCGGACATAGTCCTTTTGCACTTTCTCCTTGAACCGGCGCGCCGTCATGTCGTCGATCATGCGCTGACGCAGCGGACTAATGGGCTTCTCAGACATCGCGAAAGCTCCTGTCTCGCATGGGGTTGTGGAACCCCACGATCTTGAGACAGGCTCTTGCCTTCACGTTGACCCTTAGCCCCTTGCGCGCCTCCCCCGTCGCTCGCCGCCCCTACCGCGAGAGCGGTTTAGTCCAAGGGCCGGAAGCGGCCCTCGGCCGAACGGCGGGAACCGGCGGGATAGCGGATGAAGTGGCTGCGACGCCAGGACGCCTGATCAGCCGGCAAGTTGTTCGAGAAGCGTTAGGTAGTGCTACTGGAGGTCGATCCAGCCGGACATCACCGGCTTGCAGCCGCCGCCGATGAATGTCCCGGTGACTGCGCCGCCAACCTTTTCCGCGACAGCCCTCAGCAGGCTCGGTCGTCCCAGATCGACGCCCTGTCCAATGGCGGCTTTCAATCGCAGGGAGGATTTAGGCCGCAAATGGGCAAGAGGCCGATAAGGGCAACATTTGCGCTGCCGGTCGCAGGGTCTTCGAAGACCCCATGCAACGGCGCGAACATTCGCGATTGAAAGTCGGCGCCCTCTTCTGCCTCCTCGACATACAGATGAATTCCGGTCACCTCGTCTCGCGGCAAATGCGACAGGAAGACATCCATGCGCTGTTGCGCTCGCCGCAACGCGGCTCGATCACGCACTTCGGCTATAACGAATGGCGCGCCGCAGCTGGCAAGGCAGGGCGGATGCCGGCGCACCTCGATATCCGACGGCTCGAGCGAGCACGCTTGCGCGATCATTGCGACGTCGAAATCGCGAATAATCCGGAATTGCTGGGGCGCGGCCAAAGACGCTCCCGCGACGAGACCATCGACAGTGTCGATCGTCATTCGGACGAGTCCGGCTATCTCCTCGAAGATCATGTTCCGCGATCGAAAGGGACGCCGCAAACCCTGTCCTGATGCGCCAGGACGAACGCCGTGCCGACGTTGGGATGACCCGCAAACGGCATCTCGGCGCGAGGCGTAAAAATCCGGACACGGGCGGTGTTTGCAGAATTGGCCGGAGGCAACACGAAAGTCGTCTCGGCAAGATTGAACTCGTTGGCGATGGCCTGCACCTGAGCGTCGGAAAGACCGCGCGCATCGGGAATGACCGCCACAGGGTTGCCGCCGAACTGCCTATCGGTGAAGACATCGACCGTTTGAAATGACGCCTTCATAAGCGAATGCTTCCTTGGACAAATTGCCGACGCTGCGTGAGCTTGTGCGCCACTCGTCTAAGCCAATTGCGTGGCGGCGAGCAATTCCTTTTGCCCTGTGAGACGGTGCGCCGCTTCTAAGCGACTCTACGCGGCGTAGGCGACTATGGTCCATGGAACCTGAACGGCCGGATTCCGTCGTTCCCCGAGCGTGCCGGGCTGATCCTGAAGGGCAGCAACGGGTCGACTTGACCGCGTTGCCCGCGAACGACCTAATTGCGCACTACGGCCATTGATACTCGTCACGCGGCTTTTCCCCCATCGCGGCCTTTACGGACGATTTAATCGCGACCGGCCCGCTATCGGACGAGGTTCTTCGGCTTGAAGTCGGCTAACGGGGGCGAGAGAAGTTCCTCATCCACTAGCCTCCAGCACATGAAGCTCCAGCGCGCGCTCCTTACCGCGCATCTCGAGCGTCCCGAAGTCTTTCGCTGCGTGACGCCGAGAGGGAGCGCGGCGAGGCGGTCGAGCAAGACCGCGGACGCCAGCACGCGATTGTCGGTCTCGCGATCGCCGCTCCAGGCTTTGCGGCTCTCTTTGACCCGTAACGATCGCAATCCGATCAGCCCGAGTTTTCGCACGGTCCGCAAGAAATCCGCACGGAAATTGCAGTGGTCGGCTGCGGGCATCACGGCGAGAGAAGCTGCGTGCTGCTTTTCCGCTCAGTCCACGTCACCGTAAGCGCAATCTGCCGGATCAGCTTCGCGTGCGCCCAATCTCGGAGCGAAACGGAATAGCGTAGAACAATAGGGGCAGACGATCTCACCGGCATCGCCCATATTGAGGTAGATGTGTGGGTGATCTTGCGGCGGTTTATCCCCAATGCATGTGAACTCTCGGGAGCCAATGCGCACAACTGGCACCCCGACTTCATTTTGAAACTTCGGATAACTTTCCATCCTCAGCTCGCGCTAGCGCTTGGCCCGCAGGTATTCTTGCTGGCGCTTCAACACCGGGACCCGCCGATTTCCTCAAGACAGCGGGTGAGGCCGGACTCGGCCGTGAGGATCGGCCAGGCAGTGGCGCGGGCGATGACCAGCGCTTTCCAACTAGTGTCGAAACAAAATTATCTGGGTCGGACTGCTTGTCAAGTTAATATCGAAACGCTATTATAATTTTCCGAGAGGCAATGATGTCAGGACGCGAAACCGCGGAACTCCTGCTACTGATGGGGCGGCTTGTGCAAGCCGAGGGCTATCACGGCGAGCTCAGCCCTGCCCAATGGATGGCGCTCCGATTCTTCGCCCGAGCCAACCAGTTCTCGCGCAACCCATCGGGACTCGCGGAATTTCAAGCGACGACCCGGGGCACTGCATCACAAGCCATCAAGGTGCTCGAGGCGGGCGGGTACTTGGTCCGACAGCGATCCGAGGCGGACGGGCGAAGCGTTGTTCTCCGATTGGCGGACAAAGGCAAAGAAACGATAGCGCGCGATCCGTTCGAAGCTCTGGTGCGCGCCGTGGACTCGCTCGACCCAGAAGAGCAAACCGCGGTGCACCGCGCCCTGCGCCGCGTGCTGACCACGGTAGCTGCCAGTGGGGCACATCGGCACTTCGGTGTGTGCCGGGACTGCGAGTATCTCGATGGAGTAGCCTACCGCTGCCCAACGCGCGCGACCCAGTCAGCTCTCGAATGCCTGCTGTTCGGCGTTCCGATCGAGCCGGAGGACGTTGGTCTCCTCTGCGTCCATTTTTCGGCGAGAGAGCGAGCGCCGCGAGGACCGATACCGTGAATGAGTTCACCACTGCGATCGGCTGAAGGGACGGTCACTTGACCTACGTCGTCAACGAGAGTTGCATTCGCTGCAAAATCATGGACTGCGTCGAGGTGTGCCCTGTGGACTGCTTCTACGAGGGCGAGAACATGCTCGTCATCCACCCGGACGAATGCATCGATTGCGGGGTCTGCGAGCCGGAATGTCCTGTCGACGCAATCAAGCCGGACACCGACTCAGGGCTTGAGAAGTGGCTGTCGCTGAATGCCGAATACGCGAAAATCTGGCCAAATATTACGGCTAAGAAAGCGCCTCCCCCCGATTCCAAGGATTGGGAGGGGAAGCTGGACAAACTCCAATACTTCTCACCAAATCGTGGCGCGGGTGATTGACGCGGACAGGGCACCACCGTTTGGCGGCCCGACCGAGACTGGCCTATCTGATATGATCGGGCGCCGGAGCGGCCGTGGCCACAGTCCCTTCAAGGCACATTCACTATTCGAGGATCGACTGGCTGATTTCGAGACCATCCGCGACGATTTCGCCTCCCTCGACGATTGGGAGGATCGCTATCGCTATGTCATCGAACTCGGTCATACGCTCGAGCCACTGAGCGAGGCGGCCCACAATGAAATCAACAAGGTGCGGGGCTGCGTCAGTCAGGTGTGGTTGGAACGCGAGGATAGAATAAGCGCCAGCGGCCAAACGATCCTGCACTATCGCGGCGACAGCGACTCGCACCTTGTGCGCGGGTTGATCGCGATCTCGATGGCGCTTTTCTCTGATCGGGCGCCAAAGCAGATTCTCGCCGTAGACGCATTGGGCACCTTTCGCGCGCTGGGTCTGGAGCAGCATCTCACGCCGCAGCGCTCGAACGGCGTGCGCGCTGTGATTGAGCGCATGCGCGCGGACGCCGCTGCGGCTTAAGCTCGGCCTCCATTCGAGTATCTGATCGGACCGAGACAGTCGACAAGGCCAAAGATCGCCGCGGCGTCTTGGAAATTGCTTCGCTTTGCCCGTGGCGTCAGCGCGCTTTGGCGCTCCTCTGCCTCGGCGAACACCAGCCGGCCGTCGCGGCGGCGCCAGCGCTCGTCGAGCAAGCGCGCGCTGATGAGCCGCAGGAGGCCGACACGGCGGGGGATCCCCCGCCTTCTGAGCGCACGCGGTTCACGAAGGGCCACACCTGGACAAATTCGAAGGCTAGGTTGGTACCCAACTTGTAGGGACGCTGTGGATCGATTTGACCCGTCTGCCGCGTCATCGGCGAATGACCGCTTTTTGCGCATTCCCGCCTTTCATCGGTACGAATTTGAACGGCAGCAACGGTCGAACCCGGGCTGTTCATACTGCCTCGCGCGGCATAAATACTGGCGCTACGCGTTTTGCGCGGCTGCGCCACGCCGGCGGCGGCGCGCCGCCGCGCTTGTCGCCTCCCGGAGCGCCGGCAGATCGATCCGCCGGGCGAGATTCGGGAAGGGGTCGGTCTTGTTGGGGATCGCCATCGCGGCGACGAACAGGTTCTGGAAGTTCGGCTCGATCGCGGTTTCGATCTTCTCGATCCGCCGCACCACGCGCTCGATCTCGGCGCGGGCGGCGAGGTTGACGAGGGCGACCCTCGCGCCGGTTCCGGCGGCGTTGCCCGCGCTCGCGACCTTGGCGAGGTCGCAGTCGGGGATGAGGCCGAGCGTCATCGCATAGAGGGGATCGATCTGGGCGCCGAAGGCGCCGGCGAGGGTCACGCGCTCCGGCGGGGCGCCCCGCCTCTCGATCAGAAGCTTCGCTCCCGCGTAGAGCGCGGCCTTGGCGAGCTGGATCGCGCGGACGTCGGTCTGGGTGACCAGGAGCCGCGGAGGCCCCTCGTTCAACACATAGGCGAATGTGCGGCCGACAGCCTCGACGCGCGGCGAACGGGCGGCGAGCGTCCCGTCGATGACGCCGTCCTGGGTGATGACCCCGGCGAGAACCATTTCGGCGATCGCCTCGATGATCCCAGAGCCGCAGACGCCGGTGACGCCCGTGTTTGCGGCAGCCTCGGCGAAGCCCGGCTCGTCCGACCAGAGGTCGCAGCCGATCACCCTGAAGCGCGCCTCGAGAGTTGCTCGATCGATGCGGATGCGCTCGATCGCGCCCGGCGCCGCGCGCTGGCCGCAGGAAATCTGGGCGCCCTCGAAAGCCGGGCCGGTCGGCGACGAGGCCGCCAGCAGACGCTCGCGGTTGCCGAACACGATCTCGGCGTTGGTGCCCACGTCGACGATGAGCCTCATTTCGTCGCCGAGATAGGGCGCCTCCGCCAGCACGACGCCCGCCGTGTCGGCCCCGACGTGGCCGGCGATGCAGGGCAGGGCGTAGACGAACGCGCCGGGCGCGATGTCGAGGCCGAGATCGCGCGCCTTGGCCTCGTAGGCGCCGTCGATCGTCAGCGCGAAGGGCGCGGCGCCGATTTCGGTCGGATCGAGGCCGAGGACGAGATGATGCATGATCGGGTTGCCGACCAAGGTCGCTTCGACGATCTCGCTCCGTGCGACGCCGCTTTGCGAAGCCGCCTCGCCGATCAGCGCGTCGATCGCCTCGCGGACGCTGAGCGTGAGCTCCTTATCGCCGCCGGGGTTCATCATCACATAGGAGACGCGGCTCATGAGATCTTCGCCGAAGCGGATCTGCGGGTTCATCGCGCCGACCGAGGCGACGACGGCGCCCGTCATGAGGTCGCAGAGATAGACGGCGATGGTGGTCGAGCCGACGTCGACGGCGACGCCGAAGGCGCGCTCGGCGAAGCCGGGGAAGATCGCCACGATGTCGCGTCCCTTGCGCACGGCGGCGGTCGCCTTCCACCCGCCGGCGCGCAGCGTCTTCTGCAGGCTCGCCAGGATGGCGAGGTCCGCCGTCGCGTCGGCGAGGCCCCATTGCTCGGCGAGCGCTTCCTGGAGACGGCGGAAGTCGCTCGCCGGCTCGCGCAGGTTCGGCTCGCGGACCTCGACATAGGTGAGCCGCACGATCGGATCGATCTCGATCGGAAGCTCCTCGGCGCGCTTGCGCACCACCTGCCGGTGGACTTGGCTCTCGGCAGGCACGTCGACGACGAGGTCTCCGCAAACTCTTGCCTGACAGCCGAGCCGGCGCGCGGGCGCAAAAGTCCCGCGCTTGTCGACGTAGCGCTGTTCCACCTCGTTCCAAGGGGTTGCGTGACCGGCGCGCGATTGACGGCGTGCTTGGCGAACTCTCCCTCGGCGATTTCGATCTGGCAGCGTCCGCAGATGCCCCGCCCACCGCAGACCGAATCGAGATCGACGCCGAGCGCGCGCGCCGCGGCGAGCAAGCTGGTCCCCTCCGCGAAGTCGCCGCGTTTGCCCGAGGGGATGAAGACGATTCGATGTGCGCTCAAAGACCGGTCTCTCATACGCTCCCTGATGGTGGCTCCGAGCGCCGCGCGCCCGCCCGCCCCCCTTGTGGGGGCGGGCCGGGGTGGTGGGTCGCACCGTGCCTTTCCGTTTGGCATTTCGAAGCGAACAATTGAAACGTACGGCGCAACCCCCCTCCCTAACCCTCCCCCACAAGGGGGGAGGGAACTCGCTCGGCGAACGACCGACAGGCCCCGATCCATTCATCCGGAAACAGTATCAGACTTTGGCGCGGCGCTTCCCGCGCGGCCCCAAGGCGGAGGAGGTGAGCCTCGTCAAGACGGCGCTTCGCGCCCGTCATGCCTGGCGAGGACCGCGCGGCGGTGCATGTCGTATTCGGCCTCGAGCCGGGCCGCCGCCGTGTCGGCTTCGTGCTCGAGATCGTCGCCGCACGCGACGGGCTCGCTGCGGCGCCAGTCGTCGAGATACTCGTCGGCGCCTTTCGCCTTGGCGTGCATCGCCGCGAGATCGATCGCGCGGATGAAGCGCTGCGACAATTCCCGCTTGGCGGCCTGGCGCCCGGACTTGACGATGACCTGGCTCGGAATGTCGCGCCAATAGACGGTGATCAGGCTGGCCACAGCGTCGCCTTCTCGATCGCGTCGTCCCGCGTCTCTTCGTTCAGGAAGCGCGCCAGGCCGCCGAGGCCGGTGAAGCGGCGCTCGTAGGCGAGGCCGAGCCGCTCCGCGGCGGCTTTGGCCTTGGCCGTCGTTTCCGGGTCATCGACTTGCGCAAGATGGACGACGCGCCGGTAGGCCCGGAAATAGTCGTCACGCAGCTGAGGGAAGCGGTCCAGGCCGAGTCCCTTGACGACGAGCGTGTCGAAATGGCGGGCGAGGAAGTCCGTCAGATAGAAAGTCCCCGGCTCCTCCTCGGCGAGCGCCGCGAAAGCCTCGCTGCCGGCATAGAATTCGTAGCAATGCGCCCCAGCGATCCGCTTGACGCCCTCCTCGGCGAGCACGCGGTCGAGCGCGCCGCCGGTGCCGCAATCGCCATAGAGGCACAGGATCTCGTCATAGGCGGCGCGATTGGCGCGGATTTTTGCCCGCATGGCCTCCGGAATCCGCTCGGGACGGTTGTGCAGGCTCGCCGGCAGGCAGGCGAGGTCGATCCAGTCGAGTTTCAGAGCCAGGATTTCGCGGGCGAGCGCGCCGCAGCCGATGACGAGCACTTTTCGCGCGCCCTTCCGGCGGCGGGGGTAGCTCGCCTCGGCCTCGACGTCGGCGGCGGGCGACGAGCGCTCCCCCGCCCCCCTTGTGGGGGCGGGCCGGGGTGGGGGGTCGCGCCGCGCTTTCCGATTTGGGCCTTTGCGGTCGACAGCCAACAGAAGGTGGCCCGACCCCCTCCCTGTCCCTCCCCCACAAGGGGGGAGGGAACGTGTCCGCTTGCGAGGCGGCCCGGATGGCTCGCCTCTGCGTCGATGCCGGCAGCGGGCGTGAGGGTCATAACTTCGAATTCAAACCTGCTCGCGCGCCCGCACCGTTCCCTGCCGGCGAGCGAGCAGGCTTTTTGCGGTCTCGACCGTCACCGCGGCGTCGCGGCAATAGGCGTCGGCGCCGATCGCCTCCGCGAAGGTCTCGTTGAGCGGCGCGCCGCCGACGAGGACAATATGGTCGTTGCGGATGCCTTTGTCCTTCAGCGTGTCGATGACGACCTTCATATAAGGCATGGTGGTCGTCAAAAGCGCCGACATCCCGAGGATCTCCGGCTGATGCTGCTCGATAGCCGCGAGATATTTGTCGACGCTGTTGTTGACGCCGAGGTCGATCACCTCGAAGCCGGCGCCCTCCATCATCATCGACACCAGGTTCTTGCCGATGTCGTGGATGTCGCCCTTGACGGTGCCGATCACCATCTTGCCCATCCGCGGCGCGCCTGTGGCGGCGAGCAGGGGCCTCAGGATGGCCATGCCCGCCTTCATCGCGTTGGCCGACATCAGCACTTCCGGCACGAACAGGATGCCGTCGCGGAAATCGATCCCGACGATCCGCATGCCCTCGACCAGGGCCTGGGTCAGCACGTCGTAGGGCGCCCAGCCGCGCTCGAGCAGGATCTTCACGCCCTCCTCGATCTCCGCCTTGAGGCCGTCATAGAGGTCGTCGTGCATCTGCTTGACGAGCTCGTCGTCGGAGAGGCTATTCAGGTCGAGCTCGTCGTCCGCCATCGTGTTTTTTCCCGCTAACTGCTCGTGGCGGGCGACCCCGCGCCGTCCACGCGTTAGCGTCTTTGAGTTAAGGAAGGGGCCTGCGGCGCAGACCCTTGATTGGGCGGCATTATCCCCTTGCGCCGCGGCGCATCCAAACACAATTATCGGTCACCCGCGTTCAATTTTGTGGCCCGCGTTCCCTTCGCCCGCTTGCGGGAGAAGGTGGCCGGCGCAGCCGGCCGGATGAGGGCAAGGGGGGCGTCAATCTCACACCGCGACCTTCGCTTTGATGGCGGGCCAGGGATCGTAGCCCTCGAAGGAGATCGCCTCGACGTTGAGGTCGAAGATCGAGCCGACGTCGCCGAGCGCGAGCTTCGGCAGCGGGCGGGGCTCGCGCTGGAGCTGCTCGCGCGCCTGGTCCTCGTGGTTGCGGTAGAGGTGGGCGTCGCCGAACGTATGGACGAATTCGCCGACGCCGAGGCCGCATTCGCGCGCGATCAGGTGGGTCAGCAGGGCGTAGCTTGCGATGTTGAACGGCACGCCGAGAAAGATGTCGGCCGATCGCTGGTAGAGCTGGCACGACAGCTTGCCCGCCGTCACGTTGAACTGGAACAGGCAGTGGCAGGGCGGCAGCTTCATCCGCTCGATGTCCGGCACGTTCCAGGCGGAGACGACGAGGCGGCGCGAATCCGGGTTGCGGCGGATTTCCTCGAGGAGCCAGTCGATCTGATCGTAGGTCTTGCCGTCCGGGCCGTCCCAGGCGCGCCACTGCTTGCCGTAGACCGGGCCGAGATCGCCGCTGGCGTCGGCCCATTCGTCCCAGATCGAGACCCCCTGCGCCTTGAGATAGGCGATGTTGGTGTCGCCCTTCAGGAACCAGGCGAGTTCCCGCACGATCGACTTGAGATGCAGGCGCTTGGTGGTGACGAGGGGAAAGCCCTCCGTAAGGTCAAAGCGGAGCTGGCGGCCGAACAGCGAACGAACGCCAGTCCCGGTGCGGTCCGGCTTGACGCCGCCGTTTTCCAGCGCGTCGCGCATGAGATCGAGGTAAGGGCGCATCGCGGCGATCCTTCAAGCCGCGGACCGCCCTTTCTATCCGATTCTTCCGCGCCGGACGACACCCGGCGCGGGCTTCTACACCGTCAGTGCAGGCTCACGGTCTGCAGTTCGTGCTCCCAGGCGTTGGCGATCGCGGCGTCCTTGGAGTCGGTCAGCATGATCGGCGAGCCGTCGGCGCCGAGGAGCGCGAACAGCTTGACGCCGGGCCGGAGCGGAGGCGCCTGTGGAAAGAGACGCGCCACGTCTTCCGAATTGATCGTCTTCACATAGGCGAGCGCGCCGTCGCCCAGCTGGGCGAACTCCTGCGGCGTCAATGCCAAGGCTTTTCAGTCTCAGTTGCAGTCGCCATCTCGTCCTCCTTTCCGGCGGTCCCGCGAGACCCGCCGCGGGCGCCGACTCAGTCGCGCGCCGAAATCTCGATCTTCTTCACGATCCGCTCCAGCTGCGGCCGGACGAGATCGATCGACAATAACCCTTGCGCCAGTTCGGCGCCCTGGACCTGCATGCCCTCGGCGAGGAGGAAGCTGCGCTGGAACTGTCGCGACGCTATGCCGCGGTGCAGGTATTCGCGCGTCTTATCGTCCTGTTGGCGGCCCCGGATCGTCAACTGATTCTCCTCGACCGTCACCTCGATCTGGTCATGCGAGAAGCCGGCCACCGCAAGGGAGATGCGCAACTTCTCCGGTTCGGCGCCCGATGCGGCGATTCGCTCGATGTTATAAGGGGGATAGCCGTCCGCCGCCGTCTTCGACACCTTGTCAAGCGCACGCTCGATGTCATCGAAGCCGAGCAAGAACGGGGAGTTCAGCGCCGTCACACGCACCATTGGAAGCCCCTTCAGGCGCTTCACGCACCCCAGACCTTCCCAGGGAACCGTCCAGGCCGCGTTTCAGGTTTTCCTTCGGCTCCGCAACAACTCCGGCCGCCTTCCGAAGTTCCATATAAGTCTGCTTGACGAACGTTCAAGGCCGAACGATTAGCTCCAGCGGCGGCGAAATGGTCTCTCTGGGAGCAGGCCTGCGCCGCCCAAACGCTTCTTTCGTCAATTCTGGTAAAATGCTGCGCTCAAATCATAAATCAACCGTTGATTCGAAGATTTTGCCGGGCCTGAAGGGACCACGATTGACCAGGAACACGCTCGCGGCGGGCCGCCTCGGAACCAAGCGCCGATGCCCGGCCTGCGGCGCCAAATATTATGATCTCGGCCGCAAGCCGCCGACCTGCTCGCGCTGCGGCGCAAAGCCGGAGCCCAAACGGCAGAAGACAGAGGCCAAGCCGCAGGCTTCCTCCGCAGCGCCGCCCGCTCCGGCCGCCGTCGCGCCGCAAACGACGGGCGCGAAGCCGATCGGGCGCGAATGGTCGCGCGAACAGGCTGAGGCGATCGACAAGGTTGGCCGCTGGCTGAAGGCCGGCGAGCCGCAGGTGTTCCGCCTGTTCGGCTACGCCGGCGTCGGCAAGACGACGCTCGCGCGCCACGTCGCCGAAGCCGCGCGCGGCGAGACCGCCTTCGCCGCCTTCACCGGAAAGGCGGCGATGGTGATGCGCGCCAACGGCTGCGCGGGCGCGACGACCATCCATGCGCTGATCTACCGGGCGAGCGAGGGCGCGGAGGGCGCGCCGACCTTCACCCTGAATGAGGGAGGCTTCGCCTCCCGCGCGAGCCTCATCGTGATCGACGAATGTTCGATGGTCGACGCGGAGGTGGCGCGCGATCTTCTCTCCTTCGGCAAGCCGATCCTGGTGCTCGGCGACCCGTTCCAACTGCCCCCGGTCAAGGGCGGCGGCTATTTCACCGAAAGCGACCCCGGACGTGATGCTGACCCAGATCCACCGCCAGGCCGAGGAAAACCCGATCATCCGCCTGTCGCAGGCCATCCGCTGCGGCGGCGAATTGGCGGAAGGCCAGTACGGCGAGACCCGCGTCGTCCGCCGCGGCGCGATCGACGCGGCCCAGGTGCTCGCCGCCGACCAGGTGCTGGTCGGCGTCAATCGCACACGCCGCGCCTACAACCAGCGGATGCGCGCACTCAACGGCTTTACCGAGCTGTTGCCCGTCGCCGGCGACCGGCTCGTCTGCTTGCGCAACGACCGGACCAAGGGTCTGATCAATGGCGGCCTGTGGCGGGTCGAGGCGCTCGGCGGGATGCAGAAGGATTTTGTGAAGATGACTGTGCGCTCGGAGGACGAAGGCTCGACGAAGTCGGTCAAGGTGGCGGTGCTGAAACACTTCTTCGAGGGGACCGAGGGAGCGCTCGCCTACCCCTTGCGGCGCGAATCGGACGAGTTCGACTACGGCTACGCGCTGACCGTGCACAAGGCGCAGGGATCGCAGTGGGACGACGTGATGCTATTCGACGAAAGTTTTGCCTTCCGCGATCATCGGGCGAGGTGGCTATACACGGGACTCACGCGGGCGGCGAAGCGGCTGACGGTGGTGAGAGCGCGCGGCGGAGACCTCCGCCACGCGGGGCAAGGTTAAAAACGCGTGACGAAACGCTCTCAGACTCCCGCGCCGAAGCCGCTATGCTTGACCTTGCGGCGCCGGAGACATTCCCATGGGTAACTCTCTCTCAAGGAGAGCCTTCCGCGTCTGCGCCGGCGGAGCGCTCTTTCTCTCGCTCGCCCTCACGCCCGCCTTCGCCCGCATGTCCGCATTTGCAGGGCCGGCGGCGCGCCCAGCTTGGCGCCGGGTCATTTTCCGGTGCCGGGGTTTCGCGGCTTCGGCCGGTTCAGCGGGAACCGCGGCCGATCGGCAGCTTTGGCTTTGACCGGTACCGCTCCAATCACTCCAAATTCAACCAGTTCGAATTCAGCCGGTTCGGCTCGAACGCCAATGCCTTGGACTCCGGCCTGTTCGGTCTCGGTGGCTGGGGCTATTGGGGCTACCCTGCAGCAGTTGAGGCGAGGCGACCGCCGCGCCGATCGTCGTGGACGCGGGTGGTCCGC
>CAVYIZ010000047.1:0-106858 GCA_963768555.1 uncultured Alphaproteobacteria bacterium
GTTGGGCGGGCGCGAGCTATGGGGATTTGAGGATTGCGGGTTGGCTCGCGTGTGTGGCGGAGGCGGGCGGCGGAGCGCAGTCTTGCGGCCGGAACCGATGACGGCGAGCGTGTTGGATCGGGAAAATGCGCGGGCCTGGCGCAGGCGCGGCGGTCGGACGAGGATTGGCGACCTCGTGAGGACATCGGCTTTCTGCTCCGACGCGCGGGTGGAGGCGAAGGGAAACGGGGTTGCGAGGCGGGAAACGCAGCGATGATCACGAGGTGTCGATCCTGATCCGGCTCGGGGATGGCGATCGGGCAGGGCGCGGGCCTTCGAACGTCTCGACGATGATCATCCGGCCGCCGCAACACGGGCAGCGGCGCGGAGACGAAACATCTTCAGCCTCACTGTCGACCTCGGCGCGCGAACGCTGGGGCGCTGCCCCACTAGCGAGCAGGTGATCCTCGGCATCCTCGGCGGCGGCGGCGGCGTTCTGGCCGTGGTCGCGGCGCTGGTGATCATGGCCTTGAGCCAGAATGGCGGGAGTCCGACCGCCGGTGGAAGAAGCCGCCGCCACGCCTGCGTCACCCGCGGCCTGGCGCATGCCGCCGCTGGATCAGTTGCCGCCGGCGAAGCTGTCGCTGGCCGCGAAGACCTGGATGGGCGTCCTGCGCCTCTATCTGGTCGTCGCGGGCGGTCTGGTGCTGTTTCGCATCGTCATGCTAGCCATTGGCCAGAACTGACGCCTGCTCGCGACCGGACAAGCGTCGCCTTCGTTTTCGGCTTCATTCCGCTCATGGGACCTCCGCGTTCGCATGGACGGGCCCGTCTGATTTCGGCGGGGCGTCGGGGTAGAAGTCGCATCC
This sequence comes from uncultured Alphaproteobacteria bacterium, assembly GCA_963768555.1. Lineage (GTDB taxonomy): Bacteria > Pseudomonadota > Alphaproteobacteria > Rhizobiales > Beijerinckiaceae > Roseiarcus. The sequence goes on from CAVYIZ010000047.1 coordinate 849, forward strand.
AACCCCTGGTGGCGCGCTGGTCGCCGACGAATTCGACTTCGGCCCAATCCTGTTCAATGCGCAAGCCGACGCCGTCGTCCCTGACGACGAAGGCCTTCCGGCGGCGTCTAAACGGATTTTCGCGGCATGCAGACTCCGAGTTGCGTTTGGCCGCTTGAGGCGGGAAAACCTCCGCAAATCGCTACCGCAGACTGGTGCGAGCCGGTCTAGCGGGCGTGGCCGCCACGAACGCCCTGCTTGAATCAGCATCGCGGGAAACGAAAACTTGCGGCCTGAGACTTTCGGCCCAAAGGACCTACAATCAGCGGCTGAGATCGCCGACTGGCGGCCACAGACCGAATTCCCAGGCGCCAAGCCGCGGAAATGTCGGCCTATTCCGCACGCGAGGAAATTACGTCAGTTCGGTGCGACTTAATTCGAACTGACGGCCATCGCAGCTTGGCATCCCTTCAAACGAGGCGGCGCGTCGCGGAATTAGCGCAAGAAACGATCTGACGCAGCGAGTGTAAAAGTCGCTCGCGGGCAAACCGAAGGCGCTAACTATGAATTGCTCTTTGCCCGTAAGCCTCAGATTTCACTCGCTTTCGATCCGCAAGAGAGCAATGGTCGTGACGTGCTCAGGATAGACCCGCCGATAGGTTGATCGGTGAATTCCTCGGCCCCGCCCGGCTCGTCTCCGGTCCGGGGCTCGCGGTGGTGACGGCGACAGCGCCGCCAAACCCGAGAGGATGATCCCGATGAATTCCCCTGCCAAACTTACTGACACGCAATTTGCGATTCTGTCCGAGGCGTCACAACGCAAGGATCGCTGCCTCATCCCGCCGAAGACTTTGAAAGCCGCCGCGGCGCAGAAGGTCGCGACCAAGCTTCTGAAGGCCGGCCTCGCGCGCGAGATCAAAGCGAAGACCGGAATGGAAGCCTGGCGACGCGACGAGGAAACGGGCCAAGCGTATTCGTTGAAATTGACTGACGCGGGACTGAAGGCCATCGCGGCCGATGAGCGCGGCTCGCAATCCATACCCAGCACGGCCGTTCCGCAGAACACGAACGAGGATTTGTCGAAAGCGAAGACCGCAGCAAATATGGCGGCGGCCCGGAGCGCAACGGCGGCGCCAACAGCGACGGCGCCCCGCCAAGGCACGAAGATCGCGCGGGTGATCGAATTGCTCCAACGCGATCAGGGCGCGAAGTTGGAAGAGCTGATCGCCGCCACCGGGTGGTTGCCGCATACCGCGCGCGCCGCGCTGACCGGCCTTCGCCATCGCGGCTACGACGTCCGCCTGGAGCGTGGCGAAACCGGCCGCGCCTCGGTCTACCGCGTCGTCGCGACTCTCGCGGCCAGCGCGTGATCCCAATGCGACCGAGTCCGAAGAGCTTGACGCGGCGGCCGATCAATCGCGCGCGCCGCATGGACGGACCGCGGCCGCCAGCCTCGAGCAGAACGACCGGGGCGACGAACGGTCCCGAAATCGGTTCTAGGGCTACGGGGAGCGCGCCGGACCGCACGAGCCAGGTGTCGGATCGCCTCGCGGTCTTGGCTGAGCTCAGCGTCGCAGACCTGCGTCTGGAATGGCGGCGGCTCTTTCGGGCCGACCCGCCAAGACTGAGCCGCGATATCATGACGCGGGCCGTTGCCTACCGGCTGCAGGAGATCGCCTATGGCGGCGCGTCCAAAGTGACGCAGCGCCGATTAATGACCTTGGCCGCGGAGTTCGAAACGCGCGGAACGATTGCGCCGCCATCAGGGCCCAAGATCAAACCCGGCTCGCGCCTCGTTCGCGAATGGCATGGGCGAACCCACACGGTCTGCGTCACCGACGACGGCTTCGAGTTCCAGGGCAAGTCCTACCGATCGCTGACCAAGATCGCGCTCGACATTACCGGCGCCCAATGGTCCGGGCCTCGGTTTTTCGGGCTGACGAAGAGGTCGACGACTGCAACAGCGACGCCCGACAATCTCTTGACCGGCGAGGAGATGCATTCGGAGAACGCAAATGGTTGAACTCCGTCAAAACAGCTCCCCGGCGCGCGCGAAGGTCCGCTGCGCCATCTACACCCGCAAATCTTCGGAGGAGGGCCTCGAGCAGGAGTTCAATTCGCTCGATGCGCAACGCGAAGCCTGCGAGGCCTACATCACGAGCCAGAAGCACGAAGGTTGGACGGTTCTCGCCGCGCTCTACGATGATGGAGCCTATTCCGGGGGCACGATGGATCGCCCGGCGCTGCAGCGGCTGCTGGACGACGTTCGCACTGGCAAGATTGACGTGGTCGTCGTCTACAAGGTCGATCGGCTGACGCGATCGCTGGCTGATTTCGCCAAGATCGTCGAGGTCTTTGACGCGCAGGGCGTATCGTTCGTGTCGGTCACGCAGGCGTTCAATACGACGACCAGCATGGGTCGCCTCACGCTCAACGTGCTGCTGTCCTTCGCCCAGTTCGAGCGCGAGGTCACGGGAGAGCGAATCCGCGACAAGATCGCCGCGTCCAAGAAAAAGGGCATGTGGATGGGCGGACTGCCCGCGCTCGGCTACGACGTCAAGGAACGCAAACTCGCCGTCAACGAAGCGGAAGCGGCGACCGTGCGCTACATCTTTCGGCGCTATCTCGAACTCGAGACGGTGCGCGCCTTGCGGGATGATCTCGCCGCCGCGGGCGTCGTCAGCAAACGCCGCACGGCGGCGGATGGGAGCCCCTATGGCGGCCAACGGTTTTCGTGCGGGGCGCTTTACCTCATGTTGAAGAACCGAATCTACCGAGGCGAGATCGTCCACAAGGGCAAAGCGTTTCCGGGAGAACACGCAGCGATCGTCGATGAAGATCTGTGGCGACGAGTGCAAAGCCGTCTCGAAGAGAACCGGATGGAGCGGCGGGAAGGCGACAAAGCCCTGGAACCAAGCCTGCTGGCCGGCATCGTCTTCGACGCCAGTTCCGAACCCATGACGCCGACCCACGCGGTCAAGAAGGGAACGCGGTATCGCTATTACATCTCCCGCCGGCTCATCACTGGCCCTGCGTCGGACAATTCCCGAGGTCAGCGGGTCCCGGCGTCCAATCTCGAAGCCCTTGTCATCGGCCGCCTGCGGGCTCTTTTGGCCGATCCCGTCGAATTCCTGAATGCGATCTCGAATGGGGAACGCGATGCGCCAATGCAGAAGAGGTTGAGGGACGCGGCGGCTGCGCTCTCTGCTCGTTGGGAACATCTGCCGACCGAGACGCAGCACGATTTTGCCCGCTCCATCCTCATCAGGGCGCAGGTTCACGCGGATCGCATTGACCTTGAGATCGGCTCGGCGCGTTTGGTCAGTTGGCTTTTGAACCAAGGCGCCGACGAGGGGATCGTCGAGGGGAATCGGACGTCGAGCGCGAACGCGGATGGCTCCGAACAAACTCTGATCAGGCTCAGCATTCGCGCGAGCCTGAAGCGAACCGGCAAGGAGATGAAGTTCATCGTCGAGGGCGTCGCCAATTCGGCGCCAGCGGATACGACCTTGATCCGACTGCTCGTGCGTGGTCAGAAGATCGCCAAGCGAATGTTCGAATCGAACTGTCCGCCGCTCGAGGCCATCGCGCACGAGGAAAGGATCACGGCTTCTTATGCGACGCGCCTTGTGCGGCTGGCTTTTCTCGCTCCTGATATTGTCGCCGCGCTCCTTGCAGGGAAGCAACCGCCTGGGCTCACTGCCAACAAGCTGATGGCCGACACGCGTCTGCCCCTCGATTGGCGGGATCAGAGAGCCGCCCTGGGGTTCGCGTAACCTGATAGCGCGTCCCTTACAATTCCCGGCCCCAACGCTCTGTGCTCCTCGCCACGCGATGGATCGGCGAAGAGCGCAAGCCTGTTCAGCCACGGACAGCCCGCTATTCCCCTGAAGAATTGCCGCCTCGCTCGGAGACGTGAGGACCGAAAGATGGTTCCCGGGGACCAAGCAATCAGAGACACCCGTACCACCGAAAGTCGACTTCGAGACTCGAGGACCGAAAGCGGCAGAGAATGGCCGAGAAATCGTCTCTGCGGGGTGAGGCGAAAATGCATCCGCCACAAGCCCCGGGAAAGAGGCGAGAAATCGACCCTCTGGAGGTCAAGTGCGTATGTAATATCAAACACTTGATTCGTGGCGGAGAAAGATGGATTCGAACCAGAGGTTCCCTCGCCGTATTCTGGTTCGAATCCATCTCTCTCCACCACCCAGTCGCCCCGAATTGGCGTAATTTCGTGGCGTCAGGAATAGCCCGACTCGGACCTATGCCACGTCACGGTTACGTGTGACGATAAGTCTGCAGCGTTATTTCGATGCGGTCACGATACACGATCGCTTGGTCGAGGCGCATCTGGATGAGGTCCCGGTCAGACGCATCCTGGTCTTGATTGACCGCGGCGCGCAGCGCTCCGATTACCAGTTGTCGCTCCCGACAGACCGCCGTCGTCGAACCGGTCGCGCACAAGGGTCCAGCCCTCATGCGCCCGGCTCTTGATATAGGCCTCACAGGCTTCCCTTTGGGCGTCGAGCGAGGTGAAGGTCAAATCGAGATTGTGCTCTGTCGACTTGCGCGTGTAGATCGCGCAGCGCTGGCGTTTGGAAGGGACTTGCTTCATGGCGCGCCCTCGGGCCCCAAGGGGCCGGGTGCGCACGCTGGAGCGACGACCTGATCGCTTGCGAGAGGCCCGACGAGCGCACCGCCAGCCCTTGCTCCCCTCGCCGACTGCGTGCGCACCAACTCTTGGGCATTCGTGCAGGATGGCCCCGATAGTTTCGGGCCTCCCGAGAGAACGCGACGGGAGAACCACATCAAGGGCCTCGCCGACGCGATCGACAAGCTCGCCAAGCGCGCCGCTGATGGGTCGGTGCAATATCAGCAATTTGAAGAAGTGTTGGGCGCGCTTCATGCGGCGGGGTTCTTCCCCGCCGGCGGCCTCGTCAGCGACGCGCGTCCGCTCGGGTCATCCCCGCCGCCGCGCGCTTCTTCTGATCCTCATGACGCCCTCAGGTCCCCACGCGCCTGAGGATGTCCGCGACTTGCGTTGCGACCCACGTCCCACCCCGCGCGGTTGCAATGCCACGCGCATTCAGGGCCTCGGCGATCTTTCCGCAGGCATCAGCGCGATCCAACAGATGTGCGCGGCCGTGCCCGGCTCGGCCTCAGCTTGGAGGAGCGTGAGGTACAGCTTGAGGGTGCTCACGGGTCAATCCTCCAGCCATGGTGAGGCACCGGCGCAGTCCGGCTCTCCTCCAGGAACTTGTCGACCGCGAACCGCGTTGAGTGGCCCAGCGGCAAGATGACAGCGCCGCGGCCCGGCATGCCCGAAGTCACGGCGGTCGACCGCGAAGCCGTCCGCAAAGAGTTCTTTCGCGTTTATCTCGCCGACACGCCGAAGGCCAAGAGCGTCGCGTTCGGGCCCCACTTGTCCAGCTCCAGGCCGGCCCAGAAGTGCTGGCCCTCGCCGTAGAGCAGGCCGCAGCGCGGTTCGTCGTCGCTCGCACGTCGGACGGGGTGAGCGCGCCGTCGCAAGGCATCGGTCACGTCCTCTCGAAGTCCGGGTTCTTCGACTTCAGCCACTGCCGGCTGTTGCCGCTCAAATATCGGCTGCCGGCGAGCTTCGACACGATCCCCTCCAGGCCCAGCTCGCAGGCCTTGGCGAACACGAGCGCCCCTTCGGCCGCCAAGGCTTCGCTGAACACGATGCCGTCGACGCCGGCGACGAGGGGTGAAAGCGCGGCTCGCCGCTCCTCGAGCGGACGCCGACGGGAATCCTCGCCGTTGAGGGTCAGGAGATCGAATGCGACCAATGAGGCCCTCCCTGAGCCCGCCTTCGTGCGCAAGGCCGCCATATCGGAATGTCCGTCCGGGCGAAACGCGACCGCCTCGCCATCGATCAGAGCGCTTTCGGCAGCCAAACTGCAGACCGCCTCCGCGACCTTCGCCAACCTGTCGGTGAAATTCGCGCCGTGGCGGGTCCAAAGGGTTACTCGACTTCCTTCCTTGCGGGCGAATATCCGGTATCCGTCATGCTTGATCTCATGCAGCCAGCCCAAGCCGACGGGCGGCTTGCCGACGAGGACAGGCTGACACGGGAGGATGAAGCCAGACGGCGGGGTGCGCCGTGAACGCCGGGGAGAGATACGCCATAACATGCGGTTGTATGTAGGCGGCGAGGGGCGCAATTTTCATCGTGACATGGTAGGATGCTGAAGGTCCAAGGCTGGGCACACGTGGCCACGTGGATGCTCGGAGATGCACACTATGGCTGAGCCTGCTGACGAAAAGAACTCCGAACATGATGCGAGGTCGGGATTTACGGCAGGAAATTTGGGCACGCCCGAAGCGCCTAATGCCTTGCCCGGCGCGAGGACGGGATTTGCGCCCGAAGAGGCACCCGCCGACACGGTAATGCAAAGGCCGCCCAATCTTGTCCTCAACCAGTCGAGTGTCGCCGGCCCCCCTCCCCAGACACAATACGACACTTCTCTTCCTCCTGTTGGGCCGAAGCGGGGCAGCGCCGATCTCCTGACGGCAACGGTATCGGGGAACCCATCGGCGTCGGAGGCGGCGGTGTCTATGACGCCCGAAGCGGCTTCTCTCGCCCTCGGGAGCGATGCCGCCGACACAGTCCAGCGGATCGTGGCGGATCGCCAGAGGAGGATGATTGCGGCCACATCCGGGACAACTCAACCCTTCGGGCCTTTAGCGCCGCCGGTTAAGTCGCCGAAAAGGACGGGCCGATCGCCCGGCGGCAAATCGGGCCGTAAGGTCATTCGGCCGAAGACCGATCTCGGTCGCGCGGTCCACGAAAATGGCCCGGTCATTGTAATTCAAATTCAGTCGATGATCTCGACGGTCGATGTCGAAATTGCGCGCTTGCAAGAATGGAAAAACAGTGCGCGGTTTAACGACCATGAAGGATTTGACGCATCAATCACGTATTTGGAGACCCTCAAAAAGAGGCTGGCGAACCTGCAAAAGGCCGAGCCACTTGCAGAACGTCTGAGCGCGTCGGCTCGCGCACGAATGAACATAGCTGAGACGTGTTGGCTTCAGTCGTTTTTGACGGTTGCAACGCCGCTTCCGCCGTTTTTTTGCCTTCGCGGACATTTTGGCGTGGATTTTGGCCATGTTTCGCGCATAGCGAGCCGCATCGCGGCGCGAAAACGGGTCCGGAGCCTCCCAAAAAATCGGGAGGTCGACGCCGCCGTGGTTGTCTTTGAGGTTGGCGTTGACCCGTTCGGCGCCGCTGCGCTCGTTGTAGCGGATATCCTCGGCGGCGCGATGGCCGACGAGCGCTCGACGCTTGTCTTCCTCGGCCAATTCCTTCTTGAGGCAGGCGTCGCGGCGCGGGTTGACATCGATGATCGGCACGTGGCCGAGCGCGCGGCTATGCGCCCTGATCTCGGCCGCATCGTAGGCGCTGTCCATGAGATCGTAGAGATTGACCAGACGCCCCGCCGTCATCGTCGCCAGGGGGATGGCGACCTGACTGTCGTGGACGGAAGCCGAGGTGAGAACGCAACTGACGGGAATGTCGCCGTCCGCGGTGTCGATATGCAGCTTATAGCCGATCCATGTCTCCTGATGTCCCTTGGCGTTGCGTTTGACGCCGACGTCACAGTGCTGGGGCAGATCGGCGAGCATCTGGCTCAGCGTCATGCCGGCCTGGCGTTCCAGCCGGCTGGGCGGCTTGGGCGCGGGCCGCTCGCCCTTGCGCGGACGCCCGCGCTTGCGGGGCTTCTGCTCGAGCGCAGACGGCTCGGGCTTCTCTGCGCGTTGCGGCTTTTCATGGCCTTCGATCGCCGTCGAATTCGCGCGCGATGTGACCAACCAGCCGATCCCCGTGGGTCTTGCGGATCAAGGCTTCATGCAACCGCGACGGCAAGGCGCTGTCGGCGAACTCGGCGAAGGCGCGCGAGAAAGTCGCCTCGCTGGGAACCTCGGACAGACGCGACCAACCGCACAAGCGCCGCAACGTCGTGTCGGCCTCGACGCGTTCGATCAACATCCGCGTGGTCGGCAAGTTGAGAACCGCCTTGGCCCTCACAAATCCCCTCATTCTTGATCAACTCGAAATTGCCTGGATTGGCGAGTCAGCCCGTGGCCGGTTCACGAAATCAGCCGGGCGGGGGCTCATGCGCAGGTCGATCGAGCGGGTGGGATTGGTTCATGAGTTTGTAGAGCGCACGTTTTCGGGGAGCTTGCACGCCAAGCGCATTCTTTCGCTGGCCAATGGGACGCTGGGGGTTCTGACGGGGGCGTCGTTGGCCGTTTCGCTCATCGGGCATGCGCTGGCGCAAGCGCGCGGTCTTTCGGACAGACACGCGATCAAACAGGTCGATCGTCTGCTGAGCAACGCCGGGGTCGTCGTCTGGGACCTGTTCGCGCCGTGGGTTCGCGAGGTCGTGGGCCAGCGCAAGGCGATCGTCGTGGCGATGGACTGGACCGATTTCGACGCCGACAATCAGGCGACGCTGGCTTTGAGCCTGATCACGCGTCACGGCCGGGCGACGCCGCTCCTGTGGCTGACGGTCGACAAGGACGAACTGAAGGACCAGCGCAACGACTTCGAGGACCTCTGCCTGACGCATTTGAAGGCGATCCTGCCCGAGGGCGTGGCGGTGACGATCCTGGCCGATCGCGGCTTCGGCGACGTCAAACTGTTCGAATTCCTCGACAGCCTCGGTTTCGGCTACGTCATCCGCTTTCGCGGCAACGTCCATGTGACCGCGGCGGACGGCGAGACGCGCCTGGCCGCCGACTGGGTCGGCAAGAAAGGGCGCGCCCGCCTTCTGCGCGGCGCCGAACTCACCGCCGCCCGCCACAAGGTCGGCGCGGCGGTCTGCGTCCACGCCAGGGGCATGAAGGAGGCTTGGCATCTGGCCGCCAGCGATGCGGCCGCGAGCGCCGCCCAGATCGTCAAGCTCTACGCCAAACGATGGACGATCGAGCCGGGCTTCCGCGACACCAAGGATTTGCGTTTCGGCATGGGCCTGAGCGTCCTGCGCATCGGCGATCCACAACGGCGCGACCGTCTGCTGCTGCTCAACGCTTTGGCGATCCTCCTGCTCACGCTGCTCGGCGCGGCCGGCGAAAGCCTCGGCATGGACCGATCGCTCAGAACCAGCACGGTCAAACGCCGCGTCCATTCGCTGTTCCGCCAGGGCTGCCTGCTCTACGACCTCATCCCCACCATGCCCGAGAAGAGATTGCGGCCGCTCCTCGTCAAATACGAGGAATTCATAAATGAAAACAGGGTCTTCAACGAAACCTTCGGGTTCGCGTAAATGAGGGGATGCGTGAGGCCTTGGCCACGAAGGCCCTCGCCAATGCGGCCCGCTCGGCTGCCGGCCGTCCGGGAAAACCACCCCAGTCAGGCGCGAAAGCCTCAAGCCGCGTCATGTCCAGAACCGTCACCAGCGCTCGATGCAACTCCGTCAAGAACCCGACCGTCTCCTAGAAGAAACGGGAAAAGTTCTCCTTGAAACTTCTGCCAGTATACGGATAGGGTCTCTCGTAGCGACATCGTCGGCGGTTCCTGGCTTTCTGCTTGTTTTTCCTCGCAAAATCAACATACCAGAAACCGGCCGCCGAGGGTTCGCGACGCTTGAGAAATCACCCGAAAATTCGAAAATTCCGGCCGTCCGAGCCGTTTTGCAAGTGGCTCGGGTGTCAAGGAATTAAAATCGTAACCTGTAAGCGCCGTTGACGAAGAACGCTCTGGGCGTCGTCGCCGCGAGGGGTCAATATCCGACAAAGGCCGGAGAGAGCCATTTCTGCACCGTGCGGGGGCTCCCTGAGAACAGAACTGTGGCGCCGCTCTTTTGACGGCACAAGATTGCAGAATTCTTCGAGCTGACCTCAGGGTGCGATTCAACTCGATGCGGAGTAAGCTTTGTCGGAGGTGATTTGGGAGGACGAAGCTGATGACGGGCGCGGATTTGAGCGATGAAGCGCTGTTTGCCTTTTTGCGCAGCCATCCTGACGTTCGAAACCGTGTCGCGTCGATAGCCCTGACGGTAGAGAATAGCGAAGGCGATTTGAAGGAGGCGGACGCTGCGGAAGAGCGGTTGAGTCGAGGAGACGCGGCGTTTGGGACGCGAAGCGCTGCTGGGCTGGGCGGAGAGGCAGGCGGAGGTGACGGAGAGGGAAATTCGTCAGCAACCTCAGATGCATCGCCAAGGTGAAAAAAAGTCCGCTGGCATACGAAATTCGGCGAGATAGAGGTCCAGGAGCCGCAATATCGGTTCAAGAACGAGCGTGTGCGCCCGTTTCTGCGCAGCGCGAAAGTCAGCCCCTCGGGCTGTTCGCGCCCCTTGCAACGCGTCATCGTCGACTTCGCCGCCGATCAACCCTTCGCGCAAGTTCAAAGCGAGCTGCGGGAGCGTTCCGGCTTCGAGATTGGGGAGAGCACGATCCAGCGGATCACGTTCGCCCATGCCCAGTCGATGTTCGAAGCCGGTCGAGCGGATTTGGAATTTCCGGAAGGTCCAGGCCTCAGTAAGCCGATCGTCGTGGAAACTGACGGCGGCATGGTTCCGATCGTCGAGCCGGGTCGGGATGAGAAAGACAAACGCAAGGGCAAGAACCTGTCGTGGCGAGAGGCGAAGCTTTCGCTGGCGCACGCCCAGGGGAGCCGGACGCCGGTCTACGCCGGCTCGATCGAGGGCGGCGCGGAGGCGGCCGGGCGGCAACTGCTGGCCTGCGCGGTTCGCGCCGGCTTCGGGGCGAACTCGCGGGTCCACGCGCTCGGCGATGGCGCGCCATGGATTGTGGGCCAAGTCGAGGAGCAATTTGGCGATCAAGGCCGCTACCTGATCGATTTCTATCATGTTTGCGAGTATTTGAGCGCCGCCGCCGAAGCGATCGCGCCCGACGCCGCCGCGCGGAAACCTGGATCGAGGCGCAGAAGGACGCGCTCAGAGACGGGCGTCTCGATGACATTGCGGTCGCTCGTCGGTCATTGCGAAGCGCCTGAAGTCGACGACGAACAAGCGCCGGTGCGCCGATGCCATCGTTATTTGAGCAGCCGCAAGAACCAGTTGAACTATCGACAGGCGCTGGCCGAGGGACTGCCGATCGGATCGGGCGAAATCGAAAGCGCGCATCGCTACGTCGCCCAACAACGTCTCAAGCGGCCCGGCGCCTGGTGGCGCGTCGAGCACGCGGAATACATGCTCGCTTTGCGGATAACCCGAATAAACGGCGACTGGGACGCCTATTGGAAAAACCTCGGCCGAACCGCCGTCCCCGTAGCCAACCAGAACAGCCCCCAAAACTCACAAAATCTCGCCGCCTAATTGCACCACTTTGGTTCGCACCCGCTGACCTCACGCTCAGTCGCAGAGATGCCGACAAAGTGATAAGGTGAGACTTTCGACTGAACGCTTCTGGACCATCTCAGAGCCGATTGATCCAATGCAGAGGGCCGTAAACTCGTTAACGCGAGGTGACTTTTTCGACACGTGGCAGACGCAGGTTACGCTCGCGGTAACCACGAGCATCGCCGTGGGCTTGATTTGGATTGCCCTGCCTATTCCACTTCGTTCCTATTGTTATACCGTTGGCTTTGCTTGGCTTGATAATCGCGATTACGCGGTCTTATGTCGTCTGCGCGACTTTTATCACAGTAACTTACTTCAAGATCCCGGATATTTCTCCTGTGTTCGCTCCGCTCAATCATGTGTTATCCGCTCTCTCGATCTTAACGAGCTTCGCGTTGATCTGGCATGGCGTCCTGGCCCGCACTGTTCGGCCACACATCAGTCAAGCTCCAAGTGCTGTTGATGCTATTTTGGACGATAATTTCGATCAATCTCTTGTTTGCGCAAGATCACTCGCTCGCCTACGAAGCGTGGTCCAAATTTTCCAAGATCGTCTTTCTTTCTTTGGCAATTCCAATGTTTATTCGAGAGGAAAGGCAAATTCTGACGGTTGCTCGACTGTTCGTTTTCGGTGCGGTCGTGATCGCTATTTCCTCAGTATACCATTATTACACGGGGAAGCCTAGTCGAAGGGACGCGAGCTTCGGCGGGCGAAGGCCTACTCGCAAACCCCAATGACGTCGCGCTGATTTTGCTGCCGTCCGTGAGCTTCGCCGGATTTTCGCTCCTGAGTGGCAACCCGCTCGATTGAACGCGTCTGGAATCTCGCGGCGGCCTTGATCATAACAACAGGAATTGTCTTCACGCAAAGTCGGGGGGGGCTTGCTCGGCATCACAACCGTCCTAGCCTTCATCGGCAGTCGGTTTGTGAAGTCGAAAACGTTGCTCATCGTCAGCGGCTTGGTTATTGGGAGTTTACTTTAGACTGTCAGCCGGCATCTCCGAGCGTAAGTCCGGCGGCGCAAAAGACGTAAAAGGCGAGTCGGCGCAAAAACGGATCTACGCTTGGCACGCAGGAACGAATATGGCTTTGCGTTACCCGTGACCGGCGTGGGAATCGGGAATTTCATCCCCCAGTATTGGAACTACAGTCCGGTACAACCCATCATGCGTATACTGCTCATAGCATCTGGTTTCTGGTTCTGGGGGAGAACGGTTTTCTCGCGTTTTTCACATTCATCTACATGATAATTACATGTTTTTGGGTGAATATATCCTCGGCGCGGCGTTTAGCGACATTGCCCGCGGCATCGGCAGAGCTTCGCGCCTTTGTCTCCGCCTTGATGGCCGCCTTGGGCGGTTTCTGCGTGGCCGGCACATTCCTTAGCTATTACATACGAATGGCCGCTCTATGTTCTTCTCGGCCTCACGGTTTCGCTCGCTCGTCTTGTAAGCTCAATCGCCCTTCCTCGTGTAACAAAGGTCGCGCCCCCCCCGCTCACCGGAAACTTAAGCGGTTGATCCGGACTGGATCAAGTTTGACACTTGCGATCTTCAAGAGGGAATCTCGGCGGACTCTGGTCTGCGGTGTTAAGGGATGCGAAAGTTGTCGCACTCACCGAAGGGTTATGTTGCTCTCGTGTCGCCTCTGTTCTCGTCCGCGACAAAGTCGTTGTATCTCGGATGCTGGAAATCGTGATAAATGTAAATTTGGTGAACCCACCATTCGTCGGAATACATGGCTGGCATCGCACGGTTTCGCGGCAATTTTTTTCGTCGCATGATTGCGGTTGAATTCATTTATTGCAAGTAATTCACCGGCGTATTCGCTTGCCAGCCACGTGTTGTCTCCATTGATATCGTCAAAATACATAAAGACACGCGGCAGAAAGAACCGCTCATCTACGTCGAACAGGCTGAATGCATCCATTGTTGACGAATAATACGTGCCTATCCGGTTAACGCCCATACCCACTACATGTAGGATGCATCCAATCGCCCGAATAGAGTTCTGCAAAGGTTGGTAACTCGACGCCACCCGCGACACCGAGCAGAGAGCGGAAGGCGTTGAACGGGTAGAAGCGGCGGTTGAACCGGAAAGTGAACTCGTTGAGGTAGGCTTGCAGATGCTTGGCGCTGACGCCGTGGTGGATGCCGTTCAGCCACGTCTTCAGATTCGAGAAGACGAGATGGCAGATCGGCAGGAACTCCTCGGCCACCTCCGGGTCGCCGCATTCGGCAATCGCGTGGTGGTCGTAGCCCCGCTTGCGCAGGCTGGCATAGCCGCTCCAGTCGTCGGTGATGACCAGCGTCCCCGGCATGACGGCACTCTCGACAAATCTGGCCAGCAATTCGGCGCTGCGGTCGTCAGCGATGGACAGCCGGACGCGACCGGCATAGCGACCATCCTTCCGCTTGTCCTGCGCAGTGCCCGGCTCCCGGTGGCGGACCTCGACGGCAGCCGTCACCAGCGTCTTGTGGTGGACGCCACGGCCTTCGCCACGAGTCCGGCCTCCAACATAGGCTTCGTCCACCTCAACATGCTCTCCGGCCCTGCCGCCAATCCGGTCCTGATCGGGTCGCACCATGCCCGCGCGGAGCTTGTGCAGAATGCCGAAGGCGGTCTCATATCGCGTCAGCCCAAGCTGCCGCTGAAACTGCACCGCCGACATGCCCTGCGTCTGGCTGGCAACCAGATAAGCCGCCCAGAACCAAACGCTCAGCGGCGTATGGCTGCGCTCCATCACGGTTCCCACGGTCAATCCCGTGTTGCGACGGCAATGGCGGCATCGCAAAACGCCGGGACGATTTTCAAAGCGGAACGGTTCCCCAACAGACCCGCAGTGAGGGCAGACGAACCCCTCGCTCCAACGGGACTTTTCCAGGTAGGAGGCACAGGCCGCATCATCAGGAAAAAGCCCCTGGAACTCGGGGAGCAATTCCGGGAATGGCAGATTGGCGCGGGCGAGAACGTCCATGGTCAGCGACCTGTATCCGCTTTACGCCCACGATCTAATTCGCCTATCTGTGGGTGTCAACCGGATAGCGCCGCGCGTCGGCCAACTCAAGATATGGTAGGTGTGGGCGTTAACCGGATAGGCACGGGTTAATAATCGAGGTCGTGAAAAATGCATCCGATTGGGGCGGGTCGTGCTCGTCAAAGAGGGTCTGGCACGTCTCTTTTACGTCGCCTATAACAAGCTTGGCACGCTTTAAATTCGAGCCAAGCCGCTGCGTATCCATCCTGTAATAGCCCGGTTTAAAATAGTGTGGAAAGTCGCGATAATCGCGCGCGGCCGGCAATCCGCCACCAGAGTCAAATCCATATAGCTCAAACTTGACTGGAAAAAGCTTCTCCAGCTCCGCTATATGCATCTCCGCATTCAAAAGGCCGTTGCCCCCGCCACAACCGAACTCGATGGCGCTGAGGCAGGGGAGATGGAGGCGGGTCGCCAGCTTCGCCGCTTCATACAGGCAATGGCCGTAGTGCGGCCGATCGATCGCACAAATTCTCATTATAGGAAAAGAGTGAGAACGCCTGGATAGCCTTTCGCGCCAAGAAAATTCTCACCGGGGTGCGGTGGCTCAATGATTTCAGCAAGATCCCGCTCACACCCATGGCGAGCTTCCCCACCCTCGAGTTGACACCGGGCGAGAATGACACCATTTGCGCGCAATCAGCAAGTCACTTTTCCGTTGCTCCGTCGAATTCCGGACGCTTCCTACAGAAGCATCTTGCGTGGCTGCCGCGCCCAGGGCCCGCCGCAGTTGCAATGATCCGACGGGTCGTCGCCCCCGACACAACAACTCGACCAGGTACAACCCAGCGGCAAAGCTGGCCTCGGTCAAGTCCTATCGGCTGGCGATCCGACCGGATCCCTTTGAGCCGTGGGAAAAACTTCTCGACCAGGTGACGCCATCGGTACATCTTGTCGACATGGCGTTCAGAGGGGTGCCGGGATGGGTATGATCGGCGGCGAAATTGGCTACCAAATTCTGCGGCGGATCAGCCGTGAGGGAGAAAACCGCTATATGGACGAGGCAGTTGCAAAATTATTCGGACATCCTAACGTAGAGAGGCAATATATTTAGATCAAGTCCGGCGCGTTTCAAGTGATATGCTATAAAATATTACGCCTTGTCTTTAGCGGATGTTGAAATATTGTTTTGATTCCATCGCCCTGATTCGCGATAACAGGCATGACCAACGATCCTCTCGACGCCATGAAAGCCCGCTGGAACCATATCCAGGGCACTCTGTTTCCTTGGCTTCGTGAGGAAATCGACCCGATGACCGAAGCGCTCGGGCGGCTCGTCACGACCCTCGACGTGATCGGCCTCGAGGCCTTCGTTCCCGAACCGCCCCGAGGCCCCGGCCGGCCGCAAGGCGATCGCCGCGCCCTCGCCAGGGCCTTCGTCGCCAAGGCGGTGCTGGGCGTTCCTACCACCACCGCGCTGATCGAGCGCCTCGATGTCGACAAGTCGCTGCGACGCATTCTCGGTTGGGAACGACGCTCGCAAGTGCCGTCGGAAGCGACGTTTTCCCGCGCCTTCGCGGAGTTTGCGCAGTCCGATCTGCCCGCCAAGATGCACGCGGCGCTGATCGAGCGCTCGCTCGGCGGGCGCATCGTCGGCGTGATCGCGCGCGACGCCACCGAGATCGAGGCGCGCGAGAAGCCGGTCAAGACGGAGCCGAACGACAAAAGTGAGGATCCGCCGCCGCCCGATGGCGCTCAGCCGACGCGCAAGCGCGGACGCCCGCGCAAGGACGAGCAACGGCCAAAACCCGAGCCGACCCGGCTCGAACGGCAGACCACGCAGAACCTCGATCAGATGCTCGCCGATCTGCCCTCCGCGTGCGATGTCGGCTCCAAGAAGAACAGCAAGGGCTACAAGGAAACCTGGATCGGCTACAAACTGCATCTGGATGTCGCCTGCGGCCAAATCCCGGTCTCCTGCGTACTGACTTCGGCTTCCGTCCACGACAGTCAGGTCGCCATTCCCTTGATGACCATGACCGGCGCCCGCGTCTCCTATCTCTACGATCTAATGGATGCGGCCTACGACGCCGCCGCCATCCATGACCACAGCAAGGCGCTCGGCCATGCGCCGATCATCGATCGCAACTTTCGCGCCCAGCACGAAGCCAAGGCCGAATGGGCCAAAGAAGTCGAGCGCATGAAACTCATCCACATGCCCGACCCCGACGACCGGCTCTTTGATTTTCGAACCATGGCCGAACGCGTGAACGCCCGACTGAAGGACGAATTCGGCGCGCGGGCCGTCCGCGTGCGCGGCGCGATCAAGGTCAAATGCCACCTCATGTTCGGCGTCGTCGCGCTCGCCGTCGATCAAATACTCCGCGTCACGCAGTTTCGGCCCGCGCCGGCCTGAGCCTCGGCCGCTCACAACGCCTAATGAAGGCGAAATGCGTCGCGCTCATTGAATTTTGCAAGAGGCTCGGACAGCAGCTCCTATGAGGGGCGCAGCAAAATGCAAATTTTGCTTGGCCCGGGATTTGGGACGGACCGTAATCGATTTCGGTTGCGGACACGGCGTTGAAGCGGTCGAGTTAGCCCTACGGGCCCCGGCATGTAATAGCGCTGGACGTCCAAGAGCAATTCTTGTCCCACGCACGGGCCGCTGCTAAGCAGGCTGGAGTGGAAAACCGTTGCGACTTCACCAACGGAACTGACAAGAAGGCCGACATCATCATTTCCCTCGATGCCTCGAGCGCTTTTCAAATCCAGAAGACATTCTGGTGCAAATGGTCGCCGCATTCGGCGATCGCGTGGTGGTCGTCGCCCCGCTTGCGCAGGCTGGCATAGCCGCTCCAGTCGTCGGTGATGACCAACGTCCCCGGCATGACGGCAGCTGCTCGACAAATCTGGCCAGCATTCGGCGCTGCGGTCGTCAGCGATGGACAGCCGGACGCGACCGGCATGGCGACCATCCTTCCGCTGTCCGGCGCGTGCCCGGCGCCCGGCGGCGGACCAAGACGGCGTCCGTCACCAGCTCGGGTGGACGCCATGGCCGTCGCCACGAGTCCGCGCCTCCGACATAGGCTTCGTCCGGTTCAACATGCTCGCCGGCCCTGCCGCCTCCGGTCCTGATCGGCGTCGCACCATGCCCGCGCGGAGCCTGTGCAGAATGCCGAGGGCGGTCGGATTCTCTTCAGCCCAAGCTGCCGCTGAAACTGCACCGCCGACATGCCCTTGCGTCTGGCTGGCAACCAGATAAGCCGCCCGACCGAACGCTCAGCGGCGTATGGCTGCGCTCCATCACGGTTCCCTCGGTCAATCCCGTGCTGCGACGGCAATGGCGGCATCAGCAAAACGCCGGGACGATTTTCAAAGCGGAACGGTGCCCCAACAGACCCGCAGTGAGGGCAGACGGACCCCTCGCTCCAACGGGACTTTTCCAGGCAGGAGGCACAGGCCGCATCATCCGGAAAAAGCCCCTGGAACGCGGGGAGCGATTCCGGGAATGGCGGATTGGCGCGGCGCAGAACGTCCATGGTCAGCGACCTGTATCCGCTTTACGCCCACGATCTAATTCGCCTATCGGGGTGTCAAGGAAGCGCCGCGCGTCGGCCCGACTCAAGATATAGCAGTGTGGGCGTAGCCGGATAGGCACGACGGCATCCAAGGGGCTCTGCGACTTCGCGAGCAGGATGAATTCGAGTCGGGTGGAGCCCGTCAGTAAGACGGCCCCGATGAAGCTACCCAGGCTGAAGGACACAATCGTTTGCGTTCCAAATTCGCCTCGCTACGTCGATTAAACCTAAATACCGCAGTTGAGATTTTGCGAGTGGATTCGAATTGCGCATTCTCAAGGGTATGACGCGCGATTCTTCCCGCTCATCGGCTCACCCACCCGGTGAACAATCCTTGGTTGTCGGGAGCGAGCCGCCCGGAGGCGTCGACATCGACAGCTTCTTTGGGCCGGTCCGTGTCGAATGGGACCATGAGGCGGCGATGACGCCGCTCGGCCAGCTCCCGTTCTTCATCCATTTCCTCAAAGCGACCGGGTTGTTCGACGCCTTCGTCGTCGACTGTCCGCTGCGCTACGGCAGTCCCAACGCCCCGAAGAAGCGCGACATTCTCGGCACGGCGATGTTCTCCATGCTCGCTGGCCACAAGCGTTACGCCCATATCGCGGCGCTGCGCTGCGACGCCGTCTTGCCCGAGCTGCTCGGCATGGAAAAGATCGTCAGCGAGGATGCGGTAAGGCGCGCTTTCAAGGCGATCGACGAGAAGGAAGGCGCGACATGGCTGCGCCAGCATCTTGCATTTTGCGTCGAGCCGCTGCTCGCCGAGCCCTGGATCCTGGACGTCGATACGACGATCAAGCCGCTCTATGGCCATCAGGAAGGGGCGGTCTTGGGCTACAACCCCAAGAAGCCCGGGCGTCCGAGCCATTGCTACCACACCTACTCGATGGCTTCGACGCGTCTCGTTCTCGATGTCGACGTCTGTCCCGGCGACGAGCATGCATCCAAACATAGCGCGCCGAGCTTATGGGCGCTGC
The DNA here is from genome assembly GCA_963768555.1 of uncultured Alphaproteobacteria bacterium. Lineage (GTDB taxonomy): Bacteria > Pseudomonadota > Alphaproteobacteria > Rhizobiales > Beijerinckiaceae > Roseiarcus. Next base: position 19,685 of record CAVYIZ010000047.1, read on the forward strand.
TCGATCGCTTGCCGCGCGACTTGTGGCCGGCGCTGTTGCGCGGAGACTTGGGCTTCGGCAACGAGGGGATCATGCGCGAGGCCGAGGCGCGCGGCTTGCCGTATCTGTTCAAGCTGCGCCTGACCGCCAACGTCAAGCGTATGATCGAGAAGCTCGCCGGCGCGCGCGAATGGGTTTGCGCCGGCCAAGGCTTCGAGGCCAAGGAGAGCGCCGTTCGCTTGACGGGCTGGAGCCGGGAGCGGCGGGTGATCGTGCTGCGTCGGCGTCTCAAAGGCGCTTTGGGGCTTGCGCAAAGCGACGAAGACGGGACGCCGCAGCTTTCCTTCACCGAGATCGGCGAGGCGACAGAAGTCTACGAATATTCGGTTCTGGTCACCTCGCTCGAGGAAGAAACTGAAGCGTTCGGCCAGCTCTATCGCGATCGCGGCGATGGAGAAAATATTTTCGATGAAATGAAGAACCAATGGGGCTGGGGCGGCTTCACGACGCATGATCTCGCGCGCTGCCGCCTTGCGGCGCGGCTGCTCGCGCTGTTTTACGACTGGTGGAACATTTTTGTGCGTCTCGCCGAACCGGGTCTGCACCGCGAGGCGATCACCAGCCGGCCCCTGTTTCTTTCCGCCATCGCGACGCGCACGCGGCACGCGCGCCAAACGACGATCCGCGTGACGAGCTCGCACGCCAGGGCCAAGCCAGCCGCCAAGGCGCTCGCGGCTGTAGCCGAGTTCCTACGAGGCTTGGCTGAAAATGCGGAGCAGTTGACGCGCCTGCAAAAATGGCGGGCGATCCTCTCGCGCGCCTTCAAGGCGTTCCTCAAAGGTCGATTGTTGCGCCCGCCGCCGCGTCTCGCGCCAAGCTGACGCAACCAGAGCGCGCAAAATCGCAGAACGCCGCTACCTCAAGCCGACCAACTGCGGTTTTTAGGTTAAATTGAAAACAGTGCCGCGGTGGAATTGGCTCGAGCCGCGCCCGAAACGCTCGGGGCCGCGCATGCCGGCCGGCGCCCGTTTCGCCGTTTCCTGCCGTCGGCCTAATTCTACTCGAATTCACAACCCCATTTTGCGGATTCGTCGAGTGTAAGGCTCTGATATTCTGCCGATTCGTTTTGTTGGCGGAGGCGGCGAAAGTGGACGGGGCGAGGCGGGAGAGCGAGGCGCGGTTTGCGGCTTACGTGGACAGTGTGGCGGGCGTGCTCGGGCACGCGGACCGAGCGGGCCCTTTGCTGGATTATTGCGTGCCTATCCGGTTAACGCCCACACCTACTATATCTTGAGTCGGGCCGACGCGCGGCGCTATCCGGTTGACACCCACAGATAGGCGAGTTAGATCGTGGGCGTAAAGCGGATATAGTTCGCTGACCATGGACGTTCTCGCCCGCGCCAATCTGCCATTCCCGGAATCGCTCCCCGAGTTCCAGGGGCTTTTTCCTGATGATGCGGCCTGTGCCTCCTACCTGGAAAAGTCCCGTTGGAGCGAGGGGTTCGTCTGCCCTCACTGCGGGTCTGTTGGGGAACCGTTCCGCTTTGAAAATCGTCCCGGCGTTTTGCGATGCCGCCATTGCCGCAGGGCATGTCGGCGGTGCAGTTTCAGCGGCAGCTTGGGCTGACGCGATATGAGACCGCCTTCGGCATTCTGCACAAGCTCTGCGCGGGCATGGTGCGACCCGATCAGGACCGGATTGGCGGCAGGGCCGGAGAGCATGTTGAGGTGGACGAAGCCTATGTTGGAGGCCGGAACTCGTGGCGAAGGCCGTGGCGTCCACCACAAGACGCTGGTGACGGCTGCCGTCGAGGTCCGCCACCGGGAGCCGGGCACTGCGCAGGACAAGCGGAAGGATGGTCGCTATGCCGGTCGCGTCCGGCTATCCATCGCTGACGACCGCAGCGCCAATCGCTGGCCAGATTTGTCGAGAGTGCCGTCATGCCGGGGACGCTGGTCATCACCGACGACTGGAGCGGCTATGCCAGCCTGCGCAAGCGGGGCTACGACCACCACGCGATTGCCGAATGCGGCGACCCGGAGGTGGCCGAGGAGTTCCTGCCGATCTGCCATCTCGTCTTCTCGAATTTGAAGACGTGGCTGAACGGCATCCACCACGGCGTCAGCGCCAAGCATCTGCAAGCCTACCTCAACGAGTTCACTTTCCGGTTCAACCGCCGCTTCTACCCGTTCAACGCCTTCCGCTCTCTGCTCGGTGTCGCGGGTGGCGTCGAGTCACCAACCTTTGCAGAACTCTATTCGGGCGATTGGATGCATCCTACATGTAGTGGGTATGGGCGTTAACCGGATAGGCACGGATTATTGCACCGGTTTGCTGATGCCCTGCGAGCGCAAGAGCGTCGAGCCGATCGCTTCGATGGTGTCTCCGGCGCGCGCCGCGGCGGCGCATCAGTCGCTGTTGCACTTTGTTGGGCAGTCGGCGTGGTCGGACGAGGCGATGCTGGCGAAGGTTCGCGAACTTGCAGCGCCGGCGTTTGCGGCGCAAGGAGGCGTCGAAGCCTGGATCGTCGACGACACGGGGTTTCAGAAGAAGGGTTCGCATTCGGTCGGCGTGGCGCGGCAATATTGCGGGCGGCTGGGCAAGACGGACAACTGCCAGATCGCAGTGACGCTATCGATCGCCAATCATCATGCGAGTTTGCCGATCGCCTATCGGCTCTATCTACCCGAAATCTGGGCGAACGACGCCGAGCGTCGAGAAAAGGCGCATGTTCCCGAGGACGTGGAGTTTAGGACCAAGCCGCAGATCGCGCTCGCCCAGATCGAGGCCGCCGTGAAGGACGGCGTGGCCAGGGGCGTCGTGCTGACCGACGCCGCCTACGGCTGCCACCGGGCCTTCCGCGCCGGCGTCACGGCGCTGGGGCTGACCTATGCGGTGGGCGTGCAATCGACGCTGCCGGTCTGGCCTCCCGGCGAAGAGCCATTGCCGCCCGAGCCCTGGAGCGGCCGGGGCGCAAGCCTTCGCGCCTGCGACACGACGCCGATCATCGGCCGATTTCGGCCAAAGAGCTTGCGATGCGCCTGCCCGCCGAGGCCTGGAAAGACGTCGAGTGGCGCGAGGGCTCCAACCAGCCCTTGTCTTCGCGCTTCGCCGCCGCGCGGGTCAGGCCGGCGTCGCGCGACCACAAACTGGTCGCGCCGCATCCCGTCGAATGGCTCGTCGTCGAATGGCCAGAGGGCGAGGCGGAGCCGACCAAATACTGGCTCTCGACCTTGCCCGAGGACATGCCGCTCGCGGTTCTCGTCGACGTCATCAAGCTGCGATGGCGCATCGAACGCGACTACGAGGAATTGAAGAGCGAACTCGGCCTGGCTCACTTCGAGGGGCGAGGCTGGCGGGGATTCCATCATCACGCCAGCCTCTGCATCGCAGCCTACGGATTCCTGATCCTTGAGAGATCAGCTTTTCCCCCCTCAGCGCGCGGCCGCGAAAAACCTGTCCTTTCCGGCCGTTCTCGATCCCTTCGCGCTCCCAATCCGTCCCGAACGCCACGTGGCCAACTCGATCGCCACAATGCGCAAGCTATTGACGATCGCCCTAGCAAAATCCCTCTATCGATGCCCATGCTGTCAAACCGTCTCGACGCCGCGGAACTTCAGCCAACGCTTGTGACGCAGTAGAACTAGGGAGCGCATCAAAGTCCTTAGCATCGGCTGTGGCGATGACCCATTCTACGTCACACGTCGTATGATCGGCGGCGGGTTCTGGCAATGGCGAAATATCATTGGCGCCGCGATGCGCGCGCAGTCGCTCGCGGCGACTAACCAAGAGAGACTTCTGCTCGGCCCGCAGAATGTTGTGCGCATCGACCCTGCCATTGCTGGTAAGCCAATTGAACTCGATGACTATCGACGAGCTGTGAACGAGTTGTTGCCAGCGGTCGCATCGGCGGTAGCGGCGCAACGCGACCGTGTGCAGTCGATGTTCTTATCCGAGAAAGCGCAGATTTTTACACCTGTTACCTAAATCTTCGCGGCGGGCGGCGACCGTCGCGAGGCCAATGCCCGCGACCGTGCGGGCGTCCGCCAAATCTCCTTGCGCTTTTTCGAAATAGTCGGCGGCCTCCGGCGTCACAGATCGAGGTCCTCGCGGCGCAACTCCGCACTAGGAGCCTGTCTGCTTAGTCCTGATGCGATGGGCATTTGAAACATGGAAGCGGAGTTGCGGCGCCCGGTATGGTGCGTTGGTCGGCTTGCCGGGTTCATCCGGCTGCGAGGCGGACTTCGGGCAGAGTCGACCCTTGGGCGAGCTTCAGAATATTGTGGGCGACGCAGACGAATCCCCATTCGGAAGCCACCTTTTCGACGCCGCGCAGCAGGAACTGACGAAAGCCGCGCGCTTGCTTGATCTGGCCGAACACCGGTTCGGGCAGCTGCTTCCTCAACCGATAGGGGCTGGCGTGGCCGCCAGCCTTGATTTTCTCTCGCATGGCGGCGATGCGTGCGCTGCCCCCTTCTCCTGCGCTGGCGTGCTCGGCCCGCCCCGGCGCGATGTACCCGGCGATTTCGCGTTCCTCCAACGCCGCGAGGTTGGCGTCGGAGCAATAGCCGGCGTCCGCCGACAGCTGCGCCGGCTTGCGGCCCAGGTTGGCTTCGATCGCGTCGGCGATCGGCGCCAGTTGATGCTGGTCGCTCTGCCTGGCGTCGAGGGCATGGGCGACGATCACCTGCGCCGTCGAGTCCACCGCCGCTTGCGCGTTGTAGCCCTGAATGAACCCGTCCTTGGTCTTCATGATGCGGCTTTCGGGGTCGGTGAAGTTCTTTTGCGCTTTGGGATCGGGTTCCTCGGAGGGTGGGGCGGCTGGCTTTCCCGGTTTCTTGCGCCCTTCGGCTTTTCGCTTCTCCTCGGCCTCGGCCCGCGCTCTGGCCTCCGCCGCGGCGGCCGCTTTCGCCTCGGCCTCCAATTCGGCCTGCGCCGCCCGGATCTTCTCGGCCCGCTTCTTCTTGTCGGCGACCCAGTCCGGCATCTCATCGCCGCTCTTGTCGCGGCCGAACGCCTCGTCCTCCCGCGCGTCTGCCGCTTCGGCGGCGCTCATCCACTGGCGTCGAGTTCCGCCGCCCGCTTGGCCATGCGCTCGTAGCTCATCGCCTTGTGTTTCGAGGCGTTCGCCTTGATCTTCGTGCCGTCGAGCGCGACATGCCCGAGCTTCGCCAGCCCGGCCCGTTCGCACAGCTTCAGAACCTGGGCGAACAGGCCGGCGAGCGCCTTCAGGTGTCGCTTGCGGAAATCCGAGATGGTGCGGAAATCCGGTGCGTCGAGGCCGACGATGTTCATGAAGTCGACCCGTTCGCGCGCCGCCTTGGCGATCCGGCGCGACGAGTAGACCCCGTTGCAATAAGCGTAAAGCAACAGCGCCGTCATCATCGTCGGATCAAACGGAGGCTGTCCGCGCGCGCTCCCATAGGTTCCCTCGATCTCACAAAGATCAAGATGCCCGACCACAAGCGCCAGCACAAAGCGCGCCAGGTGGTCCTTCCCCACGAAGTCTTGCACGCTCGCCGGCAGCAGCAGCGGTTGATCGATCGTCCACGGGCGGAAAGTCTTGCTCATAAGCAAGCAGAATCGGATTCGCGCCCAGGCCGCCACAAAAATCCGCTATTACTCGGACAGGCTCCTAGGCCGGTTCGCTCATGGTATGCGCCCGCCCCAAGGGAAACGCGTTGATCACCGCGCCGGTATCCATCAGGATGTCGGTCTCGATCTCGGCGATCGGCCCCATTTCCTCGACGATGCCCGCAAAATCGTCGAGGAACACCGCGACATCGTAGTCGGAATCCGGACGCGCCTCGCCTCGCGCACGCGAGCCGAACAGCACGACCCGCTCAATTCGCTCGCCAAACGCGTCGGCCAACGCCGCGCGGAATCGGATCAGGATGGGATCGGTGACCTTGACCATACAAAACAATACCACGATTTCGACGCGCCGCCTCGGGTCAAAGGGGTCGGCGTCGAAGGGGCGAGCCGCGATTTAAAGGCGGGACGATGAGCCAAGCTCACGGGAGAGGCGTAAATTGCCGCCTGGAAATTCGGCGCTTTTTACGCGGAACGGGGCGCCAACCGCTCCGACGACATAGGCTTGTCGGCGCCGCTGGAATGGCGCAGTCTGTCTGTCCAACCGGCGGCCGTCTTGGGAATGCTGGGATCGAATTCTCGGAAGGTTGTTTGCATGAAGACAGTTCTTGTTTCAGTCGGAGTTCTTGTCGGGCTGGTTTTCATCGGGCTGGCCGCCCTGTACTGGCTGACCCCAGCCGGCGAGCTCCCGGCCTTTCTGCCGGGCTTCAAGGAGGGGGCGACGGACATCCACGTCAAGCATGCTCTTGGCGTGCTGGTCATCGGATTGGCGGCGTTCGCCTTCGCTTGGTTCAGCAGCCACCGCGAACCCGCTTGAGGGCTAAGAGGTCACGCTAAAGCATTGATAGCGGCGCCCATGATTGCGAGGAGCCCGGGTCTGAGCCCGGGGGCGAAGCAATCCATCGATCGAAGGAATGCGGCGACGACCGTGGATCGCGTCGCGGACGCTCGCAGTGACGTCGAAACGCGGCGCCAGCCTCCTGCCGCTTGATCGCTCGGCGCACTCGTCAATCGCAGTCGAGGGCTTCGATGAGCCTGAACCGCTCGCAATAGAGCTTCATGCCCTTTGAAAACGCGCCTTGCCGCGTGAAATAATTCGTGTGCGCCCGCCGCCAATATCGGAGCGAGCGGTCGCCCTCGCCCTCGTCGTGGGCGAAGGACTTGTCGACGTCCTCGAACCTCCGCCGCGTCAGCTCGACCGTCTCGAGGATAGCGCGTGGCCGGCCCTGGCCGTCCTTCACGATCCATCGCTTGTCGACCTCGACGCGTTTATCGCCCTCGCTCGCGGGCCAGCAGGTGGCGGTTTTCTTTCCGATGAGCACGAGTTCGAGCAATGCATCCGCGAGGTCGGGAGTGTCGCCGAACGAGAAGCTTTCCAGGTCAGGCATGTTGCATCACTCTTAACGTCATGGCCGTCCCCGGACTTGATCCGGGGATTGTCCCGGCCATCCACGCGGCTCCCGCACTCCGTGACCCTCGCAAGACTACCGCAGATGGCGATAAATTGCTGCATTCTGGCAGATGTCTATCGCCCCGCGGCTCGGTGTGGCATGACGGCGTGGATGGCCGGGACGAGCCCGGCCATGACGGCCTTTGTGAATCACGCAGCCGCCGCCGCCCTCCCCCCACAATGACGTCATGAGCGTCTCGGGGGCTCCCCTTACCCGATCGCCATCACTGCCCCGCGTGCGAGGCGCGGGGCGAGCTTGCGCATGTCGGATGGCGAAATCGCGACGCAGCCCGCGGTCGGGGTCAGCCCGGGCCGGGCAAGGTGGAAGAAGATCGCGCTCCCCCTCCCCTTTGCGCGGCGGGAGAAATTCTGGTCGAGCACGAAAGTCAGGTCATAGAGATGGTCGTCGCGCCACATGCGGTCGGTGCAGTCGGCGGAGGGCAGATTCACCGGTCGATTGTAGCGCGGGCTGTTCGGGTCCTCACACCAGCCCTGGTCGCGCCTCATCGGCCGCAACGGGACGCCGGCGGCGCGCGGCCGCTGCCGGTCGGGACGGTAGTAGCCCCACAGGAGCCGGAACTGCCCCGCCGGCGTTCCGCCGTCCCCCTCCCGCTTGAGCCGGACGATCCCGGCGGGCCCCATCGCGCAGGCGATGCGCAGCGGCCCTGCGATCAGCCAGCCGCGGGCCCGGTCTGCGGCGAGCGGGCGGACGCGGAGGCGGAACAGGCGCTCGGACAAAGGGTCAGTCGAAAGTCGAGGCATGATGAAATTCGGGCGCTGCCGCGGCGGAGCCTCAACCCGGAGCGCTCCGCCGTATCCGGAAGCCCCGCCGGCTCAGCCGGCCAGCAGGCTTCGGACGATGGCGCTCGCCTTGGCGAAGTCCATCTGGCCGGCATGGGCCTCCTTGAGCGCGTTGACCACCTTGCTCATTTCCTTGACGCTCGTCGCCCCCGTCGCGGCGATGGCGGCCTTCGCCGCGGCGGTCACCTCCGCCTCGTCCATCTGCTTCGGCAGGAACTCGTTGATAACGGCGACTTCGGCGTTTTCCTGCGCCGCCAGCTCCGTCCGCCCGGCCTGGGCGTAGATCGCCGCCAACTCCTGTCGGGACTTGATCATCTTGGTGAGCAGCGCGAGCTCGTCCGCCCGGCTCACGATCTTGCCCGCCCCGCGCGCCTCGATCTCCCGCTCCTTCAAAGCCGCCATGATGAGGCGGAGCGCGCCGACCCGAACCTTGTCGCCGGCCTTCATCGCCTCTTTCATTTGGGCTGTCACAATGTCGCGCAACGGCGCCGCATCGGCCATGGGGTTCCTCGAATGTTGTCGGTCGCGTCGGCTTGACGCGCTGACTGCGCGGCGCTTAAGCACAGGCCCATGTCGAGCGCAACCAGACCCAACGCCGCGGCCGGCCCAGACGACGGGCAAGGCCAAGGATGGCAGCCGCGCGTCGCGACGGGCGTGCTCGTGCTCGCCGACGGCGACGTGATCGAAGGCTTCGGGGTCGGCGCGACCGGCTCGGCGGTCGGCGAAGTCTGCTTCAATACGGCGATGACCGGATATCAGGAGATCCTGACCGATCCGTCCTACGCCGCCCAGATCGTCACCTTCACCTTTCCCCATATAGGGATCGTCGGGGTCAACGACGAGGATGTCGAGGTCGTCAACGCCGCGGCGTCGTCGGCCGCGGTCGGCGCGATCTTCCGCGCCGAGCTTGGCGAACCGTCCAACTTTCGCGCGCATGCGCGGCTCGACGCCTGGCTCAAGGCGCGCGGCCTGATCGGGCTCACCGGAATCGACACCCGCGCGCTGACCACGCTGATCCGCACGCGCGGCATGCCGAACGCGGTCATCGCCCATTCGCCCGACGGCGCCTTCGATCTCGACGCGCTGCGCGCCGAGGCCGCAAGCTGGCCGGGCGTCGACGGCATGGACCTCGTCCCGGTCGTCGGGGCGACCCAGCGCTACGACTGGGACGAGACGAGCTGGACGCTCGAGAGCGGCTACGGCAAGCGGCTCGAGTCGCGCTTCCACGTGGTCGCGGTCGACTACGGGGTGAAGCGCAACATCCTCAGGCTCCTCAACGACTGCGGCTGCTCGGTGACGGTCGTGCCGGCGACAGCGACCGCCGAGGAGATTCTTGCGCTGAGGCCCGACGGGGTTTTCCTGTCCAACGGGCCGGGAGACCCGGCCGAGACCGGCAAATACGCCGTGCCGACCATCAAAGGGCTGCTCGATACGAAAATCCCGCTGTTCGGCATCTGCCTCGGCCATCAGCTGCTCGGGCTCGCGGTCGGCGGGCGGACGGTGAAAATGCCGCAGGGCCACCACGGGGCGAACCATCCGGTCAAGGACTTCACCACCAACAAGGTGGAAATCGTGTCGATGAACCACGGTTTTGCCGTCGACCGCTCAACTCTGCCCGCCAATGTCAGGGAGACGCATGTCTCGCTGTTCGACGGCTCGAACTGCGGCGTGGCGCTGACCGACCGGCCGGCCTTCTCGGTGCAGTACCACCCCGAGGCCTCGCCCGGCCCCCGCGACAGCCACTACCTCTTCCGCCGCTTCGTCGACCTGATGGAGGCGGCGAAGGAGGGGGCGACCCGGGCGGCGTGACGCCCTGCAGTTTTGGTCGCAACGCAATGTTTTCATCGCGTTAAGTGTGAAAAACTGTCACTTTTCCCCGAGCAGGAAATTCGCGGCGCCCCATCCTTCATGTCCATTGTGGTGAATTTTACCACTAAGAACATGAAGGAGGACAAAGACTTGGCCGGCACCCCGGACCACGCCGTCTTGCGCTTTCCTCGCCCTTCCGGCGACAGGCGACGGGAATTCTTCGGGATGGCGGTCATGGGACCCTCGTACCAGATCTTGCGGGTCCGAGGCTCCCGGGGCCATACTAATTTGCGGCGCGAATTCAATGTTTGCAAGGGGTTGCGGCACCATTTCCGGGCTGCGCTTCGCAAGAACTTATAACAACTCATTGTTTGCGTTTATCAAGGCCGGGCCGTCCCTGCCCGTCAGAGAACATAGCATGAACATTGTCTGGCTGGAATGCAAGAAAAAGTCTATCTCGTCCGCAGCATCATCCTATGGCGCGAGCCGGTGTGAGGCCTCAAGATCGTCGCAGGGCGGGTTCTTGCGCGGAAGTCGGTCGAGCCCGACGCAAGAGTCTGGGGTTTCGTAACCGAGCGGCTGGCCGATCTCGACGGCTGGGCGGTCGCGGACAATTTCGCGGCCGCCGGGTCGCGCTGCCTGCTGGCGGACCCCGGCCGGCTCGACGCCGTCGAAGCCTGGATCGAAAACCCGCACTTATGGACGCGGCGCGCGGCGCTGGTCTTCACTCTGCCGTGGACGAAGGGCGAGCGCGACCCCGAACGGATGCTCGGCTGGGCCGGGCGACTGGCGGAGGGTCGCGAATGGTTCATTCAGAAGGCGATCGGCTGGTGGCTCCGCGTATTGTCGAAGCGCGACCCCGAACGCGTGCGCCGATTCCTGACGGAACACGGCGGGAAGCTGACTGGCGTCGCCAAACGCGAGGCAACGAAATATCTGAAGGCCGACGGCGGCGTCCCGCGGGCCGGCGATCACATCGCGCTCGACGATCTCGCCGGGACGCAAGACGATCGCAGCGCAGGCGCGTTCTACGAGGGGCCGGTCGCGCAGAAGATCGTCGACGCCGTGCAGGCGGCGGGCGGGCGCATGACGATGGACGATCTCGCGCATTATCGCGCGGTCGAGCGCGAGCCGGTCAGCGGGACCTATCGCGGGCGCGCGATCGCCTCGATGCCGCCGGCCTCTTCGGGAGGCGCGCACATCGTTGAGATCCTCAGTACTCCTCGAGGGTTACCCCTTAGGCGAGCAGGGGTTCAACTCGGCCGCCTCGCTGCATGAGATGGCGGAGGCGGAGAAGCTCGCCTACGCCGACCGGGCCGCGTATCTCGGCGACCCCGATTTCGCGAAAATCCCGCTCTCGGGCCTCGTATCGAAGGCCTACGCGGAGCGGCTGCGCGCCCTCGTCTCGCCCGACCGCGCCCGCCCGGCCGCGGAGATAAGGCCCGGCGAGCCGCAGCGCTACGAGAGCGACCAGACCACCCATTTCTCGATCGTCGACGCCGAGGGCGACGCCGTCGCCAACACCTATACGCTGAATTTGCCCTACGGCTCGGGCCTCGTCGCCGACGGAACCGGCGTTTTGCTCAACAACGAGCTCGACGATTTCGCCGCCAAGCCCGGCGCCGCCAATTATTTTGGCCTTTTGGGCGACGACGCCAACGCGCCGGGGCCCTCGAAACGGCCGCTCTCCTCGAGGAGCCCGACCATCGTTTTCAAGGACGGGAAGGTGGAGCTCGTGACCGGAAGCCCCGGCGGCTCGCGCATCATCACGACCGTTGTGCAGATCATCGTCAACGTGATCGACCACGGCCTGAACGTCGCCGAGGCCGAGAACGCGCCGCGCGCCCACGACCAGCTCTATCCCGACGAACTCAGGATCGAGCGCGGCATATCGGCGGACACGATCAAACTCCTCGAGGCGATGGGCCACAAGGTCGTGGTGCGCGAGGCGATGGGCTCGGCCAACACGATTTTCCGCACGCCGGACGGGGTGCTGATGGGCGCCTCGGACCTGCGCCAGCGGGGGACGCTGGCGGTCGGGTGGTGAGCCGCCCCTTGGTTGACGGCTGCCCGGCGCCCGGGGCGCACGGTTTGAAGGCGACTCAATCTTTTCAATCGCGTAGCCGCCAGAATTTGCAACTTTTGAACCCCGAAAGATCGATGACCAGCGGCCCGAGCCGGGCGATCGACGAATCTCGGCTCGAAGGAAATAAAGTCGCCATCGCGACGTCGTTCGGCGATCCGAGCGTGAAGGGCCGAGGCGCCACGTTGGAAGAACCCGACCGATTGGGTCTTCGCGATGACGGGCTGCGGTCGCAGGGCGTCCTCCTACCATATATAGGGGGTTCGAGGCCTCCGTGGCCCTACCATTTCCCGGCGTGGATTCAGTCTTTTCAAAGCTTTGCAGCGCCATTCCCCGGCGGCTTCGCATCACCGTCATGGCCTCCGGCGCCGTGATCCCGGCGGCCGAAATGCCTGGGCTCAAGAAATCGATGATCGACTTTTCTCGCCTCGCGTTCGCCACGCGCGAGGCCCGCCGCGCCTCGATCAGTGAGTGTGGGCGACGAGGGGCGAGCGGACGCTTCGACAGAAACCGACACTCGGGTCTTCCCTCCAGGGCATGAGAACAAACATAGAACATACCCCGCGACCTTTGTCAAGAGAAAGGTCGTCGTTGTTGTCGATGGAACGCGGTCGCGGCGCTTCGCGCGACCCGTTGGCCCTAAGCGATATCGAGATTGGCGACGTAGTCGGGTGCGTCGGCGGCGAGCTTCGCGATGACCGCCTGTCGATGCACGGAATAAAGCATGCGGTTCAATGTCGCCTTCGAAACGGCCGTCCAGAAGTGGATCTCCTCGGCGCCCCATGTCCAGAACAGGAACTTGCCTCGATGGTCTTTCGTCCGGAAGTGGAAGCCGCCCAGCGCGAGCGAAAGCGCATCGTTATCGGCTTTCTGCGCTGCTCCGATTTGAAAGTTCCCGCTCAGCTCCGCCGCCGCCTGCATGTCGAATATGCGCAAGGCGCGGTCGTCCTCGCCAAGCCTCTTGAGCGTGTCGATCGTCTTGACCAGGATGGCGAGCTGGGCGCCGGTGGCGATCGTCGCGATGATGTCGAGCGCGGACTTGTCCATGCTGAACTCGCCCTTTGACGAGCCGCGATCGGTGAAGGCAAAGCCCTCGACCACCCAGCCCAGTCGCTCGAGCACGCCGGCATAAACGCCGTACCAGTCCTTGGTCGCGGCGAAGCGATCGTGCTTCGCGCTGGCGGCGCGCTGAGCCAGCTGGGTCGAAAACAGAACGTCGCCCTTTTCCTCTTCGCTCAGGCCGGCGACGAAGGAGACGATCGAGCCTGCGTTCACTGCCGCGCGCATTTTGTCGGTGACCACCTCGGGGGCCGCGGCGGCGTCGGCTTTGCCTCCGTCTCGTCGCAGAAAGATAGCCCCCTCTTTCCCTTCGTGACGAAAGGGGACCAGGCGAGGATCCCTGGCGATTGCGAGCGTTTCGACGAAGCTTGTCGTCATTGGCGTCTCCCCTTGCTCACACGACGTTGTCGATCAGCGGGCGCTGATCGTCTCGCGCAAATTCTGAACACGCTCGACGCCATTTGCGTCGCCAAGCTTTCGGAAGGCGGCTTCGGCTTCCTGGAGCACCCCGAGCGCGTCGTCGCGGTGGCCGCCGATTGCCAGAACCTGGGCGAGCAGCACGCCCACCGCCGCGATTCCGTCAGGAAGCTGAAGGTGTCGAGCGATGGCGTAGGACTCCGCGAGCGCCTCATAGATTTCCTGGGCGCGTCCCTGTTCGAGGCCGCCGGTACCAAGAAGAGCGGAAGCAATCCTTTGCAAGGTCACTGAGCGCTCGCGCACGTCGCCGAGGCGCTCATAGACCGGAAGCTGCTTCCTCCCGCCGGATGCGCAGCGCCTCGTCGAGGTCGCCGCGGCTCTGCAAGAATGTCGGCGATCTGGCCCATCGTGGCCGCGCGCGAGCGCACGTCGCCGAGGCGCTCGTAGACCGGAAGCTGCTTCCTCCCGCCGGATGCGCAGCGCCTCGTCGAGATCGCCGCGGCCTGCAAGAATGTCGGCGATCTGGCCGGACGCGATGGCCGCGCAATCGCTCGTCGCCGGCCGTCTGGAACGTCGCGTGGGCGTCGCGCATCAGCGCCTCGGCCTGCGCGATCTGGCCGGTCGCTGATCAACCGCTCCGCGCGGCGTAGGTCGAGAGCCGCATGCGCCGCTCGCCCCTTTCGGATCGCCGGCCGGCGGCGCCCGGACGCGGCGCGTCGAGCAACAATCTCGAGTCAGAGCCGCTTCGCCGAGCGTATCTGCGCATTCGAGCCCCGAGGCGCAGAAAGTCCGGCCCAATCGGCGTAGCCCTCGGGAAAGGCGGCGAAGGCCGCCGCGATCAGGGCGAGGGCCGCGCGGGTTTGCCCCTCGACGCCGCTCGAGCCATGCCGCCCCGGCGAGACGCCGCCGCTTCAACTATCGCCGGCTCTGCCCTGGCGGCGAGCGCGAGGCGCGCCGCCTCCACCCCGCGCGGATCGGGTGGGAACTCGCCTCGCGGGTTCCGCCACGCCGCGGCGAGGCGCGGCAGCGCGGCGCGGGCGAGGCGCGGGCGATCGGCCGCGATCGCAGCGCCGGCGCCAGAGGCCGGGCGAGCGGGTTGGCGGCGGCGTGGGCGACGCCCTCGATCGCGCCCACAGTCGTCGAACAGACCAAGCCCAAGCAGGCGCGCGACCGCGCGCTCCGGCGCCTCCACGCCCAGCGCCGCGCCAGCCGCGGCAAGCGCGGCGCAGCGGGATTGGGAACCTCGGCCGTGAACAGCGTCGCCGCCGCAAGCTGGCGCGCCTGATCCGGCGGTCAACGCCGTCGCGATAGGTCGCAAACGACACGCGGGCGAAAAAGGCGGTCAACGCATTGTCCGAATCCTTCGCGCGCTCCCGCCTCGATCAGCGCCTCGATCTCCGCCGGCGGCGCGCCCGTCCGGCGATAGACGTCGATCTGGTCGCAGCGCCTCTTGCGCCGCCGTCCAACTCGCCCGCCAGGATCGGCCGGGTCAGGATCGCCTGCAGTCCCGGATTGCCCGCCGCCGCGTCGAGCGCACGCGACAAGGAGCGCGCCTGTCGCCTCGTCGAGTTCGCGCCGTCTCGCGCCCGGCCACACGCTCCGCGGCGCGCCATTGCTTGATCCGCTCGCGCTGCGTCCATCGGCTGCAGCGGCACCCGCACAAGCTCCTGCCGCCAGATCGCCGCCCCGGCCGTCCGGCAGGCGGAAGTCGTAGCGGCTCGTCAGCAACAGGCGGGATTCGCGTCGGCGCCCGCTCGAAGGCTGTACAGCACCGCGCCGAGCGCCTCCCGATAGGCCGGCATGCACCCCGGTCGCCGCGTCGCTTTGCGACGGCGTCTCGAGAATACGCTCGAGATCGTCAACGATCAGCAGCATCGGCCGCTCGTATCGAGCGGGCCCGTAAGCCAGCTTTCCAACGCTTCGGCCGAGCGCAGCGGGATCGGCCTTGACCTGTCTCGCGCCATCGCCGCCTTCTCGTCGAGCCGGCTCTTCGGGTCCAGCGCCTCCAGAACCTGCATCGAAGATCGCAAGCGCGTCGTAGCGCTCGAAGATCACCACCGGATGCATGCTGCGGCATGCGGTTCTGCACCCGCGCGGCCAGGCTCGACTTGCCGAGCGCCCCCATGCCGTGGATCAGAACGCCGCTCTGCCCGTCCCGGAACGCGCGCAGCACCGCCTGAATGGCGCGCCGCCGCCCGACGAACTCCGCTCGCGTCGCCACCGGCACGCGCTGCCTGACCTTGTCAAGAAACGACCCTCGCATTGGCGTCCGTGCGTCCGATCGCCGCTTCGGCTTGCCTGCCGCGCACAGGGCCCGCCGCCCTTTGGAGCCGAAAAACACCTCGATAGACCCGCGCCAGATGCCAGTGCCGGCCCCGGCTGCGGGCTCTGCGCCCTTCTTGATGCAGCAGCGCCCGCCGCGCCACCGCCGCCGCCCGCGGCACGGACGAGCGGCCTGGCCAGCTCGCTGGTAAAAGTCCTGTGGCGAAGTCGGTCGCATCCGCGTCGTAGACCGAGCCGTCCCAGCCCACCACATTGGCGATCCTCGCCGCCAGCTGCCTCACAAACGGCGTTGCGAGCTCAGGCCCCGTCCGCCGCGCGCTCCGCCCGTCCCGCAGCCGATCCGGCTCGCGCCAGTCGCCGTCGCCAGAACCATCGCGCCGGCCGACGCCGCCAGGCGCAGCCCGCTCTCCGCCGAACTCCGCCGTGCGGCAGGCCGACAGAACCACCAGCGGCGGCGGATCGGCCCCGAGCGCCTCGACGATATGCGCCTGGGCCGACCCGATCCTCGCCGCCCTCCGCCGTCTCCAAGCAAAAGGATCGGGCCTCGCTGCCGGATCGATGTCGCCGTGACAGGACAGATGGAGCGCCTCGAACGGGCCTTCGTCCGAGGCCGAGCCGCCCGCCAAGAAAATCAAGCGCGCCCGTCTCCTCGACGACGAGCCGCATCGGCAGCCGTTGCGTCGCATCGAGGATCGCCGCCTCCTCGGCCTCGAAATCGAGCTCGTGCTGACCTTCCGGCGCCGCCGCCATGAACATCAGCTGCAGGTCGGCATGACGCGGCTCGATCGGCTTCTCCGGCGTCGCCGATCCGACGCGCGACAATGAACAGCTGGATGTCATCGAACGCCAGGGGCGGGCCGTCGACGCGCGACAGCAACTCCCAGGGCGCATCGAGCAGGGCGACCTCGTCCTTGCCCCCGACACCTTGGACCCGGATTTCGAGGCTCCGGTCGTCCGCCACGCGTTCGCCCAGGCCGACGCCCATCCGCCGTCGTCGAGCCAGGCGAACATCTCGCCGCCAATCGCCGAAAGCTCGCCCTCGAGGTCCCTTCGCGACGCAACGTCGTACCGCCTCGACCAGTCGCGAAGCTTGACCAGCGCCGGTGCTGCGGGAAAACGAACCTCTCTCCCCCGCCTTCAATCGAGCAAAGGATGTCGCTCCCAATCAGCTCAATGACGCCAGACGACATGATCGCGTCTCCCCGAAATCGTGTTCAAGCCAACCGACAAAACCTCAATTTCGGTGTGTATGCGGTATCCGGCTTTAATCTGGTCGGACGCCCGTCACGCCCATCCTAAACGGCTCGTACTAAAATTTTGCGTTTTGACTGCATGAGATCCGAGCACACGCACTCGAGGCGCACAATCCGTATTCGGTTCTCGTTTCTGGCGGCGAATAGCCGTAAATAGCATATGACTGGTGAAAGTAGACGTCTACCTGCTCCGGCGCCAGAGGGCGCAGCAAGGAGCCGCTCACGCGGTTCGCCGCCAGGCTTCCTCCATCAAGCAAGCGATAGGGCGCATGCTCCAGCGCTGGCGCGATCCGCTGAACTCGCAGGACTGAGACGTTTCTCTGCTTGAGGGACTCCATCATGTGAATGCGAGAGGAAATGATAGAAATGACAGAAAATATCGCATCAAGTTGTTGGGCGTCGTCCCGTGTATTCGCAAAACCAACGATGGTTCGACAGCGAAAAGCCCGCCCTCCGAGTGCGGGGGTCGAAGCCGCCGGAATGAACGAAAGCGAGGAGAGGCTCATGAAGATCGTGTTCGCTCCACCGACAACGAGGCTTTCTCGGGGCTGCGCGACATCTGCCGAACCACGAGGCGCGGGGTGAATGTTGCGCGGGCGACTGGAGCTCGGCCATGTTGAGGAAGCGGGGTCGAGCCGCTCCATGCGCAAGGCGATTTAAAGCGGACGTCGACAAGACCTTCGCCTAGCCGAAGGGCAAGGCAAGCGCCTGATCGAACTCCTTTCCCACACACAAGGAACACACCATGACACTCAATGTCGGCGTCATCGGCGTCGGAATGATCGGCCAGGACCACATTCGCCGGCTGACGAACGTGCTGGCGGGCGCCAATGTGGTCGCGGTCAGCGACGTGAATGCGGCGCAGGCGAAGGACGTCGCCGCGCGGCTGACCGGCGGCAAAGCCTACCCGACCAGCGAAGAGCTGATCGAGGCGAAGGAGGTGCAGGCGGTCATTGTCGCCTCCTGGGGCCCGACCCATGCGGCCTACGTCCTGGCGGCGATCAGAGCGGGAAAACCGGTCTTCTGCGAGAAGCCGCTCGCCGACAAGGAAAAGGACTGCTCGGCGATCATCGACGCGGAAGTCGCGTTCGGCCGCCGGCTGGTGCAGGTCGGCTTCATGCGCCGCTTCGACGCGCAGTACAGGGCGATGAAAGAGACGATCGTCTCCGGCGCCATCGGCGCGCCGCTGATCTTCCAGAGCGGCCACCGCAATCCGTCCGTGCGCGGGCATTACACCAAGGACATGGCGCTGTCCGACACGGCGGTGCATGACATCGACATCGCCCGCTTCCTGCTCGACGACGAGCCGGCGGCGATCTCAGTCAAAGTCCCGCGCAAGAACAGTTTTGGCGGCGAACTCTCCGATCCCCTGTTCACTCTCATGGAAATGCGTTCGGGCGCGCTGGTTGCGATCGAGACCTCGGTCAACATCGCATACGGTTACGACATTCGCGGCGAGATCATCGGGGAGAGGGGCGTCGTGACGCTCGCCGAGCGCAACGACGTCGTGGTGAAGACCAACGGCGCTTTTTGCGGCCGTGTGCCGGCCGACTGGCGCGAACGGTTCGGCGGCGCGTTCGACGCGGAATTCCGGGAATGGCTCGCCGCGGCGGCGAAGGGCGGCGCGGCCGGCCCGAGTTCGTGGGACGGCTATGTCGCCACCGTCGTCTCGACGCTCGGGGTGAAGGCCATCGAAAGCGGGCGGCGCGAGCCGGTCGCGTTGCGCGAACGCCCGGCGCTTTATGCGGCTTAACTCACAACGGATGCGCCTCATGAAATTTGCGCTCAACCACATGGTCGCTCCCCGTCTCGATCACGCGGCGTTTTTCGACCTTGCGCGGAAACTCGGCGTCGCCGACGTCGAGATTCGCAACGACCTTGCAGGCGTCGCGCTCGCCGACGGAACGCCGGCCGCCGACGTCGGCGCGGCGGCGAAGGCGCGCGGCCTCGACGTGCTGACAATCAACGCGCTCCAGCGCTTCAACCTGTGGGACGACGCGCGCGCCGCCGAGGCGCAGGCAATGATCGACCAATGTGCGGCGAGCGGCGCGAAGGCCCTCATTCTCTGCCCCGTCAATGACGCCGATTACGCGCCGTCCGCGAGCGAGCGCCGAAGCGAATTGCTCAAGGCCCTGAACGGTCTCAAGCCGATGCTGTCGTCGGCCGGCGTTCTCGGCTTCGTCGAGCCGCTCGGCTTCGCCGAATGCTCGCTGCGGCTGAAGGAGGAAGCAGTCGACGCGATCGAGGCGGTCGGCGGAAACGACGTTTTCCGCGTCGTGCACGACACGTTCCATCACTTCGTCGCCGGCGAGACAGAAATATTCCCGAAGATGACCGGCCTCGTCCATATCTCGGGCGTGGTCGATCCCACGGCGACGGCCGCGACGATGCGCGATCCGCATCGCGTGCTTGTCGACGCGAGCGACCGCATCGGCAACGTCGATCAGCTGCGCGCCTTGCGCGCAAGCGGCTATGAGGGACCGGCCTCGTTCGAGCCTTTCGCCGCTTCGGTGCATGCCAGCGTCCATATCGAGGCCGATCTGCGCGCGAGCCTCGATTACGTTCGCTCGTGTCTCGGACCAGGCTGAGCCGCCCGGCCCAAGGCCGAAACTGGAGCCGGCAAAGCCGTGCGGGTCAGTTTTGAGTTGCGCAGAGAAAATTGAGTTACATTCTTGCGCCAGGGTCGGAGAGAGGCTCATGCGTGCGGAAGGTATTGGCGATGATCCGTTCCCGAAGGGTCTGCGGACTCTCCTGTGGGCGGGCTTCATTCTGCTCGCGTCAGGCTTCCTGCCCTTCTCCGCCGACGCCTCGTCGAAAAGGCCGTCGCCCCACGAACATTCGTTTCGGGAATTCGTCGCGTCGCTGTGGCCGCTGGCCGAGGGTCGCGGGCGTCTCGCGCGCGACCTTCGATCGGGCCTTCCTGGGCGTCTCCTTCGACCCGAAAGTCGTCGCCAACGCGACCACGCAGGCCGAGTTCAGCCGGCCGCTCTGGGACTACATCGACAGCGCCGTTACGCCCGGGCGCATCGACCGCGGCCGCGCCAGGGCCCATACAGACAGCGATTGGCTGGCGAAGGCGAAAGAGACCTTTGGCGTCGACGCGGGCGTCATCATGGGCATCTGGGGTCTCGAGACCGACTTCGGCGGATTTAGCGGATCTGACAACGTCATCCGTTCCTTGGCCAGCCTCGCCTACGTCCGCTTCCGCGACGATTACTTCCGCGACGAACTGCTTTCGGCGCTCTTCATTCTCGAGGAGGGCGACATCGAGCCGCGGGCGATGCGGGGCTCGTGGGCGGGAGCGATGGGACAGACGCAGTTCATGCCGTCGAGCTTCCTCGTTTATGCGATCGATTTCGAGGATCACGGCCGGCGCGACATCTGGACGAGCGAACCCGACGCGATCGGCTCGACCGCCAACTTTCTTGCCGAACACGGTTGGAAGGAGGACATTCCCTGGGGCTTCGAGGTCCGGCTGCCTGCCGGTTACGCGCTGACGGACGCGGATTCGTCGAGAACTCTCTGCGTTCGCCGGCTTCGCCGCCCGCGGCGTGCAGCGCGCCGACGGGGCGCCGTTGCCGGCGACGGGCGACGGCCGCCTGCTCATTCCCGCCGGGCTCAAGGGCCCGATCTTCCTGATCACGAGCAACTTCGACGTGATCAAGGAATACAACCCCTCCACATCCTACGCCCTCGCGGTCGCATTGCTCGGCGACGCCATCAAGAGGGGAGGAGGGCTCGTCGCCGACTGGCCGAAGAAGGACAAGCCTCTCGGCGAGAGCGAGGTCCGCCGGCTGCAGGTCAGGCTGAGGCAGATGGGCTATGACCCGGGCGAGATCGACGGGATGGTCGGCGACTCGCTGCGCTCGGCGGTTCGCGCCTATCAGGCGCGCAACGGCCTCACCCCGGACGGATACGCCGACCTGGCGCTCATGAAGCGCATCGACCGCGGGAAATGAGCGACGGACCGCGGGACGCGGCGTCGAGGGCCAAGGATCGAGGCGCCGACGCCATGCGGATGGGGCGCCAACCCCAAATCCATGCCAACTCGTTACAAGGCCTGCCCATTGCCGTTTTGAGCCTTTTCAAGGGGTTGGCGCGCGGCAATGGCAAATATATGCGTCTCGGCGTGCAAGAGTATCAAGCGTCATGGCCGGGCTCGTCCCGGCCACGCGGTCATGCAGCAAAGTCCGTCGCCAATTCCCACGCTGTCCTCTCAACCTATTGAAAACCAAATCTTTCTCCGGTTGGCGGTGACCTCCGCCGTCATCGGCGGCAGAACCGCGTGGATGGCTGAGCCCGGCCATGAACGGTGACTGCGGCCTCCGGAAAACTGCGCGGGCTCCCTGGACAATGGCGACCGGAGCCACTTTCCGGGCAAGAATGGCTTGGCGTCAAAGCGGTCATCGGGCGACTTTCCAGTTGAGAACAAACATAGTACTATTTTCGACTTTTGCCAAGGGTTTCACAGAGCGCATGGTGGAGGACCGTCACCCGGAACGCCTCGCACGGGCGCCTCTGGCGACGCAAGAGACGCGGCGCCGGCCGGGCGCCGGCGCGCCGCAGATGCAATGCGGACGGCGGCGGAAAGCCTTCGCCGGCCAAAGCTTCCGGTCGGAAAGCAGGGAATTCGAATGCGAGGAACAGGGAAATTTTGCGGAAGAACAGGGAGATTGCGCGGGAGCAGGGAAGTATGTTCAGGCGCGTTTCGATGACCGCGCCGCCTTCCCGCAACAGGTGGTTGAGTAAGCTGTCACCGGAACTCCAAATTCCGACTTACCCACTCCTTTCAGCGAGGAGCCAGAACGCCTCGGGTAACGAAGTCTCTCTGATCGAAAATTGATAAAGCATCGGGATGACGCTTTTTGAAAACCTTTCCAGCTGCGCGCTGTTCGATGTGCTCGAGTGCATCTCGAATATCTGTAAGCGCTTTCTTCTTTTTGCTGACAGAAGCGGGCAGCTGAAGACCGAGGGAAGGCTGCTGTAGGATACGCACCGTGCGATGAAGAGCTATGCACACTAACTCGGAAACTCCGAGAGCAGCGAATACCTGTTCGCGCCGTCGCCAAAATTTACCCGAGAGTCCGGTAAGTAACTGTTGGGTCTCTGTGTAGAGTGTGTAAGCAGTATCGAGTTGTCGCGCCGCCGAAAGCAGCAGTCGATAAACTTCTGGAGGAATTGGTGCGGCGGGGACGTTTAACCATGTCCACACAGTGTTCGTGATCGCAGCATATCCGAGCGCATCGGGCTTAGCCTCGCGGTCGACATCTTGAATGGAAATCGAGATCGAGCCGGGGGGAAAGTGAAGGTCCTCACCTGCATCCGGGTCGAGGACTATTGGAACACCTGGATCAATTTCACCAGGCTGCAAAGTGCGTCCGAGTATCCGCGAGCCGTCGTGACCGGCGGGGACAACTCGGACAGCCACAAGTGCATCATCAGCCCCGGCTTCCCCCGTGAGCGTCACGCCAATTGCTCTGATCTCTTGCTTCGGCAAAAATCCAACTCCAACTCGCTTTGCTCAGCCATTTAAGAGCCTCTCACACAAATTTTTACCGGCACGGAGCTTTTTTTCTTGCTCGAGGCTACGCGCATCGGGCTGGTGCGGCGGCGCGGCTTCGGCGACCGGCGACGGAGGCCGCTACCTTCATGGCCTAAAGGGGCGGATTCGCTCAACCCCCAATTATCTGAGCGGCCAGTTCATCTAAGGCTTTCAGATCTGGGAAGTCGGAATAGCCGCGAATCGCATGGCCAACGTTGAAGTATTCGAATCCTTTATTGCTGTTATAGATTTTATTGGCCTTATCAAGCAACAAGAGCTGGTCAGGCGAGAGCGTATGTTCGGTCTCAATATTGCTTCGCCCATATTCGGAATCCTACCGGCGACAGATTAACGAAGGCGGGCTCGGCCTTAAGCACGTAGTGGCGTGCTTCCTGGGGCTTCTCTTCGTCTGTCATCGCGCCTTTGTCCCGGATTTATCCCACCCACGCCCCTCGCCAGCCGGGGCGGCCGATTCGATCACGTCATCACCCTCGCCCGCCCCTTACGGCCCGCCAAGCCACAAGGGAAGCCCGCTGGTGATCTTTCACCGGCCTGGCCCAACCCCCCATGCGGCGGGGAGCGCGCGTTTTGGCCGCGCGTGTAGGCGGAGCGCATAGGCCAGCGCTGGCGGCGAGGTCGGTTGGCGCCCTCGGGAACCTTGATGCCCTTTTCCATGACCAACGTAGCTCCCCTTCTCAAATCGCGATGGTACTTGCCCTCCACGTCCTAGCTCGACCATTGCGGAAGCCCGAACGCGTTGACCGCAACGTCGAGAACCCGCTTGAACAGAACCTCCGGTGCCTTTTCGAAATCGTCTGGCCCAACGAACACTTCCGGCAGTGGAATGATATTCCGCGTCGGCGCGCGAGAGCCCCTGATCGAAAGCCTCAGGCCGCCGATGTCAATCATGGTCGCGAATAGCGAAACGGGAGACCCGATGCCGAAGCTCTTGGCGAATGCGACGAACTTCCTCCACGCCGTGAAAACGACATCCTCGATCCATATGGCCTGACGTCCGGTCCGGGCTCGTACCCGATCGGGGAGACGAACTCCACGGCGCCGGTCCGGAACATCAGGGCGTACGCGCTGACCGGATTGTCCTGCGTAATCGTCGCGACCCCTTCAAAGCAATATAGGTGCGTCGACACCAAACTGGACACAGGGCGAATCACATCGCTCCGTCTTTGCTCGACCTGAATTTGAAGATCGAGCGGCTCGACCATTGTCGACAGCGGCACGATCACGACGGCAATCCTCGGCCCGAACCGAAGGTCGAAGGGAAGCTGAGGCGCGCCAAGCTCGCGTGCGATCGTCCTTACTCTTTCGTCGCGGAAAGCGCGCATCCTTTCGGCGACAGAGACGGAAAGGTTAAACGCCTGGCGCAATTCGTCCACGCTTCCCGGCGGGGTTACGGACGTAGAAGTTCATGTCCCTCAAGAACGTGACCCGGTGCGGTGCCGACCAGCTTCGCGGCACGCGCATGACGATGACCCCACGCGTTCCCTCG
The DNA here is from genome assembly GCA_963768555.1 of uncultured Alphaproteobacteria bacterium. Lineage (GTDB taxonomy): Bacteria > Pseudomonadota > Alphaproteobacteria > Rhizobiales > Beijerinckiaceae > Roseiarcus. The sequence continues at coordinate 43,461 of CAVYIZ010000047.1, forward strand.
ATCGGAAACCATCTCTCCAGGCCATCCCGGACGAGATTGACCAGGCGCTGCTTCTCCTTGTCGGGATCGGCCAGGTCGATGCCGCAAACCATATCCGCGGTGCCGTCCTTCGTCATGACGCCGAGAATGAGGTCGCCGCCCGATGCGTTGGCGAACGCGCAGACGTCAGCGAGAAACTCGCGCTTATCCCTGTCGCCGCCGCCGATCGGCTCTGCTTTGAAGTCGAGGAAACGGCTCTCCACGTCACACAGCGTCTGAAGGTCCTGGAGGGATACGTCGGAAAGGTTCTTTAGCAGCATGAGCGCTTCCTTAGCCTTCGCCCCCTAAGGCTTCTTGGCTGGTTGTATCGCCGCATGACAATTGCCGAGAAAGAGGAGGTTGGATGCTGTTAGCCCGCTTAATGCAGCGCTTTGAGGATTTCGCCGTCGCGGGTGTCGTGTTTTGGGCGATTTCTTTGGATTTCCCCTGGGCTTGGACGCGCCGCGTCGGCTCCGGCTTGGAGCCAGAGTTTGGGGCGGGGAGGGTTTGCGGGTTGAAGGGACGCTTGTGAATATTCGGGGCGCGCTCGAGCCCCGCCCGTCAGGTGACGAGGCGCGGTATGCGTCCGAGAGCGAAGCGCAGAATATCCTGCGCGGGGCAGGAGGTCGGCAAGTGCACTCGGATCATCGTCTTCATCTCGACGACGCGGGCGGCGATCTTGATGAGGCGCAGGCGCAGCGTATCGAACTGGGCGACGCGCCACATCGAACGTTTCGGCATCGACACGCGCAGACCCCACATCAGCCAGTACGCGCCGGCGTGGAGGAACAGCCGAAGCTGATTGGCCGTGGCCTTCGTGCATGAGGTGCGATCCGCCGCCAGATGCGTCTTGAAGGATTTGATGTGGTTTTCGGCCTGGCCACGCCGACAATAGACCTCTTCATAGAGCACGCGAGCGTTTCTCTTTTTCAGATTGGTGACAATGAAGCGCGTGTCGGGCCCTTCGGCGCCAACCTCGACGCGGGCGATGATGCGCTCGACGCGGCTCCAGCTTTTGGCGCCGTCGAAGAACTCCTTGAAGCGGCGGATTTTGTCGTCTCTTGGCGCGGCCTCGAAGCGCGCCTTCGTGCTGGCCTCGAGGACTTCAATGTGTCGGCGCAAGGTCGCGGTTGGCGCGACGCCGAGGATGTAATCGAGGCCGTTCGCTCGACACCAGTCGAGAACCTCGGGGCTGCAGTAATGGCTGTCGACCCGCAGCAGGATCTCAGTGTTGGGCCAGTTGGCGCGGATCGCGCGCAACAGACGGCGCAGGAAGGCCCTGATTTCCTTGCCGCCGGGCCGTTTGGCAGGCCGAAGGACGGCGGTGATGAAGCGGCCCTCGCCGTCGAACACGACGATCGGCTGAAAGCCATACTCGTCATAATGCGCGTTGAACAACCGCAACTGCTGGCCGCCATGCACCGCGTCGAACGTGTCGTCGATGTCGAGCGTGATTTGTTTGGGAACTGTTTGGAAGGACTCGCAATAAAGATCGACCATCGCCCGGCCCATGCGCAGCAAGGCGCGAACGTTCGGCAGATTTCTTCGAGCCGCGAGATCGTCGATTGCGAGCACAATTCCCGATCGGACGGCGACAGATCGAGCGCCATCTTGAACATCGGATCGCTTCGCAGACAATTGGCGTCGTTGCCGTCCTCATAGCCGGCGCTGATCATCAGGAGCCGAAAACGAATGATATCGGCCAGGCTGTGCGTCACTTGATCGGGAGCGCGGGGGTCCACGATACAGGCGGCGAGCCGGTCGGCGAGGCGAAGGCGCTGTTCGACCTCGCGCAAAGCCAGAACGCCGCCATCCGACGAAAGCAAACCACCATCAAATTTGACCACGACGGGCTTCCCGCCCGCCGGTGACAGACCAGGCAACGGCAGCATAGGATCATTCATGGCGGGGGTGGCCTAACTGAAATCGCGCGAATCGGCTTCGATAACCAAATTCTACATGACATCAGATATTTAAGCTACATCCGCCAACCCGCCGCGCATAATCCAGGTTAGGTCGATTGCGTAACGCGCAATCGCGGGCGTGACGGCGTTATCGGCCAAACCCTCCCCATGAGCACCCGCCTCATTTCTCACAGCAGGAAGGCCCGTTTTCATTGCGGCGATATAAGCGTCAAACCCTTTTTCAAAATCGTGCGTAAATAGGCCATTGTTCCTGACGACGGTTATCAAATCCGACGCTCTAGCGCCTTGGCTATATATCCAGCTTTCAAGATCGCAAATAACCTTTAGCATAGTCTCGAAAGCGCGATTAGCGGCGGTCACAGCAACTTCGAAATCACCGGCGCGGTAATGCGCATGCGCGGTCATAAACTCCGCATTGACCTTCACAAACTCCACTTTACTTATTAATTCTAAGGTCGGCTTAATGATCTCGGCGTGTATAAACGCGGAATCCTTCCGAATGACCCTTCCGTTCTCAAACTGATAGCCAACCCCGTGCTGTTCGAAGCGTTCGTTGCGTGCCTATCCGGTTAACGCCCATACCCACTACATGTAGGATGCATCCAATCGCCCGAATAGAGTTCTGCAAAGATTGGTGACTCGACGCCACCCGCGACACCGAGCAGAGAGCGGAAGGCGTTGAACGGGTAGAAGCGGCGGTTGAACCGGAAAGTGAACTCGTTGAGATAGGCTTGCAGATGCTTGGCGCTGACGCCGTGGTGGATGCCGTTCAGCCACGTCTTCAGATCGAGAAGACGAGATGGCAGATCGGCAGGAACTCCTCGGCCACCTCGGGTCGCCGCATTCGGCAATCGCGTGGTGGTCGTAGCCCCGCTTGCGCAGGCTGGCATAGCCGCTCCAGTCGTCGGTGATGACCAGCGTCCCCGGCATGACGGCACTCTCGACAAATCTGGCCAGCGATTCGGCGCTGCGGTCGTCAGCGATGGACAGCCGGACGCGACCGGCATAGCGACCATCCTTCCGCTTGTCCTGCGCAGTGCCCGGCTCCCGGTGGCGGACCTCGACGGCAGCCGTCACCAGCGTCTTGTGGTGGACGCCACGGCCTTCGCCACGAGTCTCGGCCTCCAACATAGGCTTCGTCCACCTCAACATGCTCTCCGGCCCTGCCGCCAATCCGGTCCTGATCGGGTCGCACCATGCCCGCGCGGAGCTTGTGCAGAATGCCGAAGGCGGTCTCATATCGCGTCAGCCCAAGCTGCCGCTGAAACTGCACCGCCGACATGCCCTGCGTCTGGCTGGCAACCAGATAAGCCGCCCAGAACCAAACGCTCAGCGGCGTATGGCTGCGCTCCATCACGGTTCCCACGGTCAATCCCGTGTTGCGACGGCAATGGCGGCATCGCAAAACGCCGGGACGATTTTCAAAGCGGAACGGTTCCCCAACAGACCCGCAGTGAGGGCAGACGAACCCCTCGCTCCAACGGGACTTTTCCAGGTAGGAGGCACAGGCCGCATCATCAGGAAAAAGCCCCTGGAACTCGGGGAGCGATTCCGGGAATGGCAGATTGGCGCGGCGCCTATCTGTGGGTGTCAACCGGATAGCGCCGCGCGTCGGCCGACTCAAGATATAGTAGGTGTGGGCGTTAACCGGATAGGCACGGTTCGTTGATCTCAGCGAGAGCGCCAGCGGCAGCGTCGCTTTCGGTCCTATCGACGTAGGTATGATCTGTGCCTATCCGGTTAACGCCCACACCTACTATATCTTGAGTTGGCCGACGCGGCGCTATCCGGTTGACACCCACAGATAGGCGAGTGATCGTGGGCGTAAAGCGGATAAGTTCGCTGACCATGGGCGTTCTCGCCCGCGCCAATCTGCCATTCCCGGAATCGCTCCCCAGTTCCAGGGGCTTTTTCCTGATGATGCGGCCTGTGCCTCCTACCTGGAAAAGTCCCGTTGGAGCGAGGGGTTCGTCTGCCCTCACTGCGGGTCTGTTGGGGAACCGTTCCGCTTTGAAAATCGTCCCGGCGTTTTGCGATGCCGCCATTGCCGTCGCAACACGGGATTGACCGTGGGAACCGTGATGGAGCGCAGCCATACGCCGCTGAGCGTTTGGTTCTGGGCGGCTTATCTGGTTGCCAGCCAGACGCAGGGCATGTCGGCGGTGCAGTTTCAGCGGCAGCTTGGGCTGACGCGATATGAGACCGCCTTCGGCATTCTGCACAAGCTCCGCGCGGGCATGGTGCGACCCGATCAGGACCGGATTGGCGGCAGGGCCGGAGAGCATGTTGAGGTGGACGAAGCCTATGTTGGAGGCCGGACTCGTGGCGAAGGCCGTGGCGTCCACCACAAGACGCTGGTGACGGCTGCCGTCGAGGTCCGCCACCGGGAGCCGGGCACTGCGCAGGACAAGCGGAAGGATGGTCGCTATGCCGGTCGCGTCCGGCTGTCCATCGCTGACGACCGCAGCGCCGAATCGCTGGCCAGATTTGTCGAGAGTGCCGTCATGCCGGGGACGCTGGTCATCACCGACGACTGGAGCGGCTATGCCAGCCTGCGCAAGCGGGGCTACGACCACCACGCGATTGCCGAATGCGGCGACCCGGAGGTGGCCGAGGAGTTCCTGCCGATCTGCCATCTCGTCTTCTCGAATCTGAAGACGTGGCTGAACGGCATCCACCACGGCGTCAGCGCCAAGCATCTGCAAGCCTACCTCAACGAGTTCACTTTCCGGTTCAACCGCCGCTTCTACCCGTTCAACGCCTTCCGCTCTCTGCTCGGTGTCGCGGGTGGCGTCGAGTCACCAACCTTTGCAGAACTCTATTCGCGCGATTGGATGCATCCTACATGTAGTGGGTATGGGCGTTAACCGGATAGGCACGGTATGATCCTTGTCGACCAAGGTTCCCATGATGATGCAGCAAATTTCGACAATGCTGATAAAGTCATCAACGTCTTGAATACCTGCAAGGGCGTTCAAAACCCTTTCTGCTAAATCGTCATCATCGGTATAGCGGAGATACGAGAATATTTCCTTCCGGCACGCGCGGTCAATTTCTTTCCAGCACTCATAAGCCGTGTGATCGTCCGGTTCATAGGCGTTGAGGCCATAAGAATCACCAAGCCTGTAACGGCCTATTCCTTCGCAAAAGGCCAAGCCAATCTGATGGCGCAATTGGGGGGGCGCTTCGTCATAAACATAAATGCGCGGCGCGCCCGCGCGCGCTTGACGACGTTTTCTCTCCGCGAAAGTTTCAAAAGGCATGAGTCAAACCCCGCGCGACAGCGCGCCGAGCCTGCTCACGGTCTGCTTCATAGAGCCAGACGAAACGGTCGCCGTTCCGGTCGCGTTGCGGCTCATAGCCGACGGTCCCGAGCGGAAGCGTGGCGGCGACCGCCGCGAAGGCTTCCGGGCTGATGGCGATGCGGAACATGAAGCCAGTCGCAGCCCCGAAGGCGTCGCCCGAGGCCGAGCCCCAACGGCCGCCTTGCGCTTGCCCCGCTTGCGCGCCCGGCGACAAGCGGCGATGAGGGGGCCAGTTCGAGGCGTCGCGATATTGGACCGGTTTTGGACCCGCGCGCGGCAATTTGAAATAAGCCATTGAATTCTTTGGCGCTCCCAAGGGGACTCGAACCCCTGTTTTCGCCGTGAGAGGGCGACGTCCTCGGCCGCTAGACGATGGGAGCAGCGGGCAGGGGCTGAGCTATATCGGCGCGCCGCGGCGAACGCAAGCGCTTACGGCCCGGCTGTGACCGGCGTCACTGCGGCGCGGTTCAGCTCCGGTTAACCTTTCGGCCCGGAAATTGCTTCATTATATTCCGACTCGGCGCCCCGAAGGACCGCCGTCAAACGAATGAGGTGAAACGCGATGGCGAGCGTCGCCCGCCGGCCAACGGTCTTGATCGTTCTGCATCAGGAGCACTCCACTCCAGGACGCGTTGGCTACGCGCTGCGCGCGATGGACGTCCGCCTCGACATCCGCCGCCCGAGCGTCGGCGAACCGCTGCCGAAGTCGCTTGCCGAGCATGACGGAGTCGTCGTGTTCGGCGGGCCGATGTGCGCCAACGACGACTGCGACTGGATCCGGCGCGAGATCGATTGGCTCGACGTGCCGCTCGCGGAGGAAAAGCCGTTTCTCGGCATCTGCCTCGGCGCGCAGATGCTCGCGCGCGCGCTCGGGGCGCGCGTGTTCACCTACGAGGACCGGCGCAGCGAGATCGGCTATTTCGCGATCAAGCCCAACGCCGCCGGCGACCGGCTCTGCGCCGAGCGCTTTCCGCGCTGCGTCTATCAATGGCATTCCGACGGCTTCGACCTGCCGGCGGGCGCCGAATTGCTCGCCACCGGCGGCCAGGATTTTCCCAACCAAGCCTATCTCTACGGCAGGACCGCGGTCGGCCTGCAGTTCCACCCCGAGGTCACCTACCACATGATGTGCCGGTGGACATTGAAGGGAGCGGAACGCCTGACCCGGCCGGGCGCGCAGCAGCGGCCGGGCCATCTCGGCGGCTGGTTCCAGCACGACGGCCGCGTCGCGGCCTGGCTCGAGGCCTTTCTGCCCGCATGGCTGGACAAGACGCTCGGGGCGCCGGCTGTGCGCGCCGGTGCGGGATTGCGCGGCGCCCGAGAGGCGCCGCCGCGGCCCCTGGCGGCAAGTTCCGTCGCCGCCCCGGTGCCGCAGGCGGGCCGCGTTTCCGTGCCGGAACTCGTCTGCGACGCCCGCTGACGCCGATAGAGTTCGCGATTTTGCGGAATCGGCGCCGGCCCCATCGAAGTCCGCAAGCGGAGATCAGAACAGCGAGCCCTGACCTTCCCCGTTCTTGCTCCGGCGGGCGCGTTTCGCCCTTGTTGGGTCCGCCAGCCCCTGCGCCTCTGGAAACGATCGCCTCCCGGCCGCGGCCGCGGTAACCTCGCCATCGGCGAATTCGATCCGCAACGCCTGCCCCTCCCGGATCTCGGCGGCGCGGCGCAGAGGCATGCGGGCTTCGTCCCGCACCAGCGCGAACCCGCGTGCGAGCACGCCGCGATAGCTGACCGCCTCCAGCAACTGCGCGGCGCCGGAAAACCGCGCGCGTCGGCTTCGTACGCCTTCGGAAAACACCCGAACGAGCCGCGCCCGGAGCGCTGAGAGCGCCTCGGCTGTCTCCGCCCGGCGGCGGGCGAGCAGCGCGCGCTCGCGCGACAACGACCGCCCGGCCGCTTCCGCCGACCGCCGCGGCCGTTCGATCAGCACGGGCGCAATGCGGTCGAAACGCCCGACGAGTCCCCGCATGCGCTCGACCAGACCGGCGAGATGGGCGCGCGGAGAATGGCGAGCGAGGCCGCGCGCCAGCACGGACATACGAAAAGCCCGCGAATCGATCGCGGCGCGAACGCGGGCGGCGAGCGATTCCCCCGCCCGGTCGAGCCGCTGCCGCGGCCCCTCGAGCAGCGCCTCGCCGCTCGGCAGAGCGCGCGCGAGCGCACGGAGTTCGGCCCGGCGGCGCTCGGAAAAGCGCAGCATCGCGCCCCGCCGGCGCCGCTCGAGTTCGATCAGCGTCGCGACGAGCTCCGAGCGCACGGGCACGGCGAATTCGGCCGCGGCGGTCGGCGTCGGCGCGCGCCGGTCGGCCGCGAGGTCGATCAGCGTCCAGTCGGTTTCGTGGCCGACGGCGGCGATGAGCGGGATCGCGCTGCGGGCGACCGCCCGGACCGAGATCTCCTCGTTGAAGCCCCACAGATCTTCAAGCGAGCCGCCGCCGCGCGCCACGATCATGACGTCGGGCCGCGGGATCCGGCCGCCTTCGGGCAGCGCGTTGAAGCCGTCGATCGCCGCGGCGACCTCGACCGCGGAAGTATCCCCCTGCACGCGCACCGGCCACACCAAAACCCTGACCGGGAAGCGGTCGGAGAGCCGGTGCAAAATGTCGCGGATGACGGCCCCGGTCGGCGACGTCACGACGCCGACGACCTTTGGCAGGAACGGCGTCTTGCGCTTGCGCGCGGTATCGAACAGGCCCTCCGCGGCGAGCGTCTTGCGCCGCGCCTCGAGGAGCGCCATCAGGGCGCCGAGCCCGGCAAGCTCGAGCTGCTCGATGACGATCTGATAGCTCGACTTGCCCGGAAAGGTCGTGAGCTTGCCGGTCGCGACGACCTCGAGCCCCTCCTCCGGTTTGACGCGCATGCGCAAGAAGGTCGTTCGCCAGATGACCGCGTCGAGCCGGGCGTTCGCGTCCTTGAGGCAGAAATAGGCGTGGCCCGAGGAATGGGGCCCGCGATAGCCGGAAATCTCGCCGCGCACGCGGACATAGCCGAAGCGGTCCTCGACCGCCCGCTTGATCGCGTTGGACAGCTCGCTGACAGTGACCTCGGGCGCGTTGGTCGCACGAATGTCCGGCTCGGCCATCACCGGACTATGCCCGATCGAACTCAAGGAGGCGAGACGTGGCGCCGCAGGGTTCGCGAAGGGCAAGGACACCGCAGCGCCGTCGAAGTGTTCCCCGCCGAGACCGCGCACGAGGGCCGAGGAACACAATCTTGACACGCTTTTTGCGCGCCATCATTCTCGTTGATTACCAGTTTTCATGCGCCGAACGGATTTAAGCACCGGGAGGACACAATGAACTTTGCGGCGCAGCCCGGTGCAAGACAATTTCCGTCGCACGACGATCCTGAATACAAAAAGTGGCTTGAAGAAGAGCAGAAGTTAATCGACCGCTACCAGAAGCGGCCGAACATGTCCTGGCGCGATCATCTGGTGATGCTCCTGACGTTCGGCGCGGCCGCCGAGCATTGCCTGATGGTTCAATATCTCTACGGCGCTTATTCGCTGCACACCGAAGTTCGCGAGCGCGGCCCCCGGATCGAGAACTGGCGCTCCAACATTCTCACCATCTGCAAGGAGGAAATGGGGCACCTCTTGACCGTCCAGAACATCCTTCTGTTGCTCGGAACCCCGACGACGCTCGGCCGGGAAGACTCGATCTGGGCGGAGAAATACTATCCCTTTCCGTTCTCCCTCGATCCGCTCAATCTGGATTCGCTGCGCTGCTTTGTCTATGCAGAAATGCCGGATCCAGACAGCAAGACATTCAAGGAGCTGCCCGCCGACGACCGTCGGATGTTGAAAGAGCTCACCAAGAACCTCGAACATCGCTTCCGGAACACCAAAGTCAAAGCCGACGTGCACCGGGTGGGAGCGCTTTACGCCGAGATCATCGACCTTATCGCGAACGAAAAGCGGATTCCCGACTCGGATTTCGACGAAGCGTCTTTACGAATTCCAAGCGTCTTGGGACGCCTGGGGCCGAGGCTATCGCCCGGCCCCATACGAACTGGACGCAGAGGGAAACAAGAAGGCATTGCCGAGTGAGACGGACGGCGAGCCGACGAAGTCCGATTCCGATCCAGAAGAACCGCCGCCGGTCGTCGACCCATATGTTCGGATCGACCGCGTCGCGACGCGGGCCAAGGCCGTCGAGGCGCTCGCCGCCATCGCGACCCAGGGCGAAGCGCCGGAGCTCAGCCACAAGGGGGTGCAAGTCAAACACAAGGCTGATGACGAGAGCTCCGACGAGCCGTCCCACTTCGATCCCTTCTTCGGATCGAGGGCGGGGAGGAGGCCTGGTTCTGGAGCGTCCCGCTGCCAAGCGGCGTCTTCAACACGCTGGCGTTCGTCGATCCGAAGACGTTCCCATCGGCGGGAGGCGCGCTCGAACAGCGCTTCCGCAGTCTTCTCGCGCGCTCCAGTCTGATGGAGGACTGCCGCGGCGCGGAGCTCGCCAGCCCCGTTCAGGCAATCGACACGACGCCCTATCTGTCGGACGATCTGATCGCCATCGACGCCATCCGCCTCAGCGACGCCGCGGCGGCGATCGACCCGATTTCTTCGAGCGGCGTCCAGAAGGCGATCCAGAGCGCGCTCGCGGGGGCGGTCGTTGTGCAAACACCCTGCTCCGCAAGCCCGAGCGGGCCGACGCCGCCATGCGCTTCTATTGCGGCCAGTTGAATGACGCCTTCGAGCGGCATCGTCTCTGGGCGGCCGATCATTACGCCGCCGTCGCCGAGCGTCGCGCCGGAAGCTTTTGGGCCGAGCGGGCCAAGGGCCGCCAACCGACGAACCCGCTCCCGTCGGTCGAGCCGGCCGACGCTCGGGCGATGGCCGCCATGCCGGTCGAGCTGTCGCGGGAGGCTTCATTCGTCGAGACGCCCTGCCTCGGCGACGAGTTCGTCCGACTCGCCCACGCCCTCAGTCACCCGGATCTCGCGGTTCCGGTCGCCTATCTCGCGGGCTTTGCGCTCACGCCGTTGCTGCGGGACCTCCCCCCCGGGCGCACGCCGCTCGAGATCGCGCGCTCGTGGACGGACCGCATGCCGCTCGAATCGGGCCCCGCCATCGCCGCCTGGCTCATCAATCACCGCATCCTGTGAGGCCGGCGAACCGGGAATGAAGATGGCCGTGCTATGGCGCGGGGAGGCAAAAAGGAAACCAGGGCGAACTGCCCGGCCGCTTCTGTGCCCGCCAGTCCGCCGACCGCATCCGCGCCGGAATCGGCGCCACCGGCGAACTCTCCCACGAGCGGGAAAATTCCCTTCAGCCTAAAAACCGCAGTTGGTCGGCTTGAGGTAGCGGCGTTCTGCGATTTTGCGCGCTCTGGTTGCGTCAGCTTGGCGCGAGACGCGGCGGCGGGCGCAACAATCGACCTTTGAGGAACGCCTTGAAGGCGCGCGAGAGGATCGCCCGCCACTTTTGCAGGCGCGTCAACTGCTCCGCATTTTCAGCCAAGCCTCGTAGGAACTCGGCTACAGCCGCGAGCGCCTTGGCGGCTGGCTTGGCCCTGGCGTGCGAGCTCGTCACGCGGATCGTCGTTTGGCGCGCGTGCCGCGTGCGCGTCGCGATGGCGGAAAGAAACAGGGGCCGGCTGGTGATCGCCTCGCGGTGCAGACCCGGTTCGGCGAGACGCACAAAAATGTTCCACCAGTCGTAAAACAGCGCGAGCAGCCGCGCCGCAAGGCGGCAGCGCGCGAGATCATGCGTCGTGAAGCCGCCCCAGCCCCATTGGTTCTTCATTTCATCGAAAATATTTTCTCCATCGCCGCGATCGCGATAGAGCTGGCCGAACGCTTCAGTTTCTTCCTCGAGCGAGGTGACCAGAACCGAATATTCGTAGACTTCTGTCGCCTCGCCGATCTCGGTGAAGGAAAGCTGCGGCGTCCCGTCTTCGTCGCTTTGCGCAAGCCCCAAAGCGCCTTTGAGACGCCGACGCAGCACGATCACCCGCCGCTCCCGGCTCCAGCCCGTCAAGCGAACGGCGCTCTCCTTGGCCTCGAAGCCTTGGCCGGCGCAAACCCATTCGCGCGCGCCGGCGAGCTTCTCGATCATACGCTTGACGTTGGCGGTCAGGCGCAGCTTGAACAGATACGGCAAGCCGCGCGCCTCGGCCTCGCGCATGATCCCCTCGTTGCCGAAGCCCGAGTCTCCGCGCAACAGCGCCGGCCACAAGTCGCGCGGCAAGCGATCGAGCAGCGCCCATAAGCTCGGCGCGCTATGTTTGGATGCATGCTCGTCGCCGGGACAGACGTCGACATCGAGAACGAGACGCGTCGAAGCCATCGAGTAGGTGTGGTAGCAATGGCTCGGACGCCCGGGCTTCTTGGGGTTGTAGCCCAAGACCGCCCCTTCCTGATGGCCATAGAGCGGCTTGATCGTCGTATCGACGTCCAGGATCCAGGGCTCGGCGAGCAGCGGCTCGACGCAAAATGCAAGATGCTGGCGCAGCCATGTCGCGCCTTCCTTCTCGTCGATCGCCTTGAAAGCGCGCCTTACCGCATCCTCGCTGACGATCTTTTCCATGCCGAGCAGCTCGGGCAAGACGGCGTCGCAGCGCAGCGCCGCGATATGGGCGTAACGCTTGTGGCCAGCGAGCATGGAGAACATCGCCGTGCCGAGAATGTCGCGCTTCTTCGGGGCGTTGGGACTGCCGTAGCGCAGCGGACAGTCGACGACGAAGGCGTCGAACAACCCGGTCGCTTTGAGGAAATGGATGAAGAACGGGAGCTGGCCGAGCGGCGTCATCGCCGCCTCATGGTCCCATTCGACACGGACCGGCCCAAAGAAGCTGTCGATGTCGACGCCTCCGGGCGGCTCGCTCCCGACAACCAAGGATTGTTCACCGGGTGGGTGAGCCGATGAGCGGGAAGAATCGCGCGTCATACCCTTGAGAATGCGCGATTTGAATCCACTCGCAAAATCTCAACTGCGGTATTTAGGTTCAGCAGGGAAACTCGGCCGAAATCATCAAAATCCGGTCCGAAAAGACGATCGATTCCAGGGCCTTCCGGACAGATTTCCCTGGTGCAGCCGGGCAGGGAATTTCTGCAGCGCAGCGGGGAATTTTTGCACGACAGCAGGGAATTTTCCGAGTTCCGGCGCGCCGGCTCAAAAACTGGGTCGCTGGGCTGGGTCGGCCGCGTCGAAATTGGCCCCGGCTACGGCGAAAACTGGTAAGGAAAGGACCGGATCGCGCTCACACTCGCCATGTTCGCGCCGCGATCAGGTAATCTAACCGCCCGCGAGCGACGGGCGAACGACAGGGCCGGGGTTAGAGACGAAATGACGGGGGCGATGACAGGCGTGACGAACAGATTCGGCCAGCGGAATTCCTTCGCCCCTCGTTGGTTGCTCGCCGTCGCGGCGGCGGCCGCCGGCCTTCTCGCCGCCGGCCAGGCGGTTGCGGACAGCCCGGAATGCGCGCGGCTGCAGGCCGCCATCGCCGCCGCGCCGCGCGGGGGCGGGGGGGCCGCCGCAGGCGCGGCCGAGCGCCAGCGCGCGGAGTTGGCGAGCACCAGCGCCTACGCCCGTTCGATCGGCTGCGACAACCAGAAGTTCCTGTTCTTCGGCTCCGAACCACCGCCGCAGTGCGGCGAAATCAAGGGCCGGATCGCCCGCATGCAGGCCAATCTGGCCGACCTGCAGGCGCGCGCCGGCGGCGGGCGGGGCGATCTCGTCGCCCGCTACAACGCCGAATGCGTCAACGGTCCCAGGGGACCCGCCAACATCTTCGAAGCCCTGTTCGGCGGCGGCGCGAGGCAAGCGGCGATCAATCCCGACGAAATCCCGCCGGATCAGCAGCAGCAAATGATCGATAAATCGATCGAGAACGAAAAGAGCGGGGCCCATGTCTCGGCGGGCTCCTACGCGGTCTGCGTGCGCACTTGCGACGGCAGCTTCTTCCCGGTCTCCTACTCCGGCGCCGGCAGCCGCGCCGACAGCCTCGAGGAGGTCTGCCGCTCCCTTTGCCCGAACGCCGACGTGCAGCTCTATTCGTTCCCGTTCGGCGGCACGATCAACCAGGCCGCATCGTCGACCGGCGAGCCCTACGTCAACTTGCCGAACGCGCTCAAGTTCGAGCAGGCGTACGATTCGAACTGCTCCTGCCACCGCAAGGGCGAGAGCTGGGCGCAGGCGCTCGCCGCGGCGGAGGCCAAGTACGGTCACGAGGCGCACGACATCCTGGTGACGCCGGAGAAGTCCGTCGAATTGTCGCGGCCGATCGTTTCCAAGGTCGCGGCCGATCCGAAGGCGAAGCCGGCCAAGGCCAACGCCAAGGCGACCGGCCAGACGCCCGGCGTCGCCGCCTTGCAGCCCGGCGTCGCCGCCTCGCAGCCGGGGATAGCCTCGTCGCAACCGGGCGCCGCCCCCTCGCAGCCAGGCGTGGCCTCCACGCCTCCGGTCGGCGGCTCCCCATCGCCCAGCGGCGGAACCGTAAGCCTCGACGCCAATGGGACGGATACCGCGCTCAGCGCCGCGGCGGCGACGGTCAGCCGCGAGGCCTCGGGCATCGCCGGAGGAGGAGTTCAGAGTGGAACCGTCTACGGGAAAGGCGACGGCCAGACGGTCACCGAGACCAGCCCCGACGGCGTCAGCCGCAAGGTGCGGATAGTCGCGCCAACGCTCTAGCGCGCCCGATCAGCGGCAAGAGCGCCGCGAGCTCCGGACCCGCGTCGCGGCCGGTCAGCGCCAGCCGCAAGGGATGATAGAGCTCCCGGCCCTTGCGGCCGGTCAGCGCCTTGAGGTCGTTCGTCCATGCGCCCCAGGTCGATCCGTCCCACGCGCCTTCCGGAAGGCGCGAGACGGCAAGATCGATATAAGCGCGGTCTTCGACGACCGGCGCGACGTCGCCTTCGACCACCTCGCGCCAGATCGCCGCGTCGGAGAAGCGGGAAAGATTGCCGCGCACCGCGTTCCAGAAGGCTTCGGCGTTCGGCCCCGCGACGCCGAGCGCGGCAAGCCTGTCCGCCACTGCGGCGTAGGGCGTGTGGTGGAGGACGCGCGCCGAAAGGGCGTCAAGCTCGGCTTCGTCGAAGCGCGCCGCGCCATGCGACAGATGCTTGAGGTCGACGAGCTTGGCGAGTTCATCGAGCGACGCGACCGGACGCACCGCCTCGGCCGAGCCGACCAGAACCGCGAGCGCCGCGACCGCCAGCGCCTCGACCCCCTTCTCGCGAAGCGAGGCGATCGACAATGCGCCGGTGCGCTTGGACAGGCCCTCGCCGCCGGCGTCGGTCAGCAGATTGTGATGCCCGAAACGAGGCGCGGCGCCCGCGAGCGCCTCGAAAATCTGGATCTGCACCGCAGTGTTGGTGACGTGATCCTCGCCGCGGATGACGTGGGTGACGCCGAACTCGATGTCGTCGACCACCGACGGCAACGTGTAGAGATAGGTTCCGTCCTCACGCCGCAGCACCGGATCCGAGAGCGAGGCGCAGTCGATGTGGCTCTCGCCCCGCACAAGGTCGTCCCAGCGCACCGTCGTCGGCTCGAGCTTGAACCGCCAGTGCGGCCTGCGGCCGGAGGCCTCGAGCGCGGCGCGGTCGGCGTCGGTCAGCCGCAACGCGGCGCGGTCGTAGACGGGCGGGCGGCCGAGCGCCTGCTGGCGCTTGCGACGCCGGTCAAGCTCCTCCGCCGTCTCGTAGGCCGGATAAAACCGACCCTGGGCTTTGAGCTTGTCGGCCGCTGCGTCTATAGGCCGCCATGCGCTCCGACTGCCGGCGCACGAGGTCGGGCTTGACGCCGAGCCATGCGAGATCCTCCTCGATCGACGCGGCGTATTCGGCCTTGGACCGCTCGCGGTCGGTGTCGTCGAATTGCAAGATGAACGTCCCGCCGCTGGCGCGGGCGTAGAGCCAGTTCAGGAGGGCGGTGCGGGCGTTGCCGATATGGATGCGCCCCGTCGGCGAGGGGGCGAAACGGACGATCGGGGCCGAATTCATGAGCCTTCATAGAAGCGTCGCGCCGCACCAGCAATATCGTTGGCGTCGATTCGCGAAACGAGTACAATCGAAAGCATGACAATCAGCGCGTTAGCCGCCGGGATCTGCATCTCGAGCGGAGGAATTCATGCACTCAGCGTCGGGTTGGCGCTGCGTCGATGCGCGCGGCGCGCGGGCGCGACCCCGGTTCCGAAGAACGCGCCCGCCGTCACGATCGTCCAGCCGCTTTGCGGCGTCGAAATCTTCTCGCGGGAAACGCTTCGTTCGATTTTTGCGCTCGACTATCCGGACTACGAGATCATCTTCTGCCTGGCGAACGCCGACGATCCGATCGCGCCTCTCGTTCGCGGCGCGATCGCAGCTCATCCCGAGCGCCAGGCGCGGCTCCTGATCGGCGACGACCGCGTCAGCGCCAATCCTAAGCTCAACAATGTGGTGAAGGGATGGAAGGCGGCGCGACACGACTGGGTGATCGTCGCCGACTCCAACGTGCTGATGCCGCCGGACTACATCCAGCGTCTGCTTAGCCGCTGGCGTCCCGACACCGGCATCGTCTGCTCGCCTCCGATCGGGTCGCGCCCGGAGTCGTTCGCCGCCGATATCGAGTGCGCCTTTCTCAACACATACGAGGCGCGCTGGCAATATGCGGCAGAAGCGGCCGGACTCGGTTTCGCGCAAGGAAAGACGATGCTCTGGCGGCGCGACATCCTCGAGGCCGGCGGCGGCATCGAGGCCCTGGGCGCCGAGATCGCCGAGGATGCGGCGTCGACAAAACTCATCCACGCCCAGGGCCTGGACGCCCATCTTGTCGATCAGCCGTTCCAGCAGCCCCTCGGCGCCCGAAAGCTGAAGGACGTCTGGTCGCGACAGCTCCGCTGGGCGCGGCTCAGGCGGGTGACCTTCCCGCTGCATTTCGTTCCCGAAATTCTGACAACGGGGCTGTTGACGATCGGCGCGGCCGCTTTCGCCGCGCCGGAATTCGGGACCAGCGCCTGGGCGAGCGTCGCGCTCGCCGCGCTGTTCTGGTACGCGCTCGAGGCCCTGCTCGCCTCCGTCGCCGGCTGGCCGCTGAGCTGGCGAAGCCTGCCCGCCTGGATCATTCGCGACTTGCTGCTGCCCGTCCTGTGGAGCGAAGCCTGGGCCGGCGACAGCTTCGTCTGGCGCGGCAACGCCATGAGCGTCGACGAAGCTGAGCTCCGTGAAGCCGCCTCCGGGCCGCCGCCGCCGATGTGAACGGGGCCACGCCGGCGCCGATCTACGGCGTCGACTCGATAGGCCCAAATTCCGCTCAAGTCGCATTCTAAACGCGTTCACGCTGCCGCGTGAAGGGGGGTTCACTCGCGTCAGAGGGTCGCAGCGGAACCTCGGCGGAAACAGGATAATGTCCTGGCGGGGAGGAGGCATGAAGATGCAGTCGCAAAGCGATGACGTACGGATGCGCGTCCTCAACGCTCTCCATTGGGACCTCGCAGTCCCACGGTACCGGTTGGAGGTCAAAGTCGCAGACGGCTGGGTGACGATGTCGGGGCAGGTCGATCTGCCCTATCAGCGCTCATGCGCCGAATCCGACGCCCGCAACGTGCCGGGCGTCATAGGGGTGATCAACCACATCCAACTCGCGCAACATGGAGCCGATGCGTCCGTCGCCAGCCGGCACTGATTGAACAGGCGGGGGCGGCGGAGCGCGCTCACACCGTCTTCAGCATGCCCCCGTCGACGAAATAGGTCGAGCCGACCGAATAGCTCGCGCGTTCCGAGCACAGGAAGACGAAGAAGTTCGCCAGCTCCTGCGGGCGTGGCGAAGCGCTTGATCGCCGCATGCTCGCGCGCGACGCCGTCGAGATAGGCCTGCCAGTCGCCGCCCCTGTCCGCCGTCAGCTGTTTGGCGGTCTTGATCCAGTCGGGCGTGAGGATGAGGCCCGGGTTCACGCAATTGACGCGGATGTTGTCTCCGACGAGCTCGGTCGCGAGGCACTTCGAAAACATCATCAGCGCCGCCTTTGTCGTGTTGTAGATCGGCTCGTACCACAGCGGCTGGGTCGCGCAGATCGAGGCGTTGTGCAGGATGACGCCGCCGCCGCGCGCCTTCATGAGGGGCGCGAGGCCGCGCGCGAGCCGCACCGCCGCCATCACGTGCAGATCCCAATAGGCCTGCCACTTCTCATCCGGCGCCTCCATCACCGTCTCGTTGCTGCCGGCGCCGGCGTTGTTGATGAGAATGTCGGCCCCGCCGTAAGCCCGACTGACCGCGGCGATCAGCGCGTCCGTCCCCTCGCGGGTCGCGACGTCGCAGGCGACCGCCTCCGCGCGAACGCCATATTCCCCGGCGATGCGCTTCGCCTCGTCGCGCACGCGCTCCGCGCCCCGGGCCGCGAGCGCAAGATCGACGCCCTCCGCCGCGAGCCCCTCGGCGATCGCGAGCCCGATTCCGACGCTGCCGCCGGTCACCACGGCGACCTTGCTCTTGAGCCCCAGATCCATGATCTCTCCCCTTCACCAGCAGGTGTAGCCGCCGTCCGCCAGCACGATCGAGCCGGTCATCAGGCTCGCGGCGTCGGAGGCGAGGAACAGCACGACCGCCGCGATCTCGTCCGGCTCGCCCATGCGCGCCATCGGCGTGCCCTCCATCCAGACGTCGAACATCGCCTTGTTGGCCTTGTCGCGTGCGGTCAGCGGCGTGTTGACATAGGTCGGCGCGACTGCGTTGACGCGAACCCCCCGCGCGCCCCATTCGGCGGCGAGCGATTTGGTCAGGTGGTGCAAGCCGGCCTTGGAGGCGTTGTAACTGGCCTGCGCCTGCGGCTTGTTGACGATGAACCCGGACATCGAGCCGACATTGACGATCGAGCCGCGTCCCGCCGCCAGCATCGGGCGGCCGAAGGCGCGGCAGCACCAGAAGACCCCGTTCAGATTGACGTCGATGACGTCGAGCCAGTCCTCGTCGGTCGCGTCCTCAGCCGCAAACGCGCGCGCGACGCCGGCGTTGCACACCAGAACGTCGACGCGGCCTTTCTCCGCCATCACGCGCTCCGCGGCGGCGTCGACCTGAGCGGAATTCGTCACGTCCATGTCGACGACGTCGGTCGCATATCCCATCGCCTTCATGGCCGCCTGCCCTTGCGCCGCGGCCTTGGGATTGCGGTCGGCGATATAGACGTGGGCGCCCGCCTCGGCGAGCGCCTCGACGCAGGCGAGCCCGATCCCCTGGCCGCCGCCGGTCACGACGGCGACCCGGCCCTTGAGATTGAACCGCTCGAGATACATCGCACCCCTCCCGACGGCGTCAGCTCATCCAATTGCCGCCGTCGACGTTCAGCGTCTGCGAAACAACGTAATCGCTGTCGGACGATGCGAGGAACATGGCGGCTCCGCCGTAATCTTCCGGCAATCCCATGCGCCCGAACGGCACCGCCAAGCCGACGAGCCGTTTCTTCTCGCCGAGCGGAAGGCGCTCGTATTTGGCGAACAGCGAATCGACGTGGTCCCACATCGGCGTGTCGACCACGCCGGGCGCGATGGCGTTGACATTGATGCGGTGCTTGATGAGATCGAGGCCGGCCGATTGCGTGATGCTGATGACCGCCGCCTTCGTCGCGCAGTAGATCGACACCAGCGCCTCGCCCCGCCGCCCGGCCTGCGAGGCCATGTTGATGATCTTGCCGCCCTGCCCCCGCGCGATCATGCGCCTGGCGACCGCCTGCAGCGTGAAGAAGAGGCCCTTCACGTTGACCGCGAACAGCTTGTCGTAGCTCTCCTCCGTCACCTCGACGATCGGCGCCAGGTCGAAGACCGCGGCATTGTTGACGAGAATGTCGATCCCGCCCCAGCGGGCGACGACGCCCTCGACCGCCGCGTCGATCGACGCTGTCTTGGTCACGTCGAGCGCAACGGCGAAGGCCTTGTCGCCGTGCCGAGCGGCGGTCTCGTGCGCCTCGGCGAAGTTGACGTCGGCGACGGCCACCCGCGCGCCTTCCGCCACGTAGCGGTCGACGATCGCGGCCCCGATGCCGCGCGCGCCTCCGGTGACGATGGCGGTCTTGTCCTTGAGCTTCATGATCAAGCCCTCGTCTTTGTAGTGTCGCCGGGCTTATGCGGCGAGATAGTCGGCGAGCGTCGCCCGCACGCCGTTCGCCCACAGCGAGGCGAGCGCGTCCGAGAACGCGCCAATGTAGGCCGGACTGCCGGCGAGTTCGCCGAAAATATCGTGCATGGCGAGGAACGCGCGCGGATCGCTGCGCGCGGGCTTCGCCGCCGCCTGAAGGCGGTCCCAGCTCGGATCGTTCGGCGGAATGGTCTTGCCGCTCTCCGATTCTCCGTAGCAGTAGCGGCACCACATCGCCGAGACGAGCGCCAGACCCTTGACGCTCGCGCCGCCCGCGAGGCGATCCCTGACCGTCGGCAGAATGAACTTCGGCTGCCGGTTCGAGCCGTCGAGGCAGAGTCGCGCGATCGTATCGCCGATCTTCGGGTTGGCGAAACGCTCTGCGACTTTCTTGCGATAGCCCTCGAGATCGACCTGAGGCGGCGGGGGAACGACGGGGATAATCTCGCGCTTGGTCAGCGTCTCGAGGAAGGTCGCGATCTGCTGATCCTCCATCGCCTCGTGCACGAAATGGATGTCGAGGATCCCCGCCGGATAGGCGATCGCCGCATGCCCCCCGTTGAGGATGCGGATCTTCATCAGCTCGTAGGGCGCGACGTCGGAGGTGAAGGTGACGCCGACCTTCTCCAGCGCCGGCCGTCCCGCAGGGAACCTGTCCTCCACCACCCATTGGCGGAACTCCTCGCAGAACACCGGCCAGTTGTCGTCGATCCCGTAGGTCTCGCGAAGGATGGCGCGCTCGCGGTCGGTCGTCGCGGGGGTGATACGGTCGACCATGGAATTGGGGAAGGCGACGTTCGCCCGAATCCATTCGGCGAGTTTCGGATCGGAGAGCTCTGCGAGCCCGGCGACGGCGTTCTCGGTGACGTGGCCGTTGCCGGGAATGTTGTCGCAACGACATCACGGTGAAAGGCGCGGCGCCTGCGGAGCGGCGGCGCTCGAGGCCTGCGGCGATGAGGCCGAACGCCGTCTTCGGGGCCTCCGCGTGCTTCGCGTCATGGACGATGTCGGGATGGGCCGGATCGAAGCGCTGCGTCGCCGGCGAGATGTAATAGCCGCCCTCGGTCACGGTCAGCGAGACGATGCGGATCTCGGGCCGCGCCAGGGCCTCGAGCATCGCGCCGACATCGAACGGCTTGATGAAGTCGATCATCGCGCCGGTCACGCGCACCGTCGTCGCCTGGGCCTCCTGCTCGACCACCGTCGTCAGCCAGTCCTGCGCCTTGAGTTTTTCGCGCATGTCGATGTCCGGCTCGCGTACGCCGGCGCCGACGATCGCCCAGTCACGATCGACGCCTCCGTTGAACAGGTCGTCGAGATAGACCGCCTGATGGGCGCGATGAAAATTGCCGACGCCGATATGGACGATGCCCGCGCTGAGATCGGATCGCTTGTAATTCGGCTTGCTCACGCCCGGCGGCAATTGCGCCAGGGCGGCCGAGGAAAGTTTGACGCTCATGATTTCCTGCCCACTGATGTCAGGCTCTTAGGCCGCGCGCGCTGCGGCTAGTTGATGCGCCTGCCGTTCTTGTCGAACTTGTGCAGGTTCGCCTCGCGCGGGGTGACGAAGATCCGCTGGTCCGGCTTCAACGCCGCTTCGCCCTCAAGGCGCAGCGTCATCGGTCCGATGCCGTCGGCGTCGACGTGGACGAAGGTGTCGGAGCCCAAATGCTCGGCGAGCCGGACGGTCGCCGGCCACTCGCCCGCGGTGGTCGAGACGTCGGCATGCTCCGGCCGGATGCCGATTGTCGCCGCGCCGCGCTTCTCCGCGCTCGGGCCCCGGATCATGTTCATCGTCGGCGAGCCGATGAAGCCCGCGACAAAAAGACCGTTGGGCCGGTTGTAGAGCTCGAGCGGCGTGCCGATCTGGGCGACCGAACCCCGGTCGAGCACGACGATCTTGTCGGCCATCGTCATCGCCTCGACCTGGTCGTGGGTGACGTAGATCATCGTGGTCGCGAGCGCATTGTGCAATTCGCCGATCTCGACCCGCATCTGGACGCGCAGCGCCGCGTCGAGATTCGACAGCGGCTCGTCGAACAGGAAGGCCTTCGGCTCGCGCACGATCGCGCGTCCGATGGCGACGCGCTGACGCTGGCCGCCCGAGAGCTGGCGCGGCTTGCGGTCGAGATAGTCGGTGAGGTTCAGGGTCGCCGCCGCCTTGCCGACCTTCTGCTCGATGACGTCGGCCTTCTCGCCCGCCATCTTGAGGGCGAAGGCGATGTTGCCGCGCACGCTCATGTGCGGGTAGAGCGCGTAGGACTGGAACACCATCGCCAGCCCCCGCTTCGACGGGCCGACGTTGGTGACGTCCTTGCCGTCGATGAGGACGCGCCCCGACGTGACGTCCTCGAGACCGGCGATCAAGCGCAGAAGCGTCGACTTGCCGCAGCCGGACGGCCCGACAAACACGGCGAACTCGCCATCCTTGATGTCGAGATCGACGCCGTTGATGACTTTGACGGCGCCGAACGCCTTATTGACCGACTTGAGCTGGATGCTGCCCATTGTCGCATTCTCCCTTTGCCGGCTTATTTCACCGCGCCGAACGTCAGTCCCCGCACGAGCTGCTTCTGCGAGAACCAGCCGAGGATGAGGATCGGCGCGATGGCGAGAGTGGAGGCCGCCGACAGCTTCGCCCAGAAGAAGCCCTCGGGCGCAGAGTACGAGGCGATGAAGGCGGTCAGCGGCGCAGCGTTGGACGTCGTCAGATTGAGCGTCCAGAACGCCTCGTTCCACGACAGGATGATCGCCAGCAGCATCGTCGAGGCGATGCCCGGCACCGCCATCGGCGTCAGCACGTAGAGGATCTCGTTGAACAGCGACGCTCCGTCCATGCGCGCGGCCTCGAGGATGTCGACAGGAATCTCCTTGAAATAGGTGTAGAGCATCCAAATGAGGAGCGGCAGGTTGAGCAGCATCAGGACAAGGCCGACGCCCAACAGGCTGTCGAGCAGATGCAAATCGCGGAACAGGAGGTAGATCGGCACCAGCACGCCGACCGCCGGCATCATCTTGGTCGACAGCATCCACATCAAGACGTCCTTGGTGCGCTTGGTCGGCGCAAACGCCATCGACCAGGCGGCGGGAACGGCGATGAGGAGGCCGATGACGTTGGCCCCGATTGAGAGCACGATCGAGTTGAAGGCGTAATGCAGGTAGTTCGAGCGGCTCTGCACCTCGGCGTAGTTCTCGAGTGTCCAATGGAAGAACAGGAACTTCGGCGGCATCGCGATCGCGTCGAGCTCGCTCTTGAAGCTGGTGAGGAACGTCCACAGGATCGGGAAGAATATGAGAAAGGCGACCACCCAGGCGAGGACGGTGACGCCGACCCGCTTTCGGACGGATTGCTTCATCGCCATCGTTCAGCCCTCCAGGTTCCGGCCGATCATGCGCATCAGGAAGATCGCCACGATGTTGGCGAGCACGACCGCGACGATGCCGCCAGCGGAAGCGCTGCCGACGTCGAAATTGAGCAGCGCCTGCTTGTAGACGAGGAAGGGAATGTTCGTCGTGGCGACGCCCGGGCCGCCCGAGGTGGTCACGTAGATCTCGGCGAAAACGCTCAAAAGGAAAATCGTCTCGATCAGAATGACGACGGTCATCGCGCGCGCGATATGCGGCAGCACGATATAGCCGAAATAGGAGATAGGGCCGGCCCCGTCGAGCGAGGCGGCCTCCTTCTGCTCTTCGTCGAGCGATTGCAACGCCGTCAGCAGAATGAGGCTCGCGAACGGCAGCCATTCCCACGAGACCACGATAATCACTGACAGCATCGGCCAGTTGGTGAACCAGACGATGGGCGAAAAGCCGAACGAGCGAGCGATCCAGGCGAACAGGCCCGAGTCCGGATTCATCAAGAGGTTCTTCCAGACGAGCGCGCTGACTGTCGGCATGACGAAGAACGGCGCGATCACCATCAGACGCATCACGTTCAGCCCGAACACCGGCTGATCCATCAGCAGCGCGACGAGGATGCCTCCGCAAACGCTGATGACGAGGACGGAGACGACCAGGACCAGCGTATTGACGAGCGCGGTGATGAAATTGGGATCGGTGAGGAACGCCGTGTAGTTCTGCAGTCCGACGAAGCCGGTGCTATCCGGATCGAGCAGGCTGTAGCGCAACGAGGAGAAATAGAGCGTCATCAGCAGCGGCACGATCATCCAGGCAAAGAGCAGGATGACCGAGGGCGCGACGAGAACGCGGCCTGCGGTGGTGGTCTGTTGCGTCGCCATCCTTGAAGGCCCTCCCGCGTCTTGATTGTCCGTCGAGGTTTGGTCAGTCGCCGGAGTTCGGGCCCGATTTCCTGCCTCGACTTGCGCAAGGCGGGGATGGTCCCGAAAGGCTCTTGGCGTTGATGGGTCTCAACGGCCCTCCCCAGTTCCCCCTCCTCGGTTGAAACCGAGGAGGGGCCGGGACGGGGAGGAGCGCCCCGGCGTCTCGCCTCGCGGCTCTTTCGAACCACGAGGCGGTCAGCCTCGGGTCACTTGATATAGCCCGCCTTCTTCATCGCCTCTTCGGTGCTGGCCTGAGCGGCGGCGAGCGCGGCGTCGACGGTCATGCTCCCGGCGAGCGCCGCCGAGAAATCCTGGCCGACGTCCGTCGCGATGCCCTGGAACTGGGGGATCGCGACGAACTGCACGCCCGTGTAAGGCACCGGCTTCACGGTCGGATGCGTCGGATCCGCCGAGTTCGATCGACTCGAGCGTCAGTTCCGCGAAGGGCGCGGCTTTCAGATAGTCCGGGTTCTTGTAGAGTGAGGTGCGGGTTCCGGGCGGCACGCGGGCCCAGCCGTCCTTGGCGGCGACCAGGTCGGTGTAATGTTTGCTGGTCGCCCAGGAGATGAACTTCTGCGCCGCGTCAGCCTTGCTGGTGCCGGCCGGGATGGCCAGCGACCACGCCCACAGCCAGTTCGCATTCTTGCCGAGGCCGTCGTTCGGCGCCAGCGCGAAACCGACCTTGTCCGGCGACCTTCGACTGCTTTGGATCGGTGACGAAGCCGGCCGCCACCGTCGCGTCGATCCACATACCGCACTTTCCGTCGGTGAACAGCGCCAAGTTCTCGTTGAACCCGTTCGACGACGCGCCGGGGGGCCCGTCGGCTTTCATCAGCGCCACGTAGAAGTCGAGCGTCTTCTTCCACTCCGGCGTGTTGAACTGCGGCTGCCACTTCTCGTCGAACCAGCGCGCGCCGAAGGAGTTGGACATGGCGGTCAGGAAAGCCATGTTCTCGCCCCAGCCTGGCTTGCCGCGCAGGCAGACGCCGTAGACGCCGTTGGCCTTGTCGGTCATCTTGTCGGCCGCCTGCCTGATGAAATCCCAGGTCGGTTTCTCGGGCATCTTGAGGCCGGCCTTCTCCATCAGGTCGGTGCGATACATGGTGAAGGAGCTCTCGCCGTAGAATGGAGCGGCATAGAGCTTGCCGTTGAGCGAGAGCCCGGCGCGGATTGGCGGCAGCAGGTCGTCGACGTCATAGTCAGCGCCGAGCTTGTCGAGCGGGATGATCCAATTCTTCTTTGCCCAGATCGGCGTCTCGTAGGTGCCGATCGTGTAGACGTCGAACTGGCCGCCCTTGGTGGCGATGTCGGTCGTCACCTTCTGGCGCAGCACGTTCTCCTCGAGGGTCACCCAGTTGAGCTTGATGTCGGGATTGGCCTTGGTGAAATCGTCGGTCAGCCCCTGCATCCGGATCATGTCGCTGTTGTTGACGGTGCCGATCGTCAGCGTCGTGTCGGCGTAAGCTGGAAGCGAGAAGCCCGCGAGCGCGACGGCCCCGAGCAGGCCCTTCACGAGAACCTTCATGAACGTATCCTCCCTTGAGCAATGCCCAGTTCTGGGCAATTGCTACATTAGCGGGCGAATATTCACCCCAGTGGCAACCCGAAGTCAACCGCGAATCGTTGCTGCACTGCACAAAAAACGCTCGCCCTAAGATAATGAATGAAACAATTATGGTATTTCTTTTGCAGCGCCGCTCACCTCTGCAGCAGGTGCTCCGCCGTCGCCTCGTCCGTGACGAGGCCGGACAGGAGCCCGCCGGTCAGCGCCGCCCGCAGCGGGGCGCGCCGCGACGGTCCCATCGCGACCCCGATCACCAGCCGGTTCCCCGCTTTCCGCAACGGCGCCCCCGAAACCCTCAGGTTGGTCCCCTCGGTCAGAACTCGTCCCGCAGCGTCAAAGGCCCAGCCGGTGATCTCGCCGACGGCACCGAGCTGCCGCAAGGCCTCGGCCTCCTGGCGGGTGATGATCCCGTCCTGGACCAGCGGCGCCGAATCGCCGACCGAACCGACGCCGACGAAGCTCACGTCCGTGCGCTCGACGAGATCGAAGAGGCTTTTCACCGAGGCGAGGCTGGTCAAGAGTTCGCGCTCCTCGACCGATCGGGCGATGACCGGCAGCGGCATCGGGTAATGGGGCGCGCGCACCGAGTCGGAGACGCGGATGATGACGTCGTAGAACGACGCCGAGCCGTCGGTCTTGGTGGTGCCCACGAGCGCGACCAGTTTGTGCTGAGGGCATTCCATCGCCGGCAATTGATCGGCGACGGCGCGCATGGTGCGCCCCGTGCCGATGCCGATGATCGCCGGCTCGGGCCGGCGCAGCCAGCGTTCGAATTCCGCCGCCGCGACCTGAGCGATGCCGAGGGTCGAGGAGGTCGAAGTCCGGATCGGTCGGCGCGACGTCGCAGAAGCGAAGGTCGTAGCGGAGCTTCAGCGCCGCGGCGAGCTCCATGCAGCGCGCAATCGGATGATCGAGCCTGACCTTGATCAGGCGCTCGCTGATTGCGAGCGAGACGAGCCGCTGCGCCGCCTGGCGTGAGATGCCGAGCTTGCGCGCGATCTCGTCCTGCGTGTTGCCGGCGACGTAGTAGAGCCAGCCTGCGCGGGCAGCTTCGTCAAGTCTCAGTCCGTCCTGATCCGCCCGGCGCGCCATCAGTCCCCTTTCCGGCTCCTGGCGCGGAATGCGCGGGATGCGTCGCCACGATCTCCGGCAGCCGCGCCATGTCGTCGAAAATGAGGTCCGCTCCCGCCGCCGTCAATTCCGCCGCCTGGGCGGGGGCCGAGAAGTGGCTGCCGCCGACGAAGCCGAATGCTTTCATGCCGGCGGCGCGCGCGGCGGTCACGCCCGCGACGCTGTCCTCGATGACGAGGCAGTCTTCGGGGGCCGCGCCCATCGAGCGCGCCGCGAACAGGAAGAGGTCGGGATGGGGCTTGCCGCGCGCAACTTCGGCGGAGGAGAAGATGTTCGGGGCGAAGAGGGTTTCGTAGCCCGTCACGCGCAACGCGAAGCGCAGCCGCTCGGGCGCGCTCGATGAGGCGACGCAGACGCGCGCGTCGAGCCCCTCGACGGCCTGCCGGACGCCCTCGACGCCCTTCAGGTTGCGCTCGAACGTCGCAAGGATCTCGCGCGACAGCGCGCCGGTGAAATCATTGGGCAAGGGGGCGCCGAGCTCGGCTTCGACCCGCCGTAGGACCGCATCCTGTCGCCTGCCGAGGAAGCGCTTTCGCGTCTCGTCGTCGCTGAGGCTGAGGCCAGCCTCGGCCAGCATCCGGCGCGTGACGCCGAGCGAGATCACCTCGCTGTCGACCAGCACCCCGTCGCAGTCGAAAATTACGACTTCCGGCCAGCGCGCCGCCCGCATCGCCTTGCGGACCTCGCGTTCCGCCCGTTCGAGGATCGCTAGGGCGCGGCGCTTGCGGGCGTGAAACGCCGTTATCGGGCCGCTCGTGGGCTCGGCCCTGCCCGCCAGCGCCGACATCGACCCCATCGTGGAGCGCAGGGTCTCCTTTCCGGCCGCAACTGCGCCGATCATCGCCGAGCCGAGAAGCACCGGTTCAGCAGTCTCAGGGGTAGCCACGGACTTGCCGCAGGCGTCGGCAACGATCTGGCGCACAAGGGCGCTCTGCGCCGCGCCGCCGCTGACGACGATGGTCTCGAAATCGTAACCCGCGCGCTCGAATGCGCCGACGATGTCGGCGATCCCGTAGGCGAGGGCGCAAAGCCCGGCGACATAGAGCTCCTCGAGGCTCGCCGCGTCCTCCCGGAGATCGAGACCGACGATCCCGCCGCGGGCGGCGGCGTCGGCGTCGGGCGCGCGTCGGCCAATGAACGACGGCAGCACATGGAGCCCCTCGGCGATCAAAGCCGATTCGGAAAGACCGCCGGCGCGGGCGACGATCCTGCTCTCGAGCGCGTCGAGCCCGCCAGCCGACGCCTGCGCGAACGCCGGATGCAGGCGCATGAGACGGTCGATCGCCGCGCCGAACGCCGACTGGCCTCCGTCCATCAGCCATTGGCCGGGCGTCAGCGCCGAGAAGTGGGGCCCCCAGACCGCGTCGATGAAGCGCGGCTCGTCCGACACCGCCATGCAGCTCGACGACGTGCCGAGGATCAGCGCCAGCCGGCGCCGCGGATCTCCCGACTTCCCGTCCTCCTGTGCGCCGAGCGTCCCGAGCGCGCCCGCGTGCGCGTCGATGAGCCCCGCTCCGACCGGTGTTCCGGGATAGAGCCCCAGCGTGTCGGCGGCTTCGGCGGTGAGTCCGTGCGCGAGCGGCGTTCCCGGCACGACGATCTGGGCGCCGAGGCGGGTGAAGCCGTCAGAGCTTAAGGCACGAAGGCCGACGCTGTCGAAGAATTCGCCCGGCCAGCGTCGCTCGTGAGCCAGATAGCCGAACTTGCAGGCGACCGAGCAAAGCGACCGCGCGAGCGATCCGGTCGCGCGAAAAGCCAGCCAATCGGTGAGCCCGAGGAAATGCGCCGCTCCCGCGAAACTCTCGGGCTTCGCGCGTGCGAGCCAGACCAGCTTCGGCGTCTGCATCTCGGGCGAAAGCGCGCCGCCGGCGTAGCGCAGAACCTCATGGCCGGCGGCGTTGATCCGCTCGGCGTCCTCGGCCGCGCGATGATCCATCCACACGACCACGTCGCGTTCGGGCGCGCCGGAGGCGTTGACCGACAGCGGGTGAAGGCGCGCGTCGAGCGCGATCAGCGAACAGGTCGCTGCGAAGCCGACGCCTGCGATGGCCCCGCGGGGCAGGCGGGACGCCTCGACGGCCTCGCGCACGGCCTCCCCCACCGCGCGCCAGATGTCGGCGGAGGATTGCTCGACGACGTCGCCCGGCTCGCGCCAGATCGCGATCGCCCGCTTGGCGCCGCCGAGGAGCCGCCCCGACGAATCGAACACGCCGGCGCGGGCGCTGCCCGTGCCGACATCCACTCCGATAAAAGCCGTGTTCATGACGCTTCAAGTCTCAGTCCGAGCGCCAAGAATCGGGCTTCCCGCTCGCGAAGACAAGGAGACCGCCGGGCGCAGGCTTCCGCGCGTTCCAACGCGGGATCGTCGATCCAGGGCTTCTACCGGTCAAACGCTAAGCAGAGATTCGTGGTTTGGCCAACAGATCGGGGATGCGCTCGCGGTTGAGGTCGCTGACGGCGTCATGGATGGCCTGGTCGAGCGCGGCGGCGTCGGTGAAGGTCTGGTGGGCGAGGTGATGGGCCTTGAGATCGCGCCAGACCGGCTCGATGTCGTTGAGTTCCGGCGCGTATTTCGGCAGCCACTCGACGGTGAGCCAGTGTGCGCGGACGGCCATGGCGGCGAGCGAGCGTTTGCTGGTGTGGATCGGACCAGCACGATCGGCTTGGCCTGTCGCCCGGGCTGCGGCCCATAGAGACGGTCGAGTTGCTCCAGATGGGCGATGAAATCGCTGCTGCGCTTGGTCGGGCTGGTATGGACGATGAGTTGGCGCGTGACGTGATCGAGCGACCCCAGCATCGCGACCTTCTTGGCCTGCCCCGGCACCGGCACACGCAAGTCCGCCCCCGACTTCGCCCAGGCGCGGGCGAGATAGGGATGCGTCAGCGCCTCGCTCTCATCGCCGTAGAGAAGAACGATGTCGCCCGCTTCGGCCTGCTGTTTGCGCAGTTGCAGGCGCAGGCCCACCCGTTCCACCTCGCTTTCCGTCTGACGTCCCTTCAGCGTGTGCCGGGGCCGTCGCCAGCGGAACTTTTTTTTCGCAAGGCCTTGGACAGTTGCGAACGGCTGATGCGCACGCCCTCGCGCGCTTCGATCGCGGCGCGAAGGCGGGGGATCGTCCAGTTGCGCCGATCGGCCACAGGTTCTTCCAGCAAGGGGGTGGCCACGCGCAAGGCGGCTTCACTCTTCATCGGAGGCGGGCCCGGCGCGATGCTGGCCTTCAGCGCTGCGACGCCGCCGGCGGTGAAGTCGCTGCGCCACAGGCGAACCGTATCCTCGCGCACGCCAAACGCCTCCGCGATCTTGGGGCTGGTCCAACCCGCCAGCGTCAGCAGCACGGCGCGCGCCCGGTCCGCCTCCCCTCGATCACGCGAACCGGCTAGAGCCGCAAGGGCGGCGCGTTGCTCATCGCTCGCCATAACCGGAGACTTTCCCGCCATGCCACACACCCTTGCGAATCGGTCCCGGCAGCGAATCCGAAACCTATCCGTTGGTCAACCCAGCGGAATTTGCTTAGGCCGCATTGCGATGCGTCAATTGAATTTGACTTGAAATGTGCAATTCGCGAGACTTCGCCAAGACTTGGAGGGTGGGTTCGTGACGCGGGGCGGGGCGAAAATCGGCTGTATCGGCGATCTCCTGGTCGAGTTCGTCTGCTCCACCAAGAATGACCGCCACAGGCGCCTCGGAACCTACACCGGACCGTTTCCTTCCGGCGCGGCCGGGATTTTCATCGATCAGGCGGCGCAGGCGGGCGGGCGCTGCATCTTTGTCGGCGCCGTGGGCGACGACGCTTTCGGCCAGGTCGTGCTGGATCGGCTGATCGAGCACGGCGTCGATGCGAGCCTGATCAAGGTCGTGAAAGGCGTTCCGACCGGCACCGCTTTCGTCAGTTACAACGACGACGGCAGCCGCGACTTCGTCTACAACATCATACTCTCGGCGGCCGCGCATTTCGACGCCGACGAGCCGACGATCGCCGCGCTCGCGGCCTTCGGCCTCGACACCATGCACGTCTCGGGATCCGCGCTCGGCGACGCCGGAATGGCCGCAAAGGTCCTGCGCGTCTGCAAGGCGCTGCACGCTAAGGGCGTCAAGATCTCGTTCGACCCCAATGTCCGCAAGGAGCTGATCGGCAACCCGGCCTATTTCGACTCCGTGCGCGAGATGATCGGGATCTCATCCATTTTCCTGCCGAGCGAAGAGGACGCCGCGACGCTTTATCCGGGGCGCGACCTGTCGAGCTTCGCGTCGGAATTCTTCGCCCGAGGCGCCGACTATGTCGTCCTCAAGAAGGGAGAGAACGGCTGCGAATGCGTGAGCCGTGAGGGTGAGCGCGTCAGCCTCGGGGCGCATCGGTCGAAGTTCTGGATCCGACCGGCGCCGGCGACTGCTTCTGCGCAACCTTCGTCACCCTGATCGCGTCCGGAGCCTTCACCTTCCAGCAGACCATGGAGCGCGCCAACGCCGCCGGCGCGCTCGCCGTGACGAAGGTCGGCCCGATGGAGGGCAACAGCTTTTTGGCGACCCTCGAAGACTTTCTGGCGAAACGGTCATGAACGCCCGAGAGGTCTGGCGAACGATCGTCGCCGACAATCGCGCCGGCAAGCCGCGCGGCGTCGCGTCCTGGTGCACCGCGCATCCGCGAGCCTTGAGCGCGGTGCTCGCCGCCCATCGCGACGGCGACGATCCCATTCTCATCGAGGCCACCTGCAACCAGGTGAACCAGCACGGCGGCTACACCGGAATGACGCCCGCCGCCTTCCGCGCTTTCATCGAAGACCTGGCTCGCCAGGAAAGCGTCGACCCGGACCGCATCATCCTCGGCGGCGACCATCTCGGACCCAATCCCTGGAAAAACCGGCTGGCGGATGAAGCGATGCGCGAAGCGCGCGACATGGTGCGCGCCTATGTCGAAGCCGGCTTTTCCAAGATCCATCTCGACACGAGCATGGCCTGCGCCGACGACCGCGGCCTGTCGGAGGCGGCGATCGCCGAACGCGCGGCGTCCCTCTGCGCCGTCGCGGAAGAGGCGAACGCCGGCCGGGACCGCGTCTATGTCGTCGGGACCGAGGTCCCCATTCCGGGCGGCGAGACGGAGGCGCTCAACTCGCTGGTGGTGACCCGACCCGAGGCCGCGCGACGAACGTTCGAGCTCCATCGCGCGGCCTTCGCGGAGAGAGGGATCGGCGAGGCGATCGGCAAAGTCATTGCTTTGGTGGTCCAGCCCGGGGTCGACATGGGCAACACGCAGGTGTTCGCCTACGACGCGGCGAAAACGGCGGCGCTGAGCGCGGCGGTTCTGGACGTTCCGGGCGTCGTGTTCGAGGCCCATTCGACCTACTTTCAGACCGAATCCGCGCTCTCGAGCCTCGTCGCGACGCATTTCGCGATCCTGAAAGTCGGCCCTGCCCTGACCTTCGCCTTTCGTGAAGCCGTCGTCGCCATGGCGGCGATCGAGGATCTCATCGTCGCATCCGGGCGTTCCAATGTGCTCGCCGTCATCGAGCAGGCGATGAACGACAACCCCGTCCATTGGCGAGGCTATGTCGCCGCGGACGGCGCCGAGCGAATCGGCAGGCTGTTCGGCCTCAGCGACCGGGTCCGCTATTACTTCTACTGCGTCACAAGCGTTGGCTGAAGTTCCGCGGCGTCGAGACGGTTTGACAGCATGGGCATCGATAGAGGGATTTTGCTAGGGCGATCGTCAATAGCTTGCGCATTGTGGCGATCGAGTTGGCCACGTGGCGTTCGGGACGGATTGGGGGCGCGAGGGGATCGAGAACGGCCGGAAAGGGCAGGTTTTTCGCGGCGCCGGCGCGCTGAGGGGGGAAAAGCTGATCTCTCGAGGATCAGGAATCCGTAGGCTGCGATGCAGAGGCTGGCGTGATGATGGAATCCCCGCCAGCCTCGCCCCTCGAAGTGAGCCAGGCCGAGTTCGCTCTTCAATTCCTCGTAGTCGCGTTCGATGCGCCATCGCAGCTTGATGACGTCGACGAGAACCGCGAGCGGCATGTCCTCGGGCAAGGTCGAGAGCCAGTATTTGGTCGGCTCCGCCTCGCCCTCTGGCCATTCGACGACGAGCCATTCGACGGGATGCGGCGCGACCAGTTTGTGGTCGCGCGACGCCGGCCTGACCCGCGCGGCGGCGAAGCGCGAAGACAAAGGCTGGTTGGAGCCTTCGCGCCACTCGACGTCTTTCCAGGCCTCGGCGGGCAGGCGCATCGCAAGCTCTTTGGCCGAAATCGGCCGATGATCGGCGTCGTGTCGCAGGCGCGAAGGCTTGCGCCCCCGGCCGCTCCAGGGCTTGGGCGGCAATGGCTCTTCGCCGGGAGGCCAGACCGACAGCGTCGATTGCACGCCCACCGCATAGGTCAGCCCCAGCGCCGTGACGCCGGCGCGGAAGGCCCCGTCGCAGCCGTAGCCGGCGTCGGTCAGCACGACGCCCCTGGCCACGCCGTCCTTCACGGCGGCCTCGATCTGGGCGAGCGCGATCTGCGGCTTGGTCCTAAACTCCACGTCCTCGGGAACATGCGCCTTTTCTCGACGCTCGGCGTCGTTCGCCCAGATTTCGGGCAGATAGAGCCGATAGGCGATCGGCAAACTCGCATGATGATTGGCGATCGATAGCGTCACCGCGATCTGACAGTTGTCCGTCTTGCCCAGCCGCCCGCAATATTGCCGCGCCACGCCGACCGAATGCGAACCCTTCTTCTGAAACCCCGTGTCGTCGACGATCCAGGCTTCGACGCCTCCTTGCGCCGCAAACGCCGGCGCCGCAAGTTCGCGAACCTTCGCCAGCATCGCCTCGTCCGACCACGCCGACTGCCCGACGAAGTGCAACAGCGACTGATGCGCCGCCGCGGCGCGCGCCGGAGACACCATCGAAGCGATCGGCTCGACGCTCTTGCGCTCGCAGGGCATCAGCAAACCGGTGCAATAATCCAGCAAAGGGCCCGCTCGGTCCGCGTGCCCGAGCACGCCCGCCAGACTGTCCACGTAAGCCGCAAACCGCGCCTCGCTCTCCCGCCCCGCCCCGTCCACTTTCGCCGCCTCCGCCAACAAAACGAATCGGCAGAATATCAGAGCCTTACACTCGACGAATCCGCAAAATGGGGTTGTAACTCAGTAGAATTACTGGCCCGATCCGCGCGTCGAGGCGGCGGTCAAGACGGTGACGCGCAACATCGACGCCGCAACCGTCCCGCCGGGACTGGTCTCGCAGTTCGTCGGCGAGATGCTCCCGGAGGGCGAAGCGCCTTTGTCGAAACGCATCATTCAGGCGAAAGTCGGGGCGGTCGTCGCGAGATACCGCCGCGCGGCCGGCGCGGCCCGAAGCTAGCAGCCTGTCGGACTTAACCTTCGGACCATTGATTTCATTAGCGTTTCTCAAATTTGTGAGAAACGCAATACCAAATGATATCAACATCTTACTCGGCACGAAAAGATCAGTCCGACAAACTGCTAGAGCCGGCTGCGATCGGGTTGAACCGCCGTCGGGCTCCATGCCGCGGTGTTCTGCTAGCGCGCAAATCCGTCTCCCGTGTCGCCAAGAGTCCGAATTTTCAAAACCGATTCCGGACGCGCCCGCGCGCCGAAAACAGGCCCGTGAAACCGCGAAACTCCTTTCATTTCCTTTCCTTTCCTTTTCCAAAATGAGTTTTTTCAATGAGTTACATCGGAACTGCGAACTGCAGAACTGCATGCCCCCCTCCCCCGGTCCCTTTTTCCGCGCCCGGGGGCCGAGTCCCCGGAGACGCCACCGAAACAAAGGTAGCACGAATTTCGGTTCCTGGGAACGACTTGTCCCGGTCGGAACGGCGATGGCCGAGGTCGCGATTTCGAAGAACCTGTCCGCCGAGATTCACCGAATGATCGCTTAAGTTGCGGCCTCCGCCGGTCGCATCAACCGGGTGGAAGGCGGCAAGCGTGACGCGTTCGAACTCAAACTGACCGGAGACGTGCGCCATGACGGCGCCGGACTGGACGGAGTTCACCCATGCGACGGCTGTTCCTGACGCGTCGAGCGCGTCGGGGCGCTATGGAAACGGCAACCCGCTTGAGAAATCGCCGATACCGGCCCTATTGGCCGTCGTCGGAGGCGGCATTCGGCGAATGTCGGTTTTAGGGCGTCGATCGCCGCCTCAACCGGATGGAGACCCGCCCGCGCAGCTATCGGCCCGAGAGCGACAAACATTAGGAGAATGGGTCACGCACGTCGAGCGATTCGAATTTCCGGAAATCTCGATCATTGGTGTAGAGCGTCCGCACACCGTGCTGGAAAAGGATCGCCGCAACGTGAGCATCAGGGACGAGGTTTCCACGCACCGACATGTCGCCAGCGACGTGCTTATATGCGTTTAGGAAACCGTCCTGCTCCGATACGACGCGCACGTGGGGCAGCCCGACGAGCGCAGCGACGTTGCCGAACGCTTCGTCGGGGTTGAGCGGCGCAGCGAAGATGCGGGGGTGTGTGGCGATGCGGAGATACGACATCAGCGTCGGCCAAGTCAGGCAAAGGATCTCCGGGCCGGCGGCGCAAGTTTCGACGAAGCGGCGGGCGCGCTCGTGACGGTCGCTCGATCGGTCCGACGCGTAGAGGAGCACGTTCACGTCGACGGAGTAGCTCACCGAGGGCGCGCGTCCAGGGCCGCGTAAACGGCTTCCTTGTCCGAGAGATCGACTCGAGACTTCATGTCGCGAGTAGTCCAGCGGAACGATGGCGCCGCGCGCGTGGAACGGCGTCGAGCCAACGCTTCGGCAAGCAGCTCGGAGACAACCGCCCCCATCGATCGGCCTTCTCTTTCGTGAAGAGCCTTGACCTCTCGCAGAATGGGGGCGTCGATATCCAGCGTCGTCCGCATGATGTTTGATGCTATGGCTGAGGACATCTGATGTCAATGCCACCGAGGCGTCGGGCCGTCGGCTCAGGCGGCGTCGGCGCTGCGGGCCGGCGAAACGATCGGGCGCCCGCTCGGCTCTGCGGCGCTCCTTAACCACCTCGCCGCCCTCACACAGGCCGCGTCCGAAACGGCGCGGCCCGAAGCCGAGAGTTGGGGGATTAAGTAAAGCGTCATCGTAATTCCCGGCCACAGACGTCCCGGGTTCGCAACAGGAATCAGGCTAACTGGAAAATAAAGCAAGTGTCAGTGCGCCAGGCGAAGCTGGCGGCGTCCAGCCGGTGCAAGTCCGGCCCGAGTAAGCCGTAGCGGGCGCTCGGTAGCGAGTGTTGCGGGGCGGAAGGCGACGACCGCCGCGAAGCGTACACAGCAATCGTGTGGGGTGGGCTATTGAGCCGCGAAAGTTACAATGTCGCAGAGGCCGAGTCCGTTGACACAGCCGAAGGCAACATGTGCGGCGCCGTTTTGCGAGGCGCTGACGCTCTGCCGTGGTCGGGTGTGGCCCGCTGCTTCGACACAGGTCGGATTGCACGACCGTCAGCAGGAACCTACGCCGGAGCATACCTGCTTTCCACACCCCATCCGGCCTTCGGCCACCTTCCCCGCTTCGCGGAGAAGGGGAACCCGCCGATCGCCCGCAACTCCATGAAAAACATTGCTGATTCGACTTGTGTGAATTCGGTAGCCGCTTTCGCGGGGGGGTGACACGGTGGGACCGACATCGGGTGCAATCACCGTCGCCCTGCGCAGCTTGGGAGTTACCGAACCGGCGTTACTCGTCGGCCATCAACGCGCGGCTCAGGGTGACCGACCATCTGTTCCAGGCGCGGTTCGGCTCGGTCGCGATGGACGAGGCGGCGTCTAATGACGGCGGCGCGCTATGCCGCTTTGAACCCCGTGCGGGCGCGGCTTATCAAACGGGCGGAAGACTGGCGCTGGTCGAGGTTTGCGCGCATCTGGCAGGGTGCGACGACGACCTCGTGAGCGCCGCGCCGCTCCTCGACCGTTGCGCCGACCGTTGCGCGGGCCTGCTGTAACGTCTGCGGCAATTCGGCGTCAACACCCCTTTCAGGCCTGGGTCGGTGAAGTTGAGCTACCTCAAGCACGGAGGATCGCCACGAGCGTAAGAGACTTTACGGCGCCAGATGGGCCTCTCCGGGCGGCGGCGTCTCGAGGAGGAGTAAATGAAAGATCTCGACAGGGAACGTGAGGTCGCGATCGAGCGCGTGAAAGCCAAACGCGATTTTCGAATGCACGCGGCATTTTTCGCGGTCGCAAATCTCGTGTTCGTCGTCGGCTGGCTCCTGACTGGGCCGGCATCATACTTCTGGCCGATCTGGCCCTTCGTCGGTTGGGGCCTCGGGCTGTGCTACCATGCGTGGTGCGTTTATGCTCCGGAGAGGCCGATCTCCGAGGGCGAGATTCACCGGGAGATGAACAAAGGCGCTTGATGCGCGCCGCGAAGCGCGCTCTCTGCGCATCTGGCCGGGCGCGACGACGAGTTCGTGAGCCTCGCGCCGCTCCTCGATCGTTGCGCCGGCCGCTTCGCCGATCCCGATTTCATCGGGACGGAGCCGTCGGTCGAGGCGCTGTCGGCGGCTCACGGGCCGCCGCAACGATCGGGCGCTCGCTCGGCTCCGCGGCGTTCCTTAACCGCCTCGCCGCCCTGACGAGACCGCGACCCGCGTCCGAAAAGGAGGGCGCGCGTCCCCGCGCGCCTTTCGGGCGGCGAGACGCCGCCCCTCCCGTCGCGCTCGTGGCCGTTTCAGACCGGCTGCCGACTGCGCTCCAAGGGAGAGAGGGCAACGCCGTCGCCGCGGAAAGACATTGACGGTGCCCTGGACCTTGACGGGAACGTCTCCGTCCGCATGCACGATCATGAGATTGCTGGGCGTCACCTGGACATAGAGATAGGTCAGCCCGCCGAGCCGCTCGATCACCGTCACCGGGCCGGCCAAGGCGCCGGACGGCGCAACCTTCAAATGTTCCGCGCGCGCCCCGAGCGTGAGCGTGTCGCCGGCCGACACGCTTTTGGCCGCGACCGGGATGGTGAGCGTCGCGCCGCCCGGCAGTTGGACGGCGATCCCTTGGTCGGAGACTGCCGTCGCCTTCACTTCGATGAAGTTCATGGTCGGCGAGCCGATGGAGCCAGCGACGAACCTGTTCCTGGGCTGATGGTAGAGTTCGAGCGGCGACCCGACCTGCTCGACGCGGCCCTGGTTGAGCACGACGATGCGGTCGGCCATGGTCATCGCCTCGATCTGGTCGTGCGTCACGTAGATCACCGTCGCCTCGAGATCCCGATGCAGCTTGGCGAGTTCGACGCGCATCTGAACGCGCACCGCCGCGTCGAGGTTCGACAGAGGCTCGTCGAACAGGAACACTTTCGGATTGCGCACGATCGCCCGCCCGATGGCGACGCATTGGCGCCCGGGAATGCTCGAGCGACTTCGTTCGCGCACGCGTTTTTGACGATCACCCCGGCAGGTTCAGAAGGCCGGCCTCGCCGGATTCGAGGCCGATCAGAAGACGCGCGCCGCTCCCGTTCCAGGCGAGCGCGCTGACCGGCTCGCCGCCGGGGCGGCGGACCAGGATTTCCGCCGCGTCGGCGAGCCGGCAGAGCAGCGCCAGCCCGTCGGCGTAGCCGATTGCGACGACCAGCGCGCGCGGATGGAAGGCGACCTTGGTCACCCGCGCCTCGCGCACCCCGCATTCGCGCGGCGCCTTGCCCATCGGCCCGTCCTTGTCCTTGAACGGCCAGACGACGGCCGCGTCCGCGCCCGATGTCGCGAGCCAGGCGCCGTCGTGCGACCACGACAGCGAGCGGGTCTTGCCGGGGTAGCCGGTCATGCGCATGTTGCGCGAATTGGCGAGCCGCCAGCCGTGCAGCGCGTTCTCCTGCATCGAGGTGACGAGAAAACGCCCGTCGGGCGAGAACGTCGCGTCGAGATGCGCGCCCTTCCATTCGAGCGTCTGCGGCGACCCCTCGACCTTGGGAAACCAGAGCGAGGCGCCGTTGTAATGCGTCGCCGCGAGCCGAAAACCCTTCGGCTGGAAGGCGAGGCCGCGCACGGTCGACGGCGCGCCCCAGGTCCGGACGGCGCCTGCTTCGTCGCGCGCCCTGACCTGCTTGCCCGCGCTCCAAGCGGCGGCGGCGCCGCGCATCGCGAGGGCGTCGATCCAGCGTCCCTTCTCGTTGGCGATTTCGCTCGGGCCGCCGCCGGCGCCGATCGCGACCACGCGCCCGTCGTCGCCGCCGGTCAGAAAAGTCTTGCCGTCGCAAACGGCGACGAGGATCGCCCCGTCCGGATGGGCCTCGACCCGCTTCTGTTCCTCCGGTTCGCCGATCAGCACGGCGCCGTCGGCGAGCGCGAGCGCCGGCGCTTCGTCGAGGAACGCGGCCGCCACGACATGCGCGCCCGCCTCGAACGGGCGCAGGTGCTCAGCAAGCGAGGTCGTGGCTTCGGTCATCGGAAGGACCCGGCTCTCAAGCCGCGCAGGCGAGGAACCCGTTGCGGATGTCCTCCTCCTCGAGGTTGCGGCCGATGAACACGACCTTCGATTCGCGCTTCTCGTCCGGCTTCCACTCGCGCTGCAAGTCGCCGTCGAGCATCATGTGCACGCCCTGGAAGACGAAGCGCTTCGGATCGTCCTTCATCGCCACGATG
Organism: uncultured Alphaproteobacteria bacterium; assembly: GCA_963768555.1. GTDB lineage: Bacteria > Pseudomonadota > Alphaproteobacteria > Rhizobiales > Beijerinckiaceae > Roseiarcus. The sequence continues at coordinate 82,297 of CAVYIZ010000047.1, forward strand.
CCCTTGCAGCGCAAAATGTTCGGCCCCTGCTCCTGGGTGATCCGGTTGATCCAGGGCATGAACTTGGCCGGATCGACCTCGCCGTCGAGCACCACCGAAACCGACTGCATGTCCTCGTCGTGATAGTGCTTGAGGCCGTGATGCTCATGGCTGTGGCCGTGGCCATGATCGTGGTCATGATCATGCTCCTCGGCGACGAGGAATTCGGGCTCGATGTCGAGAATGCGGTCGAGGTCGAAGGCCCGCCGCTCGAGCACGTCGGCGAGCGCGACGTCGCATTTCGTCGCCCGATGGAGCGAAGCGTAGGGGTTGATCGCGCGGATGCGCGCCTCGACCTCGCGCAGCTCTCCCGGCGTCACGAGATCGGTCTTGTTGATGATGATGACGTCGGCGAAGGCGATCTGGTTCTTCGCCTCGGGGGCGTCGCGCAGCCGCGCGGCGAGCCACTTGGCGTCGGCGACCGTCACCACCGCGTCGAGCCGCGCCGCCTTCTGCACGTCCTCGTCGACGAAGAAGGTCTGCGCCACGGGCGCCGGGTCGGCGAGGCCGGTCGTCTCGACGATGATCGCGTCGAACCTGCCCTTCCGCTTCATCAGCCCTTCGAAGATGCGGATGAGGTCGCCGCGCACGGTGCAGCAGATGCAGCCGTTGTTCATCTCGAACACTTCCTCGTCGGCGCCGATGACGAGTTCGTTGTCGATGCCGATCTCGCCGAACTCGTTGACGACGACCGCGTAGCGCTTGCCGTGCGGCTCGCTGAGGATGCGGTTCAGGAGCGTCGTCTTGCCGGCGCCGAGATAGCCGGTGAGGACGGTCACGGGAATTTTGTCGTGCTCGCGAGTTTCCGTCACGCGCTTCGTCTCCTGAAACGATTGGGGATCGGGCCTGTATATAGGCCCGAAGTCCGGCTATGGCAGGGGCGCCTACCAGTGGCGCCAGCCGTAGCCGCCCCAATAACCGCCGACATAGGGCCCGCCCCATCCGAAAACCGGGGCGACCACGACCGGCGGCGCCGCGACGACCGGCGGCGGCGCGACAGCCCCCGGCGGGGGGCCGCCTTGGGCGACGGCGAGCGAGGGGATGTAGCCGAAGATATTGCGCCAGGAGACGTAGCACCAGTCGCCGCTGCAGTTCTGAAGATCGATCTCCGCGTCGGCCGGTATGGTCTGCACGATCCGCGAATGAAGGCTGGGCGCATGGCGCATCGCGGACGAGGCGGTGGTGATCGCCGGATCGGCGAAACATTGGCCGGCGAGGCCGACGCTGAGGCCGGCGGCAAGAAGCAAGGGTCGCAAGATCGAAATTCCTTTCGGCTGTCGATGAGTTGGGCGGCAAAATACCGTCGCAGCGTTTTTGCGTCCAGAGTCCGCCGTCAACCGCCCGCGCGATAGCGCCGGTAGCCTTCGGCGCGCAACGCGCAGGCCGGGCAGGCGCCGCAGCCAAAACCCCAGTCATGAAGGCGCTCGCGGTCGCCGCGGTAGCAGGAATGCGTCTCCAGGCGGACGATTTCGACCAGCGCCGAGCCGCCGAGCCGTTCGGTCATCCGCCAAGTTTCCGCCTTGTCGATCCACATGAGCGGCGTCTCGACCACGAAGCGGATGTCCATACCGAGGTTCAGCGCGACCTGCATCGCCTTCATCGTATCGTCGCGGCAGTCCGGATAGCCGGAATAGTCCGTCTCGCAGACGCCGAGAACAAGCCGCCTCACGTCCCGCCGATACGCGAGCGCGGCGGCGAAGGTGAGGAAAAGGAGATTACGCCCCGGCACGAACGTGTTCGGCAGGCCGTTCGCCTCGAAGCGGATGGCGACGTCGCGGGTGAGCGCCGTGTCGCTCATCTGTCCGAGCGCCGCGATCTCCACCATGTGATCGTCGCCGAGCTTCGCGCCCCAAGCGGGAAAGGCGTTTCTCAACGCCCGAAGCACGTTCGGCCGGACGTCGAGTTCGACCCGGTGCTTCTGCCCGTAGTCGAAGCCGACCGTCTCGACATGGGCGAAGCGCTCGATCGCCCAGGCGAGGCTGACGGTCGAATCCTGACCGCCGGAAAACAGGACGAGCGCCTTGTCGGTCATGCTCAGACCTTGGTCGCCCGCCATGTCGGACCCTTGGGCCCAAAAACCCGCTCGATGCGGAACTGGTCCTGCGCCGTCATCCTGCCGAGCGGCAGGGCCTCGTCGGGCATGACGAGCGTCGCCTCGTCGCCGACGAACATGATCACATGCCGGCGCTCTTCGAGCAGCGTCCTCGCCATCGCCCTGAGGCCGCCGAAATAGGGCTGCCTGCGCCAGGCGCCGGGCGACCCGGGATCGACCTGGCCGTAGACGAAGCCGTTCGGCGGAAAGATCGACAGCACGAAGCGCGCCCGATCCGGCCGCCATTCGTCCGGCATCTTGCCGTCGGTCATCCACAGGCAGAAGAACCGAACGCACTGGCCGGGCGCGGAATCGTGGATCGCGCAGCCCTTGCCCGGCGCGCAATGCCTGCACCAGACCCCGGGCGGCTTTTCCAGCTCCGGCAACGCATAGACCTTGCAGCACAGGGTGCAGGCGCCGCAGGCGCGGCCCGGCTGCGGCCCCGTAGGGCGTGACGACCATGGTTGAGGACATGAGGGTCCCTTGAGTTGGCGCCGGACCGCTATCGCGGCGCAGCGGCGCTGGCAAGGCGGCCGACGACGGCCCCCTGAAAAGCCGCCTAACCTCGGTTTAGCGCCAGTTTAGCGGCAGGCCCCAAGAATTTCAGAGGCTTGGACCCCCGTTTAGCGTAGCCCTTAAAATCCTACCCGGGGAGGATAATAACATTTACCAATTGTAATTAATGCACGGCCCCTATCCCGTCGTCCAGCCCGTTTCTTCCGATGCGCCTTCCGCCGCTTCCGCTTCCGGCAGGTCGCTCCGCCAGCGGGCGGCGACGAACCGACGGCCGGTGACGCCGTCCGACCGCTCGGAGGCGAGCCAGACGATCGGCGGACCCATGATCGCCGGATCGAGCAGGCTTGCCCGCAACTCGGGCGAGACGACGCGCGGGATCATGCCGGTCGCCGTCGCGCCGCCCGGCAGGAGCGCGTTGACCGTGACGCCGGTCCCCTCGAGGTCCTGCGCCCAGATGATCGTCTCGGACTTCGAGCGCCGCCTTCGACGGCCCATAGGGGGAGAAGCCCCGCCTGCGCATGGTCTCGTGATTCATCGAGATGTTGACGATGCGGCCCCATCCGGCCTCGATCATGGCCGGCGCCGCGGCCCGCGCCATCAGGAACGGCCCGACGACGTTCGTCTCGATCACCGTCCGCCAGGTCGTCCGGCGCGACGGTCCAGAACCGCGTCGGCACGGTCCAAAACGTATCGCTGACAGTTTTCATCCCCCGCCCGGCGTTGTTGACCAGAACGTCGAGCCGGCCGAAGCGATCGAACGCCGCCTCGACGAGCCGCATGCAATCGTCCTCGCGCGTCACGTCCGCAACCAGCGGAACGACGCGCCGCTCGCCGAACCGCCGTTCGGCCTCCTCCGCCACGGCGTCGATTTCGGCCTTTTCCCGCGCGGCCGATGCGATCACGCGAGCGCCGGCTTCCGCCAGCGCGAGCGCCATGGCGCGGCCGATGCCGCGCCCGCCCCCGGTGACGATGGCGACGCGAGAACGAAGGGGCATGGGTCTCTCCGCTTGCGATCAGGCGGGCGAGGCCGCCGAGAAGAGATATTCGACACTGTCGAACGAATCGACCGGGAAGCCGTAGAAGAACCGCAAAAACTCCGTTCCGGTCTGCCTTACCCCATGTTCGGCCATGCCGGGAATGAACACGGCGGTCCCTGCCTTGACCCCGAATTCCCTGCCGTTCAGCGTGACGAGGCCTGAGCCGGCGATCACGTAGTAGATTTCGGGCGGCGCGTGACGGTGCAGGCCGAGCCAGTCGCCGGGCCCAAGATCGGCCACGCCGCAGGTGATCCCGTCGGTCGGGGTGCCGCCCTTTGAGAAGAGCGTGCGCCAGCGGATGCGCCCCTTGACCGGATCGTCCCAGCCGTCGGGCGGCGAGTTCGCCTCGTCGAGGACGAGCGGTTCGATGTAATTCGAGACTTCGCTCAAAGCAGCGTCTCCGATCCAGACTCGCCGGTGGCCACGCTGATGCGAACCCGCAAGCAGTTGACGCGCGAGCAGACGCGGCACGTTCAACGCATCCAGAAGACGCTGACCGAGGCCAACATTCGCCTGGATTCCGTGATCAGCGACGTCATTGGAGCGAGCGGACGGCGCATGATCGAGGCGATGAGCCAGCGCGATCCGCGCAAACTGGTCGTACGCGGCGAGGTCGGCGATCCACATCGCGTCGTTCATGTTGGTCTTGCGGCCGGGAACCGCCTTGATGTGCGCGGCGTTGGCGAGGACGAGCTTGAAGCCGCCGTCGCTTAGCATCTTCCACACCGGCAGCCAGTAGACGCCGGTCGCCTCCATCGCCACCACCGAGCACCCGCTCGAGCTCAGCCACTCGAGCAAGGCCAGAAGACCGTCAGTCGTCGTCTCGTACGTCCGGCATTCCCGCATCGCCCTGGTCCCGGACATCGTGCGCACGCATGCAACGACGGTGTCCTTGTGAACGTCCAAACCGGCGACGCAATCATGGATCACGTCCATCGCAACCTCCTTGGGCAAACGCCGCCGGCAAGGACGCTTCACAAATCGGAAATCCTAAAAAGCAGGCTTTGGAGCGTCGCCGCTCCTTAGCGCAAGTCGAGGTCATCAAAGCGTCCCGGGTCCAACTCGCAAACGAGCTCGATGCATCACTGAGAGACTAACCTCTTGCCGTCGGCGCGAACATGCTACCGCGAAACTCCGGCCCAAAATCGACCCCGTTTCACTCACCGAGGTCGGCCAAAGGCCGGTCCCCAACTCGCAAAGACGGACAGCGCCTTTACTGCTCTACGAGGCGAGCCGCGTCATGGGTCGCCTCGTAGAGCACCGCGTCGGGAATCACGACATCAGCGTCGACGTAAAGAAGGTAATCGAGAGACTGCGCGGCCGCCAATGTGATCAGCGGACCCGTGTCGACCACAAATAACTTCAGGTCACGCTGCATGCTTTGGGAACATCCACTCGCGAGGACGCTGGAATTGCTCCTCCCTTCCCTCGACAGGCGCACGCGGCAGCGGAAGGTCCGCCGCGCCGAGCAGCATGAGCACCTCGCCGAAAGTCGCCCCGCCGAGCCGGCCGCGCAACTGAAGAGCGATCATTTCCCCGCGGGAGTAGGCATTGAGCGCTTGCAACCTTTTGTCGCCCATCGAATTCGCGCCCCAAAGGTCCGTCGCCAAGCCCACATGGAGTTGCATGACGCCCGGTTCCACGCAAGAGCGTCTGCGTCGAATTCGTGATAGACTAGTCGAAAAACGAGGCGGAGCCATGTCCGAAACCCGGAAGCTTGCCGCGATCTTGGCGGCCGACGTCGTCGGCTACAGCCGGCTGGCCGGCGCGGACGAGGAGCGCACGCTCGCGCGGCTGAGGGCTTTGCGCAGCGACCTGATCGATCCGACCATCGCCGCGCATCGCGGGCGTGTCGTCAAGCGCACCGGCGATACGGCGCGCTCGTGGAGTTCCGCAGCGTGGTCGACGCTGTGCGCTGCGCCGTCGAAATTCAGGACGGCATGGCCGAACGCAACACTGGCCTGCCGCAGGAGCGGCGGATCGAATTCCGCATCGGAGTTCACCTCGGCGACGTGGTCGAGGAAGCCGACGGCGACCTGATGGGCGACGGCGTCAATATCGCGGCGAGACTGGAAGGCGTCGCCGAACCCGGCGGAGTTTGCTTGTCCGAAGACGCCTATCGGCAGGTGCGCGAAAAGCTGAAGCATCCTTTCGTCGATCAGGGCGAAAGGGAGCTCAAGAACATCGTACGGCCGGTGCGGGTCTATGCAATCAGGGGCGGCTCAGAAAGCGCGACGCCGCCTCCCTCCACGCCGCACAAACAAGGACCGCCGCATCTCTCCATCGTGGTCCTGCCCTTCGCCAACATGGGCGGCGCACCCGAACAGGAACATTTCGTCGACGGCGTGACCGAGAGCCTGACGACGGATCTGTCGCGCATCGGCTGCGTCGTGATCGGGCGCAACACGGCCTTCGCCTACAAAGGCAAGCACGTCGATCTCAAGCAGATCGGCCGCGAGTTGAACGTTCGCTATGTCCTCGAGGGCAGCGTCCAGCGCAGTGGAGGCCGGATGCGGATCGGCGTCCAGCTCATCGACGCCGAAAGCGGCAGCCATCTTTGGGCGGAGCGTTTCGACAAGCCCTTGGCCGATCTCTTGGACATGCAGGACGAAATCGTTTCTCGTCTTGCAAACGCGCTCTTTTCGCAGCTCGTCCTCGCCGAAGCGCGACGCGCGGAGCAATCGCCAAATCCCGATGCGATGGACCTGTGCTGGCAGGCCAGGGCTTGGTACTACAGAGGCATTACGCCGGACTACGTCGCGCAAGCCCGCCGTTTGTACGAGCGCGCCTTGGGGCTCGATCCCGCCAACGTATGGGCGCTGGCTGGCATCGCCACAATGGATATAGTCGTCACGCTAATGTCGTCTTCGGACGATCGAGCGGCGCGGTTCGCCGCCGCTGAAGCCGCTGCAACCAAGGCGGTGTCACTGGCGCCCGAGAGTGCGATCGCCCATATGTGTTTGGGCGTCGTCCAAACCTACACCAACCGCGCTTCTCAAGGCGTCAGGGAATGCGAGAGGGCGCTGGAGCTGAATCGAAATCTGGCTGACGCGCATGGAGTCATAGGCGCCGGCGAGCTTCTGCTCGGCCAAGCCGAGGAGGCCGAGGGTCACATTCAGGAGGCGCTGCGCCTTAGTCCCAACCGTGCCTATCCGGTTAACACAGACACCCCCCATATCTAGTGACGGCACTTTGTCCGCTTGACGCACACCCGCCCATGGCACAAGGTGTATGCATGAAGCGGATATGGGGCTGCTATGGACGTTCTCGACCTCAACGAGTTCGCGTTCCGGTTCACTCGCCGCTTCTACCCCTTTAGCGCCTTCCGCTCGCTCCTCGGTATCGCCGGAGGGGCGGAGTCACCGACCTTCGCCGAGCTATATCCGGCGAATGGGCGCACCCTACATGTAGTGGGTGTCTGCGTTAACCGGATAGGCACGGTCCCAACGACACCTTTGCCTATAACTGGTGTGCAGTAGCGGGGATGGCCAATTTTCATCATGGCAAGGAGGAGGAGCCGATAACTTGGCTGCGCCGGTCCATCGAAGCCAATACAAATAATCCAATGTCGCATTTCTATCTGGCGGGAGCTTTGGCCTGTGTTGGGCGGCTCGATGAAGCGCGCTCCGAGGGTCGGGCAGGGCTTGCAATCAACCCGACTTGCACGATTGCCCGAATTCGCGCCCGACCCTTGAGCGACCATCCGGCCTACCTTGCTGGATGGGAGCGCGTCATCGACGGCCTGCAAAAGGCCGGTGTGCCGGAAGAATAAGCGCACCGCCGGCGCCGCCGTCATTGCGAGCGAAGCGAAGCAATCTGAAGAGCGCCCTGCGATCCTTGGATTGCTTCGTCGCTTCGCTCCTAAAAAGAAACTAGAGGGCATGCGATTGATTTTCATGGTCTTTGTCTTGGCATTCTATGCGGCCGTCGCGCGAGGCTGAAGGGTGACTTCGTATCCGAGCTTGGCGATTTGGCAGGCGAGACGCTTGGCTTTCGACTCGGGCGATCGCTGGTCGAAGTAGGCGGCGCCGAGGTCTTGGTGGAAAGTCCCGTCCTTGAGCATGTGATAGACGGCGGTTAGGATCGACGCCGCCACGGCGCAGATCGCTTTTTGCGGGCCGCGTCTGGCCTTGAGGCGGAAGAATTGCGCTTTGTAGTAGCTGTCTTTTGCTCGCTTGGCCGCCCAAGCGCACTGGACGAGGGCTGTTTTCAACCATCGGGCGCCCTTGCGCAGCCGGGTGGACTTGCGCTTGCCGGCGCTCTCGTTCTGGCCGGGACACATGCCCGCCCATGCGATCAAATGACCGGCGGTCGCGAAGCGGCTCATGTCCGTGCCGATCTCCGAAAGGACGGTCAAGGCCGACAATTTGCTGACGCCGGGGATCGAGGCGAGTTGATCGATCAGGTTGGAAAATCTGGCGTCGGCCGGGCCCTCCGTATCCATGCGCCTAACCCGAAGGTCGACTTCGCCATCGATGACCTTGATCGAAGCGTCCAGCGCGTCCCATTGCCGGATATGGAGCTTGAGGAGAAAGCGGTGGTGCTCGGTCAATCGACCATGCAGCGCATCGTACAGTTCCTTCGGCGTGGCCTTCACGCTGCGATGAGCCAGGGCGGCCAGTTTGCGCGGATCGCGCACTCCGGCGATCATCGCCTCGATCATGCGCCGTCCGCTCGCGCCCATGATGTCGCTGATCACCGAATCCAACCGAATGTTGGCCTCGGTCAGCGTCTTCTGGATGCGTTGAACGTGCCGCGTTTGCTCTCGCACCAACTGTTTGCGGGTCCGCATCAAGGCGCGCAGTTCATGCATTTCCTCGTCAGGCACGAAGCTCGCCTTGATCAAGCCGTGCGCGACCAGATCGGCAATCCACATTGCGTCGTTCATGTCGGTTTTGCGGCCGGGGACCGACTTGATGTGAGCCGCGTTGGCGACGACAAGCTCGAAATCGCCGTCGCTCAAAATCTTCCACACCGGGAGCCAATAGACCCCGGTCGCCTCCATAGCCACCACGCTGCATCCGCTCGAGACCAGCCATTCCAGTAAGGCCAAGAGACCGTCGGTCGTCGTCTCGTACGCCCGGCATTCCCGCTCTGGCTTGTTCCCCGACATCCTACGAACGCACGCAACGATGGTGTCCTTGTGAACGTCCAAACCGCCGACGCGATCGTGAACCACGTCCATTGCAACCTCCTCGCCAATCGCCGCCGGCAAGGGCGCTTCACAAAAGGAAATCCTAAAAAGCAGGCTTCAGAGCGTCGCCGCTCCTTGCGCAAGTCGAGGTCATCAAGCGCCCCGGGTCCAACTCGCAAGCGAGCTCAACGCATCACTGAGAGACCGACCTCTTGCCGACCGTCAAAAGCTATCCAAGGATTCTGGCCGAAAACCGAACTCCGTTTCATCCAGCGGGGTCGGCCGCCGGCCGGTGCTCAACTCGCAATGACGGAGTGCGCGCCCCTACTCCGCCCCGCGCGCCAGCCTGAGAAGATCGAGGGAAAACGGCCATCGCGCCCCCTCTCCCGCTTGCGGGAGAGGGCCGGGGTGAGGGCAAGCGCACACTGATGGACATCGCTACGCATGCGCATCGCTTTCTCCTCCCGGAAGACGGCGATTATATAGCTGACGAACCACGAAAGCGTGCTAAATGGCTCCGAACAAATGAAATCGGAGTTAGCCGCATGTCATCGAAAGAAGATTTGCCTTCCCCACAGCGCCCCGAAATCGTTGACCCTCTCAATTGTCAAGTCGCCTTCACCGACTGGATAGTGACGGCTGGGTTCTATGAGAACGTCGTGAACATCACGTTCGGGGCCATCGACCATGCTCTCCCTGGCAGCAATGGCATGCCGCGCATAGTCATCACCAGTCGATTGAGATTTTCTCGCGACGTGGGCGTTAGGCTCCACGATATGCTCGGCAACATACTCGGGATCGTTCCAGAAAACGCGCCAAGCACGCCGGAACCTGCTCCCGTACCGAAGAACAAACTCAACTAGCCCGCTGCTCATCTCTCCCTCCTCGTTTTGGCTCCCTGTTTCAGCAGGTTATCATTTTTACGGTCTCTTGTGCGAGGCTTGTGAGCCGCAATCTTGCGCAGCGCCACATCAAAGCGCTCGTCGGATTCGTCGCATTCGAGGGCGCGCGCGGCTTCAACAAACCGATCCCCCTGAGATTTTGTTTCCTTAGCTTTCGTCACGTTCGGCTTCCTGACGGTGAAGACGCTACTATTGAAGCTCTGAATGACGGAACCGACGGGATGTAAATTAAGTTATTAACCCCTCTCAAGCCAATAAACCTTTCCTGAATTATATCGGAGAACCGACTATCCGACCACTCGTACAGTCTGTACAGAGCAAAAGACACTAGGTCTGCCAATTGCAGCAATGGCGAAGCCCTAAAGTCGAGGAATAATGCGTGCCTATCCGGTTAACACAGACACCCCCCATATCTAGTGACGGCACTTTGTCCGCTTGACGCACACCCGCCCATGGCACAAGGTGTATGCATGAAGCGGATATGGGGCTGCTATGGGACGTTCTCGACCTCAACGAGTTCGCGTTCCGGTTCACTCGCCGCTTCTACCCCTTTAGCGCCTTCCGCTCGCTCCTCGGTATCGCCGGAGGGGCGGAGTCACCGACCTTCGCCGAGCTATATCCGGCGAATGGGCGCACCCTACATGTAGTGGGTGTCTGCGTTAACCGGATAGGCACGGAATAATGGAACCTCCGCGAGATTAGTCACTACTCCCCACGTATGACCAACGCTTCTAAAGTCAATCGCTAGGCTCTGTATTTCAGTTTCATAGGTTGCTTTATCGAAAATTATGATACTCCTCTGTGTTTTATTTTGTCGATGAAGTTCCAATAAATACCTATCGAACAGAGAGCATATTTGTTCGAATGCAATATTAACGGCCGCGCTAGGGTCATCGTCTGGCTTTCGTATAGCAACGCCAAATAGTGTGTTGGTCGTTGGTCGCATGGCTTTTTGCAAGAACCGCCAGAGAATCCGAAAGCGCGCGGACCCTGTCTTCAACCGGGAATTGACGCCATTTGCCCCTGCCTCCGCGCATGGGGGAACCGTGCAACTCGAGCGCAAATGGGTCTTTTTCATTAAATCTGGCGGCAATTAAATCAAGCGCCTGAGAGAGCCAAAACGGCTGTCTCTCAAAGACAGAAACTCCAGCAAGAACAAAATGCTTTTGCGCCGGATCCTCAATCGCACCAGCGTGATCAAGATATAAGAGATACATCGAGGTTTAGGAAATAAGGGTCGGCCGGGGAAGGACCATGCCTTCACGGCTCGCTAGGGCGAACCTCCCAGCCGCATGAGAAACATAAGCGCGCCATGAGACACAGAGTCAACACTTAATTTCATAAAGGCTTGAGATTCCGACGGAAAATCGTCTTTTGTTCTCACGTTAGTGTTACCGAGGGCCAATCAGGTCCCTTATATTTCAACCGTTTGCAGGTGATGCCCGTTAATGCGCGTTCTGTCCGCTTTTCGTCCTCAACGCCGATTTTTGAGCAGTTGCTGTAGCGGAAATCGAACTCCGCCATGTATCTGTGAAGATGCTTTTCGCTGCAGTGCTGATAGACGCCGGTCATGCCGCGCTTGAAAATCGAATAGTAGCCTTCAGCGCAGTTGACGCTGACGACCAAATTCCTGCCGCGGTCGCGATAGGCGTCTTCTTCGCGCGAGTGGTCCACTGAATCGTGGCTGACGAACTCGTTGCCAAGCTTCGTGTACACATTGGACTCATCGGTCATAACGTGGGATTCGCGTGCGATGTTGGCGCGAACGATCGGCAAAATCTCATCCTTGTTTGCGCGGTCGATATGGAAACTGCGGGCCGCGCCACCGCGTTCAACAAGCGTAAGGACCGGGTTCTTATGGCCAGTGCCGCGCCTCTTCGGCGCGCCCTGCTTGCGGCCAATGTAGGTTTCGTCGATTTCAACGATGCTGCCGGGGCCGCCCATCGGGGCCAGATCGCCAGACCGCATCGCCTCGCGGATGCGACGGCAAAGGAACCACGCGGTTTTGTACGTCACCTCAAGAGTGCGGTGGATTTGACGCGCGCTCACTCCTTTCTTGCTGGAGCACATCAGATAGACTGCCTGCAAAGCCTTATGCAGCGGGACATGGGCGGACTCGAAAACTGTCCCCACGCGTACCGTGAACTGCTTGCGGCAATCCTTCTCACAGCACTTGCGGAGGCCAACGCGGGTCTTTCGTAAATCATAGTGCTTCGGGTTGACGCTGCCGCAATGCGGGCAGATCGGACCGTTCGGACACAGAACGCTTTCAAGATGCTCAAAGGCGGCGGCTTCGTCATGGAAGTAGGGCTTGCACAAGACGGACATAGCTAACCTCTTGATTCACAAGCTATCACATCCTCCGTGGTTCGTCAATTATATAATCGCCCGGAAGACCCTCATCCGGCCGTTTCGGCCACCTTCTCCGCAAGCGGGAGAAGGGATCGGGCCCCTCTCCTTTGCGTCTCACCACGGTAAACCGCATGTCGCCGCGATCGTCGCTGGCACGCTTTCGCGCGCCGTCTGAATGTCGTGATTGCTGAAGCGCAAGATTGTGTAGCCTTCCCGCGCAAGCCATCCATCGCGAACGGCGTCGCGTCTGCTCTCGGCGTGTTGCGACCCGTCCGCTTCCACAACGAGGCGATGAGTGATGCAAAGAAAGTCGACGATGTAAGGACCGAGAGGCGCTTGCCGGCGAAACTTGAGCGCCTGCATGCGCCGATCGCACAAGGCATACCAGAGCCGCCGCTCGGCGTCGGTCGGTGGCGCATGGCGCGAGCGCGTCACTTGGCCGAAATCGGGATGTCGTCGCGCATGCGCATTGCTTTAACCTCTCACAAAACCCTCATCCGGCCGGCTGCGCCGGCCACCTTCTCCCGCAAGCGGGAGAAGGGAACACGCCCTTACTCCGCCCCGCGCGCCAGCCGCAGCAGGTCGCCCGTCTCCCCCTCGCGGGAAAAATCCAAGGATTCGATCCGCTCGCCGCGCCGGGCGATGCGGGCGCTCGCCGCGCCGATGCCGGAAAGGTCCTCCTGCGCCTGGCGGAAATGGGTCTCGAGCTTGGCCGCGCGCTCGGTCAGCATTCTTCACGTCGTTGACCAGCTTGCCGACCTCGGCCTGGATCGCCTGCGCTTCGTCGCGCATCCGCGCGTCGCGCAAAATCGCCTGGGCGACGTTGATCGCCATCATCATCAGGTCGGCGAGACGATGACGACGCGGGCGCGGTGGGCCTTCTGCACCAATTCGTCGAAATGCTCGACGAGGTCGGAATAGATCGCCTCGGACGGCACGAACATCAGCGCCACGTCCTGCGTCTCGCCCGGGAGGAGATAGCGCTCGGCGATGTCCTTCACATGCTTGCCGACGTCGGCGCGCACCCGCGCCAGCGCCGCCTTGCGCGCCTCGTCGTCCCGCGCCGCAGCGCAGGGCCGAAAAGGCCTCCAGCGGGAATTTTGCGTCGACCGCGAGCAGGCGCGGGTCGCCCGGCAGGCGGATGACGCAGTCGGGCCGGGCGCGGTTCGAGAGCGTGAACTGGAAGTCGTAGGCGCCCGCCGGCAGGCCGTCGCGCACGATCGCCTCCATCCGCCCCTGGCCGAAGGCGCCGCGCGCCTGCTTGTTGGCGAGAATGTCCTTCAGCGACACGACCTCGCGCGTCATTTCGGTGAGCCGCGCCTGGGCGGCGTCGATCACCGCCAGCCGCTCGTTGAGCTTGCCGAGGTTTTCGCCCGTCCGCTGCGCCTGCTTTTCGATCCCGGCTCCGAGCCATTCGGCCATGCCCGAGAGGCGGCCGTTCAACTCGGCGCTCGACTGCGCGAGCGCCGCGAAGCGCGCCTCGATCGCCTCCTGCCGTTCGTCGGCGATGTCCCGCTCGCGCCGGCGCGCCGCCGCGGCGCGCATCAGCGCGACGAGGGTCAGCATGAGCAGGAACGCCAGCGCGGCTAAAGCCGCGCCGAGCGCCTGAGGGAGATCGATCGGGACGCCGTCGATGACGGCGATGGGGGCCGAGGTCATGGTTCGGGTCACGCGTCGCGTCGAACAAAAGTAGAACACATTTGACCGCGCCCGTCCAGACGATTATCTGGGGAGGCACAAGGTCATCAGGTGAACGCGCGCGTGGCGCGGCCGGAGGCGCAAATTCCCTCTCCCTTGTGGGGGTCTTGTGGGGGAGGGGAGGGAGAGCGCTGCACGTCCGTCTGCGGCTGGTTTCCCCGGTCGCCTTGGCCAGTTTTTCCTTCCCGGGTTTCCCGCATGGCCCTTCGCCACATCATCACTTTGCCCGACCCGAAACTGCGTCTCGTCAGTCAGAAAATCGAGCGCGTCGACGCGACGCTGAAGAAGCTCATGGACGACATGATCGAGACGATGCACGACGCGCCCGGCATCGGCCTCGCCGCGATCCAGATCGCCGAGCCGATCCGGCTCCTGGTGGTCGACATCGCCAAGAAGGAGGAGCCGCCGCAGCCGCAGGCGTTCGTCAATCCGGAGATCGTCTGGTCGTCCGAGGAGCGCTCGACGTACGAGGAGGGCTGCCTGTCGATCCCCGAATATTACGCCGAGGTCGAGCGCCCGGCCTCGATCCGCGCCCGCTTCCTCGACCGCGACGGCAAGCCCGCCGAGGTCTTGGCCGAGGGGCTGCTCGCCACCGTGCTGCAGCACGAGATCGACCACCTCGACGGAATCCTGTTCATCGACCACATCTCGAAGCTCAAGCGCGACCGGGTGATCAAGAAATTCCAGAAGGCCGCCAAGCGCTCCGGCGAGGGCTCGCACGTGCTCTGAGTCTGGGCGTGGGGAGAGGCGGCCGCGGATTGGCGGAAGACGTACCCGCGCGCGATACGACCGCGCGGAGAGCGCCTGTGGTTGACTAAGTTCACATTCTGATCTCTCCACATCTGGCGATTGCCACGCAAGATAACTTGCGTAGACTTCACCAAGACAATGGGAGGCGACTGTGCGCGAGCTTCGAGGCGCGCGGGCCGGCCGCCTGATCCGAAGGTTTGCAGGAATGATCGAACTTCCGAGCTGGTTTCTGATTGTGCTTGGCGTCGCGATGCTGGCCGCGGCGCATCGACGGCGGCAGGGGACGGCGTTCCTGCATGACGGGGAGACAGAGAGCCGCTGACGGCTTGGGCGGCTGCGATTGCGGGCCTCGCGTCGCCTGCCCAGTTGGGGAAACGGCTCACGCGGCCGCTCCCGCCAAAATCAACCTGCGAGGGCGCGAGAGACTCCAAGGCTCTCTCTCGGGAGGCGGCGACCCCGGGAGTTCCCTGTTCTCTCGCCGACGGAGGACTGAATTCCCCGCCCGGGCAAAAATTTCCCTGCTCCCCTGCGCAGGGAATTTTCGCCTAAAACGCTAGAAACGTTCGTCTTTTGGAAACGATTTCGCCCGATGAGGGCCGGAAGGACGAGAAATTCCCTGCTCCCCTGCGCAGGGAATTCGGCGGCCTTCGGGACGACCGGGCGGCCCTCTACTGCGGCCCCTTCTTCAGCGCCGCGAAGTCGACTCTCGCGACCTCGATGACCACCTGGGTGCGCGAGACGACGCCGAGCTTGCGCAGCACTTCCGACACATGCGCCTTGACCGTGGTCTCGGCGAGCCCGAGCACGCGCGCGATCACCTTGTTCGACTTGCCCTCGCGCACCAGTTCGAGCACCGCGAGCTGCTGGGGCGTCAGGTCCTTGAGCCTTTGCAGGATCCGCTGCTCGTCGCTCGGGCGGGATTCGAACGGAGCCGAGCGCGGCAGTTCGGGCTCGTAGACGTCCCCCGCCAGCGCCTTGCCGATCGCCTCGGCGAGCTTCTTCTTCGAGGTCGACTTCGGCACGTAGCCGGCGATGCCGAGCGACAGAGCCTCGCGCACGACCGCCGGCTCCTCATGGCCCGAGACGACGAGGATCGGCAGTTTCGGCCGGCTGGTGCGCAGGCGAACGAGGCCGGAGAAACCGGAGGTCCCCGGCAGCGAGAGGTCGAGCAGCGCGAGGTCGAAATCCTCGTGCGCGTCGAGCACGTCGAGCGCGCCCTCGATCGAGGTCGCCTCGTAGATGTCGGCTTCCGCGTCGACGACCTTCAGCGCGCTCGTCAGCGCCTCGCGAAACAGCGGGTGATCGTCGACGATGAGGAACCGCGCCATCCGGCGACGATTGCCGAAGCGCGGGAAATGCGCAAGAGGCCGAAGTGAGCGACAGGCAGTCGGCAGTCGGCAGTCGGGCAATCGGCAGTAGGTGCGGTCGGTGCAGCCGCCGCGGCGCCGTCCGACTGCCGAGCCGCGCGAAGCGCGGCGGACTGCCTACTGCCGACTGCCTACTGCCTTAAGCGCACGACACTCCGGCGCCGCCGAGCCCGCAATAGCCGCCGGGGTTCTTGGCGAGATATTGCTGATGGTAGTCTTCGGCGAAATAGAACGGGCTCGCCTCGGCGATCTCGGTGGAGATCGGCCCATAGCCCTTGGCGGCCAGCGCCTTGCCATAGATTCCGCCGCGCGGCGCGCCGCGGCGAGCCGCGCGGGCGTCGTCGCATAGATTGCCGAGCGGTACTGCGTGCCGACGTCGTTGCCCTGCCGCATGCCCTGGGTCGGGTCGTGGTTCTCCCAGAAGATCCTCAACAGATCCTCGTAGGAGATCTTGGCCGGGTCGTAGGCGACGAGCACTGCCTCCGCGTGGCCGGTGCGGCCGGTGCAGGTCTCTTCGTAGGTCGGGTTCGGCGTCGCGCCGCCGGCGTAGCCGACCGCGGTCACGTAGACGCCCTCTCCCGCCTGCCAGAATTTGCGCTCCGCCCCCCAGAAGCAGCCCATGCCGAAGATCGCAGTCTCGATTCCCGGCGGGTAGGGCCCCTTCAGCGGGCGGCCGTTGACGTAATGGGTCGCGGCCGTCTTGATCGGCTCCGGGCCGCCCGGGAGCGCCTGGTCCGGCCCGGGCTGGCGCAGCTTCGACATCAGTCCTGAGAGCATGATCGTCTCCTTCGCCCCCATATACGCCCGCAGCGTCCGGTCCGTTACCGGTCCCGGCTCGAATGGCCGATCTCCGGCGGCGGCGGGCGGGATACAAGGAAGAGCACGGCGCTCAAGATCGTGAGCGCGACGAAGGCCGGCGCGAGCAGCGCCCGCACCAAGACCTCGTTCCACGCCCAGGCGCCGAGACGGCTCTCGACGAAGCTTTGCGCGGCGGCGAGCAATTTCGGCGAAAGCCAGTAGAGCGCGGCGCCCGTCGAGGTCGGCGCGAAACTTCCCCCGACGACCCAGCGCGCCCCGTCGATCACCGCCGCCGCGAAGGCGCCGGCGAGAGCGATGAGACCGATGAACCGCGCTAGAAACCGCATCGCCGCCGACGTTGGCCCGAGCCCAGCCACTCTCTAGCGCAAGGGCGGCGGCGCTGTCCACGGATCGCATCGCCTCGGGTGCGAACCAAAGTGGTGCAATTAGGCGGCGAGATTTTGTGAGTTTTGGGGGCTGTTCCGGTTGGCTACGGGGACGGCGGTTCGGCCGAGGTTTTTCCAATAGGCGTCCCAGTCGCCGTTTATTCGGGTTATCCGCAAAGCGAGCATGTATTCCGCGTGCTCGACGCGCCACCAGGCGCCGGGCCGCTTGAGACGTTGTTGGGCGACGTAGCGATGCGCGCTTTCGATTTCGCCCGATCCGATCGGCAGTCCCTCGGCCAGCGCCTGTCGATAGTTCAACTGGTTCTTGCGGCTGCTCAAATAACGATGGCATCGGCGCACCGGCGCTTGTTCGTCGTCGACTTCAGGCGCTTCGCAATGACCGACGAGCGACCGCAATGTCATCTCGAGACGCCCGTCTCTGAGCGCGTCCTTCTGCGCCTCGATCCAGGTTTCCCGCGCGGCGGCGTCGGGCGCGATCGCTTCGGCGGCGGCGCTCAAATACTCGCAAACATGATAGAAATCGATCAGGTAGCTGCCTTGATCGCCAAATTGCTCCTCGACTTGGCCCACAATCCATGGCGCGCCATCGCCGACCGCGTGGACCCGCGAGTTCGCCCCGAAGCCGGCGCGAACCGCGCAGGCCAGCAGTTGCCGCCCGGCCGCCTCCGCGCCGCCCTCGATCGAGCCGGCGTAGACCGGCGTCCGGCTCCCCTGGGCGTGCGCCAGCGAAAGCTTCGCCTCTCGCCACGACAGGTTCTTGCCCTTGCGTTTGTCTTTCTCATCCCGACCCGGCTCGACGATCGGAACCATGCCGCCGTCAGTTTCCACGACGATCGGCTTACTGAGGCCTGGACCTTCCGGAAATTCCAAATCCGCTCGACCGGCTTCGAACATCGACTGGGCATGGGCGAACGTGATCCGCTGGATCGTGCTCTCCCCAATCTCGAAGCCGTAATGCTCCCGCAGCTTGCTTCGAACTTGCGCGAAGGGTTGATCGGCGGCGAAGTCGACGATGACGCGTTGCAAGGGGCGCGAACAGCCCGAGGGGCTGACTTTCGCGCTGCGCAGAAACGGGCGCACACGCTCGTTCTTGAACCGATATTGCGGCTCCTGGACCTCTATCTCGCCGAATTTCGTATGCCAGCGGACTTTTTTTCACCTTGGCGATGCATCTGAAGTTGCTGACGAATTTCCCTCTCCGTCACCTCCGCCTGCCTCTCCGCCCAGCCCAGCAGCGCTTCGCGTCCCAAACGCCGCGTCTCCTCGACCAACCGCTCTTCCGCAGCGTCCGCCTCCTTCAAATCGCCTTCGCTATTCTCTACCGTCAGGGCTATCGACGCGACACGGTTTCGAACATCAGGATGGCTGCGCAAAAAGGCAAACAGCGCTTCATCGCTCAAATCCGCGCCCGTCATCAGCTTCGTCCTCCCAAATCACCTCCGACAAAGCTTACTCCGCATCGAGTTGAATCGCACCCCATCGCCTCGCTTGCGCCCGCGCCCGCGCCGCGCTATGCGCCACGCTTCGCGCTCAATCGGAACGCCCGAGCGCGAATGCGGAGGGGTGGCCGAGCGGTCGAAGGCGCACGCCTGGAAAGTGTGTATACGGGAAACCGTATCGCGGGTTCGAATCCCGCCCCCTCCGCCACAGACTAAGCTATTGATATCACACGATAATACGGCATTCCGCGCCGCAATTTTGAGCGACATTTCCGAGGTTTGTCGGCGCGGTGAAACGGACGGGTCCCGAGGAGACCAATTCAGGCGGCTCTCCGTCGCTTTCCAGCCTCGAATTCTCTAGCGGCGTTTTTCGTGGTGCGGGGTCTCTCGGCATTGTTTCGACCGCGTAGACGGTCAGGCAGTCTCTCTCGACGAAATCGGGGCGCAGAGGTTCCCGAAGCACCGGACGCGGCGCAGGTTGGGCGAGTTCGGGAACGGCGCGTCCGAGGCGATGCCGTCGACGGGCCGGCGAGATCGGTCGCGAAGCCCAGGCCAAGACGGGCCGGGTTTGGGTGTATGTCCGCGACGACCGCCCGTTCGGCGGGACCGATCCTCCGGCCGCCTTGTTCTACGCCTCGCGCGATCGAACGGGCGAACATCCCGAACGACATTTGACGGGCTGGGCCGGCATCCTGCAAGCCGACGCGTTCGCCGGCTACAATCGCCTCTATCTTGCCGACCGCAAGCCCGGCCCGATCGTCGAGGCGCTGTGCTGGAGCCATGCGCGGCGCAAGTTCTTCGAGCTGGCCGACATCGCCGCCAACCTCCGGCGGGGGAAGCAGGCTGCGCCGATCGCGTTGGAGGCCGTCAAACGCATCGACGCGATCTTCGACGTCGAGCGCGAGATCAACGGCCTTCCGGTCGAGAAGCGGTTGGCCGCGCGCCAGGAGAGGAGCGCAGCCCTGGTCGCCGAGCTCGAAGCCTGGATGCGCGCCGAGCGCGCAAAGCTCTCGCGCCATGCCGCGGTCGCCAAGGCGATGGACTACATGCTCACGCGGTGGGGAGCCTTCGCCCGCTTCCTCGACGATGGCCGCATCTGCCTGACCAATAACGCGGCCGAACGCGCGCTGCGCGGTTTGGCTCTCGGCAGGAAGTCGTGGTTGTTCGCCGGATCGGAGCGCGGCGCCGAGCGCGCCGCCCTCATGTACACGCTCATCCAGACCGCGAAGCTCAACGACGTCGATCCGCAGGCCTGGCTCGCCGACATCCTCGCCCGCATCGCCGACACGCCGCAGACCAAGCTCGCCGACCTGCTCCCATGGAACTGGGCCGCCGAACCCCTCCGCCAAAAAGCCGCCTAACTAACCGCGGCCTTCGCCGGAGGGTTACCGAGGATGCGGCGCGGCGTTCCGCGCCCATCTGGTGAACTACGCCGACGACTGTGTGCCACGAACGCACTAAGAAAGGAGGTGCGATGCTGTGCAAGAGGTGAGGGGCAGGTCCCTCGGAGCCGGCTGTCAGGAGCAGGCTCCAAACCACCGCAAGCTGCGATGGTCAAAAGCCGTGGTTGTGAGCGTTGCAGAAAAGGCGGGACTTGATCCCGTCGGGTGCGGCTCAGAGAGACGAGCGAAAGCAAACCGCTGATGACGTGTCGAAAGCGTATGGACGATGTCGAAACCGGGGAAGTCGTTAACCCGGGATCAGTCTGGGGGACGGCCTGATTGCTGGCCAGACGGCATCCGGTGTAAATCGGCGTCGAACTTTGACCGCGCCCATGCTGAGCGCTAACCGATTGCGATGACAGTAGAATTGGCGATAATCGAAGACTTCGATCGGCGTCCAATCTTGACCCCACCTATCAGCCAGATTGTCGTTTCTATTCAAGAGCTTACGACACTGAGGCTGGGGTCACTATTGGATGTCGAATGACACCCTCCGGCTTGAGAGGGGAAGCGCGCCCTACCGGGACGCGTAGTTTAATGAGGGAGAACCGTTCTTTGGCGACCGCTGCCGTCACGAAGACAAAACCTCCGGCTCCCGGAGTGACTTCGCGCCAAATGGATCGCGCTCTTGCCCTTTATGTATCCCACGACTTGGCTGACCGCGTATTTCGGCGGAATTGAACAGCAGCATATGGACGTGATCGGGCGTCGAGTGCCCCTCTTCCACCCTGCTTTCTCGCTGTTCCGCGAGCTTTCGGAAAACTTCCCCCAAATGCTTGCGCAACTCGCCGTACAGGGCTCTACGTCGAAAGTTCGGGATGAAAACGACGTGATGTTTGCACTCCTATTTGAGTGACTTAAACTTTCGGAGTCGTCCATCGTGAATTGACAGTTCGTGTGCTTGGCGGCTCACAAAAGGAAAAGTCGCGGTGGACCCCAGAAAACGTCAGACTTCTACGGCCACCCCGGCAAAGCCGGGGGAACTCTCAACTCATTAGTCAAGCCAGTCGCTCGCATTCCTACCTGAAGAACGGCCAGGAGAAGCTTCGGCGGCAGCCCAAAGCGGAATATCGGGCCACAGGATCTCCGACCCAGATTTCGACCCGCCACGGAAAGATCCCTTGTTGCCGTCCACCGCATTGGCGGTCGCGGCGCCGTCGCCTGCGGTCACATCCGTTGGGCCGGGAGCCTGAGATCGTGGACGATGAAAAACGCTCTTATATCGAGCTCTGTTGATATGGACCCAATCCGGGGCGCCCATGATCCAGGCGTCCGGGGCCGAGTTTGTTGAGAGGGCCTCGATCGTTCGCCGCCAGCTCAGATAGCTCGGAAGGTTCTTGGTGGCGACGCCATGGAAGCGCCGCATCCACTCCTTCAGCCGGCCGTGGTAAGCGTTCACGTTGTTGATGTGGAGATCTGGCGCCTCCGGCTTGGGCGTGCCGGGTGCGGGCAAGACATGGAACTTGACCCGGGCGCGCCGAGCGAATGCGGTGATCGCCGCACCTCCATCGCAGCACAGTTCCGCTGGCCGGGTAATGACCTGCCCGAGCGCGGCTGTGATGCTGGCGGCGTCGAGCCGCGGCAGGACGGCATCGATGGTCGCGCCGGTGCGGTCGCGGGCGACGATGACTGGGATCTGCTCCGCCGACAGACCCCGCTTGGCGGCCTTGCCGCCCCGCTTGCGCGATGCTCTCGGCAGATCGCGGCGTTTGCCCTTGAAGGATTCGAGGATGAAGGTCTCGTCCGCCTCGACGATCCCGGACAGGCACGGCGGCTTGTCGAGATTGAGCGCGGACAGGAACCGATGTCTCCACCGGGATACAAATCAGTGGAGGTTTTGGGGTCGGCGGCTTAGCGATTGCGTGTTGGTAAGGCCGGCAGTGCGACCCCTTGCTGCCGTTCCTGGTCGCTCCCGGTACGGAAGGAATGCGCCAGGGCACGAAGTCGCTGCGCTCCAGCCCGCTGCGCGGGGGCGTGAGCCGAGAGGACGATAGCAAGCCGACAGGATAGCGATGGCGCGACGGGGAGCCCCGTCCTGAGAATCGAGGTGTTGTGAACCTCACTCAGGAAGGAGCGCCCCATGAGCAAGACCGACACTGTCAGTCCGCTGCGTCAGCGTATGATCGAAGACATGGCTGGACGCAAGCTCAACCCGCACACGCAGCGCAGCCACATCTACAGCTGCAAGCGGTTCGCCGCCTGGCTCAGACGCTCGCCCGATACGGCGATGGCCGACGAGGTGCGCCGCTTCCAGCTGCACCTCGTCGAGGGCGGCGCCAGCATCTGCAACCGCAATCGGATCATGACCGGGGTGCGCTTCTTGTTCCGCGTCACGCTGCGTCGCCACGATCAGGCGGCCGAGATCTGGCACATCCAGGAGCCGCAGAAGCTGCCGCCAGTATTGAGCCCTGAGGAGGTCAAGCGTGTTCTAACCATGGCGACGAGCCTCAAGGCGCGCGCGATGCTGACGCTCGCGTATGGTTGCGGGTTGCGGGCCAGCGAAGTGGTGCGGCTGCGAGCGTGCGACATCGACAGTGAGCAGATGATCATTCGCGTCGTGCAGGCGAAAGGCCGCAAGGACCGACTTGTGATGCTTCCGGCCGAGATCCTCGACCTGCTGCGGCAATGGTGGAAGGTCCGGCCGATCCGGCGTGACGCCGGCGTTGCGCCGGAACAACGCTGGTTGTTTCCCGGTCGCATTGATCGTCAACCGACGACTGCGCGCCAGTTCGGTCGGCTGTTCAAGGAGGCGGCGAAAGCCGCGGGCTGCGCAAGGCGGTCTCTCTTCATTCGCTGCGCCATTCCTTCGCAACCCATCTGCTCGAGGACGGCCGGACATTCGGCTGATTCAGGCGTTGCTTGGACACGAAAAGCTCGACACGACGGCTCGCTACACCCGCGTGGCGACGGGAATAATCGCCAAGATCGAGAGCCCGCTCGCGCGCCTGAGCCCGCCGCGCCACAGGCGAGCGACGCGAGACGCTGAGAAGCCGCCGGCGCGATAGCGCCGTCGGTCATGGTTCGACCCGTTCTGGAGGTCGCGGACATCCTCCGCGACGCACGGTCCCGCTTGGCGCGAGGCCAACCGCGGCCATGTGAGCCTCGACCAGTTGAAGGTGATGAGCGCAATCGAGCGCTGTCGCACGGCGGCGCTCGGCGGCCATGTCGCACGCTGTGAGAACGCGGCGTGCGGCCATACGCTCATCGCTTACAACTCGTGCCGCAACAGGCATTGTCCGAAGTGCCAGGCCGCGGCGTCACGCCGATGGCTGGCCGACCGCGAAGCGGAGCTGTTGCCCGTCCCGTACTTTCACGTCGTGTACACGCTGCCGAGCAAGCTGCGCGACATCGCCTACCAGAACAAGCGCGTGGTCTACGACCTGCTGATGAAGGCGGCGGCCGAGACGACGCTCGCCATCGCCGCCGATCCCAATCGCCTCGGAGCCCGGATCGGCGTCACCGCCGTGCTGCACACCTGGGGCTCGACACTCACCCATCATCCGCACGTGCATATGATCGTCCCCGGTGGAGGGCTCTCGCTCGACGGCGCGCGATGGGTCGCCTGCCGCTCCGACTTCCTCGTGCACGTCAACCTGCTGGCGCGTCTATTCAGCGGCAAGATGCTGGCGATGCTCACCGATGCGCACGACGCCGGCCAGTTGAGGTTCTTCAACACCCATGCCGGGCTCGCCGACCAGAAGACGTTCAAGCGCTTCATCGCCCCACTGCGGCGCATCAAGTGGGTCGTCTATTGCAAGGCGCCGTTCGCGGGACCTAAGCAAGTGCTGCGCTATCTCTCCCGTTACACCCATCGTGTCGCCATCTCCAACCGCCGCCTCGTCGCAGCCGACGAAGCCGGCGTCGCGTTCCGCTGGAAAGACTATCACATCGACGGTCCGGGCCGCTGGAAGACGATGCGGCTTCACCCGCACGAGTTCATCCGGCGCTTTCTGCTGCACGTGTTGCCCAAGGGCTTCCACCGCATCCGCCACTACGGCCTCTTCGCCAACGCCAACCGCGCCGACAACATCGCGACGGCCCGCGCATTGCTCGGCGCCGACCCGCCTGCTGTCGAGGCGCAAAAGCCGCCGGATGTCACACCGGACGCGCCGCATGCGCTGCGCTGCCCATGCCCGCACTGCGGCGCCCGCATGATCGTGATCGAGGTGCTCGCAGCCGGCTGCGAGCCGAGGCGCCGGCCGACACCGGGCGGGTTCGACACCTCATGAGCCAGACCTCCTCCGAGCCCCGCCGCTTTCCCGTTTCGTTGCGCTGGCTCCAAGCCGGCGGCGATCGCTCTCGACCCAATTCACGCCGTTTACTCCACCCAGCGCCCGTCGACACGCTCCAAGCGGCCGCCGAGGCGCCCTCCTCACGCTCTCGCCCGCCCTGCGTCCAAGCATCCAGGTCCCGACGCCCCAGTGTCGCGCCCACCAGCAAACTCGGCGCTAACCTGAAATCCCCATAACGCTCGCTGCCCAGCCGCTTCCCAACTCCCCGCGACTTCGTGCCCTGGCGCTTTTTGGACGCCGGCCGCCTGAGTGCGAGGCGCCTCTCGAGATGCCGGCGTCCAAAAACCTGCACAGGAG